>CAZGTU010000111.1:0-13986 GCA_964528675.1 uncultured Bacteroidaceae bacterium
CAGACTATACCCTTTCTCTCATAGAAAAATTAAAATGGAAGTATGATCATGAAAATCATAAGTATTACATAAGCGAAGCGGAAACAGAGCTTTTTAAAATTGCTGAAATAATAAACTTCGATTTATATTTAAAGACCGGTGAGGAAAAATACAAAAGCAAAGCTTTTGAATTAAATGAGAGAGCTAAAGCTTTTAGTTTGCTTATAAACTTAAGAGCTGAGGAAGCAATGGAATATGGGGGTATACCTTCAGACCTTATCAAACAGGAGACTGATATCATCCAAAAAATTTCCGCCTTCACCGAGTTTGTCCTTGAAGAAGAAAACCTGGAAAATCCTGACAGAAACAAAATAAAAAACTGGGAAAATGCACTCTTCAAATTAAACCAGGAACATGATCAGTTAATTGAATTTTTTGAGAACAATTACCCTGATTACTACCGGTTGAAATATGACACAAGAGTGATGAGTTCCGGTGAAGTACAGAAAGAACTGGAACGAAACGAAGTGCTGCTGGAATATTCTCTAACAGACAGTGTGCTTTTCACCTATGTCATTTCACATGAAAAAACCGAGATTTACCAGCAGAAGATCGACACGGGTTTCCGGAAACTCTGCCTGGATTATTATAATATAATTACAGATCAAAGTTTTTCCTACGGAGTAAGAGAGACTTTTAAACATTATGTAGAAAAGGCACATGAACTTTATAAGATTTTAATTCATCCCATTGAAACAAGCATTGAAGATAAGAATATTATCCTGGTGCCGGATGGAGAAATTTCCTATGTTTCGTTTGAAGCTTTGCTTACCCGGCCTGTAGATGGCAACAAGTTTAATTATTACCATCTGCCCTACCTGGTGCTCGATCATGGATTCAGTAATTCTTTTTCAGCAACTGTTCACTTTACAGAATCGAAAACCAAGAAAAAAACCCGGAAAGATATTCTTGCTTTTGCCCCTTCTTATTCCAATATTAATGCACAAAATATAGGTTTTGAACTCTTACGGCAGAGCGACCGGGAAGAATTAATCAGAATTCCCGGTGTAAAAGAAGAGGTAAGAAAGATATCCAGCTTTATGGGTGCTGATGTTTATGAAGACCTGGATGCAACGGAAACAAGATTTAAGGAGTTTGCATCTGATTACAAGGTATTGCATCTGGCCATGCATACTATACTTGATGATAAAAACCCGCTTTATTCCAAGCTTGCTTTCACCCAGATGGTGGATACAATTGAGGATGGTTTTTTACATACCTATGAGATTTATAACATGCAAATCAATGCTGATCTGGCAGTGCTCAGTTCCTGTAACAGCGGGTTTGGAGAGCTACAGGAAGGCGAAGGTATCCAGAGTCTTGCACGTGGATTTGCCTATGCCGGATGTCCAAGTATTTTGATGACACTATGGGAAGTGGCGGATAATTCCACGGTGGAAATAATGGAAAGATTCTATTATTACCTGGATAAAGGATTTTCCAAGAATGAAGCTTTAAGAAGATCAAAAATTGATTTTCTGGCTAATGCAGATCATTTGAAATCAAATCCCTTTTTCTGGTCGAGCTTCGTACTTGTGGGTGATACCAGCCCTATTTATCTCAAGGAAAGTGTTGTCCATATGATGAATGTTGGAATCCTTCTGCTTCCCCTGCCATTGCTATGGTTTTACTACCGAAGATACAGAAAGATTGAAAAAAGAAAGACCAGCGATCAGCCCTGATCAAACTCAGGATCTTCTTTGATTTTTGTTATCAGATACTCCTTGCAGTAATGTTTTCTTTTAGCAATATAATTTTCACTTCTGAATCCCAGTTTTTCAGCAATTTCCTTCTGTGAGATTCCATCGTTCATCATTTTAAGGATCTCTTTACAATCCTGTGGTAACTTTCCAAAAGCCTTCTGGTATACTGCGTATCTCAGATCTTCTTCATTAAAGGGTTTCGGGTCTTCAAATTGGATAAAAGGATGGTTTTCTTTCAGATTATTCTCATTACTCTTATTTCGCAGATTCTTTAACCATAATAGCCTTGCAATGGAGTAAATATAGGTTTGAAAACTACTTTCCAGTTTAAAATTCTTTTTGGAACGGATATTTTTAAAAACAATCATCAGTGATTCCTGAAAGACATCTTTGGCATCTTCATCAGTCCCGCTGTTGGTAAGAACAAGGTGATGAATGGCTGTATAATTGTGCTTGTAAATGTACTTAAGGATCCGGTTATCCCGGCGCCTTAGTCCATCAATTATTTCCTCTTGCGAAAAACGACTCACAGGTATAATTATGCTTTGCCTTCAAAGCTAATAAAAATAACAGATCGATTATATTAACTTTTAGAATGTATATAATATTATGTTAAACAAAGACAGCCAGGCCTTCAGTCGCCAGTATACGAAATATTTCATGAATTGTTTATTCTTCTTCTGTATAATACAGGATCATTTTTTCCAGTGCTTTCCGGCAGACTTTACAAAAATCATCAGCATCGTTTGATTTCATCCGACATTTCATCTGGGGCCGATAAACACCCTTTGAAACATATCCCCCTCCCTCAAATGCGCCTACCCTGTTTTCATATTCCTGCTTTTCAGGAGTGGGAATAGGAACATCCTTTTGAACCATATCTTTCCATTTTAATTCAAAGTTGACCAGTGTGGTGAGATTTGGCGGAAATGGTTCCCTATCGAGGGAATAAAAACTTTCATAAGCAACTTCTGAATTATAATATTCATCTCCCAGTCCGGCAAAACCATGCCCAAATTCATGAACGAAAACAATCCTGGAAAGGGAGTGATCCGAGGTAAATACACTGTAATGGTTATAGATCCCACCTCCCCCATATTTATCTGTATTCACCAATATCAATATATGGTCGTGAGGAACATTGGTCACAAGATCACAAATCTTCCAGTATTCAGAACTGGTGAGATAACGCTCACTGCCGAAAGTATAGAAACCTGTTTCTGCAGGTGTGGATTTCCACCTGGATTTACCGGGATTATCACTTCCGGATGCTGAAGATGGCGAATAAACTGCATGAATATTAAATTCATTTTTATTTTTTGTGAATGGTTTTAGCTTGAATAAATAATTTGTAAAGCGCTCAACATCATTAAAAAACTTATCTTTTTCTTCAGCAGTATAACCTTCCGCAACAAATACAAGATCAGCTTTTTCTTCAGGATCTCCGCTTTTCCATATTGTTGTATATTCAGGGACTTCCGGGTTGAAAGGGATAAGAAAATCATCCGGATTGATATTTACCTCAAGTAATTTCCTGGCATCATTCCTGTCTATTCTTTTGTAAAGCCTCAAAATAGCAGGATTGAGTGGAGATGGGAAATAAACCGTTTGCTGGAACGCCCTGTTTTCAGTTTTGGCCTCAGTTGTGGTCTGCCATTCACCAAAAAGTGTATTAAAGGACTTGATATAGACAACCGAATCAACATCCGGATGGTAAAGCTCTATGAAATAATTTCCATTTACATAGGGTTCTTTAAAATTCGAACTTCCGGTCCATTTTATTTCTCGGGACAAATCGAAATAATAAGCATGTGTTTGAGAATGATTACCGGCAAGTACAAAGTCCATCCTCATTGTTTCGCCTGAAAAAAATCGATCAAATCCGGATTGAGAATAAAGCTTATATGAAATTATTATCAAAATGCTTAAAACAATACTGCGCATATTTTTGGAATTACTGAATTTAAAAGACTTGAAAGAAATTCTTTTTTGATATGAAGTAAAATTATAATTTCGCTGACGAAAAACAAACACATCTGTCAATGATTGAAAAGTGGATTGAACAGTTAAACAATCTTTTGGTCAATACCGGGCTAAGCCAGGAAAATGCCGATCTTATCGAAAGTCTGATCATTATCGGTATAATATTCATTCTTGCTTATTTAGCTGACAGGGTAAGTAAAAGAATTATTGTCACTACATTAAAAGGTTATGCCCGGCGGACAAAATCAAAATGGGATGATATTTTCTTTGAAAAGAAAGTCTTCAATCGCCTCGCCCACATTGCACCGGCGCTGGTAATCAATGTTAGCATTGGTTATGCAGTTGATCCTGTAGGAATTGTCGATTTTATAAAGTTAATCACAGAGATCTATATGATCATCATCACTGTGCTGGTGCTCGATTCCTTTGTAAGTGCTTTACACGAGATTTATCTCACCTTCCCTATTTCGAAGGAAAAACCGATTAAAGGCTACCTGCAGGTAGTCAAAATATTCCTATATTTTCTGGGTACCATACTGTTAATATCCATTCTTTCGGATACTCCTGTACTTAATCTACTTGCCGGACTTGGAGCACTTGCAGCAGTATTGTTACTGGTATTCAAGGATACCATTCTCGGGCTTGTAGCCAGTGTTCAGGTTTCTGCCAATAATATGGTAAAACCCGGCGACTGGATATCTATGCCAAGTCGTGGAGCAGACGGTCCGGTAATCGAAATCAGCCTCAATACCGTTAAAGTTCAAAACTGGGATAAAACTATCAGTACCTTTCCGACCTATGCCCTGGTAACTGAATCTTTCAATAACTGGAAAGGAATGGAAGAATCGGGCGGAAGGCGGATCAAAAGGTCCATAAATATTGACATGAGAAGTGTTCGATTTTTGGATGAAAAACTGAAAAAGGAATTAAAGAAAATCCAGCATATCCTTCCATACATTGAAGAAAGAGAAGCAGAAATCAATAAATTCAATGAAGAACACCATGTCGATTCATCAATGCCGGTTAACGGACGCAGAATGACAAACCTGGGAGTATTTCGAAAATATATGGAAGCTTACCTCAAAAAACATCCGAAGATTCAAAACGAAATGACTTTCCTGGTCCGTCATCTTCAACCCACAGAAACAGGTATCCCTATAGAAATCTATGTGTTCAGCAAAGAGCAGGAATGGGCGAAATACGAATCCGTTCAAGCCGACATCTTTGATCATATTCTTGCAGCTCTTGAATATTTCGACCTCCATGTATTTCAGAATCCTTCGGGAAGCGATTTTCAGCAGTTTCTTGAAACAAAGAAGACTGACTAAATCGATATTCAGAGTTTACAAGGATTTCCAAACCTTTAACAAGATATTTTTTATGCTTTAGAATAGCTTTTCAAGCATTGTAAAAAAAATCAGAAATTATTTGCTTACATTTACATTTCGAAATTAAATATAAAACCTGGCTTACATTTAACTATATTTTCGATGCATTATCTCCAATTTAGTAAAAACGGAGTGTTTGCTTTTTATTTACCGGCTTTTACCATCTAATTGATAAATAACTAACAAAATAAAACTAAAATTTAGCCTTTGATATGGAAGATAATTTGTTTATTGACGACCTGGATAAAAAGATCCTTTCTCTTATCACACAGAATGCCAGAATCCCTTATTTGGAAGTTGCTCGCGAATGTAATGTGTCCGGTGCCGCCATCCACCAGCGGATACAAAGATTATCCAAGCTTGGGGTTATTACAGGGTCGGAATTCATAATTGATCCTAAAAAGATTGGATTTCACACCTGCGCCTATATGGGCATTTTTCTTGAGAGTGCCAGTTTATACCCGGAAGTGGTTAAAAAGCTTAAAGATATTCCAGAAATTGTTCAATGTCATTACACCACAGGAAATTACAGCATCTTCATTAAAGTCTACACCAAAAACAATGAAGACCTCAAACATGTACTGGTCGATAAACTTCAGGCAATCCCGGGCATCGCAAGAACAGAAACATTTATCTCACTTGAAGAATCATTCAACCGCCAGTTGCCATTGGATTAATCCTGATGGCGTTGCCGCACCACTTCATACATAGATATTGAAGCGGCTACAGAAACATTTAAGGATCCTGTTTTACCTTTCATGGGTATCGAGACCTCTTCATCGCAGAGGTAAAGAAGATTATCAGAGATCCCCTTATCTTCACTCCCCATTAAAAGAGCCAATGGACCGTTCATTCCGGCATTGAAAATTTTTTCCTCTGTCTTTTCCGTGATAGCATATACCCTTATCCCGGAATCATTCATCTGTTTAATTGCATTTGGAAGAGATTTCACTCGTGAAACAGGAATATTCATAAGCGCGCCGGCTGAAGTTTTAACAGCATCGGCATTTACACGTGCTGCTCCTTTTTCAGGTATGATAATTCCGTTAAACCCAAGACACTCGGCCGAACGTGCAATAGCCCCAAAGTTTCTTACATCTGAAATGCCGTCAAGAATTAGTAATAAAGGATCATTGCCACTTTCATAAATTCTGGTAATCAATTCATTAAATGGAAAATAGCTAATCTCAGAAATGAATGCGATCACCCCTTGATGATTTTTCCTGGTTATCTTATTAAGTTTTTCGAAAGGGACGAACTGAAAAGGGATTCCCTTATCCCTTACCAGGCTGAATAACTCCTGGAGTGTTTCTGATTCTGTTTTTCTTGCAAACAGCACCCTGTCCAGTTCCTTTCCAGATTTCAAGGCTTCTGTAACTGAGTGGATCCCGAAAATAAAATCTTTTGCCTTTTTCACTTAATCTTAATAATCCAATGAATAAATTTCTCCTTCTCTCCAGCTATTTACTGCTTCTGCCCATAAAGAGGTAGAGCTGCTTTTCCTGTCAAGCACATAATTATTATTCGAAAACCGGTTTTCTCGTCTGTTAAATAAAAACTCCACAGGGCTCCTGGACCGGGATGTCAGGTAGGTCCATTTCTCCTGATCGGGAAATTTTTCGAGAATATCCGGTGGTCCAAAGATCATATAAATCATCCCCCGGTCGGTTTTCCATCCTTCTTTAAAGGAAGAAAAGTACAGATTTGAATAAAGCACCCGGTTATAATACACCCGGATCAGTTCCCTTGCATCATCCATATTTCCGGCTGCTTCCAGCCAAAAATTATCGATAGCCAGTTTTCTGTTGGGTTCCATACGTAAATCCCGGAATTCTGCTGATGAAGTAAGATAAACCAGTGGAGCCAGCAAATCATCTGTGGTTTTGGAACGGGGAAAACTCTTTCCGAAGTTAAACAGGCTCAAACCTTTATCCAGCCCTTTCTCCATTTTAAATTTGTAGATCCCCGGTAAATGAAGAGAATATTGCATGGTGTCACTGTAGGGCAGAACCCATGCAGAATCAGGATACTCCTGTAATGGAATGTCAGGAGCGGAAGAGAAAATTGGCCGGGGAAGAGTACGGTCCATGTCATAGTAATCAACATAAATGCTATCGTATCCCATCCTGTTAAAAGAGATACGGAATTTCTCATCTCCTGTAAAATTCCTCGTAAATAAAGGATATCCGGTATTTACCGATAATACCCTGAAATTCTGATCGTTCATCGGGTGACGCTTATCTACAACCAGATAATTCCGTGTCTCCGTCCCCCGGTTTTCATCTTCCACATCTATTCTGACAGTGTATCGTTTTCCGTTTTTGGCTTTAAGAGGCAAGGCCGAAAAGTAACTATTCCGAACTTCCCGCCTGTTCAAAACTTTAGTGATAGATGCAGAATCATTCACTGCCTTGAAATTATTATTATTCCCGACTTCGAAAAGATAAAATCTTATGGTCATATAAGCCAGGTAATCACCCGTTTCATTTGCCTGATTGAAGAGCAGCTCTGCAGGGTATATCCTCAAATATACAACCGTACTTGAATCATTGATGTGATGAATATTAAAATCAGGATGCAAACTGCTTCGGCTGGGATTGTAAATATCAGCCATATTCCTGTCCATCCTTTGTATGGTTTGCGGTGCCCGACAGGAAAACATTCCCATTACAAGTACAATTAATAACAGGGACGGTGATATATTAATTTTTCGAATCATAATTTCACTAAATTACTTAAAATCTCTCTTCTTTCAATTTTTCAAGTTCAATATGAGCAGATTCCCATTCTTTCATTCTAAGATCAATTTTATTCTTCACCTTTCCATAGCTTTCAAATAAATCACTATTATCAATGTTTTCAGGTTTTGAAAGAAGCTTATCCATTTCTTCCAGTTCAATTTCCAACTGTTCAATATGTTTTTCTATATTTCCCAACCTGTTTTCCACTTTCCGGAGCTTACGATCAAGATCTTTCATTTCTTCAAACCGTAATTTATTTACCGAATCTCCGTTATCCTTGTTTTCTGACTGGGTTTTGGATTTCTTTTCCAGATCTCTCAATGAATCCACCTTCCTCCGCTCAAGGAATTGCCGGATCCCTCCCAGATGTTCTTTAATGTTTTTATTTCTGAATTCATAAACCTTATCAACAAGCCCGTCCAGGAAATCTCTGTCATGACTTACAACAATTAATGTACCATCATAATTTGACAGCGCAAGTTTTAAGATATCTTTTGACCGCATATCCAGATGATTTGTCGGCTCATCCATCAATAGGAAATTATTTGATCTTAATAGCATAAGAGCAAGTGAAAGCCGGGACCTCTCCCCTCCTGACAAGACTTTAACTTTTTTATCCACATCCTCACCACTGAAAAGAAAAGCTCCGAGAATATCTCTCGTCTTTGTTCTAATCTCCCCTGTAGCTATAGCATCAACTGTTTCAAAGACTGTTTTGGAATCATCCAGCAATTCATCCTGGTTCTGGGCAAAATAACCTGTCGATAAATTCTGCCCCATTTTCATCCTTCCCTGGTAATCAAGAACCCCGGCTATGATTTTCATTAAAGTTGTTTTCCCTTCCCCGTTCTTTCCGACAAAAGCAACTTTTTCCCCGCGTTCAATAATGAAATCCACGTCCTTCAGTACCTGATTGTCGCCATAGGATTTAGAAAGCTTTTCAGTTTTACAAACAACCCTGCCTGAACGGGGTGAGGGAGGAAATTTTACATTCATTCTCGCCTCATCCTTTTCTTCTACTTCAATCCTTTCCAGCTTCTCAAGTTGTTTTATTCTTGATTGAACCTGAACTGCCTTTGTTGCTTTGTAACGAAAACGCTCAATAAACTCTTCTGTGTCCTTGATCATCTTCTGTTGATTCTGGAAAGCGGCTATTTCCTGCTCACGTCTCTCCTCGCGATACTCCATGAATTTTGAGTAAGGTAATCTGTAGTCTATTAAATTTCCAAGGCTTATTTCTATTGTACGATTGGTAACCTTATCCAGGAAAGCACGGTCGTGCGAAATTATAATAACACTGCCGCTGTAATTGGACAAATATTCTTCGATCCACTGTATTGACTCAATATCAAGATGATTCGTAGGCTCATCCAGTAAAATGTGATCCGGTTTTCGTAAAAGGATCTTGGCAATCTCTATCCTCATCCTCCACCCTCCACTAAATTCTGAAGTTTGTCGTTCCATATCCTCTGAAGTAAATCCCAATCCGATTAATGTTTTTTCAACATCAGCATGCAAACTTGAACCTCCCTGCATCTCGAACCGCTCATTTAGAGTGGTGAGTTCATCGATGATCTTAAGATATTCAGCAGACTCATAATCATCACGTTCTGAAAGTTCGAGATTGAGTCGCTCGATCTTCTTTTCCATTAACAGGATTTCCTCAAAAGCATTCACAGCTTCCTCGTAAACCGTTTTTCCATCCATATGCTGCATTTGCTGGGGAAGATAACCTATGGTGGTGTCATTTGATCTTACAACTTTACCTTCCGAGGGTTCCTGAGTTCCGGAGATAATCCTGAGCAAGGTGGTCTTACCGGCCCCGTTTCTTCCTACAAGACCAATGCGGTCACGATTCCCGATTTGAAGAGAAACCTCATCCAGCAAAATTGTGCCGCCAAACCTCACCGATATGTTGTCAACTGAAATCATGAGATACTATATTATTGAACAATTTTTTTTTTCAATGGTTAATTTTAAAATAATTTAACAATCTACCTTCTATCTTTCGATGGTAAAATTGAAGTGCGAAATTATAACGAAGAATTAACAAAACATAACCCTACAAAATGAATAATTCAATAGTTTTTTTTCTGACAGGTTTAATCCTTGGTGGTCTTGTCACCGGATTTGCCCTTTATAAATCAAGTCCGGATTTGTTTCTCAAGGAAAACCAGAGTAAATATAATTTCGAGGAATCCATTGCTATACTGGAGGAAGCAGTTGAAGAAAAGGGATGGAAAATCCCCATGAAACATGACCTTCAGGCTACAATGATAAAATTCGGCAAAAAAGACATTCAAAAAGTTACCGTGATTGAAATGTGCCATCCTGATCTGGCAGCAGAGATACTTGCAAATGATGGGACCAAAATTGTATCCAATATGATGCCCTGTCGTATTGCGCTCTATCAGAAATCGGATGGAAAAACCTATTATTCAAGGATGAATACATCACTTATGGCAAAAGCTATTGGTGGAGTGGTCGAGGAGCAGATGACCGTTGCAAATAATGATATGGAAGATTTCCTTCAATTGATCGAATCTGAGGAATAATTATTTCAGGTTTTGAAAATCTAAGAAATATCTACTTTTTCCCATTTTTGTCTCTAACTTTGCATGCTTTTTAGCCTTTTATTATTAATTAGAAGTTAATGTAGTTCCACATTGACACATTGAAAAATTTTTCTAACGTCCTAATCTGTCAAAGTAGAAGTAGATTGATTCCTTTTAACAAAGAAGAAAAAGTGGGAAGAAGAAAATTACCTTTTTTTGAGAAAGTCGAAATAACCGATATTGGTGCTGAAGGAAAAGCACTTACCAGGGTTAATGATAAGGTTATCTTTACAAAATTTGCAGCTCCCGGAGATATTGTAGATCTGAAGGTCTTTAAAAAACGTAAAAAATACATGGAAGCCAGAATAGAGCGCTTCCATAAATACTCAGAGATAAGGACGGAACCTTTTTGTGAACATTTTGGCATTTGCGGAGGATGTAAATGGCAGCATATTCCTTATTCATACCAGGCTGAGAAAAAACAAAATCAGGTTGAAGAAACTCTTAAAAGAATAGGAAAAATAGAACTTCCCGAGGTGAACCCTATCCTTAAATCAGAAAATGAAACTTTTTACAGGAATAAACTTGAATTCTCATTTTCTGCTCATCGCTGGTTAAGCCAGGAAGAGGTTGACTCCGAAAAGGAATTTAAGGATACGAGGGCAGTGGGATTCCATGTCCCCGGATTATTCGATAAAATTGTAGATATTAAAAAATGCTGGCTACAACCCGATCCGAGTAATAAAATAAGAAACACAATAAGGAAATACAGTCTTAAAAATGATCTTGAATTTTTTAATCCGAAAGAGCATGGAGGATTTCTAAGGAACCTGATTATCAGAACTTCTTCAACGGGAGAAATTATGGTTATCCTATCCTTTTATCAGGAAAATAAAGAGGAGAGGGAAAAACTATTGAAATACATCGACAATGAAATACCCGGTATTCATTCTTTGATGTATGTTATCAATTCAAAGGGTAATGATACCCTGTACGATCAGGACGTAAAGGTATTTAAAGGGAAAGATCATATAATTGAAGAAATGGAGGGTCTGAAATTTAAAATTGGCCCCAAGTCTTTCTTTCAAACCAATACAAAACAAGCGCTTGCTCTTTACCAAACCGCAAGAAATTATGCAGGAATAAACCCGGATGAAATCGTTTATGATCTATACACGGGAACAGGCACCATTGCAAATTTTATAGCCAGATATGCAAAAAAGGTTGTTGGAATTGAGTCTGTTCCGGAAGCGATTGAGGATGCAAAGATCAATTCTGAAATAAACGGAATCACGAATACATCCTTTCACTCCGGCGATATTAAAGAAATGCTTAATGAAGAATTTATTTCGAAGCACGGAAAGCCCGATGTGATAATTACAGATCCTCCTCGTGCAGGAATGCACAAAAACGTTGTTGAACAAATTTTAAAAGCAAGTCCGGAAAGGATTGTATATGTAAGTTGTAATCCTGCGACCCAGGCCAGGGACCTTGAGCTGCTCAGTTCAAAATATAAAATTACGGATGTTCAACCTGTCGATATGTTCCCCCATACACATCATGTGGAGAATATTGTCAGGCTTCAAAAATATTAGAATATTCATATCAGTCCGACCTGGTAATTTCAGTTTAAATCACAAACTCACTTTAAGCATTATCCTTTCTTATTTCTCGCTCCTCGCGGAAGACTTGCATCAGGCCAGTCATTTCTGAAATCAACCCAATATTGATTGATGGTTGCTTTGATATCTTTCCTTAATACCCATAAACCGAAAAGATTAGGGATTGTCATTATGGCAATCGTTATATAGGAAAGATTCCATACGATAGTGGTGTCGGTGAAAGCAGCGAAAAAGAATGCGATAACGTAAATAACCCGGTAGGTCATTACCCAGCGGGTCCCAAAAAGATAAGTAACAGCTCTTCCTCCATAGTAAGACCATGAAATGGCAGTTGAAAATGCAAACAACAATAAACCGATGGAAACAATGTACTGTCCGTAATTACCCAAAAAGCTATGATTGAATGCTTCTGTTGTCAATGGAGCACTATGGATAAGTGAATTTCCCCAGACCCTTACCGTTTTTTCATTATCCTGCAAGCTTCCGTTCACAACATTCAATGTCCCTGTAAAGAGATCCTGCTCTACCTTAACTTCGACATTTTCGGCCAGAGAGCGGGCATGAATAAAACTTACATCATTTTGTACTTGTCCCTCAACAACCTTTAGTTCTCCGGTAAATAATGGCAGGGGATCTTTACCATGAATATGCTCCCGGAGCTGTGTAATGTCCTGTTGAGAGTCATCAGAAATATTCATATTGATAATTTCCATGTCAGCGTCTTCAAAACGATTATAGATCTTATCATTCCAGACACCTGAAGACAGCAGCACAAGTCCTGTAAGTGTACAAATAATTATGGTATCAATGAAAGGCTCAAGAATGGCTACCATACCCTCCGAAACAGGTTCATGAGCTTTAGCTGCAGAGTGAGCTATAGGTGCAGAACCCTGTCCGGCCTCATTGGAAAAAAGTCCCCTGTTCACACCTTTATTGAAGGTGAACGCGAAACCGGCTCCCAGGAACCCCCCCACTGCAGCGCTGCCGGTAAAAGCATCAGCAAAAATTGAAGCAAAAGAAGGTCCTATGTTGCTGAAATTGGTAAAGATCACAAATAAAGCACCGAGGAAATAAATCAATGCCATGGCCGGAACCAGTGTAGAAGTCACCTTTGCAATCCGCTTAATTCCACCAATTATTACTGCTCCAAGCAAAAGGGCCAGAACTGCACCTGTGGTAATCTTATTGAATCCGAAAGTATCGAAGAGCGAATCGGAAATACTGTTGATCTGAGGCAAACTTCCCGTACCAAAAGAAGAAAGAATGGTTGCAAATGCAAAGAATGCCCCGAGCCAGGCACCGGTTTTTATAATCTTTCCTTTACGGGTGGTGATGTTTAATCGCTTTTTCATGTAATACATAGGTCCACCCGAAATTGACCCATCCGGAAGTATATCACGATATTTATGTGAAATGGTAACCTCAACAAATTTTGTAGTCATACCGAATAATGCCGTGATCAGCATCCAGAACAATGCTGCCGGTCCCCCAAGGTGAATGGCAAGGGCAACACCTGCAATGTTACCGGTACCCACTGTCCCGGATAATGCGGTTGTAAGCGCCTGGAAATGCGAAGTGTCTCCTATGTCTCCCTCCTTATCGAATTTCCCCCTGACAATCTTGAGGGCATGTCCAAAATACCGGATTTGAGGAAATCCAAGATAAAGTGTGAAGAAAATACCGGTACCTAAAAGAAAAAACACAAACCATGGATGGCCTCCAATAAACTGATCGATCCAGAGAAGAAATTCATTCACTTTTTGCATTACAGGTAGTTTTTTGGGTTCGAAAGGAGCAAATATAAGAAAAAATGGTGAGGGGGAAACGGTAAGCGGTGGGCGGTAATTGGTGAGTGGTGAGCGGTGAGTGGTGAGCGGCGGTTACTGAGCGGCAGTCGAAGTAAGTCGAACTAAGTCGAGTTAAGTGAACTGGAAATAGAGGATGAATTAATCCCG
>CAZGTU010000112.1:0-13590 GCA_964528675.1 uncultured Bacteroidaceae bacterium
CACAACTGCACAACTGCACAACTGCACAACTGCACAACTGCACAACTGCATAACTACCTAACTACTCACTCCCCCATCCCACTCGCCATCCCCACAACCTCATAAAAATGCACATCCCAGATCTCCTGGGTGCTCCACTCTATCCAGTTGGAGGTTTCGAGATAAGGGATATCTTCGGGAGTACCTATGTAGCCTGCCAGGGCAGCATGTGGGACTTTAACATGTACGCTTGAATACGGTACCGGGTGGCGATGGCCTATACCTGTAAAAAGGGAAAGTCCCGTGGTATTATGCCCCATTGCCCAGGCTACCTGTTTTTCAGCAAGATCAAGCCAATCCGGCCGATCAAAGAGCTTTGCACATTCCATAAGCAAACGGGCATGAGCCATGAAAACACTATTGGTAGGGTGCATTATTTCCTGGCTGTTGAAGGGATGAATAAATGTACGCAGGTATTTTCCCTTTCCTCCATCCCTGAAGGTCTGATGTTCCGGTTTTTCCGGTTTATGGAAAACACCGTAAGGTATAAGGGAGAATGGATTGGAACGTGAATCTGCTACCAGATAATTCTCAATATAGGAAAAAAGGGAATCTTTGAATTTTTGTGCTACCAATTTATTGCTGAATAATTTATAAACTGCCAGTATGGCTTTAGGCGGAAAGGTGGAGAAAGCGAAACTCCGGAACCCTTCCTTATCAAGCTCTTCGAAAAAACCACTTATCCCTTCTTCATCCCTGTTTTGTCTTTCGAGCAAACGGTCGGCAAGCTCCATTAGCTCTTCTTCGCCAACAATATCGGGATCCATGCAGTGAAGTTCGGTTGCGGCCAGCAATCTGGTGGAAAGGAAAAGGGTGCGGTCATCATCACTGTGCTTCTTTCCATATTTCCAGGCGCGAACAGCCAATTCGCCACATTTTTTAGCGTACTCCCCCGGCAGGAAGTTGCCAATCATCCCCTGGTAGTAACTGAACTGGAACTGTACAAAAGGGTTGTAATGGGTGCGGATAAGTCTTTCATCGCCGGTTCCGGGCTTATTGTCGGTTATTACATTCCCTGAATTATCGCAGTTACAACCCGGGTGATTCTCGAACCACCAGTCTTTCTCCGGGTCCAGTCCCTCCTTGAACTTGCCTCCGCCTACATCTTCAAAAACTTTCCCATCCTTATCGATCATGGAATGAAAATAACGGTTTCCCCATCGAATCTCATCCAGGGCCTGATCCCGGAAGGCCTTGATCCCGCATGCAGCAATATCCCGCAAGCCTTCAAGATTTCCTGAAGTAAGGGTAAGCCATTTCCGGAGGTCGCCTGCATCATACCAGCCGCCGCTGGCATCAATTTGTTCTCCGGTATCATCACGTACACCGTCGTCAAGATGTTCAGCCTTACGTACCCCGGGAATTTCAAAGCCGCTACGCTGGGACTTGATATAGATGAGGTAGCTGCGTATCAGGCGCTGATAAATATCTTTGCCAATCTCAAATGGAACGGTGATCTGGTATTCTGTTTCAATCTGGTAAATTCCCTCCTCGCTGAAGTCGCTAAAATCCCCCTGCCAGATATCGCCCCAGCGCGTACTTTGCTTTTCCATCCATCCTTTAAAAAGGGGTTTCTCTGTCTCCGATTTATAATTAATCTCAGCAGGATCCAGTTTTCCCTCACCCGGATTGAAAGGCCAGCGAAAAAACCGGCCCTTCCATGCTTCGGGAAACTTTCGAATACGTTTCAATCGTGAACCATTTTTCTGAATATAAAAAGGAATGCGATCGGGCAAATCAGCTTTCGGGTTATTGATTAAACTAACTGTCTTTTGGGAGCCAGGAAGGTAGCCGAGCTGGGATATGGCGAGGGTAATGTTGTTCATACGGTCTGGTTTTATGATATAAAGTTAGAGAAATTTGGTGAACGCGCCGCGAAATTCTAGCAATCATACCGACGGTGAGTTCTCTAACGTCCACCCATCCCGCCAGTGGTAAGGAGGTATGTAGGATCTGACTGCATAGTTTGGAAGAGTTATGTCTGTAACATTTCTCAAAGTTCAAAATTAATGAAAATTGATTTAACATATTCCAGGAATTTCGAACTCTACTCAAACCTCAACCTGATACTCACATTCGGAGTAATACCCAGTGTCTTCCTTGTAATTTTCTCTATTTCAAGATCCTCATTAACCTGGTAAAAGACATTATAAAAATTATCACGGTTAAGGATATTCCATACCGAAATACCGAGTTCAGCTTTTACGGACTTGATCTCAAAGTTATATTTCGCCGATACATCTGCTCTGGCATAATCTTTTAACCTGGAACTATTAGGTTCTTTGTACACGATTTCGTTGAATTCATTCAGATTATCCTGAGCGGGTTCTGTATAGGGCATACCGGAGCGGTAATTAAAACCGGCCGAGAATTCAAAATCCTTTATATTGAAATTTCCTCCAAGCGACAGTGCATGCCTGATATCAAGATTATTTGGAAAAACAGAAGGAGTAAACTCTTCGAAATAATAATCATTTTCCGCAAGTGTGTATGTAAACCATGTTGTTGATCTTTTGAATCGCTTATTCAACAGCAATTCTATCCCATGGGCATCATATTCACCAGTGGAGTAAATATATTGAAACTGGTTCTGGAATCCCTGACTTGGGGTAATTATTCCTTCTACTTTCTTCATATAGGCTTCAAGTGACACAAGAAAATTATTTGGGTTGTATTGAATACCCGCCGATACTTGCTGACTTTTCAGCAAAGGGATACTTTCATTATTGGACAACACCCATCTTCTTTTTTCAATACCCAGAAAATCTGTTTGATAATCAACCTGCTGTGTGGTGTACTGACTTTTCATTTCAGCCAGGGCTTCCAGTGATAAATGCCTGGTAAGATCATAATTTAATGCAATCCGGGGTTCGAATAAAAATCTGTTGAATTCAGGAAAATAGTTGGCTCGAAGGCCGGTTCGCAAATATAACTTCCCTGCCAATCTCTTGAATTCAGTTTCGGTATAAAGCGAATGTATTCGCAATACATCTTTAACATCACGGATATAATTCGGTTTTCGGATATTATCCAGGTTCCGGATACCCACCTCCTTAAAATGATAACCGCTTGAAAGTGAAATTTTCCGGTTTATCCTATTTTTTGATTCCAGCTTTAATCCCCAGTCGATCACCTCATTCTCCTGTAAATGATTTTGATTATCCATTAAGGATACATTGCTGCCCTCTAAAAGATAACCGGAAAAAAAAGCAGATAATTTTGTAGTATGATTTTCAGACCATGATCGTGAATAACTCAGCTTTGATAATAAATTAGATTGCCTGAGAAGACTTTCCCGGGTATACAAACTATCCAGGATGATTGCACTTTCCTCATATTCAATCCTGTTCCTATTGTTTAAAACACTCCATCGTATTTTATCTTTTTTCGAGACATCATACAAAAGCTTGGCACTGATATCATAAAATGAAAAGTCCTGGGATATATCCACTGCAGTATCTGTTCCCGGTTGTGTCAGCATCACCTCGGTATGCTCAAAAGCTCTTTTAAAATAGCTTTTATAAGTAGGAGTTTCAATAATATCATTTATGGAATGACGGGCACTCAGAATTAAAGAAAATTTTTCGGCAAGCGGGATCTTTGCAATAATATCAGTACTCAACATATTTATCCCGGTACTGATTTCAAAATCCTTTACAGTATTATCCTGAAGATGCATATCAATAGTACCCGAAACACCTTCATCATAGAAAGCTGATGTACCGTTTTTAATAATTGTTGTATTATAAATAAGGTGCGAATTAAACGCCGAAATCAAACCAAAGAAATGACCACTTTGATACATTTTTATCCCATCCCACAGCACCAGGCTCTGATCATTGGTTCCTCCCCGTGTATTAATGTCAGAAACCGTTTCGTTTATACTTTGTATGCCCGGTAAAACCTGTACCACGTGCAAAACATCAGGTTCAGTAAGGCCCGGCAATAATTCAAGATTTTGAACATTCAATTGAATCGAGCCATCCGGCAATTTAAGAATACCCCGGGAAATATAATTTAACTCAACTTCTTCCAAAACCTGAATATCGGGTGCCATTTCATACACGGAAGTATCACTTTTCCATGCATCCTGATTCAGATGCAATGGCTCATAACCAACATGCCTGATAATCAGCAGCGAGTCCTCTTCCCTATTCAATACAATGGAAAAGAACCCATTCTCATCGCTTATGGTATGGTTTTCTTCCGAATAAACAGTAGCACCGGTAAGTTTTTCCCCGGTGGATTTATCTTTAATTGTACCGGAAAGTCTTATCTCAAGAATGCTTTTCTGTATGGCAATATAGCGGGAATTTACTCTTTGAAAGATCAGGCCGGTTTGTGCCTCAAGTTTCCGGAGGTATTCATTAAGTCCCAGATCATCTTCTGTAATTAAAACCTTTTTACCCTCTACATTTACATCGGCATAGGTAAATACAACATCAAACCGGTTTTCAAGATATATCAGGAAACTATCAAGAGGCAGAGCTTCTGTTTTCTGCGCAAAAGATTTATTAGCAAAACCGGCAAGAAGAAAGAATATAACAATAAAGAATTTAGCTGCCTTCAAATGCTATTATGATTAGACTATTTTCAATTTCGTAATTTAAGTCTAACGGCAGAGTAATGGATTTTAGTGCAATTTCCAGGTTATTATGAGTAAAACTACCTGTAAACATCTGGCTTACATCCACATTTCGCGTTTCGACCGATACATCATATTGTCTTTCCAGTTCATTAATCACAAATTTAAGTGGCACACTATTGAAACTACTCTCTCCTCTTAACCAGTCCGGTTGTGATTTATCAGAAAAAGTGTAGGTTTCTTCTTCACCATCAACAATTCTGTATGACATTTTGGGTTTTAATACAATAGTATTCTTATCGGAAATAACTCTAACCGCCCCGGAATAACAACTAACCTTATAATAGTTGTCCCAATCTTCCACAGTGAATTCGGTACCCAGAACTGTTACTGTTCCCTGATCTGTTTTCACATTAAATTGGGAGCCTTTCTTCACCTTAAAAAAGGCCTCGCCATTCAATTCAACATTCCTTTCTTTTTTCCATTTCCTGCCGGAATACCTTATTTTGGAACCTGCATTCAGCGCAACAAATGATGAATCGGGTAAATAAAGCTCTGTTTGTTCTGAAATCCATTGCTGGTTGTCTTGAGAGGGATTTATATAATTATAGCTAAAATACCCGATTGTGAGAGCTAAAATCAAAATGGCGGCTATCTTTAATACAGGACTTATTCTTTCATATAAAGAGACGGTTCTTTTCTGACTCATCAAGTTTTCAGAAAGTCGGTTATATTCTGCATCCACATCGTAATCGGGAGCTTTGAAATTGCTAACTGCCTTCAGAAGCTTATTGATTTCAGCAAACTCCTCTGAGCTTTCAAATTCTTTACTCTCAGATTCTGAAAGCTCACCGGCAAGCCATTTTTTTATTTTTTCTTCCCTGGTCATTTTTAATTGTTCTGGTTATATAACAGATGAATGTTCCAAGTTCCTACCGAAATTCCTTTAAATTTTTTGAATGTCAATTTTTTCCTTCAAAATCTTTAAAGCAGTGTAAATCCGTTTTTCCACTGCTTTACGGGAAATGCCCAGCATATCCGCTATTTCCTGGTGCTTTTTTCCCTCAACCCTGTTCAACATGAATGTCACCCTCTGATCTTCTGTCAATTCTTCCAGTGCTTTTTGCAAACGGTCATGATATTCTTTTTCTTCCAGCAAAAATTCCGGAGATTCATTGGTGTAATCATTGGTTTTTTGCAAGCGGTAATTAAGCGTGGTCTTTTTTCGTGAAATAGCGTTAAGCATTTCATTATTCGCAACTGTAAATAAAAAGGACTTTGCTTTTTCAGGAGGAATATCCCTGCAATTCTTCCAGAGCTTTTCAAAAGCTATCTGCACAATATCCTGCGGACTGTTATCTGCCCCGTATTTATAATATAAGAAATCGTGCAGATCTTTCGCATGGGTTTTGAAAAGTTCGTTGAAGATCTTTTCCTTACAGACATTATTTGGATCGTTTATATTACTCACGTTTAGCTTTTAAAACAAGATTGCGACAAAATTAATATTAAAAAGAAGGAATTGACAATTTATAATCGACCTGATAGGTATGAAAAAAATCAAAAACCCAGGTAGGAGTTTTTCAAATACATCTGTTCTATTACCGGAATCTAACTTACGAAAAAATGATAATACAGCATCAAATACGAATAATGAAGATCATTATGGCCCTAATGCTTATGATGCTGTTTGTCGGTTGTCAGGAGGAATATATAAAAATCACCGAACCGGAAAAGAGCACTTCATTCACAGCCAATGACTCCATTGCTGAACTCATTTTAAGGGTGACAATGAAAGATGGTTCCTTCGATAATTTTCTTGATGAATGCAGTGCCATAAGTATAAAATTTCCATATTCGGTGCAGATAAGAAATGAGGTTATTACAATAACTTCCAGGGAGGATATTGAGGACCTTGAAGAGGAATACCTTTTCTTCAGAGGGTCAATAAGGTTCAACTATCCTGTGACTGTTATCTTCAGTGATTATTCTGAATCCGTTATTTCGAACCGTGGAGAATTTCAGAGCATACAAAACCAATTTAATAATGAATATGATGAGGTTGAGGATATCGAATGCATTGATTTTGTTTATCCCATTGAGTTAAGCATAATTAATACAGAATTTCAAAAGCCCCGTGTTGTTATTGCCGGTAGTGATAAGGATTTTCATGGAATTCTTAAAAAAGCTAATGATCTGATAGTTAAAATTACATATCCTGTTAGTGTTGAATTATGGGATGAAAGCAGGATAAACATCCATAGTAACAAAGGACTAGAGAATGAAATATTGAATGCAATCGGGAAATGCGATGATGATGATGACTACAATGATGATTATTACCATGACATTCAATTACTAAGCTCAAGTGTATGGAGTATAACTCTTTATACTGATACTACTGATGAAACTTCCGCTTTCACCTCATTTCTTTTTGAATTTAAACCAGATTTTACAATACAAGCGGTTTCCGGTCCGGAAACCTTCTATGGAACCTGGGAACTGGATGTTGACGATAGCACAAAGATTATTGAAATTGAGTTCGATACCGATGAGAAACCTTTGGTATGGCTTAACCATGAATGGGAAATTTCAGTGTTAAACAATGATATTATTACAATGCAAACTGAAAGCGATTCTGACGATGTGATTAAACAACTTAATCTGTCAAAAACAGATTGATTAAATCATTAATATATTTTGAATTAATACCATTAAAATTTAATAATTATGAAAAAGATGAATATTAAAACTTTAGCAGTATTAGCATTAATATTTGCAGGAATAGCCTTTTATGGCTGTGAAGAAACAACAACAGAAGAACTGGATTCGACTTCCGGTAAATTAAAAATTTTCTTGACAGATGCTCCTTTTCCGGCAGATCTGGTTGAAGAAGCCAATGTAGTGATCAATAAGATTGACATCCGGAAAATGAATAATGAACCCGATGGTTATCCTTTTATCACCTTGAAAGAAGAAGAAATGTCATTTAACCTGCTGGAGCTGACCAATGGTGTAACGGCCGAGCTGGTGGATATCGAACTGGAACCTGCGGATTATGACCTTGTACGCCTGCATGTTTCTGAAGCCAGTATAGTTTTAAAGGACGGCACTGAACATGATCTTTTTGTCCCCAGCGGAGCGCAAACAGGTATTAAGATATTTATCGATCCCGCAGTTGAAGTAGCAGGCGGATTAACCTCAGAATTAATTCTGGATTTCAATGTAAGCAAATCTTTTATTGTCCGGGGAAATCCGAATTCTCCCGCAGGGATCAAAGGATTTATCTTTAAGCCGGTTATAAAAGCTACCAATAAAGCTACCTCAGGAAGGTTGGAAGGATTTGTTACCGATACCAGTGATGTTGCCCTGGAAGAAGCCGAAGTTAATGTTCTCGCTGCAGATACCATTTACACTTCATCTTTCACTGATGAATTTGGGGCTTATACCGTTATAGGGATTGATGCGGGTACTTACAATGTTGCTTTTGCCAAAGAAGGATATCTAAGCGATACTATTATGGACGTAGAAATAATTGAAGGAAATACTACCAACCTGGACGCTCAACTAACGCCGATGGAAGAGGAAGTTGATGAAAGTGAAGAAGGGGAAGATGATGCTTAATGAAAATTAAGCTGGAATTAAAACCCATGTTATGTAAGTAGCATGGGTTTTTTTATACTTTATGATCTTTATGAAGTGTTTGTCCATAATGTCCGATATCTGCCCCCGATAGCTATCGGGGCTGGAAAAATTTTATTATAATTCCTGAGTTGGGTGATAAAGCTAAAGGGAAACATCGCCTTCCGCCTGACGGATAACTCCGATATATTTTCTTTTCTCAATTGATCAATCATCCCGGACTGTATCCAATAATTCAAACTTAATACCGAGAAGTTTTGTTTCAAGGATAGACTATTGTATATTATTGCGGAAGAAGAAAATAGTTTATCATTGGTGACCGTTATAAAAGGAAAGTGCCGCCAAAAGAAAATGTATTATGAAAAAAAAGAAAAACAGCAAGATAATCGAAATTAAAAAAGGAGATATTACCCGACAAAGTGATATGATGGCAGTAGTGAATGCAGCTAATGCACAACTTCTTCCCGGAGGTGGGGTTGCCGGTGCCATACACAGTGCCGCCGGTCCGGAACTTGTTAATGAAAGTGAACCTCAGGGCCCCATTAAACCGGGCCAGGCAGTAATCACAAAAGCATACAATTTACCCAATCAATTTATCATACATTGTCTGGGTCCCGTTTATGGCAAAGACAAGCCTGAAGATGAGTTGCTGGCAAGTTGTTATATTAATGCCCTGAAATTAGCCGACTGGAAAAGCATCACTTCTATTGCTTTTCCGGCAATTTCTACCGGGGCTTTTGCTTATCCCCTGCCTGAAGCGGCTGATATTGCTATCAAAACGATAATGGATCAAATAGCAAGTCTGAAAAAGGTGAAATGGATAAGAATGGTCCTTTTCAGTGAAACGGATTACAAGATACACCTAAAAGCATTCGAAAAGCACCTGAAAAAAAAGTGAAAATTATTTCTGTTGCATCAATTCTTCCAATATTTATTTTTGGGCATATATATTCTACTTTTATACTAACTTGTTACCTTTGTGAAAAGTATAAAAAGTAATTCTGTTTTTTAACCCATCCACGATCATGACTGACATAGAAATAGCCCGCCAGAAACCGATGCTTCCCATTGAAGAAATAGCTGCAAAACTGAATATCTCCTCCGATCAACTGCAGCCTTATGGTAAGCATATCGCAAAATTGCCGCTGCAACCGGCAAATAAAAAGGAAGGCCGGCTGATCCTGGTTTCAGCCATCTCTCCTACCCCGGCCGGAGAAGGAAAAACAACCATATCGATAGGTCTCTCCGAGGGCTTGAACCGGCTGAACAAGCAGTCCACGGTAGTTTTACGTGAACCATCGTTGGGACCCGTATTCGGGATCAAGGGAGGCGCTACAGGTGGCGGTTACGCCCAGGTTATACCCATGGAAGATATCAACCTGCACTTTACCGGTGATTTCGCTGCCATCGAAAAAGCGCATAACCTGCTGGCAGCACTGATCGATAACAACCTGCAAAGTCGCACCAGCTCCATAGGAATTGATCCGCGTACCGTGAACTGGAAAAGGGTGATGGACATGAACGACCGTGCTTTACGAAGAACAATTATAGGCCTGGGAGGTACAACCTCCGGGGTACCCCGAGAAACAGGGTTTGACATTACTGCCGCTTCCGAGATTATGGCAATCCTCTGTATTGCTGATGATATGGCAGATTTAAAAAAACGCCTGGGTAACATCTTCATCGGGTATACTTACGATAAAAAACCGGTCTATGCGCGCGACCTGAATGCCCAGGGGGCCATGGCAGTGCTCCTGAAAGATGCGGTGAAACCCAACCTGGTGCAGACCCTGGAAGGGAATCCAGCCATCATTCATGGCGGTCCGTTCGCCAATATCGCACAGGGAACCAATTCAGTGATAGCAACCCGGATGGGACTCAGTATTTCCGATTATGTTGTGACAGAAGCAGGGTTTGGTTTCGACCTGGGTGCAGAAAAGTTTTTCGACATCAAGTGTAAGAAGGCCGGGCTGAATCCCAGGGCTGTAGTGCTTGTGGCAACAGTTCGTGCATTGAAATATCATGGGGGTGTTCCCGTGGCAGAACTCAATCATCCGAACGCAACTGCAGTGAAAAAAGGACTGGTCAACCTCGACAAGCACGTGGAGAACATCCGAAAATTTACCGGCGCATGTGTGATCGGGATCAACAGGTTCAAAACCGATACAGATGAAGAGATACAGGCCATCCTTGATCATGCAGCCACACTGGAGGTTCCGGCTTCTGTAGCCGAAGTATGGGCCAAAGGCGGTGAAGGAGCACTCGATCTGGCTGAAAAGGTTGCTGATGTGGTGGAAAAGAACGATGAACAGTATCATCCGCTTTACGACTGGAGCTGGCCTACCGAACAAAAGATCGAAACCATTGCCAGGGAGATCTACGGCGCAAGCGCCATTGACTATACCGCGAAAGCAAAACAGGATCTTAAGAAGATCAAGGATCTGGGTCTGGATAATCTGGCTGTCTGCGTAGCAAAAACACAAAAGTCACTCTCGGATAATCCTGCCCTGCTGGGCCGGCCCAAAGACTTTGTTGTTACCGTAAGGGAAATTGAGATCGCCTCCGGTGCAGGATTCGTTATCCCCATTACCGGAAACATCATGAGGATGCCCGGACTACCGGCAAAACCTGCAGCAGAAAACTTCAACATTGACGATGAGGGGAATATTTCCGGATTGTTTTAGCCATCCTACTTTAATTTTAATCCCCGAGAAAATTATGGATAAGAAAAATGTACCCGGTTAGCTAAATATTACCTGGCATTAAAGTCGCTTTCTTTTAAAATTATATTTAACCCAAATTGAGCGATCCTCTTCAATTACTCTTGATCAAGAAATCATTTGGTCAAAACCAGAAAACACTTCCCTTCATTCATTAATTCTCAAAAGCCATGAAATATTTCCAGCACTTTGTGCATTAAGCGCCTAATTATCTATATCGTTAAAACATCTTTATTAGTTTTAATAAAAAAAATTCACATCACATTTTACTTAAATCATAATCTTATGAAAAAACTACTGACTTTTGCAATTGTATTCCTTCTGTTTTCAATAAGCAACGGCTGCGAAAAAAATAGAAATAAAATTTTTTCGGGTTTAATAATGACAAATATATATGGACAAGCTCAGGGTATTGATGGAGATGAGGATGGTGACTGGGAATTTGAGGATAGCTTTAACAAAACAGTTACCAATCTATTTCAGGAAGATTTTGTAAAGGACCATTTTGCCGTTAGCGATACTTCCTTTAGAAAACTACCAGAGGGAAGTATGGGATCTTTACGAATATCAGCTTTCCCCAACCCTGCAGTTGAATCAATAAAATTATATGTAGGTCATGGCTTCAAGGCGTCTGCCAATGTTAAATTGGTTTTGGTCAACGAGGATTACAACTCTTTTCTAAATTACGAATTTGACTTGCCTCCCGGAAGTGTTATTTTTTCAATCAATCTGGTTGAACTGGGAATAGATCGCGATATTTTATACCGAATCTATTACACATTAGAGGATATTACTACCGGAGAAAAGTATTATGGACATGGAGATATCATGTTGAGAGAGTGAGGAATCTCTCATTCCGTATGATTGGTTTTTCGGTCTGTAGTATTATTTAAGTAGAGATAATTCGTATCCACCACCTGAATGGCGAGGTCAATCCTTTTAGCGGAGCAAAGGAATTCCCCGAAACAATTATGGTTTTTTTAAGAAAATCTTTACCAAAAATTTATATTTAAGAAGTTTAAAAATATCCCATGATAATTATCTTTGGTGAGGGTTTTTCTTTTAAACAAATCATAATCTTTAATGTCATACACTGGTTTCTATGCAAAACAGTATTTTTCTTAAAAATTAAAAACCTTCAACAATGATAAAACACATAACCATCCTATTTTTTCTGGTATTTATCTTTTCATCCTCAACCATAGCCCAGAGCCAGGTATCCGGAACCGTCTATGAAGATCTGAATGAAAATCAGAAGCTCAACAGGAAGGAAAAAGGAATTCCCGGAGTAGGTGTTTCCAACGGAACGGAAGTAGTCATAACCGATGAGAAAGGAGAATACACCCTGCCCGTAGGAAAGGACAATATCATTTTTGTCATCAAACCCTCCGGATATAAATTTCCGGTAAACGACTACAATCTTCCTCAATTTTACTACATCCATAAGCCCGGTGGCTCTCCTGACCTGGAGTTCGCGGGTACACCGCCCACAGGCCCACTGCCCAAAGAGCTGAACTTCGGACTGATCCCGAACAACGAGCCGGAATCTTTTCGCATACTCCTTTTTGGAGATCCCCAACCCTATACAAAACAAGAAGTAGAATATTTTCACCGTGCCGTGGCCTCCGAATTGAAAGATGCCCGGAATGTTGAATTTGGCATTAGCATGGGCGACCTGGTCGGAGATGACCTCGATCTCTTTCAGCCCTACAAAGAGGCCGTCAAAGAAGTTGGAATACCCTGGTACAATGTTTATGGAAACCATGACATGAATTTTGACGTGGAACACGACACCCTTGCCGATGAAACCTTCGAAACCCATTTTGGTCCCGCAACTTATTCTTTCAATTACGGAAATGTGCATTTCATTGTCCTCGACGATGTTTTGTATCCCGATCCAAGAGATGGAAAAAGTTACTGGGGAGGATTACGCGAAGATCAGTTTATTTTTATCGAAAATGATCTGCAGTTCGTTCCAAAAGATCATCTTATAGTCCTGGCCTTTCATATTCCTTTCATCGGGAACAGTACATTCAATAAAGAACACCGGAACCGCCTTTTCATGCTTTTGAAAGATTATCCGCATACCCTTTCTTTATCAGCTCACACTCACACTCAAAACCAGTTTTTCTTTGGTCCCGCAGATGGCTGGCAGCAAGCAGGATTTCATCATCACTATAATGTTGGCACCATCAATGGTGACTGGTACAGCGGGAGACTGAACGAAAAAGGACTTCCGGTATCCACCATGAGGGATGGAACCCCAAAAGGCTATGCATTTTTAAACTTTGACAATAACCGCTATACCATCGATTACAAGGTTTTTGACAAAGAAACTGACTATAAAATGGCTGTCTTCATCCCCAATCTGGTAGTACAAAACACCTGGGCCAATGCTCAGATTGTGGTAAATTTTTTCATTGGAAGTCCGGACGATTCCCTGGTATATAAAATCGATGATGGCGAGTGGGAAAAAATGCGTCATAATCCCAGGCACGATCCATTCTATGTCAAAGAAATTGTAAAATGGGATTTCACGAAAGAACCCATCCCCGGCCGCAGACCCTCCAACCCGGTGGAAAGTACACATACATGGACAGGTTT
>CAZGTU010000113.1:0-13503 GCA_964528675.1 uncultured Bacteroidaceae bacterium
TCGGGAGGGTCACTAGTTCGAATCTAGTATCGCCCACAGATTAACCCCATCAATACAAGTTATTGCTGGGGTTTTTTATTTTAACCATGTATTATTTCTATATAGTATATTCTACTGAACTGGATAGTTATTACACCGGTCATACTTCAGACCTTACAGGCCGTCTTCGAAGGCATAACACAAGTCATAGGGGGTTTACCGGTAAGTCAAATGATTGGAAAATAGTCTACACTGAAAAATTCTCCAGAAAAACTGATGCCTATGCCAGGGAGCGGGAAATCAAGAAGAGCAAAAGCCGGAAGCTCATAGAAAAAATGATTAGTTCAGCTGGTTTCCATTAGCTCAGCTGGTTCCCGCCTTCGTTGACGCTGCGGCGGACAGACAGAGCATCCCGATTACCATCGGGAGGGTCACCGCTTCGAATCGGGAGTGCTCTTAAACCTGAGCGCATGGTCATTGGACAGCTATCTGAAGATAATGCTAAACAATTCTAAAATCAGATTCCTTATAAACACATTCCATAACTTTTTATCATAGAATCCATAAAACAATGGTACAAATTAGCTCTACAAAAAAGATAAAAAGATCCAAAAATATAATATATTTGTTTCCACATTCAAAGAATTTCTGGCATAAGAACAAAAAATAATGTTTATTATGAAAAGATCTACTTTTTTATGGGTGATATTCCTATGGTTAAGCTTGCCTTTTTTTGCCCTTGCACAATTTTCTACTGTGAATGTAAATCTCAATTTTAAAGATAGTTCTGACGAATCGCCGGTGGTCAGAACAAGGGTTTATGTGATCTCTGAGTCCGACACCCTGGCATCCGGTTTTTCAGATGAATCCGGTGTATTTTCTTTTCCGGTTGAGGTAGATATTACCGGAATTGAAGACCAGAAGATTATCGATAATAAACTGGTGGTGGCACCAAATCCTGTAACCGGAAATGATATTTATATCCGTTTCAACTCCTCATCCTCATCAATAGATGATCTCAATATCAAATTGTTCGACTTGGCCGGAAAAACTTTTTCTCGCAACGATTATCTTGAGGCAGGGAGTTATCTCATTCAGGTGAGTGAACCTATCTCCGGTTTTTACTCTTCATCCAGCATAATCCTTGCAGATCCCGGGCATTATCGTTTCCTTTTGCAGGATACTGCTCCGGGCAAAGCTCATAAAAAGGCTTCACAGAATTCCGGTACACCATTTTATGTCTATGCAGAAAAATCTGAGTATGTAACTTTTACAGACACAGTTTACATTTTAAGCCATCAGGAAAATTATGAGCTAACTTTATTACGGGCAGAAAAACCCAATCCTGTTTTTTCAATTGATGGGAACTTCAGAGTGGGAGAAATTCTGGTATTTGACGGCAGTGAGTCAATAGGGGCTAATGATGAAGATCTTAAATACACCTGGAACTTTGGAGATGGTTCTTTTGCCGGAGGAGAAAAAGTGGCCCATATTTTTTCCGAAGCGGGAACTTACGATATTTATTTTACCGCAGTAGGCGATTATGGGGCCAAAGATACCCTGCACAGGTCCATTGAAATATCTGTGCTTTCTCTTCCTTCTGATACAGCTCTGCTCTCTGCTTTTGTAGCTAGCCCCGATGGCCAACCCATTGAAGGAGCAGGTATAACTGTGAGTGGAATGAATGAAGAATTCATCACCAATATGGAAGGTGAAGTTGAAATCAGGGTAGGGGTTAATACCGGAACCACCATTACTGTGACCAAAGAGGGGTATGCAACTCAAACGCAGTATGTAAATCTTGAAAACGGTAGTAAATTCGGAGATCATTATTTTACCCTGGTCCCAAGGGAAAGTACGGAAATGATTTCGGATGTGGAATTCGGTTTTGAGTTTATCAGTTCAAAGGGAGTAAAGGTTTCCATTCCTGTTGATGGTCTAGTTGACAGGGATGGAAATATAGTAACAGGTGATATTGATCTCTCACTTACACCGGTTGACGTGAGTGATAAGCATCAACTAAAAGCTTTTCCGGGTGAGTTTTCGGGTATAACACCCCAGGGAGATGCCCCTGTATTAATGACTTATGGAGTAGCTGAATTTATTTTCACTCAAAATGGTAATAAGCTGCAATTAAATCAAGGTAAATTCGCCACTATAGAAATACCGGTTTTCATAAGCACCCATCAGGACGGATCTCCTGTTATGCCTGGTGATGAATCACCAGTATGGTCACTAAATGAAAACACCGGACGCTGGGTGATGGAAGGAACAGGGATTGTTGTTGAGAATCAAAATTCTCCAACGGGATTAGCCTTACGAGCGGAGGTGAGTCATTTCTCATGGTGGAATCATGATATTGCACCAGAACCCTATTTCCCCATACCCGAATGTAAGATTAAAGATGAGAATGGTCTTCCAACACTCGAAATACCTGATGGGGGAGCCTGTTTCATTGAAGGGGAAATGATAGGTCCAAACGGTCCCAGAAACCGGCCAAATACCCTGGGTGGCGGTCGCCCATTGCCTGTTCCTCCGAATCAGGATATGTGGTTGATCGCATCTGGTGGCAACGGTATTTACCAGGGAAGAGTCAGGATCAACGGACCTGAAGGAAAGCAGGAAGCGATTGTCATTCCTCTCGCTATGGTTTATAGTGGGGGCGATGGTGATTTGATTACTGCAGATACCCTTTTTGATGCAGCCATTGAAAACACAGACGATGTGGATACTTATAGCTTCAATACCCTTGCCGGAACATCTTATAATCTGGGCATCGGTCGCGCTCCTAATTCTACTCTATCCGGAGCCATTTCCATTTACGATGGTGAAGGTAATCATATCCGCACAGGAGAATTTGGAAATAGCGGCTTTAACTTCGCTTTTACCGCTGAAAAAAATGATACCTATACCATTGAGATCAGGGGAAGTGAAAATGTTCCCGGAGCCTACAGGTTGACACTTGAAGTGATTCCCCGGGTTCATCTTGACAGTAATTTTTCAGTAACTACTTTTTTTGACGGTCAGGTAAAGAAGTATTTGTTTGAAGCCTCGAAAGACCAACTCATTTATCCCTATGTTCGTTCAGAAGGTTCTTTTTACTACCGGGTAAGTGTGAAGGATCCCAACGGTAATCCAGTACTTAGCAGAAACGACAGGTATGTGAATACTCCGGGTTATCACAAAGTTGTCGCTGATGGTATGTATACATTTGAAATCCAGTCATCAAGAAACGGAGAAAAATTGCATCAGGTGGGATTGTCATCGGTTGAAGAACCGGTTCCCTACACGGAGAATGAGGAAATCTCTATCTTATCAGACAGCATAGGGGTTTACGGAAAACCCTATTTTTTCAAGTTCGAAGCAAAGCAAGAGGATGTTATAAATTATGCTCTTCATACAGAAGATTCTCTTTCAGCATATTATGTGTTATACGGACCGGGAGAAGAAGTATTTTATAAAAGGGAACAGCTCAGGGCTCATGACCTTGTAAATTTCCATGGAGAGGCAAGTGGTAATCCTTACAATGATCGCTACCGGATACCGGAAGACGGAGAATACATTTTCAAAGTACAGGCGGGAAGAATTTCAACTAATGAATCCTATAACGGCCGGTTTGGTCTCTATTTATTCAGGCCGGAAATATCAGAGATTGTATTTGACAGTATTTACGCAGACAGTATTAAAACCCCATACAATTTCAAACGCTATAGTTTAATGTTAGACAAACCGACTTCTCTTTCAATGGTTTATACGAATATGGTCCGCCGTGGCTATTTATATGCAAACATCTATGATAAAAACGGGATTTATGTAGCAAATACAAGAACCAATTTATTTACCGGTTCTGTCTCTTATGCTGAAATTGCCGGATTCTATCTGGATTCTATGGTGTATTTTGAATTTAATCCTTCTGGAAATGGCACCGGGCTTTATGATTTCAATATTGTGGAGAATCAGGATCCTATAGAAGTTCAAAGTGATATTCCCTGGTCCGAATTTTCAGGTTCTATTCAACAGAATGGGGAGATTGATTATTACAAATTTACTGCCGATTCCGCCCAGATTCTTGGGGTTACATACATAAGAGATGAGAATAGTACACTTCACCAGAGGTTCTCGATTTATAAAGTTGGAGAGAATTTTGCCACAGGCGATTATATCAGAGATGACTGGTATAGTATTACAGACCGTCAGGTTGATGGAAAATATCATCAATTTACCGCAGAAATACCTTCTTCAGGCGAATATATCATTCGGATTAACGGAAACCTTGCAGCTAATATTCCCGAGCGTGCTACCGGTGCTTATAAATTACGAATGAACCTGCTGAATAAAGCATCAACAATCATAGTAGATGACTTAACTATTGATAATCAGGATGCGGCTACCGGTTTTATCAGATCTGCTTTGAGGGCTGTTGGAAATGGAGGTGCGGTGAATGTAGAACCGGGTAATTATGAGGAAATTGGTTCGGTAATCGTGGATTATGATAATGTTACATTATCCGGTGCCGATTCTGCCAATACTCATGTTGAACTGATTTCTACCCAGGGTTTCGATGTGAAAAAATCAGGCTTAACCATCAGAGATATTCATCTCATTAAATCCAGTTATCGTTCTGTTTATTTGCGATCAGGAGTGAGCGATTTTCTGCTTGAGCGTACAAAAATTACCGGTGGTGCGGCTGTAGAAGGATCTGCAAATAATCACAATACACTGATCAGAAATAATTATTTTACTGCGGGAGGGTCAATAGGACTAAGCCTGAGTGGAGATAACATCCGAATTGAGAACAATTCCCTGAATGCCCATGGGGGCAGTGTGAATACCGGAATATCAATTCGGGGTTTAAATAATCGCATTGAGAATAATATCATTGGGAGTGATGCTTCGAGAACCGTTATATTTACCGCAGTCTTATCAAACGGCGATTCGGCTTTGATAGATGGTAATACGATCAATACTTATGCATTCGGTATTGAGGCGAGATCACCCAGCTCAAATAATGTGAATTTTGTTGTGGTAAGTAATAATATCTTGGGTTCTCTTACCGGATCAAACGGAGGAAATTCCGACGGTATCGTAGTACGGTCCATCAATAATGCTCAGGTTTTCAATAATAACATTATCGGTCATCCTGACCTGAGCAGAGGAATCCGTTTTTATAACAGTGGTGGCAATATTTATAATAATCGTATCAGAATAAATCGCTTTGATGGTATTTATATAAATACGACCGATGCATCGCCTGAGTTGCTTGTTGTCAATAATACCATTGTTAAAACCGGTTCATATCCAAACCATGCAAACATCAAAGTTTTGAATAACGGAACCACTTCGCCGGTTCGCATTTTAAACAATATAATGCAAATGCCACCCACCACGAATACAGGTTATTATGGAGTTTATTCCCAGACTGGAATTCTGGAATCAGATTATAATTTGTTCAATGGGCATGCCGCATTTTATACTTCAAATCTGGGCATTGGTTCCAATGATATTATCGGTGATCCACTTTTTACAGATGATACATTAAAACTGGGCTCAGGAAGTCCGGCAATTGATTCAGGAACAGATAATTTCGCTCCTTCGGTAGATTTTGAAGGAACCCTCAGACCCACCGGTGCAGGGGTGGATATTGGGGCTGATGAATTTAATTAGTCTGTCCATAATGTCCGATATCTGCGTTGCTGCAAAAATTTTAAATCCTCATATACGCTAGTATACTGCGGTTTAAAATTTTTGCGCGCCTTGATCTCGAACATTAGCTTCGCTGAGCTCACCGCCAATTGGCGGTTCGGTTCTGAAACAGACTCTCGACTTTATTGACAGACACTAATTAATGAGAAGAAAATGCTTTAATCAATTCTATTGCATTCTCAACACTGTAAGCCAGGATTGTTCCCGTTTTATCATTTATGGATAATGGGTACAGCTTTCCCCTGGGAAAAGTGGTCTCATTTGAAGGTTTATGACCTGAAATTATTGCGGCTACTTTTAATTCTTGATCCCCGGGATCCTGGAAAACAACAGGACCACCGGAAAATCCGGAATTGTTGTATCCTTCCAGTAATAGATAATGACCGTTGTTATCACGGATGATGCAGGATATTGTTGCTTTTTTTATTATGGGTAGCGGATTGTTCGCTGCTAGCTTATTGTCTTTTTTAGCTTGGAAATGATCCGGGAAGCCCAGAAAATATACTTCCTGACCCTGCGTGATTTTTTGTGCTGAGGTTCGCAAGCCTGGAAGATTAAAATTGACATCAATCTCAAACACCGAAATATCAGCGGTGGGATGATGACTCAATATTTCCAGGTAGAATTTTTCCCATCTCTGATCAAGATACATTTCAATCCCATCCTTTGTCTTGAGATTGTTTATTACATGTTTAGCGGTTATGAAATAAGCTTTTTCCCCCGAAATGATCGTAAAACAGGATCCGGTGGTTTTCCCATTTTTCAGGTGTAGAATGTTTTGAAAGAGGTTTTGAGCTGTCATTGCTTCCGAGTTTTTGCTTTTGAGGCCAGAGCTTTACTATAGGAACATCTTATGTATGACTTTGTTAATGTTTAATATGGAAAGGGGACAGGGATTACTTTTCAGTCAATAATTTCCAGAACACTTCCTGTTCCTAATTTCCTGATGAATGAAATTTTTTTTTATGAAGCATTAAAATGGATTTCAAATCAATTCCACCTCTGCGCAAGGAAAATGCTATTCAATATTTCTCCTGATTGTTTTTTCGGGAGAATAATATGGGCATGCTCTAACTCCGGCTTTTAAGCAGGGTTTTATTCTTAAGTTGACACCACTTCCGGATAAGATTATTATAAAGAAATTGAAAAAGCGTGAATTTTCAGTTCTCAATAGAATGCTATGATTCTGTGATTTGAAGGAGAAAATTAATTATATTATTTATCACGATTCGTAAGCTTCAAAACCCTCCCCGGCTGATTTACCACCACATATATTGCACCATCAGGACCAGGTGCGGCATCGCGGACGCGGCCGGCATTTTTCAGTATGGTTTCACTGTGAAGAATCCGGTCTTTGTATACCCGGTGTAACTGGACTTCCTCGAAGCGGAGGGCAGTCACGAGAAGCTCATTATTCCATTTAGGAAATTCATCTCCTTCATAAAAGCTCATACCGCAAACGGCAATGGAGGGCTTCCAGTAAAGTGCGGGCTGTTCCATGCCCGGGCGTTCGGTGTGTTCGGTGATAATCGTGCCATTATAGTTTCTTCCATAGGTAATCACCGGCCATCCATAGTTATTTCCTGCTTTGATGAGGTTTATCTCATCACCACCCATTGGGCCATGTTCTGTTTCCCATACTTCACCGGTTTCGGGATGGACAGCCAAGCCCTGCGCATTTCTGGTCCCATAAGCGAAAACAGACGGCATAGCATCTTCCAGGTGCAAAAAGGGATTGTCCTCCGGTATGCTGCCATCTCTGTGGATGCGGTGAATTTTTCCATTAGGTCTGTCGAGAAACTGGGCATGCATATCTCTTCCCCTGTCTCCAATGCTGAAATACAGGTATCCCTCAGGATCAAAAACGATACGGCAACCGTAATGATGTCTTGTGGGAAGGTAAGTATCGTGAGGAGCTTCAAAAATCACTTCCTGTTCCGACCATTTATTGTCATTAATTTTCCCGCGAACAATTCTTGTCATTGCAGGTGAACGATCCCAGTCACCTTCTCCCTTGAGCTCATGGCTGTATGCCAGATAGATCCAGCCCTTTTTCTTATATTCAGGATCCACTGCCACATCCAGCAAGCCACCCTGACCTGCGTGCAATACTTCAGGGGTATTTTTTACGGGTTCCTGCAGTTCTCCGTTTATGATCATTCTGAGGTTACCGGTTCTTTCAGTCACAAGAATGTGATCCTCATCAATAAAATCAACTGCCCAGGGTATCTCAAGTCCTTCGGCAATCACTTCCATTTCCATCTGGTAATCGATGGTGAGAAGGTCAATGGGCACTTCTGTTTTTTCTTCTTTCTTTTCAGCCTCATAATCACGCATATATTTCACCAGCAGACTTATCTCATTATCGCTCAGTGTTTCATCATATTTAGGCATTCCCACATGTGGAATACCGAACTTTATATTCCTGCGGATATAGTTTGTACCTTCGCCATAATTCCATATGCCATCAAACAGGCTCGAGGCCATTCCTCCCTGCAATCCTGTTCCGTGACATTGTGCGCAATGCTGATTATAAAGTTTTTCAGCTTCTCCATCCTGCGAGTAGAGATTAAAAGATATAGCAGAAATCAAAGAACAAGTTAAAAACAGATACAAGTTTTTCATAATAATAGGTGTTTTATTATTTCTTTATGATTTTCAGGTAAATTAACATTTTACAGAAACCCTTTTTCTCTCAAAAAAAAATTTAAGTACAATTTAAGGATTAATGCGGGCTGAAGAAAATCTTTCAAAGTGAAATGGTGTAATAAAGATTAATGATAAATTGGGGGTGGGGATTGGGGTGTAGGGATTGGGGATCAGGGATTAGGGATTGGGGTTGGAGGGGAGTAGAAATGGGATTTATCGCGTCTTTCGGTAATTAAGCAGGATTAGGTTTAGGGTTCCCACCTACGAGTCATAGCCTCTGCCCACGGACCGCGGGCAGGTATGGTTTAGTAAAATCCTCTTCCTTCCAGCTTCTTCAAAGATCCCTAGCTATCGCTTCGGGATTCAATGGTTCGACTTCGCTCACCACAGGTTCATCCACTGTTTCAAGTTGACTTACCTCGACTACGCTCGGCAACCAGCCGTTCCTGGAAACAGGGATTCATTGAACTATCAACTTCTTTCTCTTCCTTCCAGCTTCCAGCTTCTTCAGGGTTTAGATTCAAGTGATAGCCCAACTGTTCACCGTTCACCGCTCACTGTTTACATCTTCCTTCCATGCCTAACTTCAAAGAAAAAACAATTTGACCGGTTTATTCCTTACACAGGTAAACAAACATCTGTTTCTTATGTATTTTCAATTGTCGGGTCGTTGTTTTTTTACAGGAAACAGATGCTATTTATACCATAATCCCATGAAAAAAATCCTTGTATTATTTACCATTAGTTTCCTGTTTTTCACAGTTCATTCACAGTTCGAAATAGGCGTGGAAAGCGGATTGGTCTTCGAGGGCTATAATGATGTCCGGATTCCTAATAATCCCAATGCAACCGAATTTAATTTTTCAGACGATTTCGAGCTTCAGGGAATAGTGATTCCGTTGAGAATTACGCTTGGCTACACTTTTTTAGACAAAAATCATCTCATTTTGCTGTACGCTCCCCTGGATGTTGATTATTCGGCACAGATCCCGTTTGATATCAACTTTCAGAATACACTGTTCCCGGGTGGACAGGTAGTAGAGGTATATTATAAATTCAACAGTTATCGTTTGACATACAGCAGGGATCTTTTTACTCGCCCAAACTGGAGCTTGCGACTTGGCTTCACTGCAAAAATACGTGACGCCAGAGTACGGTTGAGTACTGAAAACCAAAGTGCCAAAAAGGATGACCTGGGTTTTGTACCCCTGCTCAGAATTTATACTTCTTATGATTTTAACCGCGTGAAAATATTCCTGGAAGGAGATGGTCTGGCCGGAGGTCCCGGAAGAGCTTTCGATTTCATTCTGGGAAGCCATTATTATTTATCCGATCAATTGTCGGTGAAAGCTGGTTACAGAATTCTTGAGGGCGGAGCCGATGTGGATGAGGTGTATAATTTTGCACTTTTTCATTTTGCAGCGATTGGGGTGGGGTATGAGTTTTAGGCCCCTGCAAGGGTGTGGGGGCTGGCATTAGACCCTCAGGGTTTTAAACCCTGAGGGTCTAATGCCAGCCCCCTGTCAGTAAGCATCTTAGCCCTTTTTGAAATTACATTTCAGCCCTCCACAGAACCCTCCAGCTTCGGATAAAAAATATCTTCAATTACATCTTTATGGCTTTGCCAGTAATTCTCTCTTAACCACCTTCTTAATTGAGTTTGTTCATAAGAATTTAACCAGATAAGTGATTTTATTAACTCTTTTCTGAACCTGGTTCTGTTGTCGCTGAGATTTTGTAAAACTGTTTTTTGATGTTCAAGCATGGTTTTAAAGTTTTAGGATTAGAAAAAAGGAAGCTGCCTGATCACAGAAGTTTAATTGGTAGGTTGAGAAAGGGAAAATAATCAGACAGCTTCCGGGAGTTCCTCTTTTATAGTCCAAAGGCATAGTAATACCTGCCGGGATAATCTTCATATATACCCTCTACCATCACACCACCTTCTTTACCCTCAAGTATTTTAACAAATTGATCGATGGTTTTTACACTTTTACCGTCAATATGGGTAATGATAAATCCAACCCTGATATCCGTATGTCTTTTCAGTTTTCCGGGACTGAGTTTGGTGATCCTTAATCCACCATTTATTTCAAGCTTCCTGGCAGTTTCCTTTTCTATTTCTTCGATCTCAATTCCAAGAATATCAAGGATTTCTCTTGTGTCTCTTTCATAAATTTTCTCTTTGCCTTCACGATTACGCAGGGTAACCAGGAAGTCCATTTCTTCTCCTTTTCTGTTAACCCTTAAGGATACTTTATCACCGGGATGATGACGGCCAATGATTTCCAGCAGTTTGGCACTTGATTTGAGCTCTGTGCCATTTGCTTCAAGGATGACATCACCTTCCTTGATTCCTGCATCTCCGGCAGCACTGTTTTCTGTAATGCTGTCAACATATACCCCTTCTGTTACGCTCAGGTCTTTTTCCCTGGCGAGGTTTCCTTCTACATCACGTATCATCAATCCGAGGTAACCCCTTTGAACTATACCATATTTCAGGAGATCATCCACTACTTTTGACACTATATTTGCCGGAACTGCGAAACCATAGCCGGCATAAGCACCTGTGGGACTCGCGATAGCTGTGTTTATACCCACAAGTCCACCCTGTAAATTTACAAGAGCACCCCCGCTGTTTCCGGGATTAATGGCTGCATCGGTCTGGATAAAAGACTCAATGGCACTTTGATCCCTCAGTATGTTAATATTGCGTCCTTTGGCACTAACAATGCCTGCAGTTACTGTAGAATTTAGATTGAAGGGATTCCCTACTGCAAGAACCCACTCGCCAATTTCCACTTTATCCGAATCGGTGAGAGGAATGGATGGCAGGTCTTTGGCCTTGATCTGTAAAAGGGCCAGATCGGTAGAACGATCGGTACCTATTACCTTGGCTTTGAAAACTCTGTTATCATCAAGCGTAACTTCAATATCATCAGCATTATCTATAACATGATTGTTTGTGACAATGTAGCCGTCGGTACTGATGATTACCCCAGAGCCGGTGCCCACTCTTGCCTGCGGACCTCTGGGCCTTTGCTGTGGCTGGGGTGATTCAAACCTGAAATGAGGTCCGAAAAAATGCCTGAATAGATCGTCATCAAAAAATTCCCTGAAAGGATCGGGATATTGTCGATACTGATAATTAGGAATATTTTGCAATTGTGTTGATTTAATATGAACAACTGCAGGCATAACCTTTTTTGCAACATCAGTAAATTCAAGCGGAACTATATCTCCATCTTCATTTACTGTATAGGCAGCCCCTACAACAGGAGTGTCGGAAATATGCTCAATTTGCACTCTTTCATCGAATCCAGGCCCGAAAAGACTGTAAACTCCTGTTGTAAGAGCACTGCCAATAACTGCTGCTATTATGAGATATCCGAACTTTTTCATTTTTTCCTCCTTTCTTTTTTCACCTGGCCTGATAAACGAATACAGGCAAAAGGTTTAGAAAAAAACATATGGATATTGATGATCCTTAGGTTTCAGAAAAAGCTGCATGATCAAAAAAGTCTTTTCATGCAGCTCTTTTCAAAAGGGAATTAATTTTTTTCCTAAAACCTGATATCAATCCATTCTTTGAATCTGCTATCTTCGCTTCCTCAATACTATCATTTCCTGATACCGGAATCTCCCTGTAATTTATGAATTCTTTCTTTTTTGGAATGTTGATCTTCAAAACTCCCTTTGTAAGTTTTGCTTTTATTCTGTCTGTATCCATATCTTCACTTAAAAGAAAAGTTCTGTAAAATGATGATTCAGATACTGTCCTTTCTTTTCCGAAAAGTTTTTTCGAGGATGTTCGTTCTTTCCCTTCAATGATCAGATGATTGTTTTCAATCCTCGTTTTTAAATTTCGTTTTTTTATTCCCGGTATGGAATACTCGAGTATATATTCAACCGGCTTTTCCTTTACCGATTCATCGATTGACGGAGTAAAGGAAAAAGTAAAGGGATCAAACAGATCCAGACCAAAAAACGGATTGAAATGATTGCTGATATGATTGTAATTCGTCAGTGTTTTCATGGCATATCCTCCTCATTTATAATTTATTAATCATGGAAAATAAGAAGAATAAAGGGCAGGGGTGAAGGACCTGCCCCGGAACCTTTATGAGATCTTAATCTCTTTTGCAGGTTTTGGTTTTACTTCTTCAGTTTTGGGTAAACTGATGTGCAGTATACCATCCTTGTACCTGGCAGAAATCTTATCAATGTTCACCATTTCTTCAGGAACATTGAAAGAACGCTGGAAACTTTGATAACTGAACTCACGACGGGTGACTTTTTCTCCGTCTTTTTCTTCTTTTTCATCTTTTCTCTCAGATGAAATTGTCAGCCTGCCATTGTCGTAGTTCAATTTAAAATCGTCTCTCTTCATGCCTGGGGCTGCAACTTCAATCTGATATTCGTTATCATTTTCCTTAACATTCACTGCAGGCATTGTTGAATTACTTCCTGCAAAGTTTCTGTTATTCCAGTCCATCAGATCTCCTTCAAAAAATCTGTCGATAAATGAAGGAAATGATGGAAACATGCTGTCTGATAATCTTGCGAGTGTCATAGCTATATCCTCCATTTTTTTAAGTTAGACATCTGATTATTTTCGCTTTCATCAGGGAATTTTTCAAATCCTATGCCATGGACGATGGATGTAAACTGAACAAAAACATTAATACTCTGAAAATCAATGATAAAAATAGTAATAAGATAATTGACTCAAAAGTTTCAAGAACTGACATAGTGGCCTGGTATAACCAGATCGGCATGACAAATTGACACTTTAAAACATTGAAAATACGGATAACCTGAACAAAAAATAAAAATGGAAAATAAGAAAAATGGGAATATGAATGATGGTATAATCTTTGAAAATATTGAATTGAGGTCTGGCTAATCATCAAATAACTCTAAAACCTTTTTACCATGAAATACAGGATCAATAATCTTAAATGTATTGAAAGTAAAGACGACAGAAAAGTTATTAAAAAACTAATCGCCAAACAGACAGATCGGCTGGCTCGCATCGGTGAGAATTATCCCAAAAATTTTATCATCAATATACATCTCAGTAAATCTGATAAGCTTCATTTTGATGTCTCGGCCGTTCTTTTTATAACATGGTTTAAGAGTGTTACCACCAAACTGTGTATTTTGATCCCTACC
>CAZGTU010000114.1:0-13452 GCA_964528675.1 uncultured Bacteroidaceae bacterium
ATTACTGGAAAATATAGACTTTTATAAAAAGCCCCTTTTCGGAGTGGGCTCAACCTTTAAACTCTTAAACCATAAACCCATAAATCCATAAACCGTTCACCGTTCACGTTTTCTTTCCATGGTCCCCGCCTGCCATTTCGCTGGCCTTCGCGTCGGCGGGCAGGTATGGTCTATGGTCCATGGTCTATAGTCCATCCCCCCCTCACCATCCCGGATTCTGCTTCAACGATCCCTTCAACCTAACCACATCCTTTTGCGGAATTGGCCAGTATTCATGTTTACCTGCCTGGAAATTCGGGTGAATTTCTTCTGCTGTAACCCATGGCTCAGGAAGCTGAAGCCATCTTACCAGGTCGAGATAGCGGACACACTCTGCAAAGAGCTCAACATCTCTTTCATGCATAATGGTTTCCGGGCTAAGAGCATCAACTGGTTCGAGCCCTGCTCTCCGGCGTACCTGGTTGAGAGCACCGAGGCCATCACCTCCTCCTGCATGATATGTAGCTTCGGCGTACATTAAAAGTACATCAGAGTAGCGGATGATCCTCCAGTTGGTCGGGTCAAGGAATACCCCATAGGAAGGAGAGTAGTGATTTGGATAGAGCCACTTTTTCAAACCATAACCCTGTGTAATTCCTGTGTTTGTATGTGAATTGGGATCAAAAGGAACTTCATAAAAGGGATTGTCAGGATTCCAGCTCTCCATTTCATCCCCTTCAACAAAAATAGAAGCAGCTCTCCTTGGATCATAATCACAGGGATGACCTGATGGAGTTTGTTCATAAAGCTTAAACATTTCCGTGGTGGGTACGACATTCTTAAAGCCTGCAGCACCGAACCAGGCAGTGAAATTGGTTCCATCCGATTGAAGGCCGGGATTCCATTCATTAATTATGTTCTCTGTTTTATCAGTATTATTGATCTCAAAAATGGATTCGGAATTATGTTCTGCTTCATATGTTACCGATTGACCCGGTAGATCACGGTATGAAAAGTTTGCAAGATAGGCGTATACATAATCAGTGGAGTCTGTACCCTGTGGCTGAGAAAGAGTGTACTCTCCTGAATTAATTACTTCCTCCAATATATCCCTGGCTTCAGCAAACTTTTGTTGGTACAGGTATGATTTCCCGAGAAGAGATTTTGCCGCTCCCCTGGTTGCTCTTCCCAGATCGCTTTCTGCATATTCACTTTTTTCCGGAAGATGTTCCATGGCGTATTCAAGATCTCGTTCAATAAAGGCCCATACAGTGTCAGGATCTGCATTGGTATAAGGGTAGGAGAGATCAAAGGCCGGTTCTTTAAGAAGAATAGGCTGGTAGAAGTGTACCCTTAGATAGAAGTAATACATTGCCCTTAAGAAACGGGCTTCACCTAACATTCTTTCCTTAAGGGGGTAGCCTGCCGGATCTTCATTATCAATTTCTATGTCAGGAATATGTTGCAATGCCAGATTTGTGCGGAATACACCCCTGTAAAGAAAATCCCATACACTGAAATTCAGATTATCACCACCTGTGTAAGTATTGTTAGCCGTAAATGAATATTCATTCATGGAGGAATTCTCATTGATCATTCTATCGCTAAGGGCGTACATGATATACTGGTAATTCTGGGCAAAAAATCCTCTCCCTTTTAAGGGGTCATAACAGGAGGTGATAGCCTTCAATGCATCTTCCCGGGTTTCGTAGAATGAATCTACGCCCAGATCATTTTTCAGTTCAACCTCGAGAAAATCTTCTCCACAGCCTGAAAGACTTATGGCGATAAAAATTACTATGAATTTTTTAATATTTTTCATTTTCATATTGTTTTAAAATTTAATCTGTATACCCGCAAGATATGTTCTGGGAATTGGATAATTCCCACTGTCAAATCCACTGGATGTGGGAGAATCACTGTTAATTTCAGGATCAAGTCCGGAATAGCCGGTAATTGTCACAAGATTTGCTGCAGAAACATATATTCTCAGATTTAAAATAGATGGTATAGTCTCAGCAGGCAGGGTATAGCCAAGCTGTATATTTTTCATCCTCAAATAAGAACCATCTTCGACAAACCAGGTTGACATTCTTGCGTTATCATTCACATCCGCAACAGAAGCTCTTGTCATTGTGGTGGAAGGATTCTCGGGGGTCCAATAGTCCAGCACCTCCCTCAGCCGGTTCCAGTTCTTGGTGGCAGGTTCGGTGGCAAGTCCGATCTCTGACCGTCTTGAGTTGTAAATTTCATTCCCGTAGACTCCTTCAAAGAAAATGTTGAAGTCAAAATTCTTGTAATACAGATCCACATTCAAACCATAAACAAGATCAGGAACAGGTTTACCTATAATTGTCTGATCGTCGGTGTTAATACGACCATCCCGGTTCATGTCCTTGAACTTGATGTCTCCCGGTGAAATAGTCCCGTTTTGTTCTGCATGTAGATAATTTCCTTCCTCATCAAAATCATCTTCCTGAATAATCCTTTCTGCAACCCAGCCATAAAAACTGCCAATGGTATGGCCTTCCTGGGTGATTGTATTCCCGATGATCAAAGGTTCATCATCCGGCAATTCCATTACCTTATTTTTTATGGTCGTAAGATTGGCACTTGCCGAATAATTAAAATCTCCTTCCATTTTACGGTAACTGGCGTTGAATTCAAAACCACGGTTGATTATTCTCCCGAGATTCACAGGTTGCCGGGCCGATTCCTGCTGTCTTCCCATAAAATGATACTGTTCCAGTTGCAGAAGCATGCCATCCTGGTTCTTGTAATAATATTCAGCCGTTAATTGCAGGCGATTTGAAAATAAATTTGCATCAAGTCCCACATTCGTCATCTCTGCCTCTTCCCATTTGATATTCGGATTTGCGAATGATCGAATTATTGTACCTCCATAATAAACCACCTCATCGGGGCCGAAAGGATAACGCGTTTCAAGTGGGTTATTAATTCTACCGATATATAAAAGATTCGGGATATTTGCATTACCGGTTTGTCCCCATCCGGCTCGTAATTTCAGCATATCAAACTGTTCTGCATCCCGAAAAAAGTCTTCATTAATCTTCCATCCCAATGAAAAGGAGGGAAAGACCCCAAACTTATTGCCCGGACCAAATCGGGATGAACCATCTCGACGGACAGTGGCAGTCAGGAGATATTTACTGTTATAATCATATGTAGTTCTTGCAAATAGGGATGAAAAACGGTCGTCGGTTTCGGTTCCATAGGCCTGTGGTATGGTTTGTGCCAGAGAGATCACCTGTTTGTCAAATGAAATTTCTTTTCCCACAACACCCAGATTCCGGAAATTACCGATTTCAGCAGATTGTCCGGCAAGGATTGTAATATTATGCTTGTCGAAAGAGTTGGTATAGGTTAACAGATTATTGATCTGGAAGTTGTATCCTTTTCCGTAACTTTCCTCGAGTTCCGATGAAGCATTACTCCAGGCTCTTGCCAGTTCATACTGGGGAGCATATTTGTAGCCGTTAACTATTCTGTAAGTAATACCAGCATCAAATTTATATTGTAGGCCCGGTAGAAGATCCACCTCTGCAAAAATATTTCCGATAATCTGATTGACCCTCTGCTTGTTTTCATTTAACATCTGTTCTGCAAAGGGATTGGATTTATCATTCGGACCGGTTATATAATCAAAAGGACCGGCATAGCCTCCGATATTGTCTTCCTCGTAAACCGGCATTAGTGGGGAAGAAATGGTTGCCAGTCTCCACGGATTCTCCCCTATGTGCGATGTGTATTCATATGCATTATGACTGAAAGTAAAAGACTCACCAATCTTCAGCCATTCCTTGATTTTAAGGTCAGAATTAAACCTGGCAGAGAGTCTTGAGTAACCGGTATTGATAAGCACTCCTGTTTCATCATAATAATTTAGACCAAAGAGATAGTTCATTTTTTCGCTGCCGGAGCTCAGTGCCAGGTTGTAATTTTGCTTTACTCCGGTCTGAGTGATAAGATCCTGCCAGTTATTATCCTCAGCCCCATTCACCGCTTGCACACTGTCGTCAAATACTCTTGGCCGGGATGCATCCGGATTGTCAACGAGAAAGGCATCCCATGCAGCTTTTGAGAATTCTGAGTATTCATCTGCATTCATAACATCATAGAATCTGGGGATCTGTGTTATTCCCGTATAAGCAGAGAAATTGATCTCTGTTTTATCCGATTTTCCTCTTTTAGTGGTTATTACTACTACACCGTTTGCTCCCCTTGATCCATAAATGGCAGCGGCAGATGCGTCCTTCAGGATACTGACGGATTCGATGTTTTCCGGGTTAAGAGTATTCATAACGAACTTATTGTCAGTAAGAACACCATCGATCACAAACAAAGGATCTGTACTGTTGGATATCGATCCTATACCCCGGATCTTGATGGAAGTGTTAGCTCCCGGTTGACCAGAAGATGTTGTAACGGACACACCCGAAGCTCTTCCCTGCAAAGCAGTGGCCACGGAAGCAGGATTGGATTTTGTCAGATTTTCACCATCAACCACCGATATTGCACCGGTGAGATCACCTTTCTTCTGCACACCGTAACCGACTACCACAATTTCTTCCAGTTCAGTTAAGTTCTGGCTGAGGCTGACATCTATAGTAGATTGATCCTCAACAGCCACTTCCTTATTTAAATAACCGACATAAGAAAAAACAAGGATGTCATCTGCTCCGCTCAATTCAATAGAATAGGATCCGTCCAGTCCTGTAACGGTGCCGGTTGTGGTTCCCTTAACCACTATGGTTGCACCGATCAGCGGACTTCCATCCTCTGCATCCCTTACTTTTCCTGTAACTGTTCTTTCCTGGGCTATAGCATTTAAAGACAATGCTGAGGTCAGGATGATCAGCGTCAATAATTTTTGAAATAAATGTATCATACGAGAAATTGTTTAAATAAATATCAATGTTATAAGAGCAAGTGTTACCAGCACGATCACCAGTATCTCAACCCCTTTTAAAAAATCATTTTTTTTAGAATATTCGGAATAAGGATCTTTACTTTTGTTTTTAGAGCTTTTTGTCAAAACAGTCAATTTTTGGGATATAAATCTAAGGCGGATGGGGGAGAGGGGATTGAAAAATCATTCCTGATTATTCAAATATTGTGTCATGAACAGTTTTCCCCTTCCAGACATGTTTATTACCCCTTCCGAACTGGTATTAAACCCCTTCCAGACGGGTATTTACCCCCTTATCGAACGGGTAATAAATCTCTTTCGGATGGATAATAAATGCTTTCACTATAATAAAACTATGACCCGGTCTCTGAGACACAATAAATCGCGTCTCTACAATTCATCCCAATCCCCACTCTCTCCATCTTCAAAAGGAACTCTGAAACCCTGAAATCCTGAACCTCCTGAAACCTTCAAACCTCTTCCAACCCGAAACCTCTTCCAACTCCCAACTCCCAAACCCCACACTCCACACTCCACACTCCACACTCCCCCCCTCCCCAATTTTTTTTATTCCAATTCCCTGTGTAATATTGTATCATGATTAAATCTCACTGCATATTTGCAATCAGTTTATTGCTTAGCCTTGTGTTATCAGGCATTTCAGCGGGCCAGAAAAAGGAATCTCCTGTGATTGAGGTGAGCAGGGAGGAGGTAATATTCGATCGCATCTATTTTGAGGATGAAGATGATAATTATTCTGTTGAGGATATTTATAAAGATGAGCGAGGATTCATGTGGTTTGCAACCAAAGAGGGATTGTTCAGGTATGATGGAAGGGAATTCTTGTCTTTTAAAAGAAATACCGGCGGCACCAGGGGACTGAGTTCTGATTTGATTTTAGCAATTGAACCCGGGAATGATGATGATCTCTGGATACTGACAAAAGAGGATATTAGTCGTTTGAATCTAAAAACCCTCGAGTTTACAAACCATAATACTCCTCTTACTATAGATCCTTCTATTGGTAATATTTTCAGGGGAGAAATTTATGTTGATGAAAATGGAATTGTATATGGGGGATACTGGGGTGCCGGAATGCTTGTTTTTGATCCTGCAACAAATAAAAAGAATCATTTCTATGATGATGAAGAACTACCTGCAGAAAACAAAACGGTAACATCGTTTTTCCCAAAAGGGGAGGAAGAACTATGGGTAGCCACCCATGATGGTTTATTTATATATAATAAGCATCAACAAAGTTTCAGAAGAGCGGGCTTAAAGTTTGCTGATGCGAATAAAGTAAGCTGGAATCAGTTGAATTCAATTTGTTCTGATCAGGATCAAAATCTGTGGATTGGTTCAAACCGGGGTTTAATAAAATATAATCCCACAAATGACGAGATTGAAACCTTTATCTTCGATTTTTCACCCATTGAAGGATTTGAAAAAAATGTAGTGGAAACCGTGGAGCTTTCTCCTGAAGGATTGATATACGCAGGAACCCGATACGGACTCCATGTAATTGATCCTGAAAAAGGAATAATCCAATCCCATTACCAGGATGTTAATGATCCGGGAACCATTCAAAGCAACTATATTCGGAATGTTTACAAGGATGACCGAAACATACTGTGGCTGGGTCATCATTCAGGAACCATATCGAAACTTGCCCCCCGCAGGAAGGCTTTTACTTCCTATCGGTTAAAATCGAATTATACCGGTGATTTGCGGGTTTTCAGTGTTTTTAAATCCGGTAACACTATCTGGTTCGGAACTGAATCGGGCCTGTATTCCTATAATAAATCAAGTGGTGAAACCAGAAGATTTTCGCATGATCCGGGCAACCCTAATTCATTGAGTAATGATTTTGTTTCTGGCATACAGAAAGACGAGAACGGGGATTTCTGGATTGCCACCGATAAAGGAGGTATCAATCATTTCGATGTTTCTTCCGGAAAGTTTGAAAATATCATAACGGGTTCCCAGGATCTTGCCTCGTATTCTGAAACCGACATATGGTATCTTGAAATGGGCAGGCAAAATACATTATGGTGTGGAACAGGGGGATCAGGCCTGTTGCGAATCAATCTCAATACTAATACTTCTAAAAGCTATATACATCAACCCGGAAGGAAAAATAGTCTTTCGGGTAATTTCATTGGCCCTGTTCTGGAGGATGCCAGAGGGATGGTATGGGTCGGAACCATAGAAAATGGTTTGAATTACTTTGATCCGGAGGCTGATACCGCCTTGAGGTTTTTATATGATCCGAATGATTCCAATTCCCTTTTAAGTAACTCGATAACTTCTCTGTGCCTCACCAGAACCGGTAAACTATGGATAGCAACTTCACGTGGAATAAATATTCTGGATACGGAGAATTTCGAGATTTCAGTGTTTAATGAAGAAACAATTGCAGGGGAAATGATTTCCGGAATTATCGAGGATCGCTATGGGAACATCTGGATTTCAGCAAATAAAGGCCTTTATGAATATGAAATAAAAGAGGAGAAACTGAAATCATACCGAAAATCAGACGGCCTGGGAACCAGTTCATTCATACCCGGATGTCATTACATTGCAGATGACGGAGAGATTTTATTCGGATCCTATCGTGGATTCGTATCTTTTTATCCGGGAGAGATCGAAGATAACATTCAATCACCACCTGTTTATATTATTAGTTTTTTTCTCTCAGGAAAGGAAGTGACCAGAGATGAAGAATTTGCCGATGATTTTTTAAAAAGAAATATTCAACTTCCATACAACAGGAACAATGTTTCCTTCAGTTTTGCAAGTCTGGATTATTATGACCCTGATAAAAACCGGTTTGAATACAAACTGGAGGGTTTTGATGAAACATGGACCCGCACACAGGATAAAACTCAGGTGGACTATAATAACCTGCCCCCGGGGGAATACACTTTCAGGGTAAGGGCCTCCAATAATGATAACTACTGGAATAATGTAGGGGACAGCCTTGCATTGGTCATTACACCTCCTTTCTGGGATACTTTTCTTTTCAGGGTGGGATTGATGGTTTTTATTTTATCCGGAATATTCTTTTTTATTAATCTCAGAACACGCTCAATAAAAAGGCAGAAAGAAGAACTTGCCAGGCTGGTGGCCAGACGAACCGAGGAATTGCAGCATGAGAAAGAGAATGTAGAATCGAAGAACCAGATACTTGAAAAACAAAAGTCAGCCATTGAAATGCAGGCTATACAGCTTTCAGAGATTAATAAAAAATTGGAGGAACAACAACACGAAATAAAGAAGCAGGCAGAGGAATTAAGAGAAATGAACCGCTTAAAATCAAGTTTTTTTGCCAATATTTCCCATGAGTTCAGAACACCTCTGACTCTCATTCTTAATTCGCTGAATGAGATAGGACAGGATAAGGATGAAAAGCCATCTAAAGTCCGGCCTTCCTTCATTGCCAGGAAAAACACACTTCGACTTCAACGCCTCATTGACCAGTTGCTGGATCTTACAAAGATAGAATCGGGTTTTATGAAGTTAAATGTTAGCAAGGGAGATCTGAATGAATTTCTAAATTCGGTCAGCGATGGATTTTTAATGAGGGCTGATTCAATCCATATCTCTTATAAAAAAAATATTGAAGCATGCGCGGAAGAATGTTTTGCCGATTGGGATAAGCTGGAAAAAATTCTTTATAATCTTCTGTCCAATGCATTCAAATTTACCCCCTCAGGAGGAGAGGTGATAATCTCAACACGGAGGCTTAAATCTGAAGGGTATTTGAAAATTTCTGTAAAAGATAATGGTCCCGGGATAGAAAAGGGTGCGCAACAAAAGATATTTTCCAGGTTCTACAGGGAAGAAAGCGGAGAAACAGGAAATATCCCCGGTACCGGTATAGGTCTGGCACTTGTTAAGCAGTTGGTTCATATTTACAGGGGAAGTATTGATCTGATGAGTGAACCCGGGAAAGGTTCAGAATTTATTATTACGATTCCCGTTGAAAGAATGCATTTTAAAGAACAAGAAATTTCTGAAGGTGCTGCCTGGGACGGTGACCAGATTAAAGATACCATCAGATTAACCGAAAACCCGGGTGAAAAGAATGGCGTCGAAACGAATTCTTCTATAAAGGATTTACCGGTATTACTTTTTGTTGATGATAACCGGGAATTATGTGGACTTGTAAAAGATCAATGTGCTGATGACTTTAATGTACTGACAGCATATAACGGACAGGAAGGGTATGAAAAAGCCGTTGAACTCAGTCCTGACATAATTGTATCGGATGTGATGATGCCTTTAATGACAGGACTTCAATTCTGTGAAAAAGTGAAACATGATGCCCGAACTGATTTTATTCCATTTATCCTTTTAACGGCAAAAAATACAGAAGAAACTGAATTGGAAGGTTTTATAAAGGGAGCTGATGATTTCATACCCAAGCCTTTTTCGATCGAAAGTTTAAAACTCAAGATTGGAAATCTTTATGATACACGAAGAAAGGCAGAAAGAAAACTCGCAAATGAATATTTAAATCATCATTCAGGAGAAATAGCAAGAAAGAACCAGAATAGTTTCCTCGACAGAGTAGTGGATATTATAATCGAAAACCTGGATAATCCTGAATTCAATGTTAACTCACTTGCCGGGGCACTTTACATTTCCAGAACTCAATTATACAGAAAATTTGCCCAGTTCACTTCAGTTCCTGTAAATGACTTCATTAAAGATATCCGACTGAAAAAAGCCCATCATTATCTTATGACAAGCGAGTTTAATATTAACGAAGTTGCTACTAAATGCGGATTCAATACTCCCGGGTATTTTTCAAAATGTTTTGAGGAGAAATATGGGATGCTGCCTTCGAGAATGCAGTTGGAGCGGAGACAGTAGAAGATGGTTAGAGACCCGCCGGGAACGGGTCGGTAGAGTCCGCCCGTGGGCGGCGGCCGTTAGAGTCTCCGCCTATCTGTGGCGGAAACGTTAGAGCTTCGCGGCGCAATTGATACGTTTTTGATGTTATAAACTGTAAATATTCAAAATTGTTTGCTTTAGCAAGGGCTGACCCCACCCAAAACCGACTTCAAAACTAATTCAAATTGTTTCTTTATTGTTTGAATAGAATATATATTTAAGGAATTTTCTTCAATTAATAAATGAAAACAGTGATTACAAAAGGCAGAATTTTAAGCTATTTTTCAGTGATTGGATTATTAACCGGATGTGACCGGCCGGTTGAGGACAAAGAATTTCAAAGCTATAAGAACGTTGTGGTCATCGTGGGAGATGATCATGCTTATACCGTGCTTGGAGCATACGGAAATGAACAGATCCAAACACCCAACCTGGATGAACTGGCACAGGAAGGCGTAAGGTTTACCAATGCCTATTCCTCCAGTCCTCTTTGCAGTGCATCCAGACAATCCTTACTTACCGGCAAATACCCGCATCAAACCGGAGTGAATCTTCTTTTCACCCCTTTTAATGATGAAATAAACACCACTCTTGCCGAGCATTTGAAGGATGAAGGATTTGCCACGGCTTTGATGGGAAAAGCTCATTTCAATTCTTTCATATGGTGGGAATTATATGACGGGAAACTTCCGAAATTCGGTTTTGATACGCTTATCGATAATGCGGAGTACAAAAAATGGCTTGAGCAGGCAGATCAACCTGAAATTCCCGAAAATATAATGACGTATGGAGATGATACAGGCTTGCCGAAAAACATTGAGCAAATGAATCCACTGGTATTGCCCCAGGCTTGTTATGATGAATATTGCCAGGGAACTTTTCTGGCCAGACAATCTATAAATTTTATGGATAAAAACAAGGATGGCAGGTTCCTTCTCTGGCTGGCCTTTCATGAACCCCATGCCCCCTTTGATTTTCCCATTGAATATAGTGACAGCTATGATCCTGAAGACATGACACTTCCTGAAGGCAGCCCGGAGGATGACCGCTGGATACCGGAAAGATTCAGGGGCTTTACCAGGGAGCAAAAGAAAGGCGTGAAGGCATCGTATTACACCTCGGTTGAGTATATGGATAAAAATGTGGGCCTTGTAATACAGGCATTGAAAGACCAGGGAATTTATGATGAAACGCTTATTGTTTACCTTGGAGATCAGGGTTACCTGCTTTATGATCATAAACGTTTTGAAAAACATACCATGTGGGAGGAGTCGGTAAAAGCACCTCTCATTTTACGGGGTAAAACCATTGATGAAGACAAAGCATTTGATGAAGTGGTGGAGTTTATCGATGTAGCCCCTACCATTTGCGAAGCTCTTGGTGTTCCCGAAATGGAAGAAGCCGAGGGCAAGAGCTTTTATTCTCTTATAACAGGAGGTGAATATGAAGAACAGAAATATGCATTTTCTGAATTTCTTGAGGATAACAAGGCCATGGTCGCATCGAAAAAATGGAAATATATCTTTACCACAGGCAAGCGGGATCTGGGACAGGGTTATGCAACCGGATACGGTCCCTCAGGAATTTACCACAGGCTGTATGATCTGGAACAGGATCCCAGAGAGACCACCAATCTTGCCTATAAACCGGAATATGAAGAAAAGCTAAGAGAATTGCAGGATGTGATGATCAATTTCTTCATGGAAACCTATCCCTATGTGGAAGAACTTCCACCAACATTAAACCGCATTGGAAAACTGGTGTGGTTTTGTGAACCGAGGGATGTGGGAGCGGAGTATGGGGGAGTGCCGTTGAGGGTATGGGAGTAGTGGGTAGTCCCAAAACGGTGGATCCGGATTATTTTTCCTTAAAAAAGACTACAGACAGAAAAACGGATACCCTTCGCTACTCTGTCATTTCGAATCCCCTCGTTTGGCATGAAAATAACATTGGTTTATTATATTCCTAATTGCCAAACGCAGGGGTGAGAAACCTCTCTCCTTTTAAGTGTAAAAAGTCAATTCATATTCTACGCTTTTTCAAATGTTAAAGTTTTTTTCGTCCGCCTGCCGCGAAGTTTTCCGCGAGCATAGAAGCTCTGCAGAGACGTTAGCGGTGGCGTTGGCGCCTTTACTGAGCTTATCGAAGTATTATTTTTTTCTCCTGATAACCATTTCCATCCTTTTGAGAGATATTCACAAAATAAAGCCCTGCCGGGAGTGAATTGCAGTTAATAGTGATTTTCTTTTGCCCCTGGGCATCATATTGTTTGTTAATAAAAACCCTTCCATCGGGTGTATTTAATTTTACATTCAGGCTTGAAGTGAAGGGATCAGACGATTCCACAAAAAAAATGCCCCGGCATGGATTGGGCCAGATCCTGAGGTCCTGCTGACCAGAATATTTTTCCCTGCCGGTCCTGTCTTTCAAAACGGTTAGATTCACTTCATCACTTAATCCTCCTTCATTTGAAACGGCCCGGATGATGGTGGATCCGGGTTTGTTTGCCGTGAGAATAAGGTCCTCATTAATTGAAGCAACCGCCGTATCTTCTACAGATATTGAAAAACCTCCGTAAGTAGCATTTTCAGGGATTATTTCAACGTGTAGAGTATCAGCTTGTCCTTCAATTAATTCAAGATCTTCTTCTATAATGTTTATTCCTGTGAGTTCAATATAATCTACGGCTCTTACCAGGCAGGAATCTCTGTATCCACCATCCTCCGACTCGATATAAACATATGCTTTTCCTTCTTTTAATATATCAATCACCCCGTCATTTACTTTTATTATACTTTCATCCCCTGAACTCCATGTCAGTTTCTTATTTGCAGCATCATAGGGGGAAACAGAAGCTATCAATCTGAAAGTAGTCCCGGTAAACAGGTCAAGGCTATCGTAATTTATGCTTAGGCTTTCTACTGAAATCCCGTCGGGATGTATTGGAGCTGTAAGGTATGCATAGGCAGCAGTTGCCGGCCCCTGGGTTTGCTGAACCGTGAACTCATTCTGGATGATGAGATAGCGGTTTTCAAACCATATTTCGTGTGAAGGCCATTCCTGCCATGAGGGATAACATGATTCGAAATTCCCGAGAGGCTGGTAGACATTGCCGCTTCCGTTGTCCATCCATTTTCCGTATGTGTGGAGGCCATAAGGAACAATTCCGGGAACCATAGGATCCACTCCGTCAAACCAGCTTTCGAGATGAAGCAGGCTTTCAGTATGACTTTCCCCGAGGCCTGTAACATAGGCTTTATTAATCGGATTTCCTCCCATAAAATAATCGGCAGTGGTATAGGCATAATCAAGATATTCCTGTATTCCGGTAAATTCATAGGTAAATATCAGGGGGAAGATGTAAGGAGTAGACGCACCGCCAACCCTGTGGAAGCCATGCATATCGAAGTTGGCCCAGCGCTCAGCCCTTTTCTTGCCCGCTTCCAGTCTCTTGTTTGCAATGGTATACATATCAAATTTTAACTCATTCTGAATAGTGGCATTTACATCCGGGTGCCGGTTCAGCATATAGGAATAAAACGCGAATTCATCCTTGACACCATTTTTATAATCAGCAAGAAATTGCTTATGATATTCTTCTTTCCCTGTATACCTGAAGAGCCATGCTGCTGCTCTCATCCTGT
>CAZGTU010000115.1:0-2571 GCA_964528675.1 uncultured Bacteroidaceae bacterium
CCGGTTCAATCAATGCATTGAATCGGCTTTTTTTCATTAAACTAAACCCTTATATTTTTTCGTCAGGAAGAACATCAGTTCTGATAATACTTTCTCCTACACCTTTTACACTGAAATAAATACCCCAGAAAGAAACAAAGGCAGTAATTATATAGAACATCAAGCTCAGGGCAATGCTGAGATTTTCGTCCAGGCCCATGAGCTTTGACCCGTAAAGAAAAGCTATTTCACGCGATCCGATTCCTCCGATTGTTATGGGAAGCATGGCGACAATGGAAGAAATCAGGAAAATGAACAGATATCCCGTTTCGTTCTTGCTTCCCCCTATGGCAAGGAAAATTACATAGGCACATAAAGTTTGAATGATCTGTACAAGAAATGAATATGAGGTTGCTTTTAAATATATTTTTTTGAAGTAAGAAAAAAATTGCCGGATGATCATGTAAAGCGTTAATATGGAAAGCGGAATAAGTATCCATATCCATGTCTTGTATTGAAAAGGCAAAGGGATGTTTATAAACAGACTTAAACAAACGGCAAGGCAAAAAAGTGCAAGGACACCGTTTAACCGGTCATGAAAAACAGCCCAGAATATTTTACTTGCTTTTACCGGGTGTTTTTTATTTAATAAAAAAATCTTATATCCATCACCTCCAATTCCTCCGGGTAAAAACAGATTATAAAACATTCCCAGCAGATATAGCCTGACATTGTAAATCTCGTTGAGAAAAATATCGATAGCCCCGAAAAACCGGTTGAGTCGTATAGCGGCAAAAAACTTTGAAGCTGCAAAAAGAATAACTGCAATTAAAAGAAAAACTACATCCGAGCTTTTATAGATGGCCAGAACCTCCTGGAATTCTATTTTGCTAAATACGAAAAACAGGGCCCCGAAAGATAAAACTATCTTAAATGCAGTCTTTACCGGCTTACTGATCTTGAACTTCACTTCTTAGGATTCTTTTTATTCTATAGGGAGTCTTATTTTGAGATTCATAATAGATTCTCATGAGTAATTCTGCAATTATTCCAATTGTGATTAACTGAAAACCTGCAATAACAAGCAGAATACCCAGTAGTAGGAGGGGTTTACCCCATATGTCATTTCCAAGTAATTTCAGTACAAGAAGATATAGATTAATAAGCAACCCGATTGCTGTTATTAAGATGCCCCATGTGCCAAATAAATGCATGGGTTTGGGAAGATACCTTTTGAAGAATAACATTAGCAAGAGGTCTGCCACTACCTTGAATGTTCTGCCCATTCCGTATTTTGCTTTTCCATGTATCCTGGGGTGATGTTTAACTTCTACCTGGGTGATGCTGGCGCCATCGAGACTCGCAAGCACAGGTATAAAACGGTGCAGTTCACCGTATAACCCCAGGTCCTTGGCAACATCACTTTTAAAAACTTTAAGAGTACAACCATAATCCTTAATTCTGACATTGGTTGTCCTTCTTATAATTGAGTTGGCAATCCAGCTTGGTATTTTCCTCAGAAACATTCCGTCTTTCCTGTTTTTCCTCAACCCGGCCACTACATCCCAGTCTTCCTTCTCGGCTTTTTCTAACATCATTGGAATATCAGAGGGATCATTTTGAAGATCCCCGTCCAGCAGAACAATATATTCACCTACAGCCTGTTGTATGCCGGCTGCCATTGCTGGGCTCTGACCAAAATTTCTTCTGAATTCTACAAGGCTAAGCCTGGGGTGATTAAGCTTTCGGATCTCTTTTACGGTATTATCGGTCGATCCATCGTCTACATAAATTATTTCATAATCAAGATCGGATAATGCTTCCGTTATTTTTTCCACAAGGGGCTTAATGTTAAGTTCTTCATTATAAACACAAACAACAGCGGATATTTTAATCATTATGTCAAAAGTTTAAAAAAACAAATATAGAAAAATTGATCAGAGCTTATTATGTGATCAAAAAAAAAAGACCAATTGATTGATTAAGCATATGATATTGGTGATGAATATCACTTTTTTTCTGTGATTTATATCACCTTAAAATATCCATATCGGACTTTCAAAATGCTTTACTTTGAATTGTAATTGATGGGAATATTTTTTCATTGGTTAGAAACAGATGATCTTTACAAGTAAATTTCCGTGATGTATGGCTGAATCACAGAAACATGGACCCGCGGTGGCGGGTTCATGTTTCATTTTTTTAAAATAGAGAAAAAATATTGGTGAGCTAAATCACTTTCTTGCTTAAGATATATCATTGAAAAAATTCCATTCATGTTTTGAGGTATTGTAATTTTATACCAGAAAAGTAAAACAAATAATGTCTTTTGAATTTTAAAATTATCACATTATGGAAATTAAAATTTATAGTAGCGATGGTGATTTAGTAGCCGAAAGACATTATTTATCAGGTAATAATAATGCGGGCGCCGATTTTTTATTATCCAACAAATCGAATGGGGTATATATTGCGAAAATTATGTATGATGGAATCGTAAAAACGCGAAAACTAAAAATCAGATAAAGAATCTTTCACTTAGGGCTTGTAAATAAGAAAAGGGACCAGACGTGATGTCGGTCTCTTTTTTTT
>CAZGTU010000115.1:2671-13333 GCA_964528675.1 uncultured Bacteroidaceae bacterium
GAATCAGTTTTGAGAGTGCAACAGACTCAATACGGAGTCCTCGCTCTCACTCTCACTCTCAAAACTGATTAGTGACCCCACCGGGATTCGAACCCAGATCGCAAGAACCGGAATCTTGTATTCTATCCGTTGAACTATGGGGCCATGGATTGGAGGCACAAATTTAAAGAAATATTTCGAAAAATAAAGATGCAAATTCCCCGCTCTTCATTTCTCCTTCCTCATCTCGACTTAGTTCGACTGTCGCTCAGTAACCGCCGCTCACCAACCAACGCCCGATGACCGGTTGCAATAATAGTCTTTTCCATTTCCTCATTATCTTTACCACATTCTCCACCCCCACATTCTCTATTTTCTCCCAAACTTTTCATATTTTCGCACATTCAATATTTTTATGACAAATATTCATTAAATGATGGACTATAATTTCACAGAAATAGAAAAAAGATGGCAAAAATACTGGGAAGAGAATAAAACTTTCAGGACGGAGGATGATTTCTCCAATCCTAATAAATATTATATACTCGATATGTTTCCATATCCATCCGGAGCGGGACTTCATGTGGGGCACCCGGAGGGATATACGGCTACCGATATCATTAGCAGATATAAGAGAATGAATGGCTTCAATGTCCTTCATCCTATAGGCTGGGATGCATTTGGACTTCCGGCCGAGCAATATGCTATTCAGACGGGTACCCATCCTGCTGTAACTACCAATAGAAATTGTGACACCTTTCGAAGACAGATCAAAGAATTGGGATTGAGTTACGACTGGGACCGGGAAATCAATACAACCGATCCTCATTATTTTAAATGGACACAGTGGATTTTCACCAGGCTCTATAATACTTGGTATGATGAAAAGCACGATAGAGGAAGGCCTGTAGAGGAACTCGAGGTGCCCGGGGAAATTAAACAGAAAGGGAAAGTTGCGGTACAACAATACATTGATGAAAGGCGTCTTGCATATTATGACAATGCCCAGGTGTGGTGGTGTCCTAGCTGTAAGATAGTATGTGCCAATGAAGAAGTTCTCACCGATGGAACTCATGAAAAATGTGGAAATCCGGTAGAAAAAAAGAATCTTAAACAGTGGATGCTCAGGATTCCTCTTTATGCTGAACGATTATTGCAGGGAATTGAAGAACTGGACTGGCCGGAAGGGGTAAAGGATATGCAACGTAACTGGATAGGGAAATCAACCGGAGCGGAGGTTGATTTCGCCATTGAAGGCATGGATGATAAACTCAGGGTTTTCACTACTCGACCTGATACACTGTTTGGCGCTACCTATATGGTAATTGCTCCGGAACACAGGCTAACGCATGAACTCACCACTTCTGAAATGCAGGAGAAGGTGGAGGACTATATTAAAGCCGCGAATTTAAAGTCAGATCTGGACAGGACCGATCTATCAAAGGAAAAGACTGGAGTATTCACAGGTAGTTATGCTATCAATCCTGTGAACAATAAAAGAATTCCTATCTGGATTGCCGATTATGTAATGACCGGATATGGTACCGGGGCAATCATGGCTGTTCCTGCACACGACGAGCGTGATTTTGAGTTTGCTGAAAAATTTAAGTTGCCTGTTAATTGTATCATGGATCCGGATACAAAAGATGATAAATTGCGGGAAAAGATACTTTTAGGGAAGGCATGCTGGACGGAAGACGGGAAATACATCCGTTCATCTGATGATAAAACCGGCTTACGCATTGATGGCTTGAGTAAAGAAAAAGGCATCAGTAAAGTTATAAATTGGTTGGAGAAGAATGAACTTGGTGAAGCAAAGGTGAATTACAAATTAAGAGATTGGCTTTTTAGCCGGCAGCGATACTGGGGTGAGCCATTTCCTGTAATTCACTGGGAAGATGGTGAGATCTCTTTACTGGATGAGGAAGAACTTCCGCTGGAATTGCCCGAACTTGAAAAATTTGAACCTGGTGAAAACGGAGAATCTCCTCTTGCAAATGCCCACAAATGGTTAGAAGTAAGAGATAAGAATGGGAGGAAGGGTAGGCGTGAAACCAATACCATGCCTCAATGGGCCGGTTCGTGCTGGTATTATTTGAGATACATTGATCCACAAAATGATGAGCAAATTTTCGATCCTGAAAAAGAAAAATACTGGATGCCTGTTGACCTTTACATAGGCGGAGCAGAACATGCGGTTCTACACTTGTTGTATAGCCGGTTCTGGCATAAAGTGCTTTACGATCTGGGCATTGTTTCTCATCATGAACCCTATAAGAAACTTTTTAACCAGGGGATGATCCTTGCATTTGCCTACGAGACACAGGCAGGGGCCAAGGTAGTAGGAGATAAGGTGGAGGAAAATGACGGCAAGTTCTATCATACCGAAACCGGTGAGGAATTAAAACAGATCGTAGCCAAAATGTCAAAATCGCTGAAAAATGTTGTTAACCCAGATGATGTAACTGCAAAGTACGGCGCTGATTCATTAAGGCTTTATGAAATGTTTATGGGTCCACTCGAAGCAACGAAACCCTGGGATGATAAAGGCGTAAAAGGAGTGTTTGGGTTTCTTTCCCGTGCGTTCCGTTTTTTTGCTGATGAGAATAATATCAGTTCGGATGAAAAGGAAAATGATGAAATCCTGAAAGGCCTTCATCAATCCATCAAGAAAGTCGGTTCGGATATTGAAAATTTGCGTTTTAATACCGCCATATCACAATTAATGATCTTTACAAACCAGGCAATAAAAAAAGGAAAGGTATGTAAAAAGACAGCAGAGACGTTTGCTCTGATTCTTTCTCCTTTCGCTCCTCACCTGGCAGAAGAACTATGGAAACGCTATGGTCATGATAAAACACTGGCATATGAACCCTGGCCTTTATGGGATGAGTCTTTGTTGGAAGAGAAAAGTTTTGAGTATCCCGTTTCTTTCAACGGGAAAATGAGGTTCAAGCTCGAACTGCCTTTGGATATGCCACGTGAAGAGATGGAAAAGAAAGTCCTTGAGCACGAAACAGCAAAAAAATGGACAGCGGAAAAATCACCAAAAAAGGTGATTATTGTTCCCGGGAAGATAATTAATGTTGTGGTTTAAAATTTTGATTTGTGAAGACTAAGATATATTCATTTGCCCTTTTAGTTGTTTTAATTTTCGTGGTATTGTTCTGGATTTTTTCCGGGACCCGGGGTTCAGTTGAAGAAGAAATACTTGAAACAGAAGAAATTGAAATTGCTCCGCCGGTTATTCATTATGAATATGACAGTATTATGGTGGACAGTTTTATTTCAGAATCGGGTTATATAAGAAGAAATCAACCGCTTTCTTCCCTGCTGGGAGATTATGGCATTTCGGCAAAGAGAGTTTACGAACTAACACAAAGGAGTGAGGGTATTTTTGATCTTAGAAAAATCCGTTATGGTCAGCCATATAAACTTTTCTTCAGTCCGGATAGCCTTTATGAGTTGAAATATTTTGTTTACGAGCATAGCCCCCAGGATTATCTTGCGGTCAATTTTTCAGACAGCATCAGTCTATGGAAGGGGAAAAAACCGATTGACACCATCAGATCATTTTTCAACGGAAGTATCGAAACTTCACTCTGGAATCTGATGAAAGAGAAAGATGCAAATCCAATGCTTGCGGTGGAACTATCCGAGATATATGCCTGGTCCATTGATTTTTTCGGATTGCAAAAAGGAGACAGCATCAGGGTCATTTATGATGAATATTTTGTAGATAGTGTTTCTGTGGGGATTGGAGAGATAAAGGGAGGGTATTTTCGTCATATGGATTCAGATTTTTGGGCCATACCTTTTGTTCAGGATAGCATCATGGATTATTATGATGAAGAAGGGGAGAGTCTTCGAAAAGCATTTTTAAAAGCTCCTTTGCGGTTTTCGAGGATAAGTTCAAGATTTTCTCATTCACGACTTCACCCTGTATTAAAGATACGAAGGCCTCATCACGGTGTTGATTATGCCGCTCCAACGGGTACTCCGATAGTGGCAATTGGTGATGGGGTGGTTATTAAAAAGTCATACTCAAGGGGAGCAGGGAATATGATCAAGATTAAGCATAATAGTGTTTACACTACTGCTTACCTTCATTTAAGCCGGTATGGCAAGGGTATTCAAAACGGCTCTTATGTAAAGCAGGGAGATGTTATCGGATATGTCGGAAGCACGGGATTATCCACAGGACCGCACCTGGATTTCCGGTTCTATAAGAATGGTTCTGCTATAGATCCTCTCAAAGTAGAGGCACCACCGGTGGATCCGGTTCGTGAAGATCACCTGGAACGGTACACGCAGGTAAGAGACAGTATAATGAATCTCGTAACCGAGGGTAGGATAGATTAGTAAAGTGCTGATTATTTTTTATCCAGATTTTTTAATAGCTTATCAATAACCTCCGGAAAATGCCTGTACTCAAGCTTGTGGACTTTGGCAGCAAGACTTTCGGGGGTTTCATGAGGATCTACACTACACCGTGCCTGAAATATAATGTTTCCTTCGTCATATTTTTCATTTACATAATGAATGGAAATACCAGACTCTTTTTCACCATTTTCAATAACAGCCCGGTGAACATTCATGCCGTACATTCCTTTTCCCCCATATTTAGGAAGAAGAGCAGGATGGAGGTTAATTATACGATTCGGAAATTTTTCAATGAGCTCCTTAGGAATCAACCAGAGAAAACCGGCAAGAACAATGAGATCTGCACCGGTGTCTTCAATCTTTGTTATAAATCCCTGATTTTTAAACTCTTCTTTGGTGAATGTTTCAGATTTAACTCCCAGGTTTTTAGCTCTTGTATGTACAAAAGCATCTTTTCGATTGGACAGGATCAGGGGTATTTTTACATCTTCTCTTTTATCAAAAAATCGAATGATATTTTCCGCATTACTCCCTGATCCTGATGCGAAGATTATTAATGATTTGAAATTCATGTAGATAGGTTAAGTGTATTGAGATATTTTTTTCGAACGTTTCATAAATGAAAATTAAATTATCTACAAAAAAAAGCAATTTTTAGGTGAAAATATACATTTTTTTGTTTGTTTTTAAGGGATTATTCCATTTCTTTGCACAGTCAAAAAGTTAACTTATTTTATTAATTAAAAATTACAACTATGTCTGATATTGCATCAAGAGTTAAAGCAATAATCGTTGATAAATTAGGTGTTGATGAAAATGAAGTTACTCCAGAAGCCAGCTTTACAAATGACCTTGGAGCAGACTCACTAGACACTGTTGAGCTGATCATGGAATTTGAAAAGGAATTCAACATTGGTATTCCTGATGATCAAGCTGAAAATATCAGTACAGTAGGCGAGGCAATCAAGTATATTGAAGATAACGCTAAGTAATTTTGAATTAAACTTTTTGGTACGATGGAACTGAAGCGGGTTGTTGTTACAGGTTTGGGAGCTATTACACCCCTGGGAAACAATGTTAATGAATATTGGGAGAACCTAATAAATGGTGTTAGTGGTGCCAATATGATCACCCGGTTTGATACCGAAAAGTTTAAAACAAAATTTGCCTGCGAGGTAAAGAATTTTGATCCCAAAGAATACTTTGATAGAAAAGAAATCCGCAAGCTTGATCCATACGCACAGTTTGCTATGGTTGCTGCCGATCAGGCTATAAAAGACTCTGGAATCATTGAAGATAAAACTGACCTTGATGAGGTTGGTGTAATCTGGGCATCAGGTATTGGCGGGATAGAGACATTTATGAATGAGATGAAGGGCTATTCTGCAGGAGATGGTACTCCGAGGTTTAGCCCTTTCTTTATACCCAAAATGATATCTGATATTGCCGCGGGACACATTTCGATGAAGTATAGCTTACGGGGACCAAACTTTGCCACGGTTTCTGCATGCGCGTCTTCAACAAACGCATTGATTGATGCCTTTAATCTTATTCGATTGGGTAAAGCCACTGCTATAGTTACCGGTGGTTCGGAAGCAGCTATTAATGAGCCTGGAATGGGTGGATTTAATAGTATGCAGGCCATTTCAACAAACAATGAGAATTATAAAACCGCTTCCAGGCCTTTTGATAAAAATCGTGATGGTTTTGTCATGGGTGAAGGAGGAGGTGCAATAATCCTCGAAGATTATGATTCTGCAAAAAAACGTGGCGCCAAAATCTATGCTGAGATAATAGGAGGAGGACTTTCAGCAGATGCGCATCATCTGACCGCTCCTCATCCCGGAGGATTGGGGGCCCGACTGGTTATGACTCGCGCCATAAAAGATGCAGGAATCGCTGCTGAAGAGGTAGATTATATCAATGTACACGGTACCGCCACACCTCTCGGGGATGTATCCGAAACCATTGCCATTAAAGATGTCTTTGGAGATCATGCTTATAAGTTGAATATCAGCTCTACCAAATCAATGACCGGGCATCTGCTTGGAGCAGCCGGTGCAGTTGAGGCTATTGCAGCTATAATGTCAACCATATATGATGTTATTCCTCCAACCATAAATCTGGATAATCCTGATCCCGAAATTGATCCGGATTTGAATCTTACTCCACATAAAGCCCAGGAAAGAATCGTGAATGTTGCTTTAAGTAATACCTTTGGATTTGGCGGGCATAATACATCTGTGATATTTAAAAAATTAAGTAATTAACCGGTGTTTTATAAAATCGGGCGATTTGTATTCATTCCCTTTAGTCGTAACCGAAAGTTAGTTCGAAAATTAAGTCCTATCCTTGGCTTTTTGCCAACCCGTATTAAACTCTACGAGATGGCGTTTATACACAAATCTGCCTCTGTTGTAATGCAAAATGGAGATGTGATTAATAATGAGCGCCTCGAGTATCTGGGAGATGCAATTCTTGATGCGGTTGTGGCAGATTATCTTTTTAAGAAATTTCCGGATAAAAATGAGGGATTTCTCACAAAGATGCGTTCCAAAATGGTAAAACGAAAACATCTTAACCTGCTGGCGTACCGCATAGGACTTAATCAGCTTGTTATAAGCCATACCAATCCTGTTAATTTATCCAAACATTTGTATGGCAATGCATTTGAGGCCCTGATCGGAGCTGTTTATCTGGATAAGGGTTTTAAAAAGACATGTCATTTTGTGGAACGAATTATTGATAAATTTGTCGATATTGAAAAGCTGAAACTTTCAGAATCTGATTACAAAAGCAAATTAATTGAATGGGCTCAGAAAAATAAACTTGAAGTTATTTTCGACTCTCGTGAGGAACTTACAGGTGTAAATAAAATACCTCAATTTGTGAGTTATATAAAGATGCTAAATGAAGAACTGGGTAGAGGGGTGGGAAATTCCAAAAAAGATGCAGAACAAAAAGCCGCAAAAAGCGCCCTGGAGAACATTTTGCAAAAATAAAAAACCAGTGAATGTTTCTCACCGGTTTTTTCGCTTTCATCTATCATTATGATCATTCTTTATTCTCCACTCTTACCATAATTAGGTAGAACCCTGGCACTCGGGTCATTCACATTACAGTTTTGCCATTCCTTATTGGGCATCCAGAAGGATTTGATCACATCTGCACGACCTGGAAAATGTTGCTCAAAGATATGTCTGTACATAAGAGACTCTTTTGAAATAGGAGGTGAATGGCGGAAATTCACCTGGGCGATCATAAGATCTTCATCGGTATACATTTCCTCCGCCCATGCCTTTAGATAATCTGTAACACTGTGACCCACCGCGTCAGAAAAGGCAGCTTTTTCACGATACAGAATTTCATGCGGAAGATAATCGCCTTCAAATGCTTTTCGCAGTAGATATTTGCCGATACCGGTAAAGTTCATTTTTAATTCAGGCTTGATCTTCATTACATAATCTACAAAATCAAGATCTCCAAAAGGAACTCTTGCTTCCAGTCCGTTCGAGCTGATGGAACGATCGGCCCGCAGGACATCATACATATAGATCTCTCTTATTCTTTTTTCCGCCTCTTTTTGGAAAGCTGAAGGACTAGGAGCAAAATCCGTATACTTATAACCGAAAATCTCATCTGAAATCTCACCCGTCATCAGGACTTTAATATCCGTGTTTTCTGATATGTATTTCGAAACCAGGTACATACCCATGGAAGCGCGAATAGTGGTTATATCCCATGTCTCAATATTGTAAATCAAGATACTAAGGGTGTCGAAAATATCCTGGCGACTGAAAAGAACCTCCGTATGGTCGGCTCGGAGATATTCAGCTACTATCCTTGCATAGCGGGTATCAATGGGATCTTCATCAATTCCTACCGCAAAAGTCCTGATGGGCTTGTCAAGCATGCGTGCCGCTATTGCGCAAACAAGGCTGGAGTCAAGTCCCCCACTGCAAAGAAATCCAACAGGTACATCTGCGGTCAGCCGTTTTTCCACTCCCCTGGTAAGATAATGGTTGATGTTCTTTAGAACGTCTTCAAGTTCATCATCAGAAAATTTATCCACCCTGGAAACATCCCGATATGGAAGAATTTTCCCGTTTTCATAATAATGTCCGGGAGGGAAGGCCTTTACGGTTTTGCAAACCTTATCCAAAGCTTTCATTTCACTTGCAAACATAATGTCTCCCTGATTTGTATAACCGTAAAACATAGGTCGTATACCAATGGGGTCGCGGGCAGCGTAATACTTATCCTTTTCAGAATCATAAATTACACAAACAAACTCTGCATCCAGTTCCTGCGCTGTTTGCTTAATCCCTTTTTCAAGAAACATGGGAATAATAACCTCACAATCGCTGGAAGAGGAAAATGAAATGCTGTCTTTATACTGATCCTTCAGTTCAGGATAATTATATACTTCTCCGTTACATACCAGGTGGATATTCTTATGTACCATTGGCTGATTACCATTGTCCGAAACATCCATTATCTTTAGCCGATGAAAGGCCATCCAGCCGCTCGCATCGAAATCATTGATAATGGTGTTATCCGGACCTCTGTATTTCAGTTTTTGAAACTCTGCAGGAATATCGACCCTGACTTTCTTATCACTACCTGTATAAACCGAAAAACCACACATAACTATTGAATTTTAATGAATATTACCTGACAAATAATAAATTATAAGTTTTACGGTGTAAAAATATGCAAATAGAAACCAAAAACCATAAAAAAATAACAAAAAAATACTAAAAAGTTAAAAATAGTAACAAATAGAAAGAAAAAGATAATAATTGGTTACAAATTGTTATTTAATAGCGTTCAAAACATGTTTATGCTTAAAATTTATCTCTGACATGGATGGGTAGTTTGGTCATGACTGGAGTTTCAGGAAGAAGAATCATTGTTTACCAGCTTACTGTATAAAAATCTTCCCAAAAAAATACCGCCTACAAATCCTGACACATTTAACCCAAGGTCTATTGGGTTGAAGCTTCGTCCGGGAATGTAGTATTGTTGTATTTCAGTTAGAATGGCAAATAATAACCCCAGCAGGATAAGGTAATAATTATCTTTAAAGATTTTTTTTAAACCGGCACCCTCTGCGAAAAAATACAAAATTGGTATGATGGCATAGAGTAAAAAATGCTGAAGATAATCAAATCTGAATCCTGATTCATTTTGCTCTTTTACAGAATCAGAAAAAGTCATGGATGTCAGGATGTAAATTGCTGTTAACCACAGATAAAACGCAACTGTCCAGATTTTTTTATTACGAATGAGTCTCATGAATGCAAAAATGCATAAAAATAGGAGAACTCGTACTTATTTATCTTCAAAAAATACATTGATTAGGGAAATGGGATTGGGGATTGGTGTTTGGGTGTGAAACTTTTTTAAATGGGAATTGTTTTCACAATAACAATTTTTAATGAAATTACTATGAATTTGCGGGGTTCACGTTTTCACCGGGTAGATAGAAGATTAACCCAATGGATGGCGGATGTGGGAATTTTACTGTTAAGGATCAGCATTGGAATTATTTTTACCTGGTTTGGAGTCTTGAAGTTTTTTCCCGGTATAAGTCCTGCTGAAGATCTTGCATCCAGAACCATTGAGGCTTTGAGCTTTGGGATGATTGATTCCCGAACTGCCCTCATCATACTTGCGCTGTGGGAAACAATCATAGGCTTAGGTCTTATTACGAGATTGTTTCTGAGAGAAATTTTATTCCTATTGTTTGCACAAATGCTGGGGACTATAACTCCTGTATTTATTTTTCCCGATGAGGTTTTTCATATTGTTCCTCTTGTGCCGACTCTTGAGGGGCAGTATATTTTTAAAAACCTGGTTCTCATAAGTGCAGGAATTGTGATTGGTGCAACTGTCAGAGGTGGAGAACTGGTTTCAGAACCGGTCAATGAAAATTGATAACAGAGATTTTTGAAAATCATGCATAGCCTTAGAACTATTCAAAAATTACCCATTACCCTTGATGAAGCCTGGGATTTTTTTTCTTCACCTTCCAACCTGAAAGAAATAACTCCTCCTTATATGGGGTTTAAAATCCTCTCGGAAAAGAATGATAAAATGTATCCTGGAATGATCATCTCATACATTGTTAAACCTTTTCCAAATATTCCTGTAAAATGGGTCTCCGAGATCAGCCACGTGGAAGAAAAAAAATACTTTATCGATATCCAGATACATGGTCCGTACTCCATATGGCATCATCAGCATCATTTTAAAGAAATTGAAGGAGGAGTGGAGATGAGGGATATTTTGCATTAC
>CAZGTU010000116.1:0-1608 GCA_964528675.1 uncultured Bacteroidaceae bacterium
CACGACCTGCTGATTACAAATCAGCTGCTCTGACCAACTGAGCTACATCGGCCTTAGAGCCTGCCGGAGAATACCTCCGGAAAACGGTTTGCAAATGTATGAAAATAAAATTTAGATAACAAAATAAAAAATCTATTTTTTATTCGGTCAGGCTCGCTTATATTTTTCTTTGTGTTTTTGAAGTTGACGGCGAAGTGCATCAACAACATTATCGGTGGATTCCTCAAAAGTACTACTTTGCTTTTTAGCAAAAACAGGACTGCCGGGAAGTTCTAATCTAACCTCCGTAATTTTGTTTTCCTTATCTCCTGCATTTTCAAGTTTCAGAAAAACCTCTGCATTGATAATGCCATCGTGAAACTGTAAAAGCTTATAAAGCTTAGATTCAATAAAATTTAACAATTTAGCATCAGCATCAAACTTAATTGAATGAATCTTTATGTTCATAGGATCCTCCTTTTTTAATCGGCCCTGGGATGAGCCTTTTTGTAAGTATTTTTTAGATTTTCAAAACTATTATGAGTGTAAACCTGTGTTGCCGACAGATTAGCATGTCCCAGTAATTCTTTAATAGCGTTTAAGTCTGCCCCTTTGTTCAATAAATGCGTAGCAAAAGTGTGTCTTAATACATGAGGACTTTTCTTTTTGCGTGTTGTCAGGTAACTTAAAAAGTTATTTACTATCCTGTAAATCAGCTTATCGTACACCGGCTTTCCTTTATCCGTGAGCAGTAAAAATTCTTCACCTGAACCCTGGAATGCTTCTTTCCGGTTTTGGGTGTAATCTTCGATTAGTATGGTGAGTTTGGAAGAGATAGGTATAATCCTTTGCTTATTACGTTTTCCTCTCACAAAGATTTGCTTCTTTGAAACATCAATTGAGGAGAGTTTGAGAGAAATGAGCTCTGCCCTTCTCATTCCTGTCTGATAAAGAAGTTCAAGTATAAGACGGTTTCTTCTGCCGGCAAAGTCGTTGCCAAAATCATACGAATCCAAAAAATGATTGATTCTCTCGTTTTCTATAAATTCTGGCAGCCTCCTATTGAGCTTAGGTTTTAAAACTTTATCCAGAGGATTGGTTTTTAAATAGCCCCTTTGCATAAGATATTTACAATAACTGCGAAGCGTAGATAATTTACGATGAATCGTTCTGGGTGTGATGTTATTTTCCATCTGTGAAACAACCCACATTCTGAGGGTAGCCGTATCAGGCAGATCATCAGTCTGTCCACTTTGAACAGCAAACTCAAAATACTGCCTCAGATCATTCTCATAAGAAAGAATGGTATGTTTGGAAAAGCGTTTTTCAAAACGCAAATATTCAATAAAATCGTGCTTATGCCTCATAGGCAGGAAAAAATTTTGATTCCTGCACTTCCCTGTTTATAACAAAAAGATACTATTCCTCTTCCTGCTGCATCTTCTGAACGTAAATCGCACGCAATTTTTGCTGTCTTTTCTTAACTGAAGGTTTAGCGTAAGCCTGGCGATTTCTTAATTCCTTGATAACGCCGGTTCTTTCAAATTTTCTTTTGAATTTCTTAAGCGCTCTTTCTATATTCTCACCTTCTTTAACAGGAATAATTATCATAATATAACCTCATTTTTT
>CAZGTU010000116.1:1708-13286 GCA_964528675.1 uncultured Bacteroidaceae bacterium
CTATATTCTCACCTTCTTTAACAGGAATAATTATCATAATATAACCTCATTTTTTGTGAGCCGCAAATTTAAGAATTCAATTCGTGATTTTCCAAAAAAAAGTGATCTTTTTTAACAATTGGTACATAAAAACAAACACCGACTCTTAAGAAAATGATAAACAGGGAATTACATTAATTGCTATAATTTGATAACATCCTTAAAGTTAAGAAATTTGTTCGTCAATATCCACTTTTAGTGTAAAAAAATCAATTAAAAATTATTGAGTCCTGTAAATAGGGTTCTATTCGTTTTAAAATACTATCGGGAAATATTCTATTATTCCTTATATGTTTAAGACTAATTGAATCTCCATAAAAATCTTTTAAATCGAAGAACTTTTTAACATGCAGCTTTTCAAGGTAAGGATGTCTTAACATGGTTGCAAAGTCACTTTCCCGCAAAGAGATTTTAAGGATATTATCCTGGTCAATCACTAAAAAATCCTGGAGAATGATCTTCATAGAATCTGTCATACCATAAACCTCATCCATTTGATCCAGGGAATAATATCCCCCAAGCAGATCCCTGTAATTAATTATCCTTCCTGCCAGCCGGGGTGATAATTCCTGGATTTGCATCAATTCAGCAAAGCTTGCTTTATTCACCGGAATATTATGTATTGGCTCTTTTTCCTTATCTTGAGTTTTATTAACACAGGGTTTTAATGTTGCGGCTGAGTCAGGCTTTTCTATATTAACATAAGGTATCAATTGTTCATAAACCTTTTCTTCAAGTCCATAAATGCGCGACAGATCCTGTGCTTTTTCAAACTTTCCCCCCGCCTTTCTGTAGGCTAAAATATTATTGACAACAAAGGCATCCAGCCCCATTTTCAGGAGTTCTTCCTTATCTGCCCTGTTTGGATCAAAATCCTTAAAATTGTAATTGTCTGCAGAAACTCCCGAGCCAACAGATGATTTATGTTCAACCGGTGAGTAATCTGTTTTTTTTTCAAAAGATTGAATGAATGAATCTATCTCCTGTTTTTGCTCATTGCTAAGGATAAGGGAATCGGTTTGTATAGATGATTGAAGAATCCTTAGGGTCAGTAAGGCAATTATCAATAACAATATTAACAGGAGGGATCTTTTTTCCCGTGCTGAAAATCCTTTGTATTCCCGAAACAGCCAGTGCATATTCAAAAATAGTTCAACTGACTGCAATGAGATTGCAGGGTGAAAAGTTTTATTCCACAGGACCCTGTCTTAACTCCTCAACAGGATGATCCATTGCCGGAACGACAGCCTCCTTATCGGTTTTTAAGGCATTCATAATTCCATAAGCAAAAATAATGGCAATTACCAGGGGAGCGATAAATTTCACGCTGAAGATATAGGCATTAAAGTATTTTGCTTTGATATTGCCGGAATTTGATAATTCCTCTTTTGTTTTTTTCCTTCCGTAAAAATAACCGATAAAAAGTACAATGAATAATCCTCCGAGAGGCAATAAAACATTTGCAGTGGTAAAATTAAGGAAATCAAAAACACCTGAAAACAGAACACTTAAGATTCCGAGGAAAGATACAGATATTGTTGCCACCACTGTTGCCCTTCTTCTTATCATTCCCAGTTCTTCAACGAAATAAGCAACAATAACTTCCAGGACTGATATGGTAGATGTCAGTGCTGCAACTGCAAGGAGGACAAAAAACATGGTTGACAGTATATGACCTCCGGGGATGCTGAAAAGTATACTTGGCAAAGTAATAAACACCAGCCCTTCACCGGAAACATTGGCCAGGCCGATATTTTCTATATCTGCAAAAGCAAAAACAGCAGGGAATATCGCGATACCGGCTAAAATAGCGATGAAGGTATCTGCACCGGCAACTGAAATTGCGGTGGATCCGAGATTATCTTTCTTTTTAATGTAAGACCCGTATGTAATCAATGTGCCCATACCAATGCTAAGAGAAAAGAAAGCCTGCCCCAGGGCTTCCAGAATTACGGAGGGTGTGATTTTTGAAAAATCCGGCTTGAAAAGAAAAGCAATTCCTTTTTCTGCACCATCAAAGGTCAGGACATAAATTGCCATCGAAATAAGCATAAACAACAATAAAGGCATAAGGAATTTGGTGTATTTCTCAATACCATTTTTTATACCGGCAATAACAATATATCCGGTAAATACCATAAATATCAGGAACCACAATACCGGTCTCACGGAGTTAAAACGAAAATCATCAAACATATCACTTAATTCGGAAGTGGATCGGCCAGATAGACTACCTGTGAATGACTGATAAATATATTCAAGGGTCCAACCTGCCACAACCGTATAAAAAGCAAGTATCATAAAAGCTGCAACGACTCCCATCAATCCGATAAGATACCATGGTTTACCCGGGGCCAGACTTTTAAATGCTCCATAAGGATTTCGCTGGGCTCCTCTTCCTATAACAAATTCGGAAAGCATTACCGGAACACCGATAATTACAATACTGACGAGGTAAATGATTAAAAAAGCAGCTCCTCCATTTTCTCCGGCAACATAGGGAAACCTCCATATATTTCCAAGACCTATTGCGGAACCGGCTGCTGCTGCAATTACACCAAATTTTGTACTAAAACTGTCTCTTCCGGTTTCAGTTGTTCCAGGCATACCTAAATATTTTAAGAATAAGCAGCAATGATAATAAAAAATGTGAAATATGCTAAAAAAAAACCGCCCGAAGGCGGTCATTTCATTTAAAGTGTGTCAACACAATTCAAATCCTCAAAAGCAATCTTCAACCTTTCTATCATCGCCTTTTCTGCTTCTCTCAACCATACACGAGGATCATACTTTTTCTTGTTCGGTTTATCTTCTCCTTCCGGATTACCTATCTGAGCCTGAAGATAATCACGATTTGCTGCTTCATATTTACGTACACCATCCCAGAAAGCCCACTGTGTATCAGTATCTATATTCATTTTAATCACTCCATAAGAGATTGCTTCCCTTATTTCTTCTTTAGAAGAACCGGAACCTCCATGAAATACAAAAAATACAGGCTTATCAGAGGTATTATAATTTTCTTTAATATATTCCTGGGAATTTTTAAGAATGACAGGTGTAAGCTTTACATTTCCAGGCTTATACACCCCATGAACATTACCAAAGGAAGCAGCTATGGTAAAGTTGGGAGAAACTTTACTTAGTTCCTCGTATGCATATGCTACCTCTTCCGGCTGGGTATAAAGTAATGAATTATCTATTTCAGTATTATCAACACCATCCTCTTCCCCACCGGTCACACCAAGTTCAATTTCAAGGGTCATGTCAAGCTTACTCATTCTTTCAAGATACTCTTTGCAGATCTGAATATTTTCTTCCAGTGGTTCTTCCGAAAGATCGAGCATATGGGAGCTGTAAAGCGGTCGACCATAACGTTCATAGTGTTTTTCTCCATAATCCAGCAGGCCGTCTATCCATGGAAGTAATTTTTTTGCAGCATGATCGGTATGTAAAAGTACAGGCACACCATAAAGTTCGGACATCATATGAACATGTTTCGCTCCACTGACAGCACCGGCAATAGATGCTTTCATGTTTTCATTCGGAGCACCTTTTCCTGCAAAAAAAGTAGCCCCACCATTTGAAAACTGGATCATAACAGGTGAATTAACCACTTTAGCAGCTTCGATAACAGCATTTGCTGAATTGGTGCTTACCACATTTACCGCCGGTAAGGCAAAGTGATTTTCCTTTGCAATATTGAATACGGTTCTAACATCATCTCCGGTAACAACTCCCGGTTTTACATGGTCTAAAATTTTTTGAGACATGATTATTTATTTAAAAGTTACTACTTGATAATCGAATTTCGCGCAAATTTATAAATAAAAAACTGAAATATAATTGAGTTTGTAATTTTATTGGCAGATAATTAAAATGGGTACCCAATACCTATATTTATAGTAAAATCATCTGAAGTCATTCGGGATGTCCCCAGGATCCACTTCTCTCCTTCAGGAAGAACGGGATCTCGTGCTTTAATTCCCAGATCCAAACGGAAGGTAAAGAAAGAGAATACGAAACGGGTGCCGAAACCGGTGCCGACTGCTATATCTTTATAGAATGACCCGGGTTTGAATAAGGCGCCCTCCCGTTCATCATTCTTGTTAATCGCCCAGATGTTACCTGCATCTATAAAGAGAGCTCCTTCTAAAACCCAGAATAATTTAAACCGATACTCCATATTTGCTTCCAGTTTTATATCGGCTGTTTTATTGGGGTACCTGAGTTCTTCTGTTTCTTCATAAGATCCGGGTCCAAGATTCCTTACCTGCCAGGCTCGAATCCCATTTGCTCCACCGCCAAAATACTTTTTCTCAAAAGGTAAGGCAGTTGAATTTTTATAGGGCAAACCCGCTCCGGCAAAAATCCTGTAAACTATGCTGCTATTTTCATCAAGGACATTGTAATACCGAATATCGAAATCGCCTCGCACATACTGTGCAAATTCAGTATTAAACAGTTCATAACTGCCATTGGATTTCTCTATACCGGCAAGATCATAAATCGAAGATAATATATTACCGGCCGATTCAATATTCATTCTGAAATAACTGAAATCTGTCTTCTTTTGAATATTCTGATTATTAAATATAAGGCTGTAGTTGGTAACAGTAACAAGATGGGGTTGATAGGAGTAAAAAATATATTTACCCTCAAGCCAGTCTGAAAATTCAGGGGATTTATACGGAATAGATACAAGATTTAGTTCTACCGGATTCACAATATGTGTTAAGAACTTGTTGCCTTTCCAATTGTATCCAAAGGAAGCATTTGCCACAGTCCTGGTATAATCAGGCCTGCGCTGATAATTATATGCAGCAGAAATTGAAGTACTGGGATTAAATTTTTTAATGAACTGATCCGTTTTAAAGGGAAGGAAAAATTTAGGTATCCTTAGACGTACCTCAGAGCCAAATTCTACCATATATCCATAATCCGAAGGGTAATTTTCTTCAAGGGCTTCAAGAGCACCGGTAAGACTAAGGCTAAAATTCTCCGCACCGTGAAAAAGATTTCTGTGCTGATAAATAAAATTTCCTGCAGCACCTATATTTCCGGAAGAATTCGTTCCCTGTAATTCGACTGCATATGACTGTAAAGTTTGAGGCGTAAGATATATATCACATTCCAAAACTATCTGTCCTTCAAAATTAATACTATCCGTATCCCTGAATTCAATATTAACCAGCCGGAATAATCTAAGAGAAGAAAGATTCCGGTATGTTCTCCGTACATTCTCCTGGTTATAAAGCTCACCGGGTACAATATAACTTGATTCAGTAAGAACTCCGGGCTTGATTTTAAGTTCATCTCTGTAGAGAAGATGAATATTGCCAAAGTTGAGGGTGTCCATATAAGTCTCATATCCCTGCCGATTGCTCAAGGCCTGCCGCGGATCGAATTCTGTGTGCATAAAAATTTTGCCGATTGAAACCCTGGGATGCGGAGTCTCAATATATCCGCCTTCTTCATCAGACACAAGAAATTTTTTTATTATGAGTTCTATATCTACCCTGTAATCACTTACCGTAGTATCTGCTTCATAAAAAATATATTCCTTGTTAAAATAAAAATATCCATGATTTTTCAACAGGGTTTCTATCCTTTCTCTTTCATCAGACAGGACATCTACATCGAAGAGATCACTTTTATTCAATCGTGAATTAACTGTATCAGCAAGCACAATATCTCTCAAGCTTGTATCCTCAAATTCATATGACACATCTCGTATGCGGTATGCTCGCTTTTGTGTCAATTCATAAATTAATTTTGCTTTCTGATTCTTTAAAACTACCGAATCTTCCACTCTGGCGTTCCGATAACCTTTATTCTCAAGATAAAGTTGAAGTTGGGAGGTGGTTTTTTCTGCAAGAAATTCATCATAAATAACCGGTTCCTCACCTATTTTCCTCATTGTTCTGTGAAACCAGCCATCCTTTTCCTGATTGGAAAGATTATAAAGTCCAAGATGAAACTTAAAGCCAAGAATTTTCTTGTTTGGCTTTTGGCTTATATAATTTTCAAGCTCATCTCTTTTGATTTTACCATCATCAATTTTTATTGAATAATCATCAAGAAGGTACTCGTCTTCCGGCAGGTACTTCGTTGTGCTGCATGAACTCAGCATTAACAAAAAAACAAACAGGTATAAAAAATATTTGATCAAATTATTAGAATCTTAAAACTGAAATGCGAAGTGACAACAAAAATGCAACATTTATAATTAACTTGAAAAATACATTATATATTTTTGCAAACATAAAATTTTATAAAAATGTTATCCCGCAATCAGATAAAGTATTATTCATCCTTAAGACAAAAAAAATCCAGAGCTGCTCATGGAGTTTTTCTGGCAGAGGGGGATAAAATGGTAAGAGAATTGTTATCCGATCCCGGTGAAATTTATAAACCCAGGAATCTGCTGGCCCTACCTGAATTTATCGAAAAATGTAACAGTCCGGAGAAAATTAACACTTTGGTAATCAACGAGAAAGAACTCAGTAGAATTTCTTCTCTTTCTACTCCAAACAAGGCTTTAATGGAAATCAATATCCCAAATTACAGTTGGTCAGTTTCGGATATTGAACAGGGATACAGTTTTTACCTTGAAAATATTCAAGACCCGGGTAATCTGGGAACAATTATTCGTACGGCGGATTGGTTTGGGATCCGTAATATATTTCTCAGCGAAGAAAGTGTTGACATCTACAATCCAAAGGTAATTCAGTCAACAATGGGCAGTTTTGCAAGAGTTAAAGTACATTACATAAAACCGGATAAATTTTTTCAAGAAACAGAAAGACTCCCTCCCTCCTACCTGTCAATTGCAACTACATTGGATGGTGAAAATATTTATAAAACAAAACTGGGCACCAGTGGAATATTTTTATTTGGAAATGAGTCCCACGGACTGAGCAAGAAAATTTCAGATCATGCTGACATTAAGATCAGTATTCCAGGTTCTTCAGATAATAAAGGTGCCGAATCCTTAAATCTTAGTACAGCCGTAGGGATTATCGGTGCAGAAATAATCAGGAGAAGAACTATTCAAAATGGAAATTGATCATAAACACAAAGGAACGGAGATGATCAATGGAGCTCACATAACGGCCCTCTCCTGCTTCTACATCCTTAATAAGTAAATTTCTTAATCCCATTCCTACTTTAATCTCTGGTGAGAATTTAAAGTACTGGGAATAAAAATCAACCCCAAATCCTCCTTCAAGGTATATATCTGAGGGTTTTAATTTAACGTATATCCTGTCATTTTCATCCGATTCTTTTCTTGCAGCAAGATCATAACGATAGTTTAGACCTCCAATGAGGTAGGGTCTGACATTATTTATCCGTTTTGACCGGTATTTAAGTAAAAGAGGAAAATCAAGATAATTGGATTCTATGGTGCCCTCCTCAACCAATTCTTTTGTCTGAAGATCATAAAAAGAAATTTTCTTCTCACCTAGGGCTATTCCGGGTAAAAAACGGAGGTTCCAGTTATCTGCAAGCCGCAAATCGGAAACGATGGTAACCTGGAAGCCGAGTCCCGGATCCGAAACATCAGCAAATAAGTCCGAATCATCGGTTCTTACAAATGAAAGATCCTGCGAATGAACCCCCACGGTGAATCCAAAATGAAGGGTTTTAAAATCATAACCCGGCAGATTCCGGGGTCTTTTAACCTGGGCATTCAGAAACATAGGTATGAGCAGGAGCAGTATGAAAAAACTTTTCTTCAAAGGTGAAAATTTTATTCTTTAAACGACGCGGATGCTAAAATAGTATAAGTTGTGCTATTTTAAAAAGAATTTACTTTATCACAATTCCTTTATAAATGGTGGCGATGCTCATGCTCAAAGGAAAAATTTCCGTGAATCTGCTGCCTGCTTTTTGCATTTCAAGTATCATTTCATCGCCGGAGGGAAATTCTGAAATTGATTCGGGCAGATAGTTGTAGGCCTTTCTTTCTCCCCCAAAAACTGATGCGAGGTAAGGTAAAATTTTAGATGAGTAAAGTCCATAAAGTATACTAAAAATTCTTTTGCGGGACTTCGAAAATTCAAGAATATAAATTCTCCCCCCACCTTTTAAAACTCTGGTAATTTCTTTCAGTCCTTTCTGAAGATCTTCAAAATTTCGCACTCCAAAAGCCACTGTAACAATATCAAATGAATTATTCTCAAAAGGTAAAAACTCTGAATCACCATGGATGAAGTTGATATTGATTTTTTTTGCCTTTGCTTTAATTGTCGCAATTTTAAGCATTTCCCGGGATATATCGAGAGCTGATATTTTAAAACGGGGATCATTTGATAGCTCAAAAGCGAGGTCGCCTGTACCGGTTGCGACATCAAGTACCTTTAGATCCCTTTTATTTTCCATTTCATCATTAAGATCTGATTTTATGAGGTCAACTAATTGTTTTCTCCATTTCTTATCCTTGTTAAAAGAAAGGAGATGGTTAAGAAAATCATACCTGCCGGCGATGTTATCGAACATTTTTATTACCTGTTCTTTCCGGCCCCTGGTATCATCTTTATAAGGTTTTACTTCCATAGCTTTAAGTACTATGCTAAAGTAGAAAAATTTTAAATAAATGGTATTAAACCTCAGGGTAGAACCCTGAACCCTTGTTTTCGGAATAGAACTCCGAGGAACCGAGTTTACGAGCTCGGCGTAGCCAATTCAACCAAACCTCTCGTCCGCCGAAGCTCCGATAGCTATCGGAGCGAAGGAGGATTAAACAGGAAATCAAATATATATTAAGCAACCACTGCTTATCTGACTGCTTATCCGGATTTTCTGTCTTTTCTGACTTTTTCTTTAACTTTAGCGCAAAACTTGATAACTATGAAGAAAATTGCTTTTATCACCGGTGCTACTGCAGGAATAGGAAAAGCAACTGCAGAAATACTGGGAATTCATAATTATAACCTCATATTATGCGGGCGAAGAAAAGAACGACTGGAAGATGTGAAGGAAGAAATTCATAAAGTATCGAATGTGGAGATTCTCACCTTTCAGCTCGATGTAAGAAAGAGGGAGGAAGTAGAAAAAGCGGTACATAATTTGCCGGCAGATTGGAAAAATATCGATGTGCTTGTTAATAATGCCGGACTTGCTGTCGGGTTAGATCACATTGACAAGGGTATGGTTGATGACTGGGAAAGAATGATTGACACAAATATTAAGGGTTTGCTTTATGTTACACGAGCCGTGTCGCCACTTATGGTTAAAAACAACAGGGGGCATATCATTAATGTATCATCGGTTGCCGGAAAAGAAGTGTATGAGAACGGCAATGTTTATTGTGCAACGAAACATGCAGTTGATGCTCTGTCACAAGCAATGCGGATTGATTTATTGAAGAATCGGATCAAGGTCACCAATATAGCACCGGGACTGGTTGACACCGAGTTTTCCACGGTCAGGTTTAAGGGGGATAAAGAAAGGGCGGACAATGTTTACCAGGGACTAACCCCCTTGTACGCCGAAGATGTTGCAGAAGCCATACTTTTCGCTGTCACCCGTCCGGCTCACGTCAATATCAATGATCTTTTGATAATGCCTTCTGATCAGGCAGCAGCTACAATTGTGAGGAGGGAAGAATAAGGAAAAACTGTGTTGGCTTGGGTCTTTTTACCTGGTTATCTGACACTTGACCAAACACCCTCAGGGTTTAAAACCCTAAGGGTCTTAAACCCTGAGGGTGTTTGAATCAAAAAACGTATTTTTGCTAAAAAACAATCCAAAAAAATATATGTATACCTACGAATATCTCGAAAACTTTACCCGTAACGTTTTTATTAAAATGGGGTGTCCTGCCGAAGATGCTAAACTTGCTGCCGATGTATTTATGGCAGCTGAGCTCAGAGGACTTCCATCACACGGTATGATCCGGATAAAAGATTATTTTCAACTGTGGCAGGCCAAACGCATAAACGTACAACCCGAAGTTAAAATCGTCCATGAATCACCAAGCACCGCAGTAGTGGATGGTGACCGATCAATTGGAATGATCGCTGCAACCAGATCCATGCAAATTGCTATCGAAAAAGCTGAAAAAGCAGGAACAGGTTGGGTGTCAACAAGAAATTCCAATCATTTCGGGATAGCAGGTTATTATTCCATGATGGCCCTTGAAAAAGATATGATAGGAATTGCCATGACCAATGCAAATCCCCTGGTTGCTCCTACATTTTCTGTGTCCAGACTGCTTGGCACAAATCCGATCGCAGTTGCTATACCCGCCGGAGAACAGGATCCTTTCGTTGCCGATTTTTCTACTACCCCGATAGCAAGGGGGAAACTGGCAGTGGCTGCCAAAAAAGGAGAGAAAGTTCCTCACGGTTATGTGCAGGATAAGGAAGGAAACGCTTCCGATGAACCTGATATTCTTAAAGAAGGTGGTTCAATGCTCACCCTGGGAGGAGATTACGAGCACGGGAGCCATAAAGGTTTCTGCATGAGCGCAATTGTTGATATTTTTTCTGCAGTTTTATCAGGAGCCAATTTCGGTCCTTTTGTACCTCCCTCTGTAGCATACCTTCCTGTGCTCGACGAAAAAGTGGGAGAAGGTACCGGACATTTTTTCGGCGCTATGCGAATTGACGCTTTCAGGCCGGCACAGGAATTCAAAGCAAAGATGGATGAATGGATCAAGACTTTCAAAAATGCAGAAGTGTCACCCGGTCAGGAAGAAGTGCTCATACCCGGCGAGCCCGAGCGAAGAAAGGAAAATACCATCCGTGAAAAAGGCATCGATGTGATTCCCCCTGTTGTAAAAGAAATGAAAGAAATAGCTGATTACCTGGGCCTGGAATTTGAATAGGGTCCAAGTTGAGCAATTCCGCACAATCGATTAAGAAAATCCAAACATTACACTTCAATCATCCGGTGCAATGCAATCCCGCATAACGGGACAAACTATTTTCTAAACAGGTATTATCCGGCTCAGGGGAAGTGATATTTCACTTCACTCATATCGATCAACTTGGGTCGTACTTGCAGGAAAATACAGTTTAATTGGATTTTCTGGAATATGATTCCAGGTAAAATTTCTATTAACAAACATTTAAAAAGAAAAAATAGTTAACATTATATGGTTTATTTTACATTTTATGTAAACTATGAATAAAAATGTAAAGTGATTAAGGGTCCAATTAGTGTCTGTCAATAGAGTCGAGAGTCTGTTCCGATAGCTATCGGGGTAGATATCGGACATTATGGACAGACTCTAATTAATCCAGAAAACCCTGTTTCCTGAGTACCTCCAAAAACTTACCCGAGAAAAACTCATTGTCTTCTTTCTTATAGCGGTTATCGGTGAAGATCTGGGCCAGTGTTTCCTTCCGGTTTATCTCGAGTAGTTCACGGGTTTCCTCAGAAGCTTCGCGTTCATTGTATACCTTATCAATCCTCTCCCTATCGAAGGAATGGTATTTTTCATTGTGAACAACAGCCTCAAGTGGTAATCTATCCGTAAGGCCGGGAACCTCAGCAGGATAACCAAGAACAATCGCTGCAACAGGCACAA
>CAZGTU010000117.1:0-12892 GCA_964528675.1 uncultured Bacteroidaceae bacterium
ATCTGGGAGAAAAATTTTCATAGACATTCCTATTTCACAAAAAACTCAAGCATCCTTCTTTCTCCAAGAAATCCTTCCAGTTTATCGCCGATTTTCACAGGACCAACTCCTGCAGGTGTCCCTGTGTATATCAAATCCCCGGTTTTCAGGGTCATAAAACGGGATACATATGCGATGATTTTTTCAAAAGAAAAGATCATCTCAGCGGTATTTCCTTTTTGAACCGTATCTCCGTTAATATCAAGACGAAAATCGATAGAATTCAGATCCTTAAATTCATCTACAGCTAAGAATTCACTCAGGGGTGCAGAATAATCAAAACCTTTGGCAATTTCCCAGGGGAGACCTTTTTTCTTACATTCAGCCTGGAGGTCTCTTGCAGTGAAATCAACACCAAGGCCAATTTCATCAAAATAACGACGGGCAAACTTCTCTTCTATTGATCTTCCTAATCTGTTAATCTTAAGCACAACTTCAATCTCATGATGCACATCCTCAGAAAAATCCGGATAAAAGAAAGGCCGGTTTCGAATCACCAGGGCGGAATCGGGCTTCATAAAGAACACCGGTTTCTCTGGAACCGGATTTTTCAATTCCTTTGCATGATCAATATAATTCCTTCCTATACAAATAATTTTCATAGTCTAATGGCGATTAAACAATTAAACGATTAAACGATTAAACGATTAAACGACTAAACGATTAAACGATGAGACCACTCCGAAAAGTCAATTATCCACAAATTTACACAAATGGGAACACAAATTTTCACAAATTAAAATGTTGAAATATAATCACATAAATGAATAATAAATTTTCACAAATTGCCGAAAACTAGTTTTCGGAGTAGGCTCAACGATTAAACAATTAAACAATTAAAACATCCTCTCCCTGATATCATTCCCGAATGATGCCCTAGCGTCCCGATGAAAAAATTATTCATTGATGAAAAGAACGCAGTTTGATATTGGTCAAAACCTTCTTTGTAAACAAAGGAAAATCACCCTGCATCATCCAGCCATAATATCCCGGATCTTTTTCCAGAACTTCAACTACGGGTTTTCCTTTATATTTTCCAAAATTAAAAACTTCAACATTATCTTTATTAAAGACTATTCTCCCGGCAAAATCTGCATTTTTATTATGCGAAGAAAATTCAGAAAGAAAGGATATATCGTTTTTCAGGTTATCATAGCGGTCAAGCTGGGCCTGTAAAACCTCATAAGTTGCTCTCGTATCCGCTTCAGCGCTATGAGCTTCCTTCAAATCTTTATTGCAATAAAATTTATAAGCGGCTTCCAGGGTTCTTTGCTCCATTTTCATAAAAATAACCTGGACATCAATAAATTTTCTTTTCATGAGATCAATTTCAACCTCGGCACGTAGAAACTCTTCTGCAAGCAGGGGTATATCGAAACGGTTAGAGTTATAACCCGCGAGGTCACAACCTTCAAATTCTTTGGCCAGATTTTTGGCCACTTCCAGAAATGTCGGAGCTTCCTTTACATCATCATCACTGATCCCGTGAATGTTTGTTGCTTCTTTGGGAATTGGGATCCCCGGGTTAAGAAGAAGCGTTTTACTACTTTCATTTCCGTTGAGATCAACCTTGAGCCAGGATATTTCTACAATCCTGTCATGAGTAATGTTAATACCGGTGGTTTCAAGGTCAAAAAATATGATGGGGTTATTAAGGTCAAGTTTCATTATTACAAAAGCTTTAGTCCAAAAAAATTTAACCGCAGAAGCCAACTTAATTTTACAGCCGCTCTGCGGTTAAAGGCAGTATAAAAAAATGCCATCTATGCATTTATCATCATTGGCATAAGCAGCATTAATACATCTTCATTTTCATCCTCTTTCTCTGCCGGAAGAATAAGTCCGGCACGTGTAGGATCGGATAGTTCGAGAAATACATCGGTTGAAGAAATATTTGACAATATCTCAATTAAAAATGTGGATTTAAATCCAATTTCCATTTCATCTCCCTCATATTGACAATTCAATCTTTCATAAGCAGAAATGGAAAAGTCAATATCCTGTGCTGAAACCGTCATCTGGTTTCCTTTCAATTCAAGTTTTACGAGGTTACTCGCCTGATTGGAGAACACGGAAACCCGTTTTAGTGTATTGTACAACTCCACTCTGTCAATGGTAAGACGGTTTGGGTTTTCTGCCGGGATTACAGAATTATAACTCGGGTAATTTCCTTCTACAAGCCTGCATACCAGTGTATAATCGGTAAGGCTAAAAGATGCATTCTTATCATCAAATTCAATTTTGACAGGATTATCCTGCCTTGGCAAAATATTTTTCAGTAAAGATGCCGGTTTTTTAGGAAGAATAAACGAAGATGATACATCTGCTTTTCCGTCAGTTCTCCGGTATCTTACCAGTTTGTGAGCGTCTGAAGCAACAAAGGATAGATTTTCTTCAGATATCTCCATAAAGATTCCATTCATCACCGGACGTAGCTCATCATCTGCAGTGGCGAAAATGGTCTTTGTTATCCCACTGAGCAAAAGTGAAGAATCAATATCCAGGGAAACCTTCTGATCATCTTTAATTTTAGCGATCTGGGGAAATTCTTCACCGTTTTGCCCCATCACCGTAAACTGACCGTTTTCAGAATTTATTACCACATTTTGATTATCTGTGTTAATCTCAAAAGTAAGTGGTTGCTCCGGAAATTCCTTCAGGGTATCTGTTAAGATCCTGGCAGGAATTGCAATCATCCCGGATTGCGAAGCATTCTCCAGGTGAATCGTTGTGATCAGGGTTGTCTCCAGGTCTGAGGCAGTGATCTCAAGATCATTTCCTTCAAGAGAAAAGAGAAAATTATCCAGGATAGGAAGTGTATTTTTTGAACTTATTACCCTGCTTACTGATTGCAAATGGCCAAGTAATTCCGTACTGGAAACGACGAACTTCATATTTATTATTTATTTAGTTAAATGGATAACTGTTACTAACATATTAATATTCAAGAAGAAACAAAGTAGCTCAAAGCTAAACTTTGCAATATCAATTATACGAAAAAAATATCAGAGTCTGAACTAAGCTAAAAGTTTTTATTCAACAGTGAAATAGTCGAGATCCTGAAAAAGCAGATCAAGATTTGCATAATTCACTTTTAAAACCGGTTTTTTGCCTCTGACTTTTACCGCACCAAAAAACAGGTTTTCATTACCCTTCTGATCATACAGGGGATATACACCAAAACTATAGCCGGCATCTCCCTGTCTTTTTATAAAAAACTCGTAGAAAGCATCATTTCTTTGGATCCTTTCCAGGATAGTGTCCTGTTTGATTTCTTCTGTAAAAAATATTTCATCAAGATAGCTGGCATAAAGAAAGGTTTTCTCGGTATCCAGCTCATCACCGGAAAGTTCATTACCTTTTAAATCGAAAACCTTGAAATTACTGCTATCTTTTCTCATAACAAAGCCTTTTCCAAAGCGCTCTTGTGGAATTACCCTGATTTCCTGCAACTCATCGGGAACAACGCTAATAAATTCCCGTTTCCGCCATTCCACAGGATCATCGGAGAATACTTCCTCCAGGTTAGCGTCGGGTGCCGAGATGACCTTGACTCTGTAAATATTCGATGAGCCTTGATGGTTTAACAGATAATATTTGTCCGATGCATGAAAGCGCAATATTACAGGCTTATTTTTTCTCCTTATCATTATTTTCCTCGAAACCATTGTATCCAGATTCCCACCGGTGGTGGCTCCGGCTATTTCTAAGTTTTCAAAGGCGTAAAAGAAATTCTCAATAGCAGTGGGATCGGGTTGAAGATCATTATTCAGGTTCCACCCGGTGTCAGATCGGGTAAGTTCTACAGTATCTCTACCATAAATACCAATATAATCAACCTTCTCCCTGTCACTGATCATAAAATCAGAATCCTTCCTGAAATTTATGCATCCGGATAACAACAAAAAAAAGAATGCGGAAATCCCAATGATCATGATCCGGAAATACGGCTTAAATCTTTGTCTCAGGGGAGTGTTCATTAAATTTAATTTTTTGAAAATTTCCTTCTTCTGATGAGATTATAAACGATACCGGATAAAATTACAAGAATAACAGGAAGTAAAGTGTTTATCAATATCCATTTGATTCTCTCACTTTGTATACGAATCCGGTTTCGATCCAGTAGCCTGAGCTTAAATTCTCTTGATCTGAGTTTTATAAGGCTTCTATCTCCGGTCATATAATTGACCACATTCATAATGAAATCCTTATTCCCGAATGTTTGCCGGGTATCCCGATCATATCCCAGGGGCTGCGGATAAGGTTCCTGATTTCGAATCACTACCTCGTTTTTTATCATATCACCATCACCTGCAACAAAGAGGGTTCCTTCTCCTTCATCTTTCGGAACAATATCGGAAGTTTTAACTCCCTCAGGCATACTGTAATTCCTGAAGAATGAAGAAAATGTACCTTCTGCAATAATTGCCACGGGAAGATCCGATTTATTGAATTGTTGACGGTCAGGGGCTCTTGTCACTTCTTCCATTGAAATATACACAGGATTTTCAATTAACGCCGAGGTATCTGAAGTGGAGAGTAAAACTGTTCTTTTCAGACCCTCAATAGGAGCCGGCGTCGTATCGATTGCTGAAACATAATCAGTTTTGATGTAATTCAATCCACTCGTAAGAAAATGATCCCTGGGAGCAGTAAGTAAAGGTGAATACCACCATGGGAAAATGCGGGTAACGGGTTCCTGCCTGTTCACAGATGTTTGTACTCTTTTATAATTGCACTGTAGATCCTTAACAAGGTTATAATTGATCTTGATGCCATATTTGAATAAGAGATCATATATGTTTAATTGCCTGAAAGAAGTATAAGTCCTGCCACGAATCAGGCTGTCTTCATTCGCTTCAACAGGATCGAGAAAAAACAAAAGATTTCCACCATGAAGGAGATATTGATCAAGTACAAATTTCTCTTTCTCGGTAAATGCACGTTCAGGCTGGGCAATGATCAGGGCTTTATAATCCATCACCTGTGAAAGATCTCCGGTGAGCTCTCCCCTGTCTACCTGGAAAAAAAGACTCAACTCGGAAGAAATATCATAGGTATCATAAAAATTCAGTTCTCCGTGTCCTTCAATAAATGCAACTTTTTCAACCTTCTCAGAAGTAATGCTTTTGATAGCACGGATAAATTCATACTCGAGTGATTCTATTGAATTCCTGAGATTTTCCTGGTAGGGTAAAGCAGGATTATTCTTAAGAAGATTCACCGGAAACTCAATGTTCCTGTAATTTATAATTGCTCCCGGAAAGATAATTTTTGTGGTGGTGCCGCCTTCTTCATCCCTCAACTGGACATCGGTGATACGAAGACCTTTATCCGCAAGTTCTTTCATTAATTCATTCCGGGTCTCAGCATTTTCAATATCGTAAACATTGATGAATTCATATTCAAGAAATCTACCTGCATATGCCTCCAGTTCAAGCAAATGTTCCTCGATGCTCTGACGAAATCGGATAAGATCAGCAGGCAGATCCCCGTCAAGATATACCCTGATATAGACAATATCCTCAAGATCCCGCAACATTTCCTTTGAACCTGATGAAAGGGTGTAGCGGTTTTCAGATGTCAGATCAAGCCTGAAAAACTTAACACCCGATAAATAATATATTAAAACCACACCAATAATGGTGAGCAGAAGACGAAATCGGTATTTTCTTTTCAGGTTTTTTCCAGTCATAAATTTCACCATTTTCTGCTAAGTAGTACATATCGGGTTGCATACAGGAAAATAAATATAACAGCTGTGAAATAAATCAAATCACGACTATCCAGAACCCCTCTCGATATGGATAAATAATGAAACTGAATTCCAAGCTTTTCAACCAGATGAACAAATTCTCCCTGTGCAAACACCGTTGATAAAAGATCAAATCCCAGGTAAAAAAGGAATGAGAGCAAAACGGCAAGAATAAACGCAACAATCTGGTTATCGGTTAGCGAAGAACTATAAACACCAAGAGCTGCATAGATTCCACCCAGAAATAACAGCCCGATATAAGATCCCCATGTTCCACCGGTATCAATATTTCCCTGTGGGGCTCCTAAAAGATAGACAGAAACAAAGTATACCAGGGTAGGAACAATAGAAATTAAAACCAGGATCCAGGCAGCGAGAAATTTGGATATTACAATCTGCCATTCCGATACCGGTCGTGTAAATAACAATTCAAGCGTTCCCGATCTTTTTTCCTCTGCGAACATTCTCATTGTTATTGCGGGAACTAAAAAAAGAAATATCCAGGGAGCCATGGCGAAAAGGGAATCCAGGCTGGCATAACCACTCTCCAGAACATTATTGCCCCCCTTGAATACCCACATGAAAGCACTGTTTAATAACAAGAAAACAATGATAACCAGATATCCTGTAATCGAACTGAAAAAAGTGTTTATTTCTTTTCGAAGAAGTGAAAACATATTATGCTTTTCTTAATGTCCCTACAAATCTACAAATCTTTTCTTCATCTGAAAACTGAAGGAACAGCAGACTCCGGCATCTCATCCAGATATTTTATCTGCACCTCGAAATAGTAAAAATTCAAAATATCCATAAAGGAGAAACCTTTGCGAGCCATTTCCATTGCTCCCTCCTGGCTCAAACCTATGCCATGGCCGTAGCCTTTGCCCTCGAAAATTACATCATCGCCTTCCAATCTCATATTGAAAAAAGAAGATCGTAAGCCAAGATCTTCACGTATACTTCTAATCTTCAATGTATCTTCCTCAATTATGAAATCCACTTTCCTGTGTTTCTGTTGTATAAGCAAATTATCCTGTTCCGGGTCAGGGTCTTCCAACTCCACCCCTCTGGATCTCAAATAGGAAATCCATGTTTCGAAGGGAATTGACTCCAACCATTTATAAGCCGGCTGATTTACCGAATATGGATCAATAACAGGCAATAAATACTCATGTTCTCCCGGCCAGATATTGGAGGCTTTCTGGGTTTCGCCCCCGGAATTGCTATGATAGGCTGCAGTGATAAGGTTATAATTTTTATCTGCCACCACAATGTTATGAGTTGAAAGCACTGCATCGCGGATAGCAGGATTATCATCGGCAATCCCATGAAAAGCCTGGCAATGTGTATCATCACATAAATTAAATCCTTCATTCATATGCCGGTACCAGTTTTTAATGGCGTATGTTCTGCAAAGCACAGACTGAACCTTGAAAAATTCTTCAGGTGCACCGGGACCGGCTTCAGCTTCAACAACGCCCGCCAGATAATGATCGAATTCACATTCATTGATTAATTCCAGTGCATCATGTTTCACAGAAATAAAAAGATCTCCTCTGTATAACCTCTGTTCAGAAACAGGTTTTACGGTCTTAAGCATAAAACGCCCTTTAAACAAAGCATCTTTAAAGCTAAGTGATGAATATTCCCCGAGGGTGCCGGAATTATCGCTTAAACGGATATTATTTCCAGCCTGTTCCACAAACAGAATATCTCCCTCTGTAAGGGTTAATATTTCCCGCCCCTCCAGCATTATTTTATACTCACCAAAAACACAATGAAAAGTCAGGGCCTCTGTGAGTTGATCATAAAACAAGCTCACTCTAACATCCTGTGCTTTAAGCGGTGAAGATGAAGTTATAAAAATTAAGAGCAAAAATGCTTTCAATACTGCTTTCATATCACATTAAGTATCTCAGTTATTCTGGCGGCTATTCGTTCGGAGGAGCCAGGATTTCCCAGGGAGTGAATAATATTACTATATTCCTTTAACATTGCGTCCCTGTATTCTTTGTTTTCAAGAATTCTACTCAGCTCTTTCCGGATGTCTGCCGCAAGATTGAATTGCAATAATTCCTTAACAACTTCTTTGCCAGTAATCAAATTTACCAGGGAAAAAAAATTGATCTTTATAAATGGCTTACCAATTCTATAGTTTATTATACTGGTTTTGTAGACTACAACCTGGGGCACTTTAAAAATTGCAGTCTCCAGGGTGGCTGTCCCTGAGGTTACCACCGCAGCCTTCGCTGCATTCAGTAAATCATATGTCTGATCAATGACAAGGTCTGCCCGGTATTCTCCCATGATCTGCTGATATACCTCCTCCGGAACAGAGGAAGTGCCGGCAATTACAAATCGATACTCAGGGAAGGCAGTGGCAGCCTGAAGCATCTCGGGCAAGCATCGCCTGACTTCATGCTCTCTGCTTCCTGACAATAAAGCAATTATTTTCTCCTTCCCCAGTTTATTTTCCTCTCTGAATTTACGAATTACAGGTCTTTTATTTTTAAATGCAGAAATGGAATCCATAAGAGGATTACCATAAAATTCAACCTTGAGATCATTTTGCCGGAAAAAATCCACCTCAAACGGAAAAATAACAAAGATCCTGTCCGTGTATTGTCTCATCTTCTCGATCCTGGATTTCTTCCACACCCATACTTTGGGAGATATATAGTAAAACACCGTCATTCCTTCGGCCTTGGCAAACTCGGCTATTCTCAGATTGAAACCTGCATAATCAACAAGAATTACAGCATCCGGTTTGAAGTTTTTGATATCCTTTTTGCAGATCTCCAGGTTACGGGATATGGTTCGTATATTGGCAATTACATCTACGAGGCCCATAAATGCCATCTCCCGGTAATGTTTCACCAGGGTTCCCCCTACTTTTTGCATACGATCTCCTCCGAAAAAACGAAATTCAGCTTCATTATCAAATCTTGAAATGCCTTTCATCAGATTTGATGCATGAAGATCGCCGGATGCTTCGCCTGCAATTAAGTAATACCTCATTAAAAAATAGATTTCGCTTACATTAATTTTAACAAACCAATCACCAGACCTGCTAAAAACATTGATAAAATTACGCCCCTGGCAGATCGCAGACGGTTGGCCCATATAAACACAAAAAATAGCAATAAATTAGGAATCAAGCAAATACTTATAATCTTGGACAGCACATTTAATTTATACAAAGAACTCAGATAATCAAAAAAACCAATATCCTTCATCCTGACCAGAATAATAATTACCAGAAAAGCTGCCGGAAGTATAAGACCTGGTATAAGACCTGTAATTATTTTATCATTGGTTTTACTGTCCATTCAGATCCCAATTATTCAAATCTTCAATTGACTTATGAGCTGTAAGATCAACCTTTATGGGTACAATCGAAACATAGCCATTACGAAGGGCACTTTCATCCGTATCGGGAGAATCAGGCTCATCGTTGAAGAAAGATCCTGTCAACCAGTAATATTCACCATTGTGAGGATCGGTACGCTTGTCAAATTCTTCTTTCCAGTATCCTCTTGCCTGTCTGCAGATCTTTATACCATTTATCTCTTCCTTCGGAATAGCAGGAATATTGACATTCAGGCAAACCCCGGGCTCAAGCCCTTTATTTAAAATATTGTAGATAACTTTTCTCACAACCTCCTTTGCATAGCTGAAATCAGCATCCGGATCATAATCCAGCAAAGAAAAGCCTGCAGAAGGAATAAGATTGACACATCCTTCCATTGCTGCAGCCATAGTTCCGGAATATACAACACTGGAGGAAGCGTTTGAACCATGATTGATCCCCGAAAGAACAAGATCGGGCCTGCGTTCCATCAAACTGTTAAAAGCAAGTTTGACACTGTCAACAGGAGTCCCCATGATGCTGTATTTTTTCAGCTTGTCTTTCGAAGGAATCTCCCTGACCCGTAAAGGGGTTTTGATTGTAATTGCATGTGACATCCCGGACATCGCTTCTGACGGTGCAGCCACCACAACCCTTCCGAATTCAAGCGCTACCTCTGCCAGAGATTCTAATCCCTTTGCATTAACGCCATCATCATTTGTTACTAAAATAAGTTTTTCGTCTTTCACTTTCACTCTGAATTAAAGATTTACAAAAATATTGAATTACGGATAAACTGCAAGGATAGGGGGAGAAATTTGAACCATAGACCATAGACCATGGACTATGAAGGCTATGTTATAATTTAATGTTGGTACTTTGCTATTTGAATGCGCTGAGTTTCTTTGAAATCCAGCCAATGCAATAAACGTATTGCAGAGAAATTTCATGAATTTTCTCTCCAATACCCCTGATACTTAAACCGCCTTTCAATAATTCCTGAATTTTCATACTTTTGTCCTTCATTTAAAAATCAGTAGATCGATGAAAATTTCCTATAACTGGCTAAAAGACTATATTTCCGACCTTCCTTCACCGGAAGAGACTTCCAGAATTCTCACCGATACAGGCCTTGAAGTTGAAGGACTGGAAAAATTTGAAAGCATAAAAGGTGGACTTGAGGGAGTTGTGATCGGAAAAGTTTTGACCTGCAAAAAACATCCCAACGCTGACAAACTCAGTGTTACAACTGTTGATGTAGGTGAAGATAAGCCCCTGCCAATTGTTTGCGGAGCTCCCAATGTTGCGGAAGGACAAAAAGTTGCCGTTGCCAGGGTGGGAACAACTCTTTATATGGGAAATGAGAGCCTGACACTCAAAAGAGTGAAAATAAGGGGTGAAATTTCTGAAGGAATGATATGTGCCGAAGATGAACTGGGGATCGGAACCGATCACGAAGGAATTGTAGTACTCGATGAAAATGCAGAAGTTGGTGCTCCCGCCAGTGAATATTTCAAGGTGGAAAATGACCACCTATTTGAGATCGGTCTTACCCCCAACAGGATTGATGGAGCTTCTCATATAGGAGCCGCACGGGATCTGGCAGCATTTTTCAGTCTTGAAAAACCGGTTCACCTGAATAAACCCGATGTAAGTGATTTTAGCATCGATAACACTGACAAAACTTTTCAGGTTAATGTTGAAGATAAAACCGGCTGCATACGGTATTCCGGAATTACAATCTCAGAACTTATAGTAAAAGATTCCCCGGAATGGATAAAAAACCGCTTGAAAGCCATTGGGCTCAATCCTATTAATAATATCGTAGACATTACCAATTATGTGCTTCATGAAACAGGCCAACCCCTTCATGCCTTCGATGCTGAGAAGGTAAAAGGTGAAAAAGTGATGATTAAAACCCTGCCGGAGGGAACGGTTTTCAAAACACTTGATGAAGAAGAAATAAAACTCAGCCGGGAAGACCTGATGATCTGCAATGAGCAGGAAGGAATGTGCATTGCGGGTGTACTGGGCGGAGTCGATTCCGGGGTCACCTCCTCAACAAAAAGCATTTTTCTTGAAAGCGCCTGTTTTAATCCCCTTTACATCAGGAAAACCGCTAAAAGACACCAGTTAAATACCGATAGCTCCTTCCGCTTTGAACGGGGCTCAGATCCAAATATTACCCTCTATGCATTGAAAAGAGCTGCTATCCTGATGAAGGAAATTGCCGGTGGAAAAATTAGTTCGGAAATCGTAGATATTTATCCTGAAGCGGTTAAAGATTTTGAAATTAAGCTTGAATTCTCTTACCTGTATAATCTTGTAGGAAAGGAGATTGAAAAAACCAAAATAAGAAATATTCTCGATCATCTGGACATTAAGATCGCCGGGGAAACACAGGAATATCTCCAGCTATCAGTACCGCCTTACAGGGTAGATGTTCAAAGACCTGCAGATGTGGTGGAGGAAATACTCCGCATTTACGGCTACAATAATGTTGAATTTGGGGAAGGATTAAACTCCACCCTTTCATTTGTTGAAAAACCGGATCGTGAGAAAGTCAATAATCTGACTTCCGAAATGCTGTCGGCAAATGGTTTTGCAGAAATGATGGCCAACTCGCTTACTGCAGCGGATTATTATGAAAACGATGACAAAGACCTTGTCAGGATCTACAATCCACTGAGTAATGATTTGAATGCCATGAGAAAGAACCTCCTTTATGGGGGGCTCGAAGCCATTCAATATAACCGGAACCGCCAGAATCCGGATCTAAAACTCTATGAATTCGGGAATGTTTATTTCAGCGATCCGAAAATAAAATCCGAAGATCCTCATAAAAAATTCCGGGAAGAATTTCACCTGGCATTATTCATGACAGGCAGAAGAGAAAAAGAAAACTGGCTTAGCTCGGATAAGATGGTCGATTTTTATTCTTTAAAAGCCCTGGTGAATCTCATCCTGCAAAAGATGGGGAAAAATCCTTACGATCTTGATATTAAACGATTTGATGACGATCTTTTCGATTACGGACTGATCTATAACCGCAATGGCAAAGAATTGCTGAAAGCAGGATCTGTATCTGCCGAATTACGTGAAAAATTCGATATACCCATCGATGTCTTCTATGCAGAGTTTCACTGGGACCGGATGATTGAATCATTGAAGGATCATAAAACCCAGTATGAGCCTGTAAGCAAATATCCTGAAGTCCGCAGAGACCTGTCTATGTTGCTCGATCATAAGATCACATTTGAAGATCTAAGAAAAACAGCCCTGAACACCGAGAAGAAAATCCTGAAAGACCTGGAAATTTTTGATGTTTATGAAGGTGATAAGATTGAAAAGGGAAAAAAATCCTATGCCCTCAGTTTTATTCTTCAGGATGAAAACAAAACACTCACCGACAAACAGATTGACAAGGTTATGAAGAAGATCTCCACAGCGCTTGAGAAAGAGCTGGGGGCTCAGATCAGGTCATAATAATTGACTTACTGACAATATCTTATAGCTATCACATGCATCCGGTGCGAGTTCCGATGAACTCATTAGGGAATAAATTTGTTCTATAAGCCCGGAGATCTTCAAAACTCTCATAAACCCCTGTCCCGAAAACTTTCGGAGATTATAACCTGAGCCATGTCATTCCGGACATTGGTTGCCGAGCACCAGTTGAAGTACGTGAGGAATTTCTCAATCCGATCTTTCACAAACCACCTGCCTAGAGCCGGATCATAAAACCTCGC
>CAZGTU010000118.1:0-12714 GCA_964528675.1 uncultured Bacteroidaceae bacterium
GCATCATTTTAAAGAAATTGAAGGAGGAGTGGAGATGAGGGATATTTTGCATTACCGGATTCCTTTCGGACTTATGGGAAGGTTTTTAAATAAAATGCTGGTTGGGAAAAAAGTAAAACAGATATTCGACTATCGTTATAAAGTGCTGGAAAAAAGATTTGGAAAATTTGAATAACATAATTGCAGGTATTGACTACGGAAGTAAAACAGCCGGCACTACCGCTATTTGTATTGGAGATGATACAGGGTCGGTACTTTCTATATTATAAAGCAGAAAAGGGGAGGATGCGGATGAATTTCCGGTTTACGTTTTATTAATGGAGATGCACTTTCATTTGGAGAACCTGGTGAAGGAATGATCTATGCCTGAACATCTGCGGGCCTAAGGTAATGTGGACAGACCTATATGGTTCAGAAATTCATTCTTCACTTCCGGATCTTTGAACTTCCCATTATACGAGGAGGTTATGGTTGTGCTGTTCACATCCTGCACTCCCCGGGTAATGACGCACATATGTGCAGAGTCAATTACAACGGCCACATCCTCTGTTTCCAGAACTTTTTTAAGTTCTTCTGCAATCTGAATTGTCAATCTCTCCTGAACCTGGGGTCTCCTGGAAAAATAATCAACAATCCTGTTGATTTTTGATAATCCGATTACTTTCCCATTGGAAATATATGCCACATGAGCTTTTCCAATGATCGGAACAAAGTGATGTTCACAATATGAATGTACTTTGATATTCTTTTCGACCAGCATCTCATTGTAATTGAACTTATTTTCGAAAAGGGTAGGAGCAGGTTTGTTTTTTGGATCTAATCCATGGAAAATTTCTTTCACGAACATTTTTGCTACTCTGTTGGGAGTGCCATTAAGACTGTCATCGCTCAGATCCAGTCCGAGGGTTTCCATGATTTTTCTGAAATGAAAGGAGATCCTGTCCATTTTCTCATTATCCGTCATGTCGAATGCATCCGGACTCATCGGGGTTTCTATATTTGTTCCAACATGATCATCTCCTATAACCATGTAATCCTTTATCTGAAACTCTTTAAAGTCCTTCGCTAATTCAGCATCGGATTTAAGAGCATTATTTCCGTTTATTTTCATTTTTGAACATTTTTATTGCACTCCGTCAATTCAGACGGATAATTAAAACTTGTTTTCATTTAGATTTCCCTAATCCGGTTAATGGATTAAAAAGAGAAAAAGATGAAAAAATCCTAATAAAGATAAAAAATACTAAAGATTAGGAATAATCTTTAAGAGATTCCATCAGTTTTTTCCTGGTGAAGAAAATACGACTTTTCACTGTACCGATTTTAAGATCCAGTTTATCAGCGATCTCTTTGTATTTGAATCCTTCTGTATGCATCTTGAAGGGGACCTTGAATTCGTCATCCAGTGCTTCAATGGCTTTGCTTATTTCCTTATAAGAGTACTCAGAATCAGGCTTGATAAGGTGTGACTCTTTGCTGTTATTCAAATAATAAAGATCTTTTGTATTGTCAACTGTAGTGTTTTCTCTTACAGCCTTCCGGTAATTATTAATGAAAGTGTTTTTCATTATTGTATAAGCCCATGCCTTCAGATTTGTGAATTCCTGAAATTTATCTCTATATGTCAGAGCTTTTAAATAGGTTTCCTGGAGAAGGTCTTTTGCCTCATCACGATCTGAAGTTAAACTTAATGCAAACCTTTCAAGGCTGTCTTCCATATTGATTAACTCATTATTAAATTCCATTGCTGTCATGATTCCTGGTTTTTTATGTGTTAAAAATGTTTAACAAATATACTACAAAATTGAACAAAAAAGCAAATGTTAAATTTGTGAATATGTAATAATTAGACTTTATTCAAAATAAGAAATATTTATATAAGCTAGTAAATAAGCAGTGTATGGAATTATTTATATCCTTGAATCTAAATAGACTTTAAACAATAAATTAATGTTTAATTAATATACCAATAAGTTAAACACGGAAAATTCAGGAGTATTTTAATCTGGCGTTTAGATATATAGGCAGAATCAAGATGAATTTTAAAGGAAAAGTCCATTTTCATATAGTACGCACAGCCATGGTAATTTTTAAACAATCCACCAATAACTGTGTTTTAAATCAAAACAAAGGAAATGACTACAAGAAGAAATTTTATCAAGATACTGAGCGGGGCAGCAGCCGGTACTTTATTACCTATCGAATATATCACAGCCGGAACACCTGCTGGTAGAGATAAATGGGGAGAACTACTTCCTTTGAGAAGATTTGGTAAAACTAATGAGAAAGTGACAATTCTGGGTCTTGGTGGATTTCACATAGGAAAACACAGTGACTATGAGGCTCAGGAAACTGTTGAAACGGCTATTGAGGGTGGCATAAGGTTCATTGATACCGCAGAATCCTATCAATCGGGAGGAAGTGAAGAAAAACTCGGCCGACTCATGGTACCCAAATACAGGGATGAAATTTTTTTAATGACAAAAACAAAAGCCCGTACGGGTGGCGAAGCACAGAAAGATCTGGAAGGTTCACTACGCAGACTTAAAACCGACCGTCTCGATCTCTGGCTGGTACATTCAGTGAATTCCATAAATGATGTTAATAATCGCTTGAATCAGGGCGTGATGGATGTATTCTTTAAGGCTAAGGAAGAAGGCAAGGTGAGGTACATTGGATTCAGCGGACATGTCACTCCTGAAGCTCATTTGAGAATGATGGAAATCTCGGATGAATTCATCGGCGGCATGTTGCCGGTAAATCTTGTTGATCCTTCTTACAACAGTTTTATTAAAAATGTCATTCCTGAGCTGCAAAGAAAGGATATGGGTATCATTGCAATGAAAACCCTGGCCGGGGGAGGATTCTTCGGTGGAGGTTTTGAAGGAAGAAGAGGAGAAAAAACCAGGGTTGTGGATTATATCAGTGTAGAAGATGCAATTCATTTTGCCTTTTCCATGCCCTCATCAACACTGGTAACAGGTCCGGATAATTCTGAAATGTTACAGGAAAAGATAAACTACGCAAAATCATTCAGGGGAATGACAGAAGAAACTCAGGAAGAACTGATCGGAAAAGTAGCAAGATTTGCAAATACCAATGTAGAATATTATAAAGATTAGGATCTGATTAATAATCGTTACTCTATTTCATTAAGGAAAAGTTGGAAGTCAGTGGAATTTTTTATCTGACGGATGTTTTCAGGCAGGCTTCCATTGATTTTTGATCCTTCATAAGTAGAAAATAAGATCGTATGTTCCGGGAATCTGTCGCCCAGGTTTTTCATGTACTTATTTACATCAATTCCTGTGATAGAAGAACTAAAAGAAGTGACTATATAATCGGAAGGACGAATTTTTGTTACCGAATTCAAATCATCAAAAGGTACCGATTGACCTAAATAAATAACTTTATGACCTCTTTTTTTCAATAAATAATGATTGAAGAGTAGCCCTATTTCGTGTAATTCTCCTTCCGGGAGATATAGAATAAATGTTTTAGATCCTGAACTGATTTCTTCAACAGTATTATCTATAGCTACTATAAGTTTCTGCCGAATCAGGTTTGAAATGAAATGTTCCTGCGCAGGATTAATGGCTCCGGTTAACCATAGTACTCCAATTTTTTCGAAAAAGGGATAGATAGTATTAACAAGTGTTGTTTCAAAGCCATCTCTGAGGATCGACAGGGAAAGAATTTTTTCGAACTTTTTTTCATCCAGTTCGATCATAGATAATACAAGATTATCCAGTGTGTATTCATTATCATGTTCACTTCCTGAAAGATCATTGATTTTGCTGCATATTTCCCGGTCATCAAGATTAGCCAGATGAGATATCTTCATCCCTTTGCGATTGAGCAGGGCAATATTCATTATTCTTTTCAGATCATCATCATCGTAATACCTGATATTTGTCTCGGTGCGTTTTGGCTCTACCAGATTGTATCTTTTTTCCCAGATTCTGAGGGTATGAGCCTTAATACCCGATAATTTTTCAAGATCTTTTATTGAATAATTAGCCATGCCTTAAAAATAGGATTTTTTGTTTAAAGATTTGGTCCAACCTTTAAACATAATCTATTCCAAAAGGTTTATTTAGATTTGTTAAAATTTAAAATAAGAGGATTAATCCTATAACTTTCTAATTAACATTAAGCCATCGCGAAGGGGTAGGAGTATGTTTTCGACCTTTTTATCGTTGTTAACCAGGTTGTTAAATCTCATTATAGATTGAGTGGCTTTATCTTCTCTAAATTCTTCCTTAATTACTTTACCATCCCAAAGAACATTATCCACTATCAAAAGTCCCCCTGATCTCAGTTTCGGCAAAATGAGCTTATAATAGTCAGGGTACTCTTCTTTGTCAGCGTCCATAAAAATCATATCGAACTGATCGTGCAAGCGGGGAATTATCTCCAGGGCATCTCCGGTAATGCTGTTAATTTTATCTGAAAGGCCCGATTTATCAAAAAAGCGGGTATATATTTCCTTCAATTCATCATTTATTTCAATGGTAATCAATTTTCCTTTAACTCCAAGCCCTTTTGCCAGGCAGATTGCGGAATAGCCGGTATAAGTCCCTATTTCCAGGATTCTCTCAGGTCTCATTAGCTTACTGATCATTTCCAGAAATTTTCCCTGTACCGGACCGGATATCATCCTGGGATGTACCACTTTCAGAAATGTATACCTGCGAAGTTCGGCAAGGATCTCATCTTCTTCACCTGTGTGATCTTCAATGTATTTGAGTAATTCCGGGTTCAGGTCAAAAAGGTCCATCAGTGATATTGTAAGATTGAAATTTTATTCCTGTCGAGTATATCGTTTGCTGATTCAAGAAGATCCTCAGCACTTACATTCTCGATCTTCTTTTTTATTTCTTCCAGCGAGTCAATATGGTTGAAAAGTAGCATCCTCTTAGCCATAGAAAGCATAAGATGTTCATGACTGTCTGCAGCTATAGCAATCTGGCCAAGGAGCTGCTTTTTGGCTTTACTGAGCTGAAGAGTACCCAGTTTTTTATCTCTTAAATTTTTAAATTCTTTTAAAACAAGGTCCAGGCTCTTCTGGAAGTTATCTTTATCGCATCCGAAGTAGACACTCATCAAGCCGGTGTCAGAATAGCTGGTATATTGAGATTCAACATGATATGAATATCCACTTTTCTCCCTGAGGCTCATATTCAGTCGACTGTTCAGTCCCGGACCGCCAAGTATATTATTTAATAAGGCTAGGTTCATTCTTCTTTCATCCTGGGCATTGTAGGCAGTGTTCCCCAGAATGCAATGGGTCTGGTGGGTGTTTTTACGAGAATGTTTTACTTCCGGGGAATAGGAATTGGGCATGACACGGGTTCTAAAGCGATTTTTGTGTTCTGCTTTCCCGAAGTATTTTTCTGCAAGCTTAATAAACCGGTTAAATGAAATATCTCCAACCGTACTGATCACCATTTCTTCGGTTGAATAATTCTCTGCCATAAATTTCCGGATATCCTCCCGTGTAAATGAAAGAAGGTTCTTTTCATTGCCAAGGATATTTCTCCCGATGGCATGGCCGTTAAAGACCTGTTCTTCGAATTCATCGAATATCAATTCCCCGGGAGAATCTTTATAAGAAAGAATTTCATCAATTATTATATTTTTCTCCCGGTTGATCTCTTTTTGTGGAAAAACGGAATGGAAACATATATCAAAAATGAGCTCCATTGCACGGTTATAATCATGTCTCAGAAAATTGGCGTATACACATGTATCTTCCTTGGTAGTATATGCATTTATTTCGCCCCCAACATCTTCCATCCGGGAGAGTATATGCCAGGCCTTCCTGTTTTTCGTACCTTTAAAGATCACATGTTCAATAAAATGCACCATTCCGTGTTCATTATCCAGTTCGTCGCGCGAACCGGTATGCACGGTAAATCCAAGGTGAGCCACTATGTTTTTCACCGGGTGATGCACCAGTCTTATACCATTGGCAAGCGTGTGAGTATTAATTTTCATGGGACAAAGTTAGTAATAAAAAAACCCATTTTATTTTTTATCGCTTCAGGATTTTGTCATGATTTAAAATACGGGTAAGATGGCTGCCTACTTCATTATCTGTCAGGAAGATTTACGGCCAAACCATTGCTTCACTCTATCTTTAAGTAAAAGTATAAGCTCCTTACCTAAAAATACAAGTGACCCATAAAAAAGGATCTCTCCGGCAATGAACACCCCCAGAATAACACCTGCAGTTTGTCCGGTTTTCAGATCCAGCATATTTCCGATCAGGACGCCAAATGCAGGTGAGCCCAGTATCAGGAAATAACTCAATATCTGTATTCCAAACATAACTTTCTTTAATGGGGTATTCACAAGGCTTTTCAGGGTTCTCTTTTCTGTCTGATTAGCATCAAGGTTTTGTTTTTGCTCCTGTTTGCTTGTCATATGTGAAATCTTCAAATGGTAACAGATTCCTAACATCATATTTCGGGAGATGTTCATTGAAAACAATTTGCTGCCTATATTGAAAAATAACTCTGAGATTCGGATCTGAAAGAGTTGGAAATAAGAACGTACTTTATACCAGTACTGTTTTTCATGTCAATTTTGTTTTCTGTTAATAATTTAAGAATTCAATATAACATCAATGGTTCCTTACTCCTTTCATAAAAACAAAAAACCCCAGTACATTTATGTAATGGGGTTCTTTTTTTGTGGAGTGGTTCCGATAGCTATCGAAACCAGGAATCGAGGTGGTGCCACCAGGAATCGAACCAGGGACACCAGGATTTTCAGTCCTGTGCTCTACCTACTGAGCTATGGCACCGACACTTTTTTCTCTGAACAACATCAGGCAACAGCCCCCAGCCTCTGCCGGAAAAAATGCTGTTCGTTTTGAGTGGTGCAAATTTAGATAAAAAAACCGTAGCTCAAAAAAAAAATGTTAAAAAAGGCAAAAGTTTTGACCTATTAGATTCCCTCGCATCGTAACCGATTGCCTGCCTTTTATTTTAATTCACCTAAGTCTTCCTGAGGATTAACTTTCCGTGCTGCCTTTTTTGGGCTCAATTGTGTTATAATTTCTATTGCTGCAGTAATCCTGGCAGAGCTTTTAGATTAATATAAATGACTCTCTTATTATCAGACACATTAAAATCAGGGTTTCTTTCTTTTTTGAGCTGTATTCATTGTCGCTTATTAGTCGGCTAATTACATAATTATTTCCTGAAATACTTTTGTATCATCACCTGTAATTCGTTTTCGTTAATAGGTTTTGCTAAATAGTCGTTACATCCCGACTCTATTGATTTTTCTCTGTCTCCAGTTTGACCATAAGCTGTTTGTGCAATGATAATAACCTCTTTGTTGAATTCCCGGATTTGCTGTGTAGCTTCGTAGCCATCCATTTCGGGCATGCGAATATCCATTAATACCAGGTCAATGTCGGAATTATCGCGGCAAACTTCAACTGCTTCGCTCCCTGTCCTTGCTTTTAGAATCTCTTTAGCAAACATTTTAATTGTTTCGTCCAGCAATATTTCCGATACTTCATCATCTTCAGTAATCAGTATTTTTAGTTTTTTGACATCATCATTTTTTCCTGAAAGCTCAATTTGCCGGTCAATGGTTTCTGCAGGCAGTTCAGTATTGTAAGGCAGGGTAAAATAAAATGTTGAGCCTTTGCTCTCCTCGCTTTCAACCCAAATTTCACCGCCAAGCATTTCCACATAAGCTTTGGTGATAGCCAAGCCCAACCCTGCACCTTGATGTGCCATTTCATTGGTAATATCAGCCTGTATAAAACGATCAAATATAGCTTCCTGCTTGTCTTTTGCAATGCCGATACCGGTGTCTTTTACATAAAACTCCAGTTCGCCGGGCGCAGTGTCCATTCTTAGATTATAACCCAATTCGATTGAGCCTTCTTCAGTGTATTTTATGGCATTTTTTATCAGGTTGGTAAGTATGGCATATACCTTCCCGTAGTCGGTTTTGATGGTTGCTTCCTTTGCAGGCAAGGGGTTGTTGAAAGAGAGCTTTATGCCTTTGGCTTCCGCTTCGGGCTTGAAGAATGTGTAACTATACTCGATTTGCTCGTTAATGTTCGATTCCTTAACATTAATATCCATCAAACCGGCTTCGATTTTGGAAACATCAACAATATCATTGATGATATTTAGCATCCGCTTCCCGCTTTTCTCAATGATTTCAATAAATGCTTTTTGTTTCTCACCTTTTAGACCTGGTTTTTTCAGTAAATTGGCAAACCCAAGAATGCCATTCATTGGTGTACGAATTTCGTGCGACATATTGGCAAGGAAGGCTGATTTAAGCCTATCGCTTTCTTCGGCTTTTTCTTTGGCGGCAATTATTTTCTGTTCTGCTTGCTTGCGCTCGGTGATGTCCATGATGTTGCCGATAACCCTTATGACTTTCCCATTTTCGCGTATTGGGCGGGCGGTAGTGCGAACCCAAAGCCGGCGCCCCTTGACAGTCGTGAAAGGCAATTCCAAATCATACGGATGCCCTTCCTCCAGGCAACGCTGGAAGGCAGCCATGATTACCGGGCGATCCTCTGGGTCATAGCATTCCCTGCTCCTGTTAATGTGTTCTTTAGATCCCAGTTCTATTTCCCCAGGCTTTAAATCATGGATTCGATACGCTTCTTCTGTCCAATACATGGTTTGTGTTTCAACATCCCATGCCCAGCCGCCAACTATACTTAGCCGCTGACTTGCATTCAACAGATCCTCACTTTTTTGCAAGGCTTCTTCTGCTTGCTTACGTTCGGTAATGTTTCTTGTGTTAAAGAGTATTTCTTTGGGATTTCCATCATTGTTTAAAATTAAAGTTCCAAATGTTTCAAACCATAAATATGAGCCGTCAGCACATCGGTTTCTATATACAGCATTTGCACTTGGCTTTTTGTTGGTTATAAAATCTATAAATTTCGCTTGTACTCCTGGTAAATCATCAGGATGAACAAAATCCATTACATTTTTTTCTTTAAGATACTCAATTTCATAGCCTAATAGTTTGTGGGAAGAACCGGCGAATTTATAATTTCCTTTCAGATCAGTTACAGAAACCATATCAAGCATGTTGTCAGATATTGTTTGCAAGTCATCTTTTGCTTTTTGTAATTGTTTTTCCGCCTTATTTCGTTCGGTGATATCGTGTATTATAGAAAATAAAATTTGCTTTCCTCCATAATGAATAGGTGTTGAATGCACCTCTACGATTCTAACTTCGTCAGTGGAAAGTTTATGAGGGAAAACAAAATAGTTACAATTATTTTTTAACGCATTTAAGCGTTCTTCTTTTATTTGCTCCTGGTTTAATTGATTAATATCCTGGATATGCATTGAGCGTAATGTTACCAGATCATAGCCGTAAAATTCAACAGCTGATTTGTTAGCATCAATAATTTTACCTGTAACTGGCTCAATCATAAGCATTATCGCGCTATGGAACTCAAACATGTTCCTGAAACGTTTTTCGCTTTCTTCGGCTTTTTCTTTGGCAATGAAAAGTTCCTGTTCTGCTTTTTTCCTTTGTTTTATCTGCTGTTCCAGTTCATATGTATGTTTCTTTAAATTTGTATAATTTTTAACATTGTCGATAATATGTGCTGCCTGGTTTGCGAATGCCCTAAGCATCTTAAGATCATCAGATGTAAGAATCCGGGTTGTTTCAGTTGAAGATAAAATTAATGCGCCCATGGTCTTTTTCCGGCTCATAATTGGCTGGTAAAGAATTGTTCTGAGCTTTCTCAGGTCAACAATTTTCTTTTCCTCAGATGTCAGTTTAGTTGATAATGCATCCTCCATCAATACAAGTTTCCCGGTTCGTAATGCTTTCTTCAAATGCGGATGATTCTTTAAATAAGCAATTCGTAAATCATCAGGGAAATTATTGGGAAGAGCCGGTGTTGTAGCTGATAGTCTTATGGTTTCATCATCGCTTTTCAGGTAAACGGCGCCAGTATCCAGTCCCACGAGCCTGATGGCATTGTCCACGATCATTTGCAGGATCTCATCCTGATCAATGGTTGATGTAATTTTCTGGCTTATATCCAGCAAAGATTCGAGCCGCTGATTGCTTTTATGCAATGCTTCTGCCGCCTTCTTGCGCCCGGTAATTTCGCGCGAAACGCCACGCAGACCAGCGGGTTTTCCGTTTTTATCGCGTGCGAAGCTGATATTTGATTCCATCGGAACTATGCTGCCGTCTTTTTTGTAGTATTCTAATTCAACTAAACGGCTGCGGCTTTTACGTGCACCCCGGTCATTTTCTTTTTCCAGCTCTTCCTTCAGTAGTAGTAGCATATTTTGTAAGTTTCCAGGCGCTATGCGCTCTTCTAAGCTTAGTTGCATGTATTCTTCAACACTAAAGCCTAAAATCCGATTAACAGACGGGCTGATATAGATGTTATTGGCTTGCAGGTCGGTTTCCCAAACAAGATCTGTCATGTTGTCGGTGATCGTTTTGAGTCTTGCCTGTTCTTTAATTACTTTTCTTTCCTCGTCTATCCTACTCATTAACATGCCTGTAAGGTCAGCATAAGTTTCAATGGTTTCGTAGTTTTTCAATCGGCTTCCACGTTTAAAAAAAAGGGTGAAATCGCCGAGCATGATGTTTTTGCGGGTGGTTTTCACCACGGCAACCTGTCCGATGTTCAATGTTTTGCTTATCAGGTTGATGATTTTTTCCGGGATTACTGTTCCAGTTAAACCGTTAAGTTGATGAAAAACCGTAGTTTTTTGGTTGTCGATTTTTTTTTGACGGACGGGGTCGTATTCCCATGTTATACCTCGAAAATCGAAACCGAGCATGGAAATGGCTTTTTCAACATGTTTATTCATACCCGAAAAAGCAATGGTTGAAAAATCGCGCCCATTTTCGTCAAACTTGTTCAGCACGGCATAGGCCGCACCTGATATTTCCCGGGCTTTGTCTGCTACGTATTGAAGGTCGATGGTTTGTGCAGAAAAATTATTGAATGTGGCGGCAATATCTGAAAGAGACTTTTGTGCAGTGATGTCAATAAAAAAGGTTGAGAAATAGTATTTTTGGTCAGAATAAACATGCACCTTATACCAGCTCCCCAGTGGTTTGGAATATTGTTCAAATTCGCTTTTACCTCTATCACGGGCAATATTATCGTAATATTGTCCCCAGTTGAAATTGTTTTCGCGAATACCGGGCATTACCTGGCACACGGTTTTTCCGATTATTTCTTTGGCTTTTAGTCCGGTAATACGTTCAAACGCAGGATTGACTTCAAGAAATTTATAATCGGTGGGTTTTCCCTGTTCATCAAGAATGATTTTATGGTAAGCATAGCCGAAAGGACCTTGTGCAAGAATTGAGTGGTAATTTTTATCTTCCATATCTTGTTAAACTGATTTTTCTGTTGCTGATTAGTTTTCTCAGCATGAATGTAAAAACGGTTGGCAATAGGGTATTGGCGGAGAATTGAAAAATATCTTTTACACTGATTCTGCTTTACGACTTTAAATTTTTATTTCCATAATTCTTCATACCTGTAATGCCTGTCTATATCTTTTTATCTATTATGATGTCTTATTTTCTTCTGCTCCAACCTTTTATCATATTGTTCTTCTGTTTCAAACTATTCTATTATTATTAATATTCTTGCATCTCTTGTACTCATTAATGGGTACTACTGTTCTTTTTCTATTTTTTTGGCAGAAACAGAGCTGCCAGCATTACCGGTGATTGATGATGATGCCATCCAATCCATTTTCTTATTGGATAACCTGACAATCCTAATTCTACTTTGATAGATTAACAAATTGTTGATAAAACCCTGAAAAAATTATATTTTCAGGCGCATCGAAAAAAATGATTTTCGCACCTTTTAGGTATGTTCAACACAAGTTAAAGATATAAAAGATTATGAAATAACACTAACCGCAGCCCAAAGCCGACCGGTTTGATATCTGTCAGAATATCAGGAGATAATACGTAAAAAAACAAAAAAAGTTCTTTGATAAAGCACAATTGTACGCTCAGGACATTCTGTTAAGCCACCGATGTAACATTGAGCAGATTAGGCGGCTGGGCAATCGCTCAACGGCGAAGCCCTCATGAATACCTTTGAAAATTAATAATAGTAATAAGTAAAGTCCTATCCTGAATACTACGACTACCGTTGAATTACTTTGCAAGAGGGGATATGAGTCCATGGTGACATGGTACCAGGAAGTCGCCCCTCATAAATTTACTCCAACGCTATTTCCTATTGTTTGATAGCCTGTCCCGATCGTAAGTCGGAAAATCGCCTAGTACAGCCTGTCCCGATTATTCCATCGGGATGGCCCTTACGCTGGGTGGTGTGAGGGGTTCTCCGCCAGGTCACTGACCTAGCGGCTTCCCACTCGATTTTGGTGCGTTTTGACTTCAGGCATTTATCGGATTTATTTTTATCTGCCCTCCAATTGCCCGTAAGACTTTCATAATTGTATCAAATTGAGGCTTAGATCCCTCAGATAAGGCTTTATATAAACTTGGTCTACTTAATCCCGTTTCTTGAGCAATCTTTGTCATTCCAATTGATTTTGCAATATGTCCAATTGCTGTAATAACATCCGAGTCATTTCCTTCTGCCAAAACAGCATTAAGATATTCTGCAATCATTTCGTTACTATCTAAGTAGTGTCAGAAAGAAAACTCCCTTTTTTTAAAAATTCTTAATTTTTTTTC
>CAZGTU010000119.1:0-12678 GCA_964528675.1 uncultured Bacteroidaceae bacterium
TAATATTAGGGTCTTTCACCACCCCATAATCTTAAGTTGACGCGAATGCCCGGAGGGAGGGTTCGGGAGGGGAAAGACAAGCTATACTTTCAATTTGTAAGTTAGCGAAAAAATATAATCCCTTTTTAGACAGCCTCAGATATCGGACATTATGGACAGACTCTACTTAAGCTCAAATCTCTTCTCCAGTGGACCACAATATACCCCGAAAGTTCCAGGTTCAAGAATCTGTTTTCCATTCCTATCAGGGTAGCTGAGATCTTTCTCAGGATCTATCTCAAAATTCAACTTGCGGGATTCACCGGGCTGCAGATTAACCCTCATAAATCTTCTTAATTCCTTCCTTGGGCGGGTTATCTTTCCGTGCTGATCTCTGATAAAAACCAGTATAACTTCTTCACCTTCTCTATTTCCGGTATTTTCAACCTGTACTGATAGCTGAAGGGTCTGATTTTCATTGATAATGCTATCTCTTACATCCAGATCAGAGTATTCAAATTCAGTATAAGAAAGGCCATGACCAAAGGGATAAAGAGGTTCGTAATCCCTGGTGATCTTTGAATTATAGGGTGAGAAATTTAAAAAGTTCTTTGGATAAGTGAAGGCAAGCTTCCCGGAGAGATTTTCTTTTCCGGAAAGAACAGCAGCAATTGCCTCACCGCCCCTTATGCCGGGATAACCTGAAAATATAATTGCATCGGAATATTTCTCCATTCCATTCAACAATCTCGGTCTTCCTTCAATTAATAAAAGGATTACCGGCTTACCGGTTGAAAAGGCAAGTTCACACAATTTTTGATGAGATTCGGGCATGCTCAGGTCGTTGATATCTCCTTTAAATTCACTGTAAGGTTCCTCTCCGATGGTAAGGATCAGTGCATCAACATTCTTTGAAGTTTTTAAAAATCTATCTTCAAAATTTTGTGAATCCGAATTGATATATCTGACCTCGCCCTTCCAAACATTTTCAAGAGCTTCAGCAAGAGTAAGCATATCCTCAGGTTGTCTGCTTTCCTCTGCACCCAACCATTCGAAAGTCCATGCACCATTCAGATTCTTTTTGGATCCGGCAGCGAAACCGGTAATCAGAATATCAGAGTCAGTATCAAGAGGAAGGATGCCGTTATTCTTGAGCAAAACCTGTGACTTTACCGCTGCTTCATAGGCTTTTTCCCGGTGTTGTTTTAACTCTTCACCTTCTTTATATTTAAAATCATCAGCAGGAAACGGGTCTTCAAATAATCCCAGTTCATATTTCATATTCAATATTCTCCTTACCGATTCATCAATTCTTGACTCCCGGATTACTCCTTCCTTAACCTTTTCAAGGAGTATTTCAAAAAACCTGACATCATTGCACGACATGCTCATATCGATGCCGGCCTTAACCGACAACACTACAGCCTCCTCCAGTGTAGGAACAGCTTTATGCATTTCCACAACCTTCAATATATCCTTGATATCGGTCAAAATCACACCCCGGAATCCAAGTTCTTCTCTCAGCATTTCTGTAAGGTACCTTTCTGATATATGCACAGGTACACCATTCACTTCGGCACTGTTAACCATTATGGATTGAACACCTTCCTCAATTGCTGTGCGAAAGGGAGGCAGAAACATTTCATACATGATCTGTCCCGGAATTTCTGCCGGTGATCTGTCATGTCCCGACCGGGGATCAGAATAACCGATAAAATGCTTCAGGCAAGCAGCAGGATTATGTCCGGATGAAGTTTCATAACTCTCATATGCCTTCACATAACTTTTACCCATCATACTGCATAAGTAGGGATCCTCCCCATAGGTTTCGTAAAGCCTGGGCCACAGAGAGTTCTTCCCAAGGTCAAGAATAGGGGCAAAATTCCAGAGCAAGCCAAGTCCTGATGTTTCCCTGGCAGTGATACTCGCCATGGAAGCTATCAGGGCAGTATCAAAGCTGCAGGCAAGCATCAGGTTATGGGGGAAAATTGTGCCTTCATTCACATAATTTGCTCCATGGATATGATCAATTCCAAAAATGAGCGGGATTTTTAAACGGGAACTATCCATGTTAATTTTCTGGGCATGATTAATAAAGCGTTTCCATCCTCCTGAGGAACCGGTACCACTTAAAAAAGAACCAATGTGATTTCTGGTGATAAATTCACTGAATCGTTCCTCATCCAATAAAAGTGTTTTGTCCCTGCCCCTTGTTGTTTCACTTAAACAAATCATGGTCATCTGACCTATCTTTTCCTCCAGGGTCATCTCTGCCAGTAAATTCTCAACCTCCCGGGGATAAGACACATCCTGAACCTTCCTTTCACATGAAAGACAAAAAAGTGCAGAGCTAATAAACAGAATAAGATATTTCTTCATTTATTTTCTTTATCAAATATTAAAAATGGTTTCTTTTTTCTCAATCTTAACTTTTTTGGTTACCCGGTAACCATAATTATTGTAATTCTTAAATCCATCATTCTCATAATCAACAAGAATGTTAATTGTAAAAGATTTCCGGGGTTCTTTTTCGATTTTAATCATCAATGATTCCTCCCTTAGTTCGCTTTTCAGTTGATCAAAACACCATACCTTCCTTTTTTTCATATCCACATATACAGAAGGAAGTTCTGCAGAGGCAAGCATCATAGAGGTTTCAGCCCAGGTTGAGCCTTCCATTGTTTCACCAATACCTTCCAGCCAGTCGGTGGTATTGATCCTTTCAGATATCCAGCCTTCCCTAAGGCCATTAATTGGTCTTTCGGAAGTTGAAAGATATTGAGGCATTGCCCGGGTGATTTCTTCAAGAATATCGGCATAGTAATTATTTTTTGTGAAATGATATATCTTCAGAAAAGCAGCCCCTGAATGGCAACAAACACCGGGAGCAAGATGCTTATTTTGAGTATTTGCGTAAACGAGTCCCCGTGTTGATGTATTTAATTTTCCATGTGTTGACCGGGGCGGGAAGTTATAATCATAAGACATGATCCAGGTAGAAAAAAAACGGGCTGCCAGTTCGGCAATATCCCGCCATTTATTTTCCCTGGTTTCTTCATAGAGAAGAATATAACTTTCACAAAGCCCATAAGAAGATTCACTGTCCAATGCCTGCAGCGCATCACCGGGACCACCGCAGGAAATACCTTTTGATAAAAATTCTTCATAAAAGTAATTTGCCATCTGCTTTGCTCCCTCCAGGTATTCAGTATTCTGTGTCCAGCGAAAAGCCATAACCAATCCCGCCGGTAATATGGCTCCACTCGTTGAACCCCCGACAACTATCTTATTTGTCCTGGTATCAAGAAAATGACCAACGTCCTTATACTCTTTCCAGTTTTTAAGAAAAATACGACAGACTCTTTCGAGTTTTTCGATCCATTCATCCGGAATCTCAAATCCATCATCAGAAAGCATAAAAAACTGTTTGAACAGGTAGTACAAAGCATCCGCACTCTTCCTGACGAGATGACGGTTCTCGGTTTGTTCGCGACGAATATCGCCACCGTACCATCGATCTCCTTTTTCTCCCGAATCCCAGGGCAATCCTCCGGGCGAAAAGCCATCCCTGAAAAACCATTCAAAATTTCTCAGCACACGCTCCTTTGTCTGATCTGAGCCAAGAAAATAGAGAGGATAAGTACTGATCATCCCGCCTGTCCAGCCAATCTGCCAGTCCTGTAAAAAATTCTCCCTCATACCAACAGAATAATACCCCCAATCCTCAACCCAGTTTGATTGATTGAATTTTTTTTCAATCATTTCAAAGCATTTTCTTAGGGGAAGATGCTGAGAAGGTAAAGGATCTTTACCTGTCAATCTCAAAGAGGGATATAAATAAAAAAGATCCTTCACACTATCAGCACTCTGCCTCTTAACTTTGAAATGAAAATGAAATTCATCTCCCGAAGAGAAATCATAGGGAATGTCTTTCGAAGGATATTCACTGTCACAGATCTTATACATATACTTTTCCCTGACAACAGGACTTTGAAAATCAATATTGAGTGAATTTCTTTCCCTGTTTTCGGTAAAGATCAGTCCCAGATCGCCCAGTTCATTTTCCCTGTTGAATTCGAGGGAGAGTATCTCATTTGTTTTTGCTAACCAGATAATAATAACAGGTGTGGATAAACTGCCGGATCGATCGCTGAAACCAGAGGGTCCGGGCAGAATATTCAAGCGAGGTATATCAGGGACAATAATTTCTTTATTTGGCCACAGATCCTTTTCATCGAGTAATTTTGGAGAATAGGGTATCTTCCTGGATTGAAAACGGTTGCCATTATACACTGCCCCTGGCAAGAGTAAATAAGCATCTTCAGACCAGTTATTAATTCGCAGGCTTATTCCTGCTGATGAAGATCTTATCAAGTCATCTGTGACAGAAAGCCTGAAGCTGAGACCAGGAGTTGTTTCTTCTTCGTACTCTTCTTCAATAAGAATCTCGAGTGTTCCATCCGGAAGAAACAAACGGTTAATCCTTTCACCTATAGGAAGGATTTCTCTTCTGTCTACCCTATTATAAAACTCATCTGCATGCCGAAAGCAGAAAACTCCGACAGAAATCCCGAAATTATTCAATCTATTAATTAGCTTCAGCCTGTTTTCTTTTGAGGATGTTCCGGTCATTTATGAACTATTTGCTCAAGGTGAAAATTTTCCAAAATCTAAAGTAGACAAAGGAAATTTAGCTGATGTGGAAATGAGTCCCAAACAACATGAAAAAATGGTTCAGGGCTAAGCTTAAATGTTGTAGTCAAAATTCCGGGAAAGATCCCAGCCCTCAAGATCATTTCTTATGAATGAAGCCTGGTAAAAGAATTTGCCCAGACGGCTGCCAATCCTGAATTGTTGATCATACCCGCTATATGCGGTATTTCCGAACACTACACTTGCTCCCGTGCTTAATTCAAGCTTGTGTTGAGGAACAGAAGTAATAAGATTTATAGTCCCACCCATGTTGTTCGGACCATAAAGCATGGAAGAAAAACCTTTGGAAACAATGATCTTCTCATAATTCCAGCTCAGGAATCGTCCCAGGTCTATATTTCCGTCATAAGGAATATAAACAGGAATACCATCAATGAGGAAGGCAATCTGGCGGGTATCGTATCCCCTTAAATATACTGTGCTTTCATTGCGGGCTCCAAGGTTGGCGACAGTTATCCCGGGAATTAATTTCATCGCATCAGCAACATTCTGAAGATTATTCTGAATTATTTCAGGTCTTCTCACAGTAGAAAGATCCTCAGAGGGTTGGTTTTCTGATATACTGACTTCTCCAAGTTCGAAAACTCTGTTGGTTATGGATAAACTATCCTCCTGTCCGTAAATAAGGAGATTTGTGAAAAAAAAGAACAAGATTGAAAAAAAACTTTCATTAATTTTGCCTTTAAAAGTACCGGAAAGCCTGAATCACCAGACAAAATCAGAGATAAAATATTGAGAATGAAAAAACATTTAATTACAAAAAACCTCCTCAATCAGCAATTCTCAATAAAATCTTTAAATGCTTCTCCGGCTCTTCTTCCAGCAAACGAAATGCCACATCCGCATCCTGTAAATCCATGATTCCTGTAATCATAGGGGCAGGATCAAGCTTACCATTCTTCAGTGCTTCGATGGCATCACTGAATTCGCCATGACTTACCCGGGAAGCAATGATCCTGGCTTCTTTCCAGATAAGTTCTTTCATTAAAAGATCAACAGTTTCATCGCTGAGCCCGAGGGTACAAACAACGCCCCCTCCCCGTATTGAATGTACACACGATCGTACCGGATTATGTCTTCCGGGAATCTCCTGATAATGACCAACCGCCTCAAATGCAATATCCACTCCTTTGTTATTTGTTGTTCGATGTATAAAGTCTACCGGGTTTTCTTTCCCGGCATTAACCGTGTGGATGTCAGGAAAAGCAGATTTGGCAAGGACTAATCTTTCGTCAAGAATATCCACCATAATAATTTTGCCTGTGGTGATTGTTTTTGCGGCATGAAGAATAGCATTTCCCACCTTTCCGGCTCCCCAGATTACAATATCATCATCCTTTGAAAGTCCTGAACGCCTGGAAGCATGAAAACCGATGGATAACAATTCAATGAGAGCTGCATGCTTATCGTCAATTTTTTCAGGCAATTGAAATATCATCTCCGGCTTCACTGAAATATATTCTGCAAAGCCGCCATCCAGGTCAATACCCACAAGTTTAAGTGATGTGCAGGCAGGAAAATGTTCCCGTATACATGCCGGGCACTCGCCGCATGGCATGATAGGATCAACGGTCACTTTTTCTCCCGGTTCGTATCCTTTTACATTTGTTCCGGTATCGGCAATCACTCCGGCAAATTCATGCCCGGGGACAAATGGCAGCTTTGTGCGGGGGTGGAATTCACCTTTGTAAAGATGCTGATCAGAACCGCATATACTGGCATAATTTATTTTCACCAGTACTTCATCATCCTTCATTATAGGAGTATCAATTTCTTTATATTCTAGTTTATTATATTGTCTCAAAACTGCTGCTTTCATTCCATGTATTTTTCTTATTTTCAAACTGATTTTTTAATTCTGTTTCTCCACATCATACAACAATTCCCCTTTTTCATCATAAAAGCTGAATTTCAAAACGGGTTTGTCATTCGAATAATAGCCTTTGACTTCAAGAAAACCTCCTGAGGGTGTTTGCTGGGTATAAAACTGCTGTATATTTCCTTCCGGATCAGTAGATTCAGGATCCCCGGGTTCTCTTCCGAGGCGTGAATTAGCATCAACAAGGGCTCCGCAACTGAATTCCTCCAATCCGTTTGGGTGAAGGGAATGGTATTGCCAATGCCGGTCGCCGCAAAGAACATAAAACCCCTTTCCTAAAATACCATTTTCATTAAGCCAGTTCACAAACCGGTCTCTTTCATACCTGAATCCGCCAGGATTTGTATGATTATCCTTCTTATAAGCATCATCCGGTCCTACCATTGGTGTAGGAGAAATCAGTAATTTAAAATGCGCATCCGAAGCGAGAAGAGATTCCTTAAGCCAGGTTTTTTGTTTTTCTCCCCATATACTTTTTCCCGGCCCGTCAGGCATATTATTCGGACTGCGGTAATCCCTTCCTTCAACCATCCATATTTGAACATCATCATTAAGTAGAAAAGTTCTATACGGCAGGGCTTTTTTAAATTCGTCGGTAGAAAATGAAGCCTGTTCATAAAAAAGATACATCCCATCTTCATGAGTTGGAAGCAACAGATCTCCACCTGCATCGACATTCATAGTATCCGCATCATTGAAACGGTAATCATGATCATCTTTCATCCAGTAAACAGGAATACCGGATGTCATTTTTTTGAAATTTTCCATTTGATACAGGCGATGCCAGAATTTTCTCATTTCTTCCGGACTTTCGGCTGCATTCTTTCGGGGATGATCATAATACACATTGTCACCATTGCCGATAAAAAAGTCAGGTTGTTTTTCCAGTATGGCAAGGTAACCGGGAAATCCCACTTTTTCATCCCCCCCTTCCCTGACTTTTCTTCTTCCCTGATCCAGTCCGGTTATGAAACGGTGAAAATTCATTCCGGTAACCATAACAAAGCTGAATTCATCTTTTGAAATAGTTTCATTCAGGGTTTTGAATCTTTGCCAGGGTGAATGTCCGTGTTTATTGCCGGTGAATACGTACCTGATCCGGTAGAAATATTCCGTACCGGGAAGTAAGCCGGTGAATTGATGTTTTGCTATAAAATCATTTTCACGTGTACCAAACACCGGACCGGCAGTTTGGATCTTCCCGGCAGTGTCAGTAGCAACATCAAATATGATCTCTGAAGGTATTCCGGGAATATCATCTTCGATAAGGGTGTCGGAGGTATTCATTCTCGCCTGTAGAATAATGGAGTTTTGAGTAGGTTCAGTTGCAATTAAGAAGTAGGGACTGGTATACTCTTCTCTTGTACAGGAAAAAAATACAAGTGTGAAAACCACGAGGATAGTTGTATTTTTCATAATGTCTTATAATTTTTTATATCTCAATACTTTCATTTAGTGTTATAATCACGTATCAGGGATTCCATGTTTTCAAATCCTTTTCCGGATGCTTATTTCTCCGGGTTATTGATCAAGGGCATTTTTGCATCTACCATTCTTCTCCAATCCAATAATTCCCCATACATGCTATCTCTTAAAACCGTCAAACTGTCTGCAAGGTTCACCTCCTCACCGGGATCATTACTTAGCTCATAAAGTTCCAGGAAATTATTTTTCCCGGTCAGGCTTTTTTCATGCCACTCGATTAATTTAAAATTTCCGCTTTTCATAGCAGATGCCGGCATCATTCCCGATCCGAAATGATAATGCGGATAATGCCAGAAAAGAGCCCTATCAGGAACCGGTTTTTGTTTGAGCAAATGCGGAAGTAAATTTATTCCATCATTGGATATTATGCTATCATGATTAAGCAGATCAGAAAAAGTAGGAAAGAAATCGTTGGAAACAACCATTGCATCGGAAACTATTTGTTCACGAATTTTATTTTCCCACTTTATGATAAAAGGCACCCTGATCCCTCCTTCATACAACCAGCCTTTGCCTTTTCTGAAAGGAGCCTGATCAGCATAGGATTCCTTTCCCCCATTATCCGAATAAAATACCATAAAGGTTTTTTCTTCCAGACCCAGTTTTTCAATCTTATCCAACACCTTCCCGATATTTGTATCCATCCTCTTCAGCATAGCGGCAACCACAGGATGATTTTCCGGTTCACCGGAGAGAGGATGATTCTTAAATTGAGCTATTCTATCCTGGCTTTCCACAAGGGGATCATGAATGGCATTGAAGCTCATAAATAAAAAAAAGGAAGTGTCCTTTTTCCTCTCAAGAAAATCGAGGCTTAAAGCTGTAATGGTATCCGAATTATGGGGATCTCCCTCGGGATCAGTTGAGCCATCGGGCTTATAGGTAATAAAGTATTCATCAAAACCCTGCTTATCCGGATTATGACTTAAGCTTTCCGGTGGGCGTTTATTTTTGCTTAAATGCCATTTGCCGAAAATTGCCGTTGCATATCCGTTCTCCCTGAATAATTCTCCCAGGGTATATTCGTCAAGCGGAAGGAATTTTTGCCAGTCGGGCTGGGACAAGGTGTAATTGTCCCTCCGATTACCGGCAATAAAATCTGTTAACCCGATCCGTGCAGGGTATTTTCCGGTCATTATGGAAGCCCTGGTTGGTGAACAGACTGCAGCAGCCGAATAAGCATGAGTAAACCTCACTCCCTCTTTCGCCAGCCGGTCGATATTGGGAGTTTCATAAAACTCACTTCCATATGCTCCCGTTTGTGACCATCCCAGATCATCAGCAAGGATAAAAATGACATTCGGAGGTTCAGGTTGCTCATTCACATTTTTACGCATACAGCTCGAGCAGATGAACCCTGTAAAGACAGCGGCAAAAAATAGAAACCTACCATATTTCCATGAAAAAATCTTCTCCATATTTTTCTGTTAAATATTGATAATGTGAATTATCTGCATTCGACTTAATCACCAGTGCCGGAGGGAGCTCTCCCATTGCAGCTCTCATAGAGTCCATCTCATGCAGCATCTGTTCCAGTTTTTCAGGATATTCCTCTGCAAGGTTATTCCTCTCACCTGGATCTTCTTTAAGGTTTATCAGTAATGTAGGATGCGGGGGTACGTGCTTTCTCCATCGCAGAAAAGGATAACCTTCGAAAGCTTTTTTCACCTTCCAGTCGCCATGCCGGTAACACTGAAGATTTTGATTATCGAAATAAAGATACTGATCCCCCTGACGGACACCTGACCCTTCAAATATGGGCACAAGACTTTCTCCGTCATATGGACGGTCGTCGGGTAATTCATCTCCTACAATATCAACAATGGTCGGAAACCAGTCAGTCATCAGTGCCATATCGGTGTACACCCTTCCTCCTTCAGTTCTAGCGGGCCACATTGCTACCGTGGGGACCCGCATTCCTCCTTCAAAGGTAGTCTGTTTTCCTTCCCGCAAAATGCCGTTGGAACCCCCGAGTTCTCTCATTACCAGCCATGGTCCGTTATCGCTGGTAAATACAAGAAGGGTATTCTCTTTAATTCCGTTTTCTTCCAGGGTATTCATCACTTCACCCGCACTCCAGTCGAGTTCCTGGATTACGTCACCATACAAGCCCCTTTCAGAAGTACCCAGGAATTCTTCGGAGGCATAAATCGGCACATGAGGCATAGAATGTGCAAGGTACAGGAAGAATGGCTCGTCTTTATGTCGATTAATGAAATCGACGGCTTTTTCAGTGTAAGTTTTGGTTGTATAGGTTTGATCCGGATTGAATTCCACCACATCATTCCCTTCCATGTAAACCACGCTTTCCATATCGTTACTGTAGGGTATGCCAAAATACTCATCGAATCCCCGCTGAAGCGGAAGGTATTCATGCATATGACCCAGGTGCCATTTACCAACATGACCCGTAGCATAGCCATGTTCTTTCAACACATCGGCCATGGTGATTTCCTCAACCGGCATACCGGTATAGCTCTCCGGGAAGAAAACTCCGTGCACTCCCATACGCTGTGGAAGCCGGCCTGTCATAAGTCCAGCACGCGAAGGACTGCAAATAGGGGAAGAAGAATAAAACTCTGTAAATTGAATGCCCTGTTCTGCGATTGCATCCACATTTGGTGTTTTTATATCGCTTGCGCCGAAGCATCCAATATCACCATATCCCAGGTCATCACAAAAGATAATTACGATATTCGGATTATCATTTTGATGGTCGGATTTATCTTTCTGAGCTTCCTGGTTGCAGGAAGAAAATATCAGAAGGGCGGCGCCAAGTCCGAAGATAGTTTTTGGGCTCATAAAGGAGGTTTGTTTGGTTATTAGCAAAGGTAATAAATTTAGGACGAGGAGGGAATGGTCAACTATCAATTTTGAAAGGACTGAAGTTATAATAACAAAAAAGATAATACACATATTGCTGTATTACTGAATATTAAAAACTTTCAGGTAAAATTTTGATGAAAAAATGTCTCACTGCAATCAGGTTGCAGTGCTTATTTGTATCTTATAAGACCTTCGAGGTTTTAAGACCTTCGAGGTCTTAAAACCTCGAAGGTCTTAACATCCTCCTCCCTCAATTTCCCATTCGCTTTCGGGCCCACATTTAAGAGTAAATTCGCATTCATTTTACCGGCAAGCTCAAGATATTCCCTAATCGTCTCGGCACTGATCACCGAATCATCCCATTCATGCCAGAACCAATTGCCACTGGGAAATTTTTCGTTTCCTTTCGACGACATGGTGGTTTCAATCTGAAAAGGGTAATAGCGCTTCTTCCCTAAAAATTCCCACACTCTCTGATAATCTTTGTAAGTCAGAGCCCTTTCACCGCAAAGTGCATCAACAGGATGCAGAGGAACAGCCTTGAATTTCGAGGTGGCATTATTCATTACAAGGCAGCCGGGCTGAAGGTCTTTGATGTATCGATACAGATGATCAATCTCCCAGCGATGAGCTCCTTCCATACGCCAGGAATGAATGAACTGCCCGGGAGAAGGATTCGTTCCATCGGGTAATTTCCAGCCAGATTGCTGCTTCTTCCAGAAGCCGTCAAACCAGATCAGCAATATATCCCCATAATTGCTCAGCAGCTCCTTCAGTTGATCCTTCATAAATTCTACATAAGCATGCTCATTGGTATTATGCAGAACATTGTTGCTATCCCAGAGGGAATAATACAGGCCAAGCTTCAGGCCATACTTCCTAGCCGAATTTGCGAGCAGTTCAATCACATCTTTTTTGAACGGGGTGGACAGTACAGAATAATCGGTATAAGAAGTTGCCCAGTTGCAAAATCCATCATGATGCTTGGCTGTAAAAACCAGATACTTCATTCCGGCATCCCTGGCCGTCTTACACCATTGGTCGGTATCAAGTTCAACAGGATTATATGCTGAAGGATCCAGGTCTCCTTCACTCCATTCCCTGTCATAGTAAGTATTGATCCCGAAATGAACAAACATCCCGAATTTCAGATCCATATATGCTTTTTGCCATGGATCCGGTTCAATGTTTTCATCCGGAAAGGACATTAAACCAGAATCAGCCAAATTAAAATTGATTCCTGAAGCAAGTGCTGCCATTGATCCGGCTTTGAGAAATTTTCTTCGGTCCATAGGTTTAATAAGTTGTGCAGTTATGCAGTTATGCAGTTGTGCAGTTGTGCAGTTGTGCAGTTGTGCAGTTATGCAGTTGTGCAGTTACCTGTGGTGAGCGTAGTCGAACCATGCGGTTATCGAGACGCCCGGCTCTACAAAGGGGTAAAGCCTTCACCCTGGGAGTTTCTATCCATGGTCCATGTTCCCCGCCTGCCATTGCGCTGGCCTTCGCGTCGGCGGGCAGGTATGGTCCTTCTTCACTCCATTCTCCCATCTCGACTACGCTCGATGACCGGTTGCTATAATTGGCTTTATAACCATTTCCTCATTCTCTTTACCTCATTATCTTCACCTCATTCTCCTCCCCCTCCTTTCAGTTTCCCAGCAGCACCTCAATCAACTCCTCATTCCTCTCCATATCCCCGGTTACAATACCGAATCCGCCTTTATAATCCCAATGAGCCCATCCTATGTTATTTTCTTCAAGCACCTGTCTGAAATCGGAATACCAGGCAAGGCGAT
>CAZGTU010000120.1:0-12388 GCA_964528675.1 uncultured Bacteroidaceae bacterium
AAGGCGTTTAAGACAGGAGCTTGAGGAATGGATTGGGAGTACAGGTGATTATTTTAGCTATAAATAGCTGATTAACTTTTTTGTAATTCCCGGATGTATCAACACTTATTATTCGTCCGGTTGCGCTCTCATGATAAGAAGACCCCGGCGGACAGAAAATCGCAGGTTAAAAGATTCATCTTTTTTCACAGATTTGAAGATATGATATAATATTTTGATTTCAAATTATCCGGTTTTAAATCTGCCCCCTGTTGGTTACCCTAAGATATTGAGAGAGCAGGTTCCTGGCTTAATGATTTTTAATACTTTGCCCGGAGAACCGGTTATTCGTGAAGATCTCCTTTCTAGCTATTATATGGATAAAACCAATCCTCCTTCCAGAATAAGACCTGCATTTTCCGAGTTCCTTTCAAGAACAAACGATACCTGCTGGTCTGTCATATTTTCGGAAGGATGCTTCCCAAAGGAAATTTATTATGAAGGTCTTGGTGGACCTTATGGTTCATGCTCAGGTTTATTTGATGGAAACACCTATTTGAAAAAACTTGTTTACTATAAAAAAGATGAAGAAGGTCATGGAACCCCATTGTTTATCAATGTAGGAACAGAGAAGAATAATCCGGTAAAATCAACCTTTACACTCCAACCTAATCCTGTAAAAAGTGATCTGGTAATTTTTAATCACTCAGGCAGAAAAGATCGTTCATTTGTTTTAACCAACATAGAAGGCAAAAAAGTCTTATACCACCAATTAACCGATAAACAAACAAGACTTTCTCTTGAGCATTTAGAATCCGGTTTATATATTTACAGGATATTCTCAGATAAAGAATTAATACAAACCGGAAGGATCATAAAAGAATAAATATGTCAAGTGTTATTTTGGAGAGAGCACACTACAGGGAACTAAAAAACTCTAGCTTCACCCTGGCCATCTTACCCTGGGGTGCAACTGAAGCACATAATTATCATCTTCCATACGGAACAGATAATTTTGAAACAATAGCAATCGGAAAAGAATCAGTGAGATTGGCAAATAAGAAAGGAGCCAGAGCAGTGCTTTTGCCCTGTATTCCTTTCGGAGTAAATACAGGACAAACAGATATTCCACTTACCATAAATATGAATCCTTCCTCACAGATGATGGTCCTCAAAGATGTGATCGAATCTGTACAAAATAGTGGCATTCATAAATTTCTTCTGCTTAACGGACACGGAGGAAACGACTTTAAGCAAATGCTAAGAGAACTGGGCAATGAATTCCCTGAAATGTTTCTTGCAAGCTGCAACTGGTTTCAATCTGTTGATAAAGCTTCAATATTTGATAATGAAGGAGATCACGCTGATGAAATGGAAACCAGCCTGATGCTACATCTTCATTCTGATCTTGTACTACCGTTAAAAGAGGCCGGTTCAGGAAAGTCTAAAAAATTCAGGGTAAAAGCTCTCAATGAAAGCTGGGCATGGGCAGAACGTAAATGGACCAGGGTGAGTGAAGATACAGGCATAGGAAATCCTTCAGAAGCTACAAAAGAAAAGGGTGAACAGTACTTTAAGCAGGTATGCGAAAAGATCAGTGAATTAATACTACAACTGGATGAAGTGAGTAAAGATAGTTTTTATGAGTAAGCCCAGGGTAAAATCAAAGAGATCAACAATCCCGTTCCCAATGCAAATCCGAAACTTGTAAGTGTTCCAATAAGAAATAATAATTTAACCAGTAGCATGCCCTATCTCTTTAGTGAAGTAGTTTATCAATTGCTTGATCTCATTCATCCTGGCTCGTGAAAGCAAATCACTCACGCTATTCTGTTTTACCTTAAGTAATGTACCTATTTCTTTTTGGGTATATGCCGGATTTTTCAATGAATAATATACTGCTTCCGCCATTCTTGTCGTCCAGTTATCCATAAAAATGACAGCCAATTTTAGCATAAGATTGATTTTTTCATCAATTTCCTTCCAGGGACTTGATAAACCCATGGATAGATTTTCGTCAATAAGCTTTTTCAGAACCTCTCCGGAACGAATGAATACATCTCCATTGCTTTCGGAAATTGAAGGTCCTTCATAACTGATGCTCCCAATTCCCATGGCTATTCTTACATCTAGTTTATCTATTGTCTTTACAGAAGATTTGATTATAATTCCTTCCAGCAAAAGCTCCTCCGGCTTGTTTACCTTTAACTGAAAACTATCACCCCTGTAAATTTCCCAATCCTTTCCATGGTTACCGACACCTTGAAATTCTGCTTTCAGTTTTTTGAGGTAAATTTCCGGAGATTCAACAGCTCGCGAATTAATTATATCAGCTGTAAGTATTCCTACCATAAATACAAATATCGCTAAAATATATGATATTTCAAAATATCGTACATATATATGATATTTTAGATTATCGTTATATTACACGATATTTATTTCTATGTTTTTTCGTATATTTGTAGATCACTCAAAGTAAATAGGAAATTATGAATTCATTTTATCCCAAAAATATAACTGATTTACCTGAAGCAGATATTCCCTTTGAAGGAGTAAAAGGATGGCTGTCACAGGCTGAAGATCATCAGATCGTATTTTTTGAAATCGATGCAGTCGGTCTCATTGAGGAACACAAACACGGCGATCAGTGGGGAACGGTATTCCAGGGTGAAATGAATCTCACTATTGATGGAGAAACCAAATCATACAGGGGAGGTGACAGTTATTATATCCCCGCAGGTACTCCTCACTCCGCATTTTTTAAAGAAAAAACCTGGCTTATGGATTTTTTTGCGGATAAGGACCGGTATAAGCCAAAAATGAAGTAATAATTTGTTTTATATCCTTCCCAACAATTCTTCATTTTACACTTCTGGATGATTATGTGTTAATTACATAGTTCAGATTTCAAAATAGAATTAAACTAAATTTTTTACTTTCCAGCATAGCAATCTGTTCATTTTTGATATAATTTTACTAAAATTTTACAAAGCTGGAAAATAAACATTATCACCCGTCAAACAGCCCTTATGCACTTATAGATGGTGCATCGGGATTCGGACTGGCAATCTCACAGGAAGCAGGGGAACTTAAAAAGATTGTGATCGATCCCAAAGAGGCTCTTGTTACAAGACTCGAGGCATATGAGGATATCTTCAATATGGAAGTGGGTGATACAGGCCTTACCAGGGTGAGAAATATTGAAAGGGAGACAGGACTTCGTCAACTTTATATAAAGTTTGAAGGGGGTAACCCCACAGGTACTCAAAAAGACCGGATTGCCTTTGCTCAATGCATGGATGCCCTCAGAAGAGGATTCGACACTGTTACACTTGCAACCTGTGGCAATTATGGGGTTTCGGTAGCTCTGGCGGCAAATCTGGCGGGACTCAGATGTATAATTTGTATACCTGAAACCTACCATACCAAAAGGATTCAGGAAATGGACAATCTTGGTGCGAAAATTATCAGAACCTCCGGAGATTATGAACAATCTGTAGCTTATTCTCATAATCTGGCAGGAGAGAAAGAATATTACGATGCAAACCCGGGGGGAGACAATACACATCTTCAATTGATCTCCTATGCAGAAATTGCCTATGAAATATATGATAGCTTGCGGGATGCTCCACGTGTCATTGCAGCTCCGGTATCAAACGGTACTATGTTAGCAGGCATATACCGCGGTTTTCTTACTTTGCATAAAAGGGGGAAAACATCGCGGATCCCAAAATTTATTGCCGGTTCTTCCTTTAAGAAAAATCCGATAACTTATTCTTTTCAAAAGGGATTGGATCATTGCACAGATCTTCGTCCGGAAAAAATAAAAGAAACGCCCTTAAATGAAGCTCTCATTAACTGGCATTCATTTGACGGGGAGGTCGCTTTACAGGCTATTCGCAATTCTGAAGGATGGGCTAATGATGTATCTGACCAGAAATTAAGCTATTACTCTAAAATCCTCAAAGAAAAGGAAGGATTAAATGTACTGCCGGCATCAACGGCCGGATTAATAGCATTGCTGAATTATCATAAAACGGAGAATTTCGGAAACGACCGTTATGTTGCCATTTTAACAGGGAGAAAATAATTTAAATCAAATACACATGAATAACAGCTTCGATGGCTCTGCAATTGTATATTGCGAAGGAGCCTTTAATACAACCAATGGAAAAACAGCTCATGGACTGGTGCGTTTTACAGAAAGATACAAAGTGAAAGCTGTAATTGATTCAAGATATGCAGGGAAGGATTCAGGGGAGATCCTGGATGCTAAAGTAAATAGAGTTCCCATATTCGCTGAACTTGAATCTGCCTGGGAATACTGTAAGAAAAGCCCCTCCTTGCCTGAATATTTTGTAATTGGACTAGCTCCGGATGGAGGCAGGCTTGAAGAATTTGCAAGGAAAGATATTCTGAAAGCCATGGAACTGGGAATGAATATAGATTCAGGCTTACATGATTTCATTTCTGATGATCCTGAATTTTATAATTCCGCACGAGACAATAATGTGCAAATCCGGGATATTCGGAAAACTCCAACAAGAGATAAACTTCATTTTTTTACAGGTAAGATTGAAGAGGTAAATAGCCTGAAACTTGCTCTACTCGGAACAGATTCAGCAATAGGCAAAAGGACCTCTGCGTGGATACTGGTACATGGGCTTCGAAAACAGGGCCTTAGAGCCGAGTTGATAGGAACTGGCCAGACCGCATGGATGCAGGGAGCCAAGTATTCCATTATCCTTGATTCTCTCATTAATGATTTTGTTTCCGGTGAAATTGAACATGCAGTTCACGAAGCCTGGAAAAATGAAAATCCTGATGTTATAATCCTTGAAGGGCAAGGGAGCCTCCTGAATCCGGCTTATCCCGGCGGATTTGAGCTTCTGGCTGCAGGACGACCAAATTACATCGTATTACAACACGCCCCAGGCAGGAAAGAATATGATGGTTTTCCAGGATTCCTTCTTCATCCACTCGCAAAACAAATTGAGGCTATAGAGATTATATCCGGAAAAAAAGTTATCGCAGTTACGCTGAATCATGAAAACATGAATGACTATGAGATTAAAAAAGAGGGAGCCAAAATTGAAAAGGAATTCGGAATACCAGCCATTGACATACTAAAACATGGTCCTGATGATCTCCTCAAAGCAATTGAACCTTTAATAAGAAAAAGAAAATGAACCTGAGTGATTTTATTTGTTTCGAAAAGCTGATCGTTTCTTCCCCCAGGATCTATAGAAAAAAGATTAGTGCCGAATATATTCTTCATTTGCCAGAGGGTCGAATCGAAAAAAACGAACTTGTATATTCTTATGAATCTGAGGTTTTTGAACCTGAATCCATTAATGACCTAAACCTTGCATCAGTAATTCTGGCACAGCTTGCACTCAATTACGGACTTTTTTCCAAAGAAATTGAATTTCAGGGGGTATATGACACTACTGACATACGCTTAATAAAAGATATGATGGAAAACACTTCCCGTGAAATCTATATCAATAAATTGCTATGGGATAATCCTTTCTTAAAAAAAGAATATAGGAATCCGGAAATTGAAAAAAAGAAGAAATTCACAAATGCAGCAGTTTCATTCAAATCAGAGACTCTGACCAAAAAACTTGAAAGATCCTGGGAACATTGGAATATTCATGGTGATAAAGTCTGCATTTTAAGTAGCGGCGGGAAAGATAGCCTTCTTAGCTACGGATTAATGAGAGAACTTACTGAAGATGTATATCCTGTCTTTATTAATGAATCCGGACGCCATTGGTTTACGGCAATAAATGCTTACCGCTATTTAAAGGAACATGATAGAAATATCGGCCGGATATGGACTAATTCTGATAGAATATTTAACTGGTTTTTGAGAAATATGCCATTTATTAAGGAGAACTTTAATACCATAAGAGCAGATGATTACCCCATACGTCTCTGGACTGTTGCAGTATTTCTATTTGGGGCTTTACCCCTGATGAAAAAAGAAGGAATTGCAAGGCTTATAATCGGTGATGAATATGATACAACAAGAAAATTAAATTATAAAGGAATAACACATTATGACGGATTATACGATCAGAGTCGCTATTTCGACAATACTCTGTCACGGTATTTTATGAAAAAAGGCTGGAATGTGAGACAGTTTTCTATTCTAAGAAGCTTATCAGAACTATTGATAATGAAAATTCTGGTAAAAAGATATGCGGAATTACAGTCAACGCAGGTTTCCTGTCATGCTGCTCATGAAAAAGAGGGAAAAGTATATCCCTGTGGAAATTGTGAAAAATGTCGTCGCATTGTGGGTATGTTAAAGGCACTTGATGAAAGTCCTGAGAAATGTGGCTATACTTCATCCCAAACAGAAAAGGCACTTAAGGCCCTATCAATAAGCTCTGTAAAACAAATAGGGCCGGATGCAGGTCAACTTTACCATCTTCTGCTCAATAAGAATTTAATTGATGAAACTGAAATTAGTAAAAAAAAGGCTAAAGAACATCCTGAGATCCTGAAGCTAAGATTTGACCCGGAGAGATCAAGGATAAATGATATTCCATCAGATATCCGGACAGGTCTTTTTAAGATATTCCTGCAATACAGTGATGGAGCAGTTCGCATGAAAAATAAAAAATGGGAAGAATTTGATTTACTTAACAGCTCCGATCTACTCATTCCCTATCCATTTGAAATGGGTTCTGCTTTGCCATCAGGCACATATGCTTCAGAATATTTATGGACGGAAATGACATGGCCCGAAATAGAAGAAAAACTGAAGATAGTTGATCTCGCTATTTTACCCTGCGGATCGATTGAGCAGCATGGTCCTCATTTACCCGTTGATGTTGACGCATTTGATGCAGAATACCTTGCAAAAAAAGTTGCGGAAGCATGTAGTGACCCGAAGCCTTTCGTTCTTCCTCTCATATCTTATGGTGTAGCCTATCATCATGAAGAGTTTAAAGGAACCATCAGCGTTAGTAATGAAGCTCTTTCAAAAATGGTTTATGATATCGGTATGAGCCTCGCAAAAAACGGAATAAAAAAGTTATTGATCCTCAACGGACATGGAGATAATGATCCAACCCTGAAATTTGCCGCTCAAATGATTAATCGTGATGCAAATATATTCGTCTGTGTAGAAACCGGAGAAACAAGCGATGAGGATATTATCAAAATGATCGATACACCGAATGATGTTCATGCAGGAGAAATCGAGACCTCGACTTCACTTGCTACACGCCCTCATTTGGTCAGGATGGAAAAGGCATCGGATTCCACCCTTGATTTTGGGAGTGTTTACCTCGATTTTTCATCTACCAGAGGTGTATCATGGTATGGCAGGACCAGGAAGATCAGTCAAACAGGTGTTATGGGAAATCCCACCCTGGCAAATGTTGAAAAAGGCAAAAAAATGTGGAAGATAATTATCGCTCATCTTGTAAAATTTGTTGAAGAATTGAAAAACAGCGATCTTGAAAATCTGTACCAAAGGAAATATTGATGTTGACTCAAATTTGACCCTTGTATTTTTCTGGTTCTTAATCCTTAAAGATGAAAATTAAACAATTATATTACAAGAGTATTGAATTGAAACTAAAAGAGAGTTATACGATTGCTTATGACACTTTTTCATCCTGTACAAATGTCTTCATCATGGCTGAGACGGATAAAGGAATTAAAGGATGGGGATGCGGCGCTCCTGATCCCGGAGTAACAGGTGAAACTCCTGAACAAACACTGCAGGTCCTTGGTCAATTTATTGAACCTGTCCTTAAAGATGCAGACCCTTTTGATTATACAAGGATCATGGATGAGCTTAAAAAATATATCCCTGATAATCCTTCAGCATTGGCCTTGACAGACATGTTACTTTACGATCTGGTTTCGAAGAAGGCAGAGGTTCCGCTTTATAAATACCTGGGCGCATATCGAAAGTCAATGCCAACAAGTATAACAATTGGAATAATGACGGTTGAAGAGACAATCGAAAGGGCAAAATCCTACTATGACTCAGGTTTCAGGATTTTCAAATTAAAGGGAGGAAGATTATGTGATGAAGATATCGAAAAGACTGCCAGGATCCGTGAAGTATTTGGACACGGGATCCAGCTAAGAGTTGATGCTAACCAGGGCTACTCTGTTGAGGATGCGGTCAGGTTTGTAGAAAAAACGAGACATTATAAGGTCGAACTTCTCGAGCAACCAACACCCAGGAATAATTATGAAGATCTTGGACGGGTGAGCAAAAGAGTTGCAATTCCTGTCATGGCCGATGAGAGTATAATGAACCTGAGTGATGTTTTCAGTCTTACCAGAAATGATCTTACCGATATGATCAATATAAAGCTTATGAAATGCGGCGGAATCTCTGAGGCTCTTCGTATCAATGCGGTGGCAAGTGCAGCAAGAGTAGAGGCTATGGTGGGCTGTATGGATGAATCAGAGGTATCAATATCCGCAGGATTGCATTTTGCGCTCTCAAGACCTAATGTAATATATGCAGACCTGGACGGACACCTTGACCTTGTGGATGATCCGGCGAAAGGGACCCTGATTCTCAAAAACGGAACGCTTTTTCCGAATGATTTACCCGGTCTTGGCACAGAAGCATCAAATATTCTTGCTATGCTTTTCTGAAAGGATATCATATTACAGAAAAAAAATCCCGGCATTATAATTGCTCATAAAATAATGTAACTTTGCGACTTATTAAAAAAATGCACTTTATTAATATACATGAAATTTAACGAACTGAATTTGAGCGACGAGATACTTGAGGCTATTTCGTACATGGGTTTTGAAGAAGCAACCCCAATACAGGAACAGGCAGTTCCTGCCATAATTGAAGGAAAGGATATGATTGCCTGTGCACAAACAGGTACAGGAAAAACTGCAGCATTTATTGTTCCTGTTCTTAACCGGATCAAGGATAAGAAAATAGACGGGGTAAATACGCTTGTAATTGTCCCTACCCGTGAGCTGGCAATGCAAATTGACCAGGCAATACAGGGATTCAGTTATTTTGTCGGGGCTACATCAATTTGTCTTTATGGCGGTACAGATGGTTCCGAATGGGAGCAACAAAAGAAAGCTCTTAGAGAAGGAGCTCATATTGTTGTTGCCACACCGGGGAAACTCATCTCCCATTTAGATATGGGTTATGTGAACTTCGAGAATCTGGAACATCTCATTCTTGATGAAGCCGACAGGATGCTTGATATGGGTTTTTATGAAGATATTGTGAAGATCATCAATCACTTGCCCAAAGAAAGACAGACATTGATGTTTTCCGCTACCATGCCTCCCAATATCCGGAAGCTTGCCTCAAAGATCCTCAACAACCAGGTGGAGATTAATATTGCCATGTCAAAACCGGCAGAAGGGGTGCTCCAGGCAGCCTACCTCTGTTATGACAACCAAAAGAATAAATTGATTGAAAGTCTGCTGGCTGACAAGCCCGAATATAGTTCTATACTTATTTTCTGTTCAACAAAGAAAAAAGTTGCAGATCTGGGAAGAGCTCTGCGTACTGATAAATACCAGGTAAAATCGATTTCTTCTGATCTGGAACAGAAACAAAGAGAGGAAGTGCTACTGGGATTCAGATCCCGCAGAATCCGTATACTTGTAGCTACTGATGTTATGAGCAGGGGTATTGACATTAAAGATATTGACCTTGTCATAAATTATGATGTTCCCCAGGATGCTGAAGATTATGTGCATCGTGTAGGAAGAACCGCAAGAGCAAAAGGAACAGGTGTGGCTCTCACCCTGGTAAATCCGGATGATATGGGAAGACTTGCGGATATTGAACGGCTGATTGAATCGGAGATCCTTAAGCTGCCGGTACCTCCGGAGATTGGAGAAAGCCCGGAATGGAAAATAAAACAATACAATAAAGAGGGACGAAATAAGAAATTTTATCGGAAGGGAAAGAAAAAATAAGCTCTTACAATTCTTAATGAAAAACAAACGAGTATCCCCTGTAGTGCGGGATACTCGTTCAGTAAAATTTTCCAAAGGATCTTTCGGGTTATGAAAAAATCATAACTTTTGTGTTACGGTAAGAAACCGTTCCGGGCTTAAAACATTACCCCTAAACTGATCAGATGTATATTAGCTCTCGAATCGAATGGATAAGTATTATCTCCAACCTCGATTCCATCTCCATATTTACTTAATCCGCCTTCGAAACGATAGTCAAGTGTAAGAAATTTAAAAAGATCCACTCCCGCTCCAACCTGGAATCCTACAGTTGCAGAATTGGACATGGTCTCCAGATCGGGAATGATCTCTTCAGCAGTGTTGTCTTCTGAAAGAATGACTGAAGCAACAGGACCTGCATTTATTCTGGCAGGACCAATTTTGAAACCAACCAGCACAGGGAGATCAATTTTATTGTAATTAATTTCTCTTACATATTCTACGTTAGCGGCTCCGGCATTAACTTCTTCAATAAGGACGGATCCTCCTGCGGTATTGAAATACAATTCCGGCTGTAGATAGAGAGAAAACACTTTAATTCTGCTCATTACGCCAATATGAAAACCCTGGAATGAATCGTCATCCTGAAGGTGGTATTCTTTTGAATTCACAGTTATGTTCTTGACATCGTCGAAACGTAAATTGGAATAATTAAGTCCTCCTTTTATACCAAATGTAATAAATTGGGCAGAGGCAATACCAATCGACAGGAATAATGCAAGTGTAAATAGAGTGATTTTTTTCATGACGTGATTTTTTGGGTTCGTTTAGCTTAAACGAAGGGTTTTGTAATTTTGTTTTCTCTTTTAGGAATAATTTCAATAAAAGTTTGAAAAATAAAATCTGATCCCGCCTTTTGGTGTCTATCTGTGTGCCCCTTCCAGGCATTCACCTTAGTGGCTTTTGTAAATTCTTTTTTCATGAACCTGACTTTTTAGACAGCCTCTTAAAACTGGGCTCATAAATCATTCTTTCATGAATTTCAAAATCTCAATATTCTCTAAGCTGTCAGTTATCTCAAGAAAATATACACCCTTCTCAAAGGAGTGGATATTAATGCTCAGGGATTTACCCCTCACACTTTTTTGCTGATATATAATTTTACCACTTATATCACTGATTCTTAGTCTGTTGATAATTGTGGAGGATCTAACATTAAGAATTTCATTTGCCGGAACGGGATATATCTTAATTCCGGTCAAATCATCAGTAATTCCAACAGGTGCAAGCAGGTAATTAATAGTGTATATTCTGGTAGTTATACCATCTTCAGCAGTAACAGTAATAATAGTACTGCCGGGTAATTCTGTTGCTTCTGAAATTTCAACTGTAGCATTTTCATTTTCCGGGGAATACTGCACTTCCGGCACATCTGTGGCATCCGAAGGCAGTGTAAAGTCGTAATTTGTATTATCAGGACTAAAGTCTTCAACAGGATTTCCGTTTATGCTTAATTCTGAAATACTTGCATCAGAACTTTTAGCCACATTAAATGTGAGGGTATACAACAATGTTGTTTCTTCATCACTTGCTGTTACATAAATATAGCTCTGCCGGTCAGCTTCATCTTCTGAGGTAACATCCAGGGCATCTTCTACTATGTAATCAGCAGCTGTATCTGTGGGCAGAACCTCTATCGCCGGTGTTTCAATACTACCCACCGGTAACTCTATAGTGTAGGAGAATGTTTTCCGATCAAATTCCGGATCGAGATTCAGGTCAGGATTATCAGGAAAACTAATCTCACTCAGACTTGCATCAGCGCTGAGGGGCTGATAAACTCCTGTAAGTTCGATATCATCCATTATAAACTGTGCTGCCGTAGCCTGGTAGATCTTAATGGTGAGATTTTCCGAACGTGGCAGCAGATCATCATACTTGATAAGATGAAAGTAACCATCAGTTAATCTCTCCTGGTTGGTCCCGGGATAAGGAGTTGCAGGACTCACAGTAGTTACAGGATACCATGTAATGCTGTCTGTGGTATAATATACTCCGACCATTGATCCCGGTGTTCCACCCCAGTAGGTAAAACCGAACTGAAGCTGGATATCAGCATACTCATTTGTATTCACAGAAAAAATCAGGCTGTCCTCGGGAACTCCATCAGCATCATCATCACTGATCCACCAGTTACCATCATTTGAATGTCCTGCATAGGAAAAGTCGAATGTATTCCCATAATTCTGGTAATGTACCTGGTAATCGTTAAATGAAAATTTTCCGGCATTTGAATAATTTTCATATTCGTTGGCAGGACCCCGATAAAATGATCCCGGTCCGAAGGTTTCTTTGGCTATACTGATCCTTTCCAATCCGGTAGTTGGAGTTTTAACGGTTAATTTGAAATCATCGAAATGATAATCATAATTAGTGTCAGAAAGAAAACTCCCTTTTTTTAAAAATTCTTAATTTTTTT
>CAZGTU010000121.1:0-12336 GCA_964528675.1 uncultured Bacteroidaceae bacterium
TAATTCATCCTGAGAATAACCTGGGCACTCAAAGTGCCCATATAGGAAATGCTGGAGCATTGAAGATTGCAAAAGCTACATGGTGGTTGCTAGCAAGAATGGCCGGCTGGGACGGTACCATTAATGGATCCGACAGCACCCCCCCTTCAACACCTTCAGGCCTCAATGTGACTAATTCCTCTGAAACCGCCGTCTCCCTATCTTGGACCGCCTCCACCGATAACACCGGCGTTTCAGCTTATCGCATCTATCGTTCCGGAAACCTGCTCGAAACAACCACTTCCCTTAGTTATACCGATAATTCTGTGGATGCCTGCACCGATTATAGCTATACCGTCTCCGCAATTGATGCTGCCGGAAATGAAAGCGCACAATCTTCTGCCCTCAATGTGAATACGGATATCCAGGCTCCGGAGGCAACGCTTACTCAACCTGGCTGTGTTGTTCAGACAGGCACCATAGAAGTAATTTCACCCCAGGGATCGGATTATGAATATAGCATTGACGGAGGATCTTCATGGCTTACTTCAACTACTTTTGGCTCTTTACCACCCAATAATGTTTACACAGTCAATGTAAGAAATGTAAATGTCGATCTAAGCTGTGTTTCAAGCAGCCAGTTCACCATAAATGATCTGCCTGCCTCTCCTTCAGCACCCACAGTAAGCACTTTTAATCCGGTAAATGAATGTCCGGATGAAACAATTGATCTGACCAGCCTTGTAACCAGTACAACACCAACTGGTGGGGCAGTATATTATAAAACCTCTGATGACCCTCTGGGTGCAGATGTATCTGATCCTGATGCAGTCGGATCAGGTAGTTATTATATATTTTACCAGAGCCAGGAAGAATGTTATAGTACAAGCACAGGAGTAACGGTAAACATTGATGCCTGTCCCCCGGATATAACCCCTACATTGATTATTAGTCCAAATATTGTACACGGGAATACCACTTTTGATTTAATAGTAAGAGTTACAGAACTGAACACTAAGAGCACCGATGGTCCTATTGTAGTCAATATACCCAAAGACACAAAATGGACCCTGACCGATGGATACCAGGCTTCACTTACAAGTCTGGGAGGGACATCTCTTTATAACTCTGACTGGAGTTATTCATCGGATGATACGAACCATATTTTTACTTCTAATAGCCCAATTACGGAGGGTAGTTATTCGACCTTCGGATTCAGGGTGAGTTTTAACCCCGATTTTAATCGAGGGCAATATACCATTACAGCTCAGATTCTTTCCGGAGGTGGTGGAGAAATAAAGGTGAGTAATAACTCGGATTCGGAGAGGGTAGATTATTTTCAGGAATGAAGAAGAATTGCGGATTGCGGAAGGTGGATTGCGGATTGAGGAAGAATTGAAGAAGAATTTCGGATTGCGGAAGGTGGATTGCGGATTGAGGAAGAATTGGGGAAGAATTTCGGATTGCGGAAGGTGGATTGCGGAATGAGGAAAAATTGAGGAATAATTGAAGAAGAATTGAGGAAGAAGTGCGGAGTGTGCGGATTGGTGATTTCGGAAAGTAGAAAACCATTAAAATGATAAAGTTTTATAGGAATATTTTAGGAGTTATTTGTTTTAAATCCGAGATGCGAAATTCTTCAAATGAAAGATGAACTTAAAAAAAGAACCAGGACTTTTGCGTTGGATATAATTAAGCTGGTGGCTGAGTTGCCAAAAAATCAAGCTGGAAGAACCATTGGAAATCAAATTATTCGATCAGGCACATCAGTAGGAGCTAATTATAGAGCGGCATGCAGAGCCAGAAGCAATAAAGATTTTATTTCGAAAATAACCATAGTTGAGGAAGAGTGTGATGAAACTTTATTTTGGTTAGAACTTATTGATGAATCAAATTTACTGGAATCCGACGAATTACAAAAGTTGCTTAAAGAAGCAGATGAATTGACGGCAATTTTTACGGCTTCTGGGAGAACGGCGAGGAAAAGATGAGGAAGAATGAGGAAGAATTGCGGATTGCGGAAGGTGGATTGCGGATTGAGGAATGAGGAAGAATTTCGGATTGCGGAAGGTGGATTGCGGAATGAGGAAAAATTGAGGAATAATTGAAGAAGAATTGAGGAAGAAGTGCGGAGTGTGCGGATTGGTGATTTCGGAAAGTAGAAAACCATTAAAATGATAAAGTTTTATAGGAATATTTTAGGAGTTATTTGTTTTAAATCCGAGATGCGAAATTCTTCAAATGAAAGATGAACTTAAAAAAAGAACCAGGACTTTTGCGTTGGATATAATTAAGCTGGTGGCTGAGTTGCCAAAAAATCAAGCTGGAAGAACCATTGGAAATCAAATTATTCGATCAGGCACATCAGTAGGAGCTAATTATAGAGCGGCATGCAGAGCCAGAAGCAATAAAGATTTTATTTCGAAAATAACCATAGTTGAGGAAGAGTGTGATGAAACTTTATTTTGGTTAGAACTTATTGATGAATCAAATTTACTGGAATCCGACGAATTACAAAAGTTGCTTAAAGAAGCAGATGAATTGACGGCAATTTTTACGGCTTCTGGGAGAACGGCGAGGAAAAGATGAGGAAGAATGAGGAAGAATTGCGGATTGCGGATTTCGGATTTCGGATTGAGGATTTCGGAATGAGGAAGAATTTCGGATTGCGGAAGGTGGATTGCGGAATGAGGAAGAATTGAAGAAGAATTGCGGATTGGGGAAGGTGGATTGTGGATTGAGGAGAAAGAAGAGGAAGAATTGGGGAAGAATTTCGGATTGCGGAAGGTGGATTGCGGAATGAGGAAGAATTGAAGAAGAATTTCGGATTGGGGAAGGTGGATTGTGGATTGAGGAGAAAGAAGAGATTTGGAATTGCTTGTTGAAGTATCCTTTTTTTAGATAATCAAAATGAATTAATTATGAATGTTAATTAGAAAATGGTATTGGTACTATCATATAAGTTGTCACTGGAACTGGAAGATATCTCCGGACTTCATTCCTTATCTCTCAATCCTCAATCTGCAGGTTTCCTTAGGCATAGCAAAATCCGCAATCACCAATCCGAGATCCGCAATTTTTCCTCATTCCGCAATCCAAAATCCGCAATCCGCAATCAATGAAATTACTTATAAATATAATAATCCTTCTTGCCCTGCCATTCATTTTGTCAGGACAAGATCCCACCGGCAACTACAACCCCTATGTCAACAGCGGCACCATCTCCCCCTCACCACTTCTTCCCCTCCAGGAGAACGGAACCGGCACAATCAGTTTTAACATCGGCAACAGCGGGAGTGATCCCCTGGATGTATTCACAGATCAATATATTACACTGACCATCACATTATCCTATGGAGAACCTGATAATGATGTGCCACTTGATGCTGTAAGTGGAACTGCAGCAGGGCTTTTTTCATGGACCTACAGTTCCGGAACATTTAAAGCTGTACAAATTTCTGCAATAGCTTCAGGTTACTCGGGTTCGATCAGCATTGATTATAAGGTTACCCAAAATTCGAATACTCCCGGTTATAATGGTTTCAATGTGAACATTGCGCCTGCTCCCTATCAAACCGATAGCAATACCCCCGATGATGATGCAGTGAGTTCATATACATATACAGAGGCGAGGGACTATGGTGATGCCCCCGAGAGCTATGGAAGTGCCTATCATTCTCTCGATTATGAGAATTATTTGGGGAATCTTATTGACTGGGAAGAAAGCAATCAATCCTCTGCTTCGGCAGACGGAGATGATCTGAATGGAATAGATGATGAAGACGGAGTTGCCTTCCCGGCAGAGATACATAGAGAAGATATTATTCAGATTCCTGTTACTGTTACCGGTGCCGGTCGCCTGAATGCATGGATTGACTGGAATGGGGACGGGGATTTTGAGGATCCGGATGAACAGGTAGCTGCCAATCTAACCCGGGCTGCAGGTACGCAGAATCTGGAAGTGACTGTGCCGGCAGATGCAATAATATCAGCTCCTACCTTTGCAAGATTCAGGTTTTCGCCAGGATCCATTTCATCAAGCACAGGCGCCGCCACAGGAGGTGAGGTTGAAGATTACCAGATAACCATACTTTGTGCTCCTCCAACAATTACATTTTCCAGCTCAGATGCTGACAATACATTCTGTGAAGGTACCCTGGTTAGTTTTACAGCCGGTGGCGGAAGCAATTATAACTTCCGGGTGGATGGTATGAGTGTTCAAAATGGAACCGCTACAAGCTATGAAACTGATGCGCTCTCAGATGGACAGACGGTGGATGTCATTGTTGCCGATGAGTTTGGCTGTTCTGCAACCTCAGAGCCTATAATTAATACAGTGAATCCACTGCCAGATATTGTTATCACAGAACCAGACACTGCCTGCTCACCCTCAACGGTTGACCTCTCTGATCCTGCAATTACAGAAGGCAGTACTTCTGGACTAACATATACTTACTGGCTCGATCGTGATGCAAGCATTTCTTATGATTCACCATTCGAAGCAACAACAGGAAAATATTATATCAAAGGTACTGTTCCTTCAACCGGATGTTACAGTATTGATTCTGTAAATGTGGTGGTAAACCCTACACCTCCAGCTCCTGTTGTTTCGGTAGTTGACAATTGTGATGGTACTTCGGTACTGTCAACTGAAACCACCGGAGCTCTTTTATGGAGTAATGGTGATGTAAGCTCTTCCATAACGGTTACTGAGGCTGGTACTTATTCCGTCACCACAACTTTAGTCGGCTGTACAAGTGATCCGGGAAGTGCAATTGCTGCTCCCAAAACGGCTCCGGATGCACCGGTGGTCAGCGAAGCCAGTCTTTCAAACTCATGTCCTGAAGAAACGGTTGATCTTACAGCCCTGGTTACCAGCACCACTCCGGCAGGGGGAGTTTTGTTGTATAAAACTGTGAATGATCCTAATGGTGAAGATATTCCGGATCCTGCTGCAGTTGGGTCAGGAACATACTATCTGTTTTATCAGAATGTTGATGAATGTTACAGCACAGGAACGGAAGTAAATGTCAGCATAATAAATTGTCCGGCAGATCTTACTCCGACGCTTATCGTGAGTCCGAATATCATGCATGGAGTAACCGGTTTTGATCTGACAGTAAAGGTCACGGAACTGAATATGATGGATACAGAAGGAAGTATTACGGTTATTATACCTAAGGATCCCAGATGGACACTTCCTGATGGATATGATCCAAGCCTGACTGCTCTTGGAGGTACTGTTTTAAATAATGGCAATTGGACACACTCTGAGGATGCGGTTAATCATATATTTACGAGTAATGTGGTTATTCCGGCCGGAGGGTTTTCCACTTTCGGATTCAGGGTAAGCTTTGATCCGGGAAGCACGCGTGGATTTTACTCCATCACTGCCCAGATATTGTCGGGGGGGGGAGGAGAAATAAGAGTTAGTAACAATGCTGATTCTGAAAAGATAGATTATTTTCAGGAATAGATAAAAAAATGAATGAATATCAGAGAATTATGAATGTCTCGTTTAACATCCCCCAGTCCGCCTCAATCGGAGGAGCTGCTAATTTTATGCGGCTGTGCAAAAGTCTCTCGCCAAGGCGGAGATTTAGGGGGCTAAAAAAGGAATTTGAATAGTCTGGATTAAACAAAGACCTATGAAAAAAATAAATTTATACATAACCCTTTTCCTGTTCTGTGCACCTTTATTAAACGCACAGAACCCCAACGGCAATTATAACCCCTTTGTCAAAAGCGGCACCATCAGTCCCTCCCCGTTATTCCCAACACAGGTGGACGGTAAGGGAACAATTAGCTTCGACATCGGGAATACGGGCAGCGATCCCCTTGAGGTATATCCCAATCATCATTTAACCCTCACCATAACCCTGTCCTATGGTGTGCCTGAACATGCAGATCCTATAACCGCAGTAGCCGGAAGCTCTGCCGGACTTTTTACCTGGAGTTATAATGAAGGAACCTATTCAGCAGTGCAGACTTCCACCATACCTGCAAACTCTTCAGGCACTATTACCATTGATTATAAGGTAAATAAGAATTCTGACAGCCCGGGACTGAATGGCTTCAATGTAAATATCTCTCCGGCTCCCTACCAGACAGAGACCAACACCCAGGATGATGATGCGGTTAATTCTTATACCTACACAGAAATACGGGATTATGGAGATGCACCCGCGAGCTACGGTTCTGTTGATCATTTACTTGATTTTGAAAATTACCTCGGAAGCTTATGGGATGGAGAGATTGAGCATCAGTTTTCGGCATCTGCAGATGGAGACGACAATGCTGACCAGAATGATGAAGATGGGGTTTCTTTTCCGGATATCATGCGTCAGGGAGATACGGCAGAAATATCAGTTAGGGTTAAGGGAGCAGGTTATTTGAATGCCTGGATAGACTGGAATGGAGACGGCGATTTTAATGATGAGAATGAACAACTTGCCGATAATCTTCCTGTGTCTGAAGGAACCCATAATCTGGAAGTGATAATCCCTGAAGACGCTATTACATCATTGGCTACCTTCGCACGTTTCCGGTTAAGTAGTGAAACCCTATCAGGTGCTTCAGGGTCTGCAAATGGTGGTGAAGTAGAGGATTATGTAGTTTCCATATTCACAAGTTCGGGTGGTGTTGATACCGAGGCCCCTTCAGTTCCCACAGGCTTACAGGTAGCTGCAAGCTCTCTGGATTCAATCACTATCTCCTGGAGTCCTTCCACAGATAATATGGGCGTAAAAGTCTACAAAGTCTATCGTGATGAAAGTGTGGTCGGTACCAGTTTCACTTCAAGCTATACAGATCATAGCGTAACTCCCAATAGTACTTATAGCTATGATGTAACGGCTCTGGATGCAGCGGGTAATGAAAGCGAGCACTGCGATCCGGTTGTTGCCAGTGCAATTTCAACAGCAATAGGAACAAATAAAATGGGAGATCATGCGCTGAAAATGTATCCCAATCCTACCAAAGGCTTATTTGAACTGGAGATATTTGAAGCTTCCGGTGAGTATACCTTGGTGATTTTCAATTCTGTTGGAAAATTTGTGGAGAATAAAGTTATCTATTTTAATGCATCGACCTACAGTCTTGATCTTGGACATTTGAAATCGGGGGTTTATAATATAAATCTTTATAATGACCGGTATTTTTATTACGGTAAGTTGATGATCAATAAATAGGAATCCAATATAACCGGCGACTTTTTCAATCCAGTGACTCATCCTGTCCCCAATTCTTCCCAGGCTTTACTTCTCCTCTGGTGTTAAATTCACTGTTTTTGGAGCAATCACCTGCTCCAATGTTTTTAAAGCATTCTCAATTTGTGAGAATTCTTCCTCGCTGAAAGAAAGCGAAATCAAATTGTTTAGTGACATAATAATAAAATTTAAAGGTTAATAATAAGAAGACCAGAATTAACCGGCCGGCTTTCATTAATAAGTCTTCATGTATATGTCACCGGAATCTTATTTATTCACGATATTTTTCTATTAATTTTTTTTGGGAAAGTAATATTTGTCCTGCACCGAACAATAAAAATAAGAATTAAACTCTGAAAAAAACATGTTAGGAGGAACATCTGATTTATCCTTTTCGAAATCCTGAACCTATATTTTACCATTTCAGGTAAAGAAATGGTTTTCAAAAACTCACTTTGTGAAAAGATAATGGTTGAGATGCTTAAATCACCTGCAGTAATATAAAAGTTAACCGACAGATCAAAAGGTGATTATAAGGGTGTTATACGCGAAAAGCGCGGAATTATTCACAAAAAAAGTTAAGCAGTCTGATAATGTTGTCAAAAAACAAAAAAATCCGGCAAAAGTAATATTCTTATCTGCCGGATTTTTATGTGATAATTTTGAATTTTTTTAGAAAATTTTGGAATCAATAAGAAGACTTCACTTTACGGGTAAAAGACTTGACTCTGTCCATCATCTTCATTTACTAACCAAATATCGGAATTTCTATAATCTGGACATCCAGATAGATTTAGGTTATAATTTTCTAAGTCCTCTATTGTTCCGATATAAACATAAGCTTTATCAATAATGCGGCCGTCGGTTACATTTACATTAACTGAACCATCAGTTTCAATAGTAACATTACCAACCCTTATATTAGAGAATTTTTCAAGTAAATCAAATTCAGTTATTGTTGGATATTCGTTATATCCTAAAGTATTACACCAATTTGCGTCAAATAATAAATTTCCATCACTTAATGCATAAGTGTAATCTTCACCATCCCAGTACCAAACTTTCAAAGCAATAATCAAATCCTCAGGTGGTTCACACTCCACAAAACAAAAGGTCAAATTACTCACCATCCTGTTACCATTGGGTGCAGCAAGTCCGGCATCCGCTGTTGTTCCGTCCTCATAGAAATATACATTAGCAGCATTTGATCCTTTAACGATAACGCCACCTACTTTGTAATACTTTCCATTAATTTCAAGACAGCCATCAATATCGAAGGAAACAAATACTCCTTCAACGTTTACATTAAGTCCTGAAGGGAACTCGCCATCCCAGTCTCCCATATCTTCATCATAATCAATTTTATCTCCACACAGGGCAAAGTATTCTGCATCATTCATAAATGCCATACCAACTTCCGCACAGGTACGGTTCCCACCGCGATTTTCTCCGGGAATGATGTAAGGTGTAACTTCTTCAATACTGCTCATGGGTGAACTCATGGTCATTTCAGTAACCACTTGTTTTTTCTTTTTAGCTCCTAGAGGATCAATCTCAGGTCCATCTTCCTTGGAACAGGAAGCAAACGTTGCAACAATAAAAAGAAACGCAAGGAAATAATTTAGCTTTTTCATTCTTTCCGTATTTAATTAATAATTAGAGACTAAAACAATTAAATCATTGTCTAAATGTAAGGCGTAGATCGATTCATTTCATTTTCTTTTGATGTAAATTTGAATTGATTTGATTAACAGGTGTAATAAATTGATGAGATAATTTTATGTGTTTAAAGTTTTAATCATTAATCCCTCTGAGGTTCTAGGCTTTTATCTGGGTAGTCTGTATGTAACTTATTATTTTTTTAAGAATTTTTGCAGGAGAGCGAGGTTTTTTTTTCGCTGAGGACACAGAAAAGAATTTGGCTCTGATTTTTTTTGATCTTTTTACTTAATTTTTTGACTCTATTTAGGTAAATAAATGATTCATAAGCCAGATTCAGATGCTTGATAGCTTGGTTTTATACTTTATCCTTAATCCCAAATGATTCTATATACCAAGTAGTTGCAGGAAAGTGCTCAGAAGCTTGCATTTATACAAGTAAAGGAACAAATACTTTTCGCCTTCCGGGTAAGACATCTACCCCTTCTTGGTGAAACCTCCTCCTCTGTATGAAACGAAAAACTATGTATTTTTAATCTTTTTCCCAGTGGCACTCATCGTAATCCTGTCCTTCAATTCATAAATATGAGGAACTTTAAATAGGGCCAGGTGTTTTACACAGTGCTGCTTAATATATTCTTCGTTTATTTTTCCATCTGAATCTTTATTAACTACAATAGTTGCTTTCAAAGCCTCTCCCTGTAATTCATCCTCAACCCCTTCAATCGAACAATCTACCACCTCCGGCATTTGAAGAATTACTGCCTCAATTTCCTTCGGACTGATTCTTTTCCCCCCAACCTTTATGATCTCCTTTTTCCGGGCAGTAAGGTAAATGTATCCCTCCTCATCCACTGTACCCAGGTCGCCCGTATGCAGCCATCCGTCATGAAGGGTTTGCCGGGTTCCTTCCTCATCCGCAAAGTAGCCAATCATAATATTATCTCCCTTCGCAATAACCTCCCCAGTTTCCCCGGGTTTAACGAGATCTCCCTTTTCATTTACTACCTTAAGTTCTACGCCGGGAATTCCCTTTCCCATTGAGCCTTTTTTGGCTTCCCAAAGCTCCGGCTGCAGCCATGAAAGCCTCGCCGTGGCTTCAGTTTGTCCGTACATTACAATGAAACGAATTTCCGGGTGTGATTCTCTGAATTCGTCAATAAAAACCGGGGCCAGTTTGCCTCCTGCCTGGGTGACATATTTAAGATTGGGGAACTTAGTTTTTTTAAAGGTATCTGCTTTTCTTAATATGATCTGAAAATGACTGGGAACTCCGGCAAAACCAGTACACTGGTAATCTAATAAGATGTTAAAAATGGTTCCTAAAAAGATAAATGAATTATTCAATACAATGGACCCGCCTACCCGCAAATGGGTATGCAATAATGATAATCCATAACAATAATAGAAAGGAAGAACCACCAGCATCCGATCATTTTCATCCAGTTTCAGATATTCAACAATCGAACTTGTGTTAGCAATCAAGTTTTTATGTGAGATCATTACTCCTTTAGGCTCTCCTGTCGAACCTGAGGTAAATATAATCTCAGCACATGTTTCTCGGTCAAAGTCAGGTTCAGCTTCCAGAAAAGTTTCGGTAGATTTTATTTCTGCCAGCTCATCCTGATCCATGGGCCTGTATTTTTTCAGGTGAAGCCTGGGTTTAATATCACTTGTCAAAAAGATAAGCGAAGGCTTCGTGAGATCGGCGATGTATTTGAAATTTTCCTGTTCAATGGCAGGGTCGAGGGGAATGCAGATGTTTCCGGATTTTAGGATAGCGAGATAGGTAATCAGAAAGAATCTGTTGTTTACTGACAAGATAAGGATGTGCTTATCCTGACCGAGTTCATTTCTTAGCCATGTAGCTAATTTTAATGATTCGTTGTAGAGCTCTTTGAAAGAAGTTTCTTCCTTTCCAAGTAGGAAAGGACTTTCCATGTTGGAAGATTTTTCGAAGAAGTAATCAAAAGAATTCATTTTTTTATAATTTTTTGATGGCACATGGATGATACGGAATGAACAGATTTTCAATGACTTTAAAGGCCATGATTATTCGCTGCATCCGTGTCATCCGTGCCCTATCTTAACATTGATAATAGGTTCTAACAGGCTCCATCCTCAAATACTCCGTTGTTTGTCTCTTTCTCTTAAAATTCCTGAAAAGCGCAGTCACTCGTTCCTCAGACTCACCCATAACCTCCGCGACCTCCTTAGCTTCATACCCGTTCTCAAAACCATACCAATAAATATCCATCAATTCAAAAGGCAACTGGTAGAAGAATTCTTCCTGGGTTTGTTCTGCTGAGTAGGTGTCGGTAGTAGGAGTCCGCTCAATGATTCTTTTAGGTATTCCGATATATTCCGCCAGCTGATATACCTGGGTTTTATAGAGATTTCCAATAGGCATCACATCTGCACCACCATCGCCATATTTTACGAAGAATCCCTGCTCCTGTTCATGCTTGTTTGGAGTGCCAATTACAGAGTAGTGCAGTCTTTCGGCATGATAATAGAGCATTGACATCCGTGAACGTTGCTTGAAGTTGGAGGCTGCAACAATTTGCAGGTATTCAGGAGTTTTCAGTATTTTATCTTTTTCATTTCCCTGCTCATCAATGATGGTTAAAGAAAAGATGGGAGGAAGATTATTGTAAAGACCACTCTGTCTTACCCCGATTTTCATCTTATAAGTATCCGGATCATACTCAGGGAAAACCCTTTTTACTGCTTCATCCCGGCGTTCGTAGCACTGGAATCCTCTTAAAGCTCCTGTAATATCTTCTTTGATGGCCTCGATACCAAATTTAGAAGCAAGCTCCTTTGCCAGCACTTCACTGTCAGGACTTGAGTCGTGCTCGGGGAGCATTACTCCGAGGACTTTTTCGGGTCCGAAGGCTTTGGCGGCGAGGGCCATGCAGACGGATGAGTCGATACCGCCGCTTATACCTAGCACTCCACCGAAGCGTTTGAGATTTTTGAGGACGTCGGTTTTTAATTGATTGACGATATTATTTACTACTGCTTCAACATCATCGAGAAGGATGATGTCTTTTGAGAAGGGCTTTTTTGGGTTCATTTTGTGTTTGTTTGTGTTAATATTTTATATTTTCCACTGTCTATTACCCCCAACCCCCTAAAGGGGGCTTTTGCTAAGTCGTTTATTCTTAGCCACTCCTCCGCCTGAGGCGGATCCGGGGGGTTATGTTTTTTATAAAGACTTTTTTCGAAATTAGCATTATACCTTTATCACCCCCAACCCCCTAAAGGGGGCTTTTGCTAAGTCGTCTAGTCTTAGCTGCTCCTCCGCCTGAGGCGGATCTGGGGGGTTTTATGTTTTGTATTTAGACTTTTATTATTGGTTATCACTGTATCTCTAACACCCCCAAACCCCCTAAAGGGGGCTTTTGCCAAGTCGTTTAGTCTTAGCTGCCCCTCCGCCTGAGATAAAGTAATATGGCTAAACAAATAAAAACACATATATTTTTAA
>CAZGTU010000122.1:0-12336 GCA_964528675.1 uncultured Bacteroidaceae bacterium
TTATTTGTATTTTGAGATTTGTTATTTGTTTGGTTGTGGCTCGTCCACGTTAGGTATTACGATAAACAAACCGTTTACTTCGGACAAATAAATACTTTCACTTCATCTTCTCTTCCAGCTTCTCTCTCAGCTCTTCGCTTGCCAGGTTTTTTGCAATGATGGTTCCTTCCGGATTGAGTAATACGGTATGGGGAATACTTTTGACTCCATAGATTTCTCCGGCTTTACTGTTCCAGCCTTCGAGATCGGAAACATGATGCCATGTGAGATTATCATCTTTGATAGCTTGTTTCCAGCTCTTTTCATCGCGGTCGAAGGATACCCCCAGAATATCAAACCCTTGGTCTTTGAAATCCTTATAAAGTGCTACAATGTTTGGGTTTTCTCTCCTGCAGGGTCCGCACCAGGAAGCCCAGAAATCAATTAAAATATATTTATCTCCTGTGATATCTGATAATGCAAGCTTTCCCCCTTCGGGTGTAGGAAGTTCAAAGTCAGTGAATTTCTTGCCGACAGCAACTTTTTCTCTTACCTCGATGTATTCTTTTAATTGCTCAAGGTAAACAGAATTTTCAACTTTTTTATCAAGCTTGTTCACGGCTTCTTTCAGCTCATCAAGACTCATGCTATGATACATTTTACTGTGAAGTACGTAAGGAGAGACCCAGGAACTTCTGTTTTCAGCAATGTATTCTTCGTTCATTTTCATTTCTTCAGCAGTGAATTCATCAAACCGGTTTACAATCACTTCCATTTTTTCTTCATTCCCGGCCTTTCGAGCAGCCAGATAGGTCTGGTATACTTCATCTTTTTTAACATCCAGGTCTTTAAAAAGATCCTTATAGGCAATATATTCATCATGGACATCTGAACCGGTAATCATTGAGTTTTCCGGATCATCAAAATCAGGAAGTATCACTATATTGGAGTTTTCTGCAAAGAATGCGATCGGCTTGTCCGAATTTTCCAGTCTCAGGTAAAGAACTTCAGGAGTTTCGATCTTACCTGTAAATCTGATAGGTTCTCCAGGCACAATACGGGAGGAATCAAGTGTTTGCCACTCACCTGGTACTCTTCGGGAAAGATAAAGATAAGTATTATCAAGATCCTGTGTTTTTACGGTAATTACATAACCTGGAGTGTTCTGTGCAGCGAGATCTGACGGTTCTGCATTTACCTCATTTGTATTCAGATATAAGGCAAGTATGAAGATGAACAACAGTTTTTGCATAATGTTTTTTTTAGTTTAATTATCTAACTTAAGGTTTGGTGGCTTTCCCGGATTGTTACTTTCCGAAATATTTTTTTAATAATTCTCCTGCAGCATGAAAGGAATTTAACTTATCGCTTAACACTTTTTGTTCGTATTTTTTAAGTTCACTGCTTATAGAAGGGTCACCATAAAAATTTTGTTTAAGCGCTTCATTAATGCTTTCGTACATCCAGTAAAGCGATTGTTTATTTCTTTTTTTTCTGAAATAGTCGTTTTTCAGTGTCAGTTTTCTATAATCTTCAATAAGATTCCATATATCCTTGATGCCGTTCATTTTTAAACTACTGCAGGTGATGACTTTAGGTATCCATCCTGATTCTGGCGCCGGGAAAAGATGAAGTGCATTTTCGTATTCTGTTTTGGCAAGTTTCGCCTTTTCCACATTCTGTCCGTCAGCTTTATTGATGGCGATGAGGTCTGCCATTTCCATTATTCCTCTTTTTATTCCCTGCAATTCATCTCCTGCCCCGGCAAGCATCAAAAGCAGGAAGAAATCGACCATTGAGTGAACGGCTGTTTCTGATTGACCAACACCTACTGTTTCAATAATGATGGTATCAAAACCTGCCGCCTCGCAAAGGATAATGCTTTCACGTGTTTTCCGGGCTACCCCCCCCAAAGATCCACCGGAAGGGGAGGGGCGTATGAAAGCATTTTTGTCGGTCGAAAGCTTCTCCATGCGTGTTTTATCCCCGAGAATACTTCCCCTGGATCGCTCACTGCTGGGATCAATAGCCAGGACAGCAAGTTTTCTTCCCGAGGCTGTAAGATGAGATCCGAAGCTTTCAATGAATGTGCTTTTCCCGACTCCCGGAACGCCGGTAATCCCTATTCTTATGGAGTTCCCGGCATGTGGGAGACAAAGGGAAATGATATCCTGCGCCAGCTTATTGTGGGCAGGCAGTGAACTTTCAGTAAGCGTGATTGCCTGGCTCAACAAGGTCCGGTTTTCGGCACGAATTTCATTAAAATAGGATTCCGCATTAAGTGAAGGCTTCTTCTTTCTTTTAAAACGCTTGATGGCATCATCATTAAATTGCCCGGGTGAATTCACTCCCCCGGAAACCGATAATGCTGATCTGTCTTTTTTCTTCTGAGCCATGTGTTTATATCAAGGCTCAAAATTAATATTTTGAAGGATAAATTGAAAGATTTCTTTTGGATAGGGAAAAACAGAAACTAAAGGTAAATTAAAAGGCAGACAGTTTATCGTACGACTATCGGCCTTCATCCAGGTTGGCTCTTCAATAAAAACCTGTCATCTCGACCGTAGGTGAGACCTCTCTCTCATCCATGGTCTATGGTCTATCGTCTATGATCTATCTTCCACAGACATCACAAACTCCTTATCCAGAATACTCTTCACCTGATCTTTCGTTTGCACGCTGGTAGTAGCTGCTGCAACTTTGCCGTTCTTAAAATAAACAGTAAAAGGAAGTCCCATGAAGCCTCTACATTCCGGTAATTCACGAATTACCTTTGCATCGGGAAGATCAAATGCCATGTCTACGAATTTCACATCAGGATAATCATCCCTGAGTGTCTCCATGGCATTGTAAACGGGGATACACATGGGCCCCATCCGGCCGCAGCAGATCATGACATTTTCATTATTCTCTATCATTTCATTGAACTCCTGTTCTGATTCGATATGCTCTAATTGAGTATTTAATTTCATATTTCAGTTTATTAACGTATGTATATTATTAGATATGCAAATATATAAAAATATTTTCAGAACAGTACTAAAAAAATATATAAAAAAGACCCCAAGGGTTGCCAAAACCCTTGGGGTCTTTTTTATATAATTTAACTAAAGTTTCGCATTTGATTAATTGATAAGTGCGAAACTTCAGTAATTTAATTATTACTTACAACTTCTCCTCGTATCCACAAAATTTCCCTGGGATGATCAGGATCATTGGTAATTACGGTAACTGTTTTATTCTGGTTACCCATTTTCCCCCTGGAGTTAAAATTAACTTTTATGGATCCTTCTTCCCCGGAAGGTATTACTTTTTTATCTGTGATAATGGCAGTACATCCGCAGCTTGCTCTTACTTTGCGTATAACTAGCTCTGATTTACCGGTATTCTTAAAGCTATACTCATGTTCTACATTTTCTCCCTGTGTAAGCTTTCCGAAATTGAATGTTTTATTGTCAAATTCAATGGTTGGTGCATTGGCTCTTTCAGCAGGAGAAAGGCTTGAGAAATCTTCCTGGATATTAGCACTCACGATGAGCCGGTAATTCCGGTTCGTGTTACCATTCATGTGAACAGGCAGGCGGTCAGTAACAAAGTCCCAGTCATTTTTCTTATCACTGTGATATGTCACTTTCACTTTTCCAGTTTCACCGGGCTTTACATCATTGTTGCTAATGGAAGCTTCAAGATGAGGGGGAAGATCACGTAGCTCAAGATTAATATTTTCGTCACTCGTATTGATGAATTCGATTTCTTTGGTTTGAGGGCTGCCTTTGTAAATAGTTCCAAAACTCAAATGATTGGTCTTAAATCGTAAATTCCCCATGGAGTAACGATATTGCTCCTCAAGGCTCAATGGTTTTGGAATAACCTTGCCGGTAATCCTGAGCCGGATGCTGGGGGTTGCTGAATTTGTCTGGACAGTGATGGATTTATCAAATTTTCCGGGTCGATGAGCAGGGTTAAATGCTGCATTTACATATCCTTTTTCTCCCGGCATAATGGGTTGTTTGCTCCAGGAAGGCGAGGTACATCCACAGGATGAGGTAACCCTTTGAACAATAAGCGGTTCATTTCCTGTATTGGTAAATTCAAATTTATAAGTCACCACTCCTTCAGCTTCTTTAATCTCACCAAAATCGTGCACAGATTTATCGAAAGAAATATTGGCATTCTTTTGCTGGCCAAATAATGCCGGTGATAGCATCATTAGAGTAAGGATGATAGTCGAAATATGCTTTTTCATTTTAAAATGATTTTTACTTAAATTTCAATAAATAATCTAGCTATAAACGAGCAAATTCAGATATAAATTGTTATTATGCAAAGTTAATTAAAGCTCAAACGTTTATACAATGATTTTTGTTAAATGTTGCATAAATTTTGCCCAATTTTTGTTGGTAAAAAAAATGTATTTTGAAGGAAATATCTCCTGGGTAACTCGTTAATGCATATAAAGTGAGAGGGTTCAACAGGAAATGATAATTAGATAACAGAAAAACAAATTGCATTCATATGAAAGAGAGGGAATATTTTATCACTATAACAAAACATGTGATGTATGGAATAACTTTTTTAAGAGCTGTATTGATTCAGAATAATAAATGATATGGTTTTACCGTATAAATAATTAAATTTGAGAACTGTAAAGTGTATGCATGTGAGGCGGATACAGAATATCATATTTTTAGTACTAATTATCCTGTTTGTTTTTTCCGGAATATCTGAGGGTCAGTTTTATAACGGACACCAGATGACATTTGGGAAAAACAGGGTTCAGTATAATACCTTCTACTGGAAATATTACCGGTTTGACCGATATGATGTATATTCTTATGATGAAGGACGGGAATTATCTTTGTATGTTGCCGATTATCTTGAAGACGAACTTCCCCGGATAGAAAGGTTTTTTGATTATAATTTCGAGAAAAGACTGATTTTCATTGCATATAATAAATTATCTGATTTTAAGCAGAGTAATATTGGACAGTTGTACCTGGATGATGAACAGGAAGCCAATGTGGGGGGAGTTACGCGGATCATTCAAAATAAAATTTTCGTTTATTTTGAAGGAAACCACAATAAGTTTAAAAAGCAGATCACCGAAACCCTTGCAGAAGCATTGATCTATGAGATGCTTTACGGAAATGATTTTCGGGATAATTTTACCGGTTCAACTCTTTTAAATCTTCCTGAATGGTATATCAAGGGGCTGGTTTCATACATCTCTAATCCCTGGGATTTCAAATTGGAAAACCGGGTTAAGGATGGAATAGTAAGTGGAAGATTTGAGAAATTCAACCGTCTGGAAGATCAGGATGCAGTTTATGCGGGCCATTCTTTCTGGAAGTATATCGCAGATAACTTTGGGGAATCCGTCATACCCAATATACTTTACCTTACTAGAATAAACAAAAATATAAACCAGGGATTTTACAACGTCCTGGGTTTACCACTCAAGGATCTTTCAGACGAATGGCTGGGGTATTACACAGCCATGTATCTGCCACAGGAAGATTTTCGGGAACTTCCTGAGGAGGGGAGTGTGTTGAAAAGATATAAAAAGAAAACGGTATACAGTGAGGTGAAGATCAGTCCTACCGGGAACCATATAGCCTATACTACCAATAAGATGGGAAGATACAAAGTATGGTTATATGATACCCGCACGGATAAAAAGAAGAAACTGGAAAGACAGGGTCATATGATTGAGCAGATCACCGATTATTCGTATCCTCTCATAGCCTGGCATCCTTCCGGCAGGATACTTGCCTGGCTCGAGGAAGAGGAGGGTGAGTTGAGGCTGACCTATTATGACCTCGACCTGGATGAGTATTCAACACGTCTTTTTGTGTATTTTGAAAAGATCCTCGATTTTTCATATTCAGATGATGGATTAAAATTTGTTATTTCGGGTGTATACAGAGGGCAGACTGATATTTATGTTCATGATATTGTTACAGGAACGAATGATCAGATAACCGATGATATAGCTGACGATCTAAGTCCCCGTTTTTATGATAATTCAACTAAAATCATTTTCACCTCAAACCGGAAGTCAGATACCTTGAACAACAGTACCAGTCCCGAAAGTCTTTCAGAAAATTTCAATGTTTATATTTACGATCTTGAAAAAAGGTCTAATGTATTGAGAAGAGTAAATGACAGGGATTATTCCACCCGAAAACAACCCTATGTTTTAGGTAAGAATAAGTTTTTATATCTAAGCGATAAAAATGGTATTCTCAATCGTTACCTGGCCGAGGTTGACAGTGCAATAAGTTATATTGATACCACCACCCATTACCGGTATTTTGCACGTACAAAGCCACTGACTAACTACCGGAGGAATATCGTGGAGCATCATGTTAGTTCTGAAAATGGACAATACTCCCAGGTAATATATCATGACGGGAAGTATAAAATGTTTACCGGAGCTATTGATCCTGAGGATGTTGAGGAGGATATCCGGAATACACCCTTTAAAGAAGAGTATGCAAAAGAACTCGAGGAAATCGACAGCATTCAAAATATCCGGAAAAAAAGGATTTCAATAACCGAAGTTATTGACAATAATATTATTACCGGGGAGGATACCGTTAATCTGGGTTTTTCGGAAATTGATGTTAATAACTATGTATTCGAAAAAGAGAAACTCAGTTATTATAATGACAGGTTGAAGGATAATAACCTGAAACTTGTCATGGATACAGTTCAGGAATCAGAAAGATTGAGATACATCGACTATGAGACTACTTTTTACCCTACCTATCTTGTAAATCAGGTAGACTTCAGTTTCTTGAACGAATCTTATCAGACTTTTACCGGGGGTGCGGTATATTTTAATCCCGGTTTTAATCTTTTATTCAAGGTTGGTGCAAATGATCTTTTTGAAGATTACCGTATTATCGGAGGAGTGCGATTTGCTACCGATTTCAACAGTAACGAATATCTGTTAAGTTTTGAAGATTTGAAAAATCGCTGGGATAAGCAGGTTATTTTTCACCGGCAGGTTTTTAATGCCAATACAGATAATTCCCTGTTAAAAACTTATGCTCATGAACTAAGATTTATTCTCAAGTATCCGTTCAGCCAGGTAGCACGAATTGAGGGAACTGCCATCTACAGGAATGATAAAAGTGTTTTTCTTTCCACAGATTTGAGCAATTTGAATGAAAACTCCATAGTAAAACCCTGGGCTGGTATCCGTCTGGCATACGTTTTTGATAATACCCGCTCACTGGGTCTGAATTTATACCAGGGTTTACGATATAAGTTATTTGCTGAAGCCTACAATCAGATTGATAAGAAAAAGTCTGATCTGTTTGTTCTTGGCGCTGATTTCAGACACTATACCCGTATTCACCGGTCCCTGATTTGGGCAAACAGATTTGCAGCAAGCACTTCTTTCGGTAATACTCCATTGATTTATTATCTTGGAAGCGTGGATAACTGGACCAACATAAATCCCAATGTACAAACTTTCGATCGCTCAGTACCTATCGATTATTCAAGGAATTATGCTTTTCAGACACTTGCCACCAATATGAGAGGTTTTACCCAGAACATACGAAATGGGAATAATTTTGCGCTTGTTAATTCAGAATTGCGCTGGCCTATTATTCGCTACATTGCTAACAGGCCTTTATCTTCTTCCTTCCTGAATAACTTGCAGCTTGTGGGTTTCTTTGATGTGGGAACGGCATGGGCAGGTGTGCATCCCTGGGCAGGAGAAAATGAATATGACATTGAAGAATATGTGAATGGGCCGGTAAAAGTGGTAGTCGATTCGAACCGCGAGCCCCTGGTGGCAGGATATGGTTTTGGTGCGAGGACCCGATTGTTCGGTTATTTTGTGCGCGTAGACTGGGCATGGGGAATTGAAAATGGGATTATCTTGCCAAGAATCTTCTATTTTTCCTTAAATTTGGATTTCTAAAAAACCATTTTATGACAGTTGCGGAGATAATCATCCTGATTGTTACCGGTCTCCTTGCAGGCTTTGTGGGAGGAACCCTCGGAGTTGGCGGTGGTATCATTATGATCCCGGCACTGGTATTCATACTCGGAATGAATCAGCATAATGCCCAGGGAACCAGCCTTGCTACAATGTTGGGCCCTATCGGGGTACTGGCCGTGATAAATTATTATAGAGCAGGACATGTAAACATTAAGTTTGCCATTATATTGATGCTTACCTTTGTTATCGGATCCTGGTTTGGATCAAAATGGGCTGTCAACCTTCCGGAACGAACACTAAAACAGATTTTCGGGGTGTTAATGATGATAGTTGCAGCTAAAATGATTTTTGGAAAATAAAATATGACTGAGCTTAAAAATGACATAGAAAGACTTGCCGGAGAATATTTTGAAGAAATTGTTTCGATAAGAAGACATATTCATAAGCATCCGGAGCTTTCATTCGAGGAGTTTAAGACTTCGGAATTTATATGTTCAAAACTGGATGAATGGGGCATAAAATATCGAAAGGGAATTGTGAAAACGGGTATTGTTGCTGAAATTGAAGGTGAAAAGCCGGGAAAGGTCATTGGTTTCAGAGCCGACATGGATGCCCTGCCGGTCAGGGAAGAAAATCAATTTGATTTTAAATCGGTGAATGAGGGAGTTATGCATGCCTGTGGACATGATGTTCACACTTCCTGTTTGCTGGGAGCCATTCGAATACTTAAGGATTTAAAGCAAAAAATCAAGGGAAAGATAAAGTTCGTATTCCAGCCTGGAGAAGAGAGAATTCCCGGCGGGGCGAAGTTAATGATTGAAGAGGATCTTTTTGATGGTGAGGAACCGGAGATCATGATTGCCCAGCACGTATATCCCGAATTGGAATCAGGAAAAACGGGATTTCGTCCCGGTATGTACATGGCCTCAAGTGATGAAATATATATAACCATAAAGGGTAAAGGAGGACATGCTGCATTACCTGACAGGTTAACGGATCCGGTATTGATTGCTTCACATCTGATTGTTGCGCTACAACAGGTTGTTAGCAGAAATAACAGGCCTGGTATGCCTTCAGTCCTTTCATTCGGAAAAATTAGCGGAGAAGGGGCAGTGAATGTGATTCCTGATACAGTTTCTCTTGAGGGAACCTTTCGCACCATGGATGAGGAATGGAGAAGAAAAGCCCATGAGAAGATAGAAAGCCTGTCCCGAAACCTATGCTCCTCGATGGGTGGAGAAGCTGATATTGAGATTCGTAAAGGTTATCCTGTTCTTATAAATGATCCTGATGTTACTGAAAAATTAAAGCATCTTGCCATTGAATACACAGGAGAAGAAAACGTTGAGGATCTCGATATTAGAATGACAGCAGAGGATTTTGCCTATTTCACTCAGAAATATCCCGCCGTACTTTTCAGACTTGGTACCGCAAAACCCGGTGAAGAAGCTGCAGCCCTTCATTCGTCCCGTCTTGATATTGACGAAAAGGCCATTCAGTTATCCATGGGGCTCTTTTCCTGGATGGCAATGAACCTGATGGATTGATTGTGCATTTTCTGAAGAAACTTCAGGTATTAATTTAGACACTCTAAAAATAATCCCAATATGAACTTAATCAGTTTGCTAATTGGGCGAAGAATATAACTTTGCAGCGCAAACAATTAATTGTTCATTTAATAAATTTAAATAAAATGGCTTACGTAATTACAGAAGACTGTACTGCATGTGGTACCTGTATAGATGAATGTCCGGTGGAAGCAATATCCGAAGGAGACATTTACACGATTGATCCGGAATTATGTACTGATTGCGGTGCATGCGCAGATGTATGTCCGGTGGAGGCTATTCATCCCGAATAGTGAGGACATAAATAAATTATTTGTAACCGTCCTGTTTTTTGGGCGGTTTTTTTTTGTTACGAAAAATTAAGGCAATGCGAAAGTCCAAAAGAAATTTTCCCTTATGACTCGACAATTACACCGAGCTCTGCAAGTCTTTCTGCCTGTTCTGTGCTTAATTCATTTCCTCTCAGATCTACATATTCCAATAATGGCAATTCAAATAAAGGAGAGAAATCTTCGATGTAATTGTTTGATATTTTTAGCCGCTTTAGATTCAAGAGATTGCTCAGCACATTAATATCTTCAATATTGTTATCCGACAGATTAAGCTCCTGAAGCAATGGCAGACTGAACAAAGGAGTGAGATCAGATATCATATTATCGGAAAGATCCATTATTTTAGCGTGAATGCATGATTCCACTCCTTCGAGATCATCTATCTCGGAAGATGATAATTCGAATTCTTCAATATTTTCAAGATAATATGAGGGGAAATCCTGATCAATGGTTCCGAATAACCGAATTTTCAAGACTTCATAAAAACTAAAATTCTTTAGATGAGGTTTTCTTACCTCAGTTTGCCCGTAATCATTGATGATGCTATATCCATCGCTGCTAAAATCCCATTCATAAACAGGTGAATAGTCAATATCTTCATAATCTTCAAATGAATCAGCAATTTCTTCAAGGTTTGTAAGAAGAAGAATGTGAGAATATTTTAATAAGCCTTCGTAATTATTTATAGCATTCAGCCTGTTAATTTCATTCAGGTGATAAATGAGCCTGTCAGGATGATAAAGCATCATAAATTTCGAAAAACCTTTCCCATGTGGAGTGATTTCTATTCCACATTCTTCTCCGATCAAATCAGCTATTTTCTGTAAGATATTAAACTGTTGTTCTTTATAAAGATTTATCAGCGTAAGTGAGATTCGATTTAAATTTTCAACAGTATAAGCTTCCAGCAGTTCACGATATAACTCTTTAATTGACATTCTATCTTCTCGTTTAAGAAATTATCATATTTTCCATGATCTATAAATTTCATAAATTACTTTCAGGCTTCAGCCTGTTTGATAAACTAACACGATTCATCAAAAAAAAGTATCTCATCTATAACTTTAAAACTAATAAATTTTGAAGGTCTTCTCTACCTGATTTAACATTTTAACATTCTTTCTGTTACGCTGTTTCAGGAAGCTGTCTGATATTCGATCAAATCATATTTATTATTAGTTTAGAACCTAAATATGACCAAATCCCCGGGAATAAAATTTCCGCTAAATGATGAAATCCCGAAAAAGAACCAGACCTTCTTAATGATGCATTTTATCATTCATTATGTTTACATTGCGTTCGTTTTGGAGATGTTCAGATTGCAATCATTTATTAACCAGTAAAAAGAAAAAATGATCAGAATAATATTTCTTATTTTCCTATGTTATTGCCATGACCTAACTGCACAAATAAGCAAGGATAATCCACTCTATGAAGAAATAATGATGTATGACAGTCTTCTTTTCGAGGCCGGATTTAATAATTGTGAACTGGATGTACTTTACAGGATAACTGACAGCAGTTTCGAGTTTTATCATGATCAGTCAGGTATTACTTACGGACAGGAAAATTTTGTTAATGGAATTAAGAACAACATCTGTTCTATAGAATATAGACCTTTGAGGAAGCTGGTGGAAGAGAGCACTGAGATACATCTTCTGAAAAACAATGGGGTCCTTTATGGAGTTATCCAGAATGGTGAACATGAGTTTTATGCTGTTGAAAATAATGAAGAGCCTTATCTAACCAGCACTGCAATGTTTACTCATCTCTGGATTAAGAAGGCAGATGGGTGGATTCTTCGTTATGTGCTGAGCTATAATCATAGGACTCCGGATGAATTATGATGTTTATTTAGAAAAAAATCGATTAACCGGGAAGTTTGATCTTATGTTTACTTGAACACATCCTCTAATTGATAAGTATTTTCCACCTCGAAAGCTATTTAAGACCACATGCTTGTCGAAAATGCAGACGGTACAGTAAAATTTTCTTCGATATTTCAATGTAAAAAATTCGCACTCAGTGTTCAATTTGAAAGTTATTTAGAGACGAATAGTTTTTAAATCTTTCATATAAGTTGTAATTTTATTTATAATTCTGATTGTCAAAATGATCTGCATAAAACAATGGGGCTAAAAAAAGGTAGATTGATGCATATTTCCAGATGATTTTGACCTTTATTTGTTATTGTAGCGGATACCATAAGCAGCAATATTTTGCAGAAAACTTATGGGGGATTTTTTTTGACCTAAAGGATTGAGGATTTAGTGTATTTCAAATAAAAACTTTTCGGAATGGACTCATCAAATCATGATAAAATGTATATTAATTAAGAAACTTCAATTATAAAACTAAAAAAATATGATTGAAGGTAGGAGATTTTTAATGCTATCTGTTTTATAATAAAATTCAATAATCCTTTATTGAACAAATACTAATTGAATAAGAAACAAAAATTTATGATTATGAGAAAGAGACTTTTCAAAACATTAAT
>CAZGTU010000123.1:0-12155 GCA_964528675.1 uncultured Bacteroidaceae bacterium
AGGTAGGGATCAAAATACACAGTTTGGTGGTAACACTCTTAAACCATGTTATAACAAGCCCGTTGGATAAACTACCCACCGACAAACAGACCCTTTACAATGAATTGCCCGACACATTTACAACAAGTGAGGGTGTGGAGGTTGCCGAAAGTATGGGAATAGCTGAACGGACGTTTAAGTATTTCATAAGCAACAGGGATTTGTTCAACAACCTAAAACGGGGCGAATATGAAAAGCGGATTTAATCAAAATGCACATTGCGTTTATTGCATTATTGGCACTAACTGCACAAAGCCAAATACAACTTGTGCAAAATGCAAAACAGATATTTAAGAATATGAATACAGAACACCGTTACATATTTGAGAAAGGCAGTAATAAGCACCGTTGCCCGAATTGTGGTAAAAAACGCTTTGTAAGGTACATTGATACCCAAACAGGCGAATATTTGCCCGAACAGTACGGACGTTGCGACCGTGAAATAAATTGCCCACAGCAGGAATACAACAACCCTTATTTAAACGGTTACGCAAAAGCGATTTGGCAGCAGGAACAGGGCAATATAACAGAATGGAAACCACACCCACCAAAACGAATAAAGAAGCCCATAAACAAGCCTAAACGGGCGTTTATTCCCGTTGAGGTATTCAACCGTACCCGTACAGGATATGAACAGAATACATTTATTCAAAACTTACTTACACGGGTGGCCTTTCCCTTTGAAGTGCAGGACATTGAAAAGGTTATTTCATTATATCATTTAGGCACGGTACAAAACGGCTACCGTAAAGGAGCAAATACCTTTCCTTTTATTGATGTTCAGGGCAATATAAGAGCCGTTCAGGTAAAGCAATTTGACCAACAGAACCACACCACAGGCACGGACTTTTTACACTCAATAATTGAAAAGCACCACACCCGAAACAATAAGCCGTTGCCTAAATGGTTGGAAGCCTACAATAAGAACGAAACAAAGGTTTCCTGTTTGTTTGGCGAACACCTTTTAAGTAAATACCCAAACAACCCCGTTGCATTGGTTGAAGCCCCTAAAACGGCTATTTATGGCACGTTGTATTTTGGTTTCCCTGAACAGCCTACAAATTTACTTTGGTTGGCAGTTTACAATTTGAGCAGCTTGAACCTTAACAAGTGCCAGCCGTTAAAAGGCAGGAATGTTTATTTGTTTCCCGACCTATCAAAAGACGGTAAAGCCTTTGAGTTATGGAGTAATAAAGCCACCGAAATAAAAAAGCGTTTACAGGGTACATACTTTCACGTTTCGGAATTACTGGAACAACTTGCGCCACAGCAGGACAAAGAGCAAGGCAAAGACATTGCCGACTATCTTATAAAACAGGATTGGCGACTATTCAGAAAACAGAAAATAAAGGAAACACTACAGCCCGAACTTGAACCAGTTGAAACCTCATCCCGTGAAAAAAGTGAAGCCCCAAAAAAAACATTATTTTCGCAGCCTGAACTCTTACCCAAAGTTGAGGTATTCCAACCTGAACTCATTGAGCACCCTACAAAGGGGCAACCCGAAAACTGGGGCAATGATATTGCAGAACTGGAAGTCTTCTTTGCAAGTATTGAACTACCAACCAAACCCGTTAAGCTGAACAAATGCAGCACAATAACGGATATTTCCCTATTCATTGAAAAACACTTTGCCACCGTGAAAGGGAACAACGGAAACAGAACCTTTTTACCATACCTTGACAGATTAAAGGAATTAAAGCAAAGATTAAATTCTCATGTTCCTTAATTATTTAGGTTTCATAAAAAAGAATCGAAATGCCAAGATTTACAACTTTCCCGACTTTATACGATGAAGTTTTGCAAATAAGCATTACCAAACTGAAAGAATGGGAATACCTCAAACCTGAACAAAAAAAATGTGGGACGATCACATGGAGCAAAAAAGGAAATACTACAGGCAGCATTTCAATATTGGTAAACACATTCAGCGATCAACCATTTATTGAACTGGATTACAAATACAGAGGTGAACCCCGAAAGTATAAAATTCAATTGGTTTCAGTTCCTTCAAACTTAGGTAAAGGCTTAATATGGTATTTTCTTTGTCCTCAAACAAACAAGCGTTGCCGTAAAATCTATTCAGTTGGTGGTTACTTTTTACACCGTGAAGCCTTTCAGGGTTGTATGTATGAAAGTCAAACCAAAAGCAAGTATTATCGGAGTTTAGATAAAACTTTAGGGGCTTATTTTAAACTTGATCAGGACTATACTGAACTAAACAAAAAATACTTCAAAAAATTTTATGCTGGTAAACCTACAAAAAAGTACTTGAGAATAATGAAGCAAATAGACCAAGCTGAAAGCATAACTTATAGCGAAATTGAAAGATTGATGATTAATTGACTAGGGCAAACTCATTAATCATTAACTGGTATTCCAAATATATCATCTCTAGAAAATTCATAATTATAATCAAGAATTAAATATTTACCAGCGACTCTGGCATAATCAGAACCTGGATCCATTTGTATTGTTTCAATTAAAAGTCTTTTGATGTTATTATGATGATCTTCTAATGCTTCTTTTCCCTTTTTTCCGGCAAAAATCCCAGTTTTCAGATTAATATCTTTTTTTGAAAACGCCATTAGGAATTTTGCTTCTTGACTTTTATCCATGTTGAATGCTTTTTCAGCATATTTGTACGCTGTTTCGTTTTCTTCCACGAATCTTGAATATCTTGATAAAATTTTTAAGGGCTCTGAATGTAGTCCTGATTTCGATACTATGTTATTTTCACCAGTATCTTCAATTTGGATTTGAACTGTTTCGCTCATCTGATCTAATATTTTCTTAATCTCATTAAACCTGTTAATCAGAAAATCATTATACTTATGCTTTAATTCCGGTCGATCTTTTGACTCACAATTATTTAAATTATTTGTATAATTTTCAAATTTTTCCTGCATTAGAAGAATTTCTTTCATAGCAATGTTTGCAATCCATTTACTGAGATCTGTATTTTTCATAGTTACTATGTTTAGATTAATTCATTTGTGAATATTTTATGTTCAAGGAGAAAAAATGAATACTCTGATTTGTTGATTTTATTAAAAACTTTCGGTTTTCGTTAATGTTTTTTCAAAGTCTATTAGTAACTGTTTTATCTCTTGTTTTACATTCTCAACCCATTTGGCATGGACTTTTTTACTCATCGCTGGTTCTTCTTTAATCGTCCAAATAGTACCATCGAGATATTCATGGAATGGATCAGCTATAGTAATTTTTGCTTTATTATCTCTTAATAATATAGTAATTTCAGCATTTGTTGTCCCATTTTGGGCAACCCCCCAGACTATTGGTTTTGAAGAAAGCCCCCCTCTAACAATGATCTTACCTAATTCTTTATCTTTGAATTTAATTACCTCATCAGGATTTTCCCATGTTTCAGCAATCCATAATAATGATTTTGAATAGATTTCTTCTTTTGTAAGATTTAAATCTGAAATGATTTTTTCTTGGGGGTTGTCTAGGAAAAAAGAAAAAATAAGGCTAAAGCTAATAAACAGTATTTTCATGATTAATAAGTTTGCTAAGAAAATAAAATTAAGTAAAAAAACATTTCAGGTCAATATTATCTCTATCTCAAATCAGATATAGACCAAATATTAGTTACATAATGATGTTATTGTACCCTATTTGTACCTTAAATATGTAATTAGCTGTTTTTAAGCACAGATTACATTTTGCATTGGGAAGTGAGTGAGACTCACTTTCCAAAAGTCCCCCCGGGGACTTTTGGAAAGTGCCAAGTCGAACTCATCCCGATAAGCGCCAGCGCCATCGGGATCTGTCCACCCCCCCCCACTACCGCTTCTCAACTTCCTACCCCCCCCCGGGACTTTTGAAAAGTGCCCAAGCCCAACTCATCCCGACAAGCCCCAGCGACATCGGGATCTGCCCAAATCCCCAACCGCTTATTAGCCCCCCACAATGCATACACGTCAACATAAGAACCCCTTTTCGTTAGTTTGAGTTGTTTTATCAAAAATCTATGCAGGTAGAGGATCAATAGCCAGAGATTAACGATTGTATACTATAAGACCCGGCTAAGGTTTTTTGTGAGGTAATCCTGAGACCCTACCAAGGGCGCAATCATTAGCACAGGGTGCAGCCCTGTGTGAGATAAAAAGTGACACCTTTGCCCCCTCATCTTGTGCCATATGACATAAAGCTAGATTTTAAATATCTTTACGCCTAAATTACATTTTACCCAGTCCATCTTCGTCATTCAAAAACCTCCAGTCCGGGTTAAAAGCCTCTATAAGAGCAAACTTCTTTTTCCTCCCAAATTTCTTAACCTGCTTTTCTCTTAAAACTGCCCTGGAATAATCCTCATGCTTTTCATAATAAAGCAGATAATAGCAATTATACTTTTGGGAAAAGCCATTGACCTTCCCCATTTCATGCTGCTTTACTCTGCGTTTGAGATTGTTGGTAAATCCTGTGTAAAAAACAGATTTGTTCTTGTTTGTCAGGATATACCGTCTTTACAATCCTTCCCTTTTTTTTCTTTAAAAAACTGCGTAAATCCCGTCACACAAGGGCTGCATGAATAACGCGTTCATCTTTACAATCATTAAAGAAGATTCCTTTTGCCGCTTTTTGTTGCGCATTTTTTGCTTCTGAAGGCTGCTGGATTCATACTCCTGTTGAAGATCATGATAGCTACACTTATAACCATGAAGCGGACTTTTTTCTCTCCAATATTTATTACGCTGCTCGCGTAACAACTTGGCTTTTGGTGTAGGATCTACTTTCTTGTCAAATGTCCGCTGACTTAATTACATAATAAAACGGGTTTCGGAAAGTTCTTTGCCAATTTGCTGAACACCTTGCAAAATACGTTTTCTCTGGGAAACAGAAGGTTTTTTTATGCCTTTAATATACTGAGCCAAAAGACTTTGGTTCATACCTATACGTTCAGAAAGAGCTTTAACATTGATAACTTTATAAAAGTCGAAGAAACTTTCAATATCGTATTCAAACTGTAGCTCATCAATAGTATAAGTAAAGCCTCTATCTTCAAAAGTAAGATTTACAGCTTCCAAAATTTTAGTTTTAAGTTCCTCAAAAGTTTCGGCTTCAGTTGCAATGAAATCATTTTTAAACTTTGCGTTGGCGCTATACCCAGTATCCTCTTTGATTACTGTTATTTTAATCTTAGGTTTTTTCATCGCTTTGTTGTTTTAATATTTGCTTGTTTCAATATCACATTCAATAAACCTATTTTAACTTCTTTTCCTGCATGGTCAGGCACTGTTAATTGTTCAGGTTTTGTTGGGTGTTGCATAATTACATGGCTACCCTTTTGCCTTACCTCAAACCAACCGTCTTTTTTAAGTATTTTAAAAAGTTCATTGTACTTCATACAATGCAAAAGTAATAAATATATTACTTTTTTTATGCGATTTATTTACTAAAATATTTTTATGGAGAACACAGATTTATATTAGAAAAAGGCAGTATATGCAGCTTTGCACTAACTGGAATAACAGCGAAAAACCTATTAAAACCATAAGACATAATGAAGCTTCTCTTTGATACCAATTTATCCTGTCCGTGAAAATGCCAGCGCCTTTAAATCCTGTTCCGTCCTGGATATACCGTATTTATTAGCAATATTTCTCCAGTTGAGAACACTTTTCCTGACTTCCCCTATAATTTTACCGGCTCTTTTCTTGTCTAACCTGAATTGCTCATGCACCTCCATCGCCAGCTCGAGGTCAAGGGCATTATCATTTTCTGAAATGTTTAATTTTAACCCTGTTCCGGTTTCAACAGGATTGACATCAAATGCCGGAGATAGTATCCAGCCTTGTCCTGTTAATATAAATCCATGATTCCTCAAGTGGTCATCTGTATTTGAAACACATATACTGAAAACGATCCTGCGCCAGAGCTCCTCCAGGTCTGCCTTCACATTTGCACCATTCCTGATAATAAACTCCACTAAATCGAGGTAACTGGCTCCATCCTCATAATCCTGTCCATCAATATATCCCAGGAGAGTCATAGCAGATGCAAAATGAATACGCTCTCCCCTGCTTGTCCGGTCAAAGCGTTTGGTTAGAAAAGTATGATAAGGGCTGGAAAATTTTCTTACTGTTGACTGGGCCATATTTATACCTGATTTGATGGCCATTTCATATGTTACTAACTCCCACGCTCCAACATCTGTCTGGTCGTTTTTGCTGGGAAATTTTGCTATCCATAAATGCTGATCACGATCTGTTACACTGGCTTTAGGTCTTCCTCCGCCGAGCGATGATCCCGGAGCTATAAGCATGCTTAACCACTTTAAATAATATGGATCATCAACAACATCCTCCTCCTCCAGTCGTAAACTAATTTCTTCCAATTCGCGTATGGAAGTCCATGGAGGAGTTGCCATTTTTCGATCAGAATTCAGGAATGCTTCGTTAAGGTTTTCCTTGAATCTGAGGGCTCCCATTCTATGTTCATCATAAACACCGAGTAAATAATCCGTTTCGAAAAGATTTTTCTCAGGTCTTTTTTCAAACCTCGCGAGAGCCGCTTCACGTCGCCGCATTAGAATGCGTCCCCATCTGTCGGGCGAGGAATCCAGAAATAAACCGAAATTAACTTTTTTATCATCATTCAGATAATGTAAACCTGAATATAACTGCAAGTCTGGATCTAATAAATGCACTTGTTCAGAATGCAACCAAGCTGCATCATACTCAAATGAGAATACTTCTTTACCTCTTAATAGCTCAGAATGTAAGGTTCCCATAAGACGAGGTTCAGGAAGGCCTGCCCAATGCGCAAAAACGAAGATATCCCGCCTGTTTGTTTGAGGATTCATGACTTTTGTCTTCTTTTCGGTGCTCTTTCTTTTGGTTTTAAATTAGCATCCTGCAATTTTCTGCCCAATTCATCATCTCGTGCCACTTTCAACAGGTCTTTTTCAAGTCCCAAAACAAATAATACCTGCAGATAAGCTCCTATACTTACACCTGGTGATCCTTTTTCGATGGAGGTAAGTGTTGGGCGACTAATATTGGCACGCTCAGACAATTGCTCGCTACTTAACTTTCTTCTGAGCCTGGCGAGCTTAATATTTTCTCCAAACTCAACGAGAATTTTCCTTGTTTTAGGTAATAATATCGGTTTCTGCTTGGCCATAATGATAAATTTATTTTACAAATATAATATTTTTTGCAAAATATATTTATCATTATTACCAGCCGGCGTGAATGATTATACCATGAGTCCACTCCGAAAAGTCTTTTTTTACTCTTCCCCCTGCATGTTAACTTAAGTCCATCTCAATTACCGAGATAATTCGAATCACAAGCTGTCCCGATCCCTCGGGAAAGAGCACAGGGTCATTTTCACTAGGTGCACAAAGGGAAAGGGAATAGCGGGAATGCATAACGTTGGGACACATAGGTTTTTGGCGTGCCAAAAAAATGAAATGCAACAATTTAAATTGTCAGTATTTAAGTGGAATTATGCATATGATTATAACTTAACTAAAAAAATGATTGCAAATCATTTTCCTCTCTGTGTACTAACGTCCTGATAATTAATTATTTTCCTCTGTGTGCTCAGTGAAAACCACCCTGTGTACTCAGTGATTCCATATTCTCTTTGATTCATAACATCTCTTTCTCTGAAGCAGATCCAGGGGCGAATGACTTTTGGGAGTGGGCTCAACAATTAAACAATTTTCCCTCAATACTTAAACCTCCTCTTATATTCCTTTACCTCCCTCACCATCTTTCCAAACTGTTTTCCCAGCTTCTTCTTCTCATGAAAGCTGGTTTGAAAATGTTTTTGCTCTTTCAGTAATTTCAGATAGCTTTCATATGCAACAGAATCTAAGTCTCCTTTTTCCAGCGCTTTTATTACATTGCATCCTTCCTCATGTACATGACTGCAATCCTTAAATCTGCATTCACCGGCGAATTTGCTTATGGCAGGGAATTGATCTTCAAAAGGGGTTTCATCTTCAAAGCCGACACCAAATTCCCTCATTCCGGGTGTATCGATAACTATTGCGTCATTTTCAAGCAAAAATAAATCCCTCGTGGTGGTTGTATGCTTGCCCTTACCGGTAGAGTTACTGATCTCATTGACCCTCTGATTGCTGTTTAAGAGATAGTTTATTAATGAGCTTTTACCTACACCTGAGGATCCCATTAAAACATTTGTGGTTCCGGGTATAAAAACATCATCCTTTATTTCATCAAGCCCATATCCGGTTTTCAGACTGCAGGAAAATATTGTCAACTCTCTTTGTAATCTCTTTATTTCCCCGGTATATTTATTAATGTCATCTACCAGGTCCGATTTGTTCAATATAATCAAAGGCTCAACATTGCAGGTTATGGATTGGACAATATAACGTTCAAGCCTATTCAGATTAAAATCATTATCGAGTCCCTGTATGATAACCGCTTTGTCTGCATTAGCAACCATTACCTGTTTTCCGGTTTCTTTTCCGGCTGTTTTCCTGTACAGGAGGTTAAACCTGGGTAATACTTCCTCTATTAAGGCACTCTCACCATAATCCAGAAACCTGATCCAGTCACCCACTTTGGGCTGCTCCCATTTTTCATATGTATACATCATTCTACCAAGTAATTCCGCATTGAGAATTCCTTTTTCTGTGGCAATCCCGAAACTATTTCCTTTAATAGAAGTTATTCTTCCTATATTATCATTTGATCCTGAATACCCCGTTTTTGAGATATAGTTTTTCCAGCCGTATTGATATAATTTTTTCATTGTCAAAAATTTAGATTGGTTTTGGGTAATGCAATAGCATTATCCCTGAGAATAAAATTTTCAGATAATTAAAGAATTGTGCCTGCAAGGGGCTTACAGCACAATGATCGCGGCTGGTGTATAAGAATTGATTTTCATGCAATTGCAAATATACGTATTTATAATATATAATTTACACCTAAGTTGAGCGGTACGAACGAAGTGAAGTAGCGCTTTCCGCCTATCTGAGACGGATAACCCGGGTTATATTTAAATTACTGTTTAATCGCAATTAATTTTCGCGAATTCCTTTCTGTTTTTACAGAAAGGTTTCTGTGTCGTTCTAATTAGTACGAATGCAATTATTATTCTTAATCTGTGAACTTAGCGATAGCGATCTCATGAACAGCCAAAGGCTGTGAGTAATCTGTGGCAACATTTATTGATAAGTGCGTAACTTCAGTTATTGAAACTAATATAGTTAATCAGTTAATATCTATGCTTCCTGATAGAACCGCCCCAGAATATATTTATAGTTTATAATTACAATTATCCTATTTGTTCATATTTTACAACTATCTTTAGACAATTAGAAATCTTATCCAACCATGCAAGTAACTGTCAATAAAAAAAATATCATATTCAACCCTGATCCCGGCAGGGTTATCGCCCGCTTTCTTTTTACGAATAACCAGAGGGCTATAAACACGATTCGTTTTGTCCTGGAAATGTCAGAAGATGATGCATTGCTTGCATTAAAGCAGACGCTGCGGGATTATTCGATGCGACACCGGAACATTTCAAAAATTTTCGAGAATCATTTTGATAAAATCACACATTTGCTTCCCCATTTAAATACCACGCCAGATGCAATAGATTATTCAAAAAAGATCCTTATAGGTTCTTATTTTACCATGGAGTATTCTATTGAATCAGCTGCTTTCTTTAATCCTTCGATGGTTGAGCATCCTGATCAATCCGAAATCAAACCGGGTGCCAGGAGGGTTATTATCAGCTTCAGGGCTACAGGAGAAGGACATATATCATCAATTGTATTCAGAACCGGTATACTTGATACAAACAACAACCTTGACATTGAGCCTATTGGTAATATGCTGGAAGAAGCTGAACATATTCGGCGATATACTTATGATAAGAAATCCTTTGGCCATAAACTGAATGAGATGCAGGAAGTTCAGAGAATTATTCCCCCGGAACTCATATTGGATAAATTGGAAGATAATTTTACTTACGGTGAACTTCGGAATTGTATTGAAGAAGCAAGAAAGGCTGTCCATCTGGCATCGGACAAAGAATATCTTTTTAATCAAGTTATCTGGTTGGCCTCATCCCATTATGAACTGCAATTTTCATTGGATACTAATATTTCTGAAAGGGTAATTTTTCCAGTTTCTTCACATGAAAAGAACGGTATTGAAGATGCCCGTTTTGTAAAATTTAGGGATGACGACAACAGGACAAAATACTATGCCACATACACTGCTTTTGATGGAGCAACCATACTTCCAAAATTACTTGAGACAGAGGATTTTTATCACTTTAAAGTAATGCCCCTGCATGGTGAAATTGCTCAGAATAAAGGAATGGCATTATTTCCAAGAAAGGTAAATGGAAAATATGCAATGCTTTGCCGGTTGGATGGTTTTAATAATTATATCGCCTTTTCCGATAACATTACCCTTTGGCGTGAGGCCAAAATCTTGCAGCAACCAAAATATGCCTGGGAACTAATTCAAATTGGCAATTGTGGATCCCCAATAGAAACAGAAGAAGGCTGGCTGGTAATAACTCACGGTGTAGGTCCCATGCGCGAATATGTTTTAGGGGCTGCACTGTTCGATATTGATAACCCGGAAAAAGAAATAGGAAGGTCTAAAACCCCTCTTTTAATTCCAAATGCCGAAGAAAGAGAGGGCTATGTTCCAAACGTAGTGTATTCATGCGGTTCTATGGTCCATAACGATAATTTGATTATCCCTTACGCAATGTCTGATTATTCATCTACTTATGCCTCGGTAAATTTAAAGGAACTTCTCGATGAATTAAAGAATTCGAAATAAAACATTTTTATCTAATTAGTGCCTGTCCATAATTCATGAAAAATACTTTCATATTGTGGTAAAAATACCCATTACCGATTACCCTGAACATTGCCAATTAAAGTTAGATACCCGGATATGCGGCTTCGCCACCAAGGGACTTCCTACTTCCTACTTCTTACTTCCTACTTTTTACTTCCTACTTCCTACTTCTTACTTCCTACTTCCTACTTCTTACTTTTAGTATTACCCGGATATGCCGCTCCGCTGCTAAGGGACTACCAACTGCCACTTCCATCAATGTGTGAATTATGTAATTCATATCCATAGTTATGTAATGCTTCACAAAAAGTAGTGATGTATCTTTGTATCGTGGAAATACATCCAAAGTTAAAATCGCAAAAAATGAAAAATTTACTTTACATCATTTCCGGTTTACTTGTGGTAATCTGGGGAATACTGTACTGGGGACTACACGCTGTAGGTCCAGTGCATCTGCTTCTCGTAGTAGCGGGATTTGTTGTACTTGTCAGAATTATTTTTAACAGACAATTATCCAATAAAAAAATTAAGGTTTGAAGCATTTTTCGAATACTTAATCGCCTGGTTCAAGATGCCAGAAAGCCTGAGATGAAGCATATCAGATCTGAACAGAAACAAATACCAGTAAATACTTTTTGGAAAGCGTCCAAATAAATGGTATTAAACCTCAGGGTAGAACCCTGAACCCTTGTTTTCGGAGTAGAACTCCGAGGAACCGAGTTTACGAGCTTCGCAACCGCTAAAGCTTTATGCGAACGCGGTCGGCGTAGCCAATTCGACCAAACTTCTCGTCCGCCGCAGCGAACGCGAAGGAGGATTAAAGATATGGATGGAATAGTTCTATAAAGAAAATCAGAAATTTTAAATTATATAAAATGAAAAAGGGAACAGTTAAATTTTACAACAACTTAAAAGGATTTGGTTTTATTAAAGATGCCGAGTCGGACAAAGAATATTTTGTGCACTCCAGCGGATTAGAAGAAAAGATCAGGGAAACCGATGAGGTTAGTTTTGATTTACAGGAAGGAAAAAAGGGGTTAAATGCAGTAAAGGTGAAGTTAATCTAATCTAATTCTACTTTGACATATTAAAAAATCTTCCTTTTTTTTACCCTTAATCCGCCTATCTCAGGCGGAACAGGAAGATTTTTATCCTTTCACCCTTTAGGACCGGGGTAAAAAGGATAAAAATCTTTTTAAATTCTTAATTTGTCAAAGTAGAACTAACCCAACTTGCAGTTTGGGGGACGTAACATCCTGTCCTTCTGTATGATGGGAT
>CAZGTU010000124.1:0-7196 GCA_964528675.1 uncultured Bacteroidaceae bacterium
ATTTCCAATCTTTATCAGATACATTCCTGAACTGAATGAAGAGACATCGATACGATCTTCCCTGGTTTGAAGGAGCATCTGGCCGGTAAGTCCGTAAATGGTCTTTACTTTGTTTTCTGCTCCTTTAACTGTGAGAATATCTCCACTTACGGGATTCGGATATACCAGGTAATCAATCATTTTGATCACATGATCATCAATGTCAACCCTTGTATACCAGTCTACAAATTCAAATGAACCATCGAGCACTGAAGAAATAATCTCATCATATTCTTCCTTGTTTTCGTCATTTTTCCACTGCTCATATTTTTCCGGCCACCAGTTCAGGTCACCCAATGGATAACCTTCGTGTGCTGCAAGCTGGTACTGTTCATTAGTATATGCAAAATCATAATATTCCTTTGGTAAGGGGAAGGCTGCGTTTCCGTCTGCTTCGGGATATCTTCCCCATTGTCCCATCTCTGTGGACAGATTTGCCTCATAACCATTCATGTGTTTACTGATCTCAATTTCCTGCTGAACTTTCAGATCATATCCTGTAAAATCCGGGTCTTCAACAAAAACACTCAGGTTATCATCATAGAGGAAATAGGGGTAGTTATAATCACTTTCACTTTTCATCATCTGGTAAGCCCTTTCATTCAGGAAGCCATTATCACCCTTTTCGTAGTCAGCAACAATGAAAGTATCAGGCATGCTTGTCCAGTGATCTTTTATTTCAGGAGAAACATAATTTGCATTATAGGCGATTACATTTATTCTGTCTTCTTCGGCAGGGTAACCGGTAGGTTTGATAGTATCGCCGGCACGGTAATAATCAATAGCATAGATTCCCATAGGGAGCTGCTCAGCATCCTGTCCTGCCATTGCCTGTGGTGTTTCGCCACCGAAGTGTGCATCCACGAAAAGATTATTCATACATACAGCCCTGTCTGCATACATATAGCGAAGAGGACCCTGGCCGTTGCTGACAACTGTATTGTGATTGAAGAAGAAATTTTTCACATGTCCGTTTTCATGGGTAAACAGGCAGGAGTAGTTTTCAACGAAGGTGTTATTTTCGATAATTGCCCAATCAAGGGATCCGTTTTTCAGGAGGCTTCCGAATCCCTGCCATCTGCCACCGTCATTGGTTCCGTTCCAGCGAAAAAGGTTATCGCGTAAAATTAGCGTAACTCCCGTTCCGGTTTCATTCCAGATGGAAACGCCGTCAGAATATTCAACAATACAATCTATCATTTCAAAAGTAACATTGGAACCACTTGAACTGAAGAGGGCACTACTCCATGGACCTCTTGCTCCCACATCGTTAGTCACCTTGAGGTTAAGGCTTTTGTAATAAATACTTCCGTCGGTCCAGAGCATACCCCATCCGTTGGAAGCTCCTTCATCATTAGTTCCCATGATAATAACAGGCCTCATTCCATCACCTTCTTCGGCAACTATAGCAATATCACCAGAGAAGTTCATAGAACCTGTAAGGACATAGTAACCATCGCGCTCGAGCATATATGTACTCAATCCTGATTCATCATAGTTGTTTGAAATAAATTCATTTAATACCGAATCCGGAGGTACATTGTAGGTCGTCTGAGCCTGGAGCATAAAACCAGACCCAAATAAAGCAGCCAATAAGAGAGTAAAAATTCTTTTTTTCATGATAATAATAATTTAGTTAATAATTAATTGCCGGGTCCTTTAGTTTAGCATAGAGTTTGTGAGGAAAGAGAAAGCCGGGAACCCTTTCACCGTTTTCTCTATCCTGTAATGTTCATATGTAAGTGATGTATTCATTAGTGTTTATCGCTTATTTTTCTAATGTTTTAAAGTCTGTACCTTAGTCCAAGTATTATGATCCTTCCGAAATATTCTTCATAAAGCGGGTAGGGGTCACCTCCTGAGGAAACATTTACAAACTCTTTGGAATTGAAGGTTGAGGTGATATTTGAAACATTCAGAAAAAGCTGTAATCCTTCAACTTTTGGTATTACCTGGGTTATCGAAAGATCCCATACCTGTTGCATCGCACTTAGTCGCCTGTTTTCCGGGTATGTCCTTCCTGTACCAAAATATCCGGCGAAGGTTTCTGAAGTCCTTGTATAAGCAAGACGTGCAGAGAATCCCTTCAGGTCATATCCCAGTGAAGCATTTATGATGTGCCTTGGCTGTGAAAACATTGATTCCTGGTAGGAAGTATCCATCACTTCTGAGACGATTATCCAGGGTTTACTCGGATCAGGAGTAGTCTTTTTAACCCGCTGAATGATCTGGGTTTGTTCAGTTTCTGTTAATGTATAATTAGCATTCAGTACAATCCCGTTGAGTGGACTCGGAAGATAGATAAAGGCTCCCTGCCAGTCGATTTCAAAACCTTTGCTATATGCAGGTTCAGGATTATTTATCGGGACTGAAATGGGGACGCTTCTGTTGCTGGCAATTACATCATAAGGATGAACACTGTTTACGGAATCATGAACATTCACATAATCTTTTACATATTCATAACCCTCAATTTTTTTATGAAACACTCCTGCAGTCAATACACCGGCAACACCTAATTTCTGATTATTGGTTTTGACAGAAACATAAGCATCAATATTTTCGGAAAGGGCCGGCTCCAGCTCGGGATTACCGATGTTATCAATGAACTTTAACCTGTCAAGCCTGTATCTCGGCATATAGCTGTAATACCTGGGTCGTGCAATGGATTGTGAATATGCCAGTCTGATCTTAAGCCAATCTGTTGCCTGAATATTCAAATTGACCATTGGTAAAACAAAGGTACTTTGCCGTACAGAAAGACTGTCATCAAATTCTTCCAATACAAAATTGATTACTCCACTTTCCCTGACTCCGTAAGATTTGTAATTGGTTTTGATGTCTTCAATGCGCACACCTCCCACCAGTTGAACATATTTTGTAATATTCATATCCACCATACCGTAACCTGCGGTAACTTCTTCATGACCCGAATAATCATCGGCAATATTTCTGCGTGGGTGTTCACCGGTTTCCACTACAGACCAATGATCCTCATCAAGATCATAGATGATCTGCTCCATGATGGAGCGCTCAACGAACCCCCTCTGTCTGAACTGATCATTCAATATCCACTTGTCATAGTCGCTCAGGAGATGAAAAGTGGCAAAATTATTTTCTACATAATCATTGAATTCGCCCAGACCGAAGTCAATATCCGGATTGGCAATCAACATATATTGTCTTAATTGTTCCTGTCCTCCTACAGTCAATCCATGTCCCCTGTCGCTTGCATCATATTCCCTTGTCTTTTTCCTGTATTTTCCTCCCATTTTAAATGTTCCTGATACATTACTGCCAATATGGAAGGGAAACTTCCAGTTAACAAAACCTGTTAATTCATCTTCCTTAAAAACATTATCGTAAGAGCTAAGGGTTTGCAAAAAATAGCTGGAATCAGAGATAAAGTTAGCTTCCACAAGTAGCTCATAAGGATAAATAGTTTCCTGACTGCGTCGTATTCTTCTGATCTCTTCCGGCAGGTCCTCTGCTGATTGTGTAGAGGGCGTTCGATATTTTGAGTTCATCCCGTAAGCAACATCCGTATTATTTGTTGCAGCTGTATAAGCAGCACCTATCTCGATGGTTGAGTTCCAGAAGAGCTTTTGTTCCAGTTGGAATGAATTGACCATTGATAAGGTATGGGTTTCCCGGGAGCTGATATTACGGTTGATATTACTCCCAAAATTCCATACATATGTTCTGGTAAACTCATCATTATCCAAACCGTTTATAAAACTGCTTGCTTTAATCTTTCCCTTTGGTAATCTGTAATCAAGAAATAAACTTCCCCCATAGCGTTTCCTGTTAAATTCACTCGTCCAGAAACTTGATCCCCTGGTTTCGATCATTATTGGATCCTGTTCTGTGAGGACATTCCCCGAAGCGCTCATGCGCTCACTTGAACGGTCAATATCTTCATAATTACCCACAAGAACAACACCGAGCTTATTATCAAGAAAACGATTGCTAACCTGAAGGGTGGTTCGGGGATTATAAAGCGAGCCAACAAGATTATTGTAATTATTCTGTACCACTGCATTAAAATGGAAACCTTCTTCAGCATCTTTCAATTTAAGGTCTACAATTCCCCCCACAACATCACCGTCCTTATCAGGTGTGAGTGATTTCTGAACTTCGATTTCTTCGATCATAAAAGGTGAAATACCCGCAAGACCAACTGAGTTTTCATTTCTGTCGGCTGAAGGAGCACGAACCCCGTTTACGGTAACAAGATTCAACCTGGGTTCCATTCCCCTTATCTGTATTTTATTTCCCTCACCATTGTCAGATCTGACAGTAATTCCCGGCACTCGTGCAAGGGCGTCGGCTATGGTTGCATCAGGAACTTCTTGCAGACGTTCTGACGATACTACATTGGAGATATACTCGGAATTCAACTGCTGATTTAATGCGTTGATCTGTCCCCTTGCCTGAACAGTCACAACCACTTCTTCCATTTGATATGAACTCGCGACCAGGAGGAAATCATGAACAAGCTCTTCATTCTTTCCAATGCTAAATGTTACTTCAGCATCTTCATACCCGATATATGAAGCTGAAAAAGTATAATCTCCTTCTCCAGATATGGGAAGTTCATAGTATCCATTGAGATCTGTTACGGTTCCAATTGTGGTGCCCTTTATTGTCACTGATGCAGAGATCAATGGTTCGTTCGTTTCGGAATCGCGCACGTAGCCCTTTAAACTTCCTGCATATGATATAAAGGGCATGATAAGGAATAGCAATAAAAGAGTAATTTTAGTTTTCATTCCTTTTTGGTTTTTTCAGTTAGTCTTTATTTAGTTTGTTGCTTTTATTGGATTGCCCGATGCTTACTTTCTTCATTAGGTATTACGTCCTCACTAATAGTTGGTAAATACAAAGAATATCATTGCAAAAAGTGCTAGAATTGTTACTATCAGCACTATTTGAAGGACTGTAATTCTTTTTAGGGGTTCTGAACCTTGCTTGTTTTTCGCCATTCTCCAGTGTTTATCTGAAGCAAACTTATCCAGAATATATGCCGGCTTGTTAAAGCAGAATTTTCATTTTTTTTGACACTATCTTTTTCTGTGGATTTTGGAAAATAGAGAAAAATTGGTGGATAATAGTGTAATAGGATGAATAGGGCAAGTTAGAGATAATGAATTACTTTTAATATGAATTAATCAAATCAATATTCAGACAGGATTGTTTGATTATTATGAAACTAATGTTGAAATTATAAATCACAATCATGAAAGCACTATTTATCGGAGGAACCGGAAACATCTCATCAGCCTGTTCGCGGCTGGCCGTGGAACAGGGTATCGATCTTTATCATCTGAACAGGGGCAAAGCAAAGGCTGATGTGCCTGGTAAAGTCAAAACAATTAACGCAGACATCAAAAACCGGAAAGAGGTGGAAAAAGCCCTGGAAGGTCATGAATTTGATGTGGTGGTAAATTTTATTGCATTTACGCCAGGGGATGTGAAGCAGGATATCGAAATTTTCAGGGGAAAGGTGAAGCAATACATTTTTATTTCATCTGCTTCGGTTTACCAGAAAGTGGGGGGACATCCTGTTATTACTGAATCTACTCCTTTGTATAATCCATACTGGGACTATTCACAGGATAAGATTAAATGTGAGGAATTACTGAACAATGAATTCCGGGAAAATGGTTTTCCTATCACCATTGTTCGCCCTTCCCATACTTATGAGACTGTTATTCCGGTTGCAATTGGGAGCTGGACCGATTATACTATCATTGATCGCATGAAAAAGGGAAAGCCGGTAATCATTCATGGCGATGGTACTTCACTCTGGACGATCACTCATTCTATTGACTTCGCGAAAGGCTTTAACGGACTTCTCGGTCATCAGCAGGCCATTGGGCATGCTTTTCATATTACTTCGGATGAATTGTTGAACTGGAACCAGATATATGAGGCAGTGGCAGAGGCAGCCGGGACAGAGCTCAATGCAGTTCATATTGCTTCTGATTTCATTTGCGACATGGCCGATAAAATGGATCAGAGGTGGATGAGGGGAAACCTTCTTGGTGACAAGGCCGTGAGTACCATCTTCGATAATTCAAAGATCAAGCGTTTTGTTCCCGGTTTCACAGCGACCATTCCTTTTAAAAAGGGAATTAAAACCACAGTGGAATGGTTTGAAGCCGGTCCATCAAGAATGGTTATCGATGAAGGAAATAATAATTTTTTAGATGAAGTAATTCAAGCATACCCGGGAGGATGATCATGAAAAAAAAAGTATTAAAAGCAGGGCTTATCGGTTGCGGGGACTATCTCCGCTGGGAGATTGATCCCATAAATAACAGCAGGTACTTCAAGGTGAAATATACCTTCGATCTGGATCCGGAAAAGAGCCGGAAAATAGCTGACAGGGTAGATGCGGGTTCAGTGGATTCGGCTGATGCTATTTTTGAGGATGAGGAGATCAGCGTAGTGATGATCTTTACTCCACCCCGGGAAAGGAAGGAACTCTTTAAAAAAGCGGTGGATCATGGAAAACATATCATCACCACCAAACCTTTTGGTGCCAGCCTTGAAGATGCCCGGGAATTAGCAAAAATTATTGATGACAGGGGGAATTGCGCGGTTTTTTATGGCAGAACAGGCAATGCTTATGTTGAGAAGATCAAAGAGATCCTGGAAAAAGGGGAGATAGGCCGGCTTGCTCTTTATAAAGAGGATTGGCTGCATCATTATCCTACATGGAACGACTGGGCCACAGATCCCGAAAAGAATGGCGGACCTTTCATGGATGCAATGATCCATAATCTGAATAAATCGCGCTATCTGATCGGCTCCCCGGTAAAGAATGTACAGTTTATTTCAGAAAACTATGTTCAGGGTCTGAAATGCAATGATACCGAGTTTATGAAGATAGACTTTGAGAATGGTGCTTCATCCTGGTTGTTCATTACATGGGCCGCCGACCTGGAAGTATTTGATGCCTCAGGCAATGACCGGGTCCATCATGGTATTCTTCACATGATTACCGATCAGGGCTGGTATATTACCGAAGAAGAGATAGAAGAAAGACGCTACATACAGGCCGAGAAAGATGGTGCTACCAAGGTATGGGAGGTAAAACCCCTGGAATTCACGCGTTACGATTCATTTTCTGTAAATCTGCAGGAGGGGAG
>CAZGTU010000124.1:7296-9152 GCA_964528675.1 uncultured Bacteroidaceae bacterium
TGGATGCTGGAACTGCAATATCATACCAGCCATATGCCGGAAGGATTTATTTTTGATAGTGTTTTTATTTTTTCTGTTTCAGACACTGTGAAGTTACCGGACTATAAATTTGAGGGTGAATATGGAGTATTCGTTCTTACCCAGGATAGTCTGGATGCCAATTTTCATATTAATCCTGAAGGAGATACTCTCAGAATTATTTCATACTTTCATGGTATTGGAAGTGAGAATCGTCTAATCTTCGGCAGTTCTGCCCTTAGTCATGTAGCTTGCCCTCAAAACGGTCAGTCTGTTAGCAAGTACAATAATGACTGGTACAGGGATAATGCACCAAATATCGGGGAAATCAATGATCCTGAAGGGATATGTGGTACTCTGTCAGGTATTGTATTTGACATGGAGTTAAATCCGGTTGCCGAAAGAAGGTTTAGCATTGATTTTCCTTTTGAAACAGATAAGGATGGACATTTTGAAGCCAGGGTTTTTGCAAAATCGACAAAACTCGGACGAATGGACTATTATACGGCACCTGATGCCAGCCGTAGTATAATAGTTGAAATAGTATCATATACATTGGAACCGGATTCTGTTATTGAGCAAGATATTTTTCTTAAGGAGGAAATGGTTAACAGTGTTCATAGCTCAGGGCTTGCTAATCAGCTTGTAAGGATATATCCTAATCCTGTGCAATCTATCAATAAATTAATGTTGGAAGTTGATTTTCCTGTGAAAAGCGCAGATGTAATAATGGAAATTTATGGTCTGGATGGTAAATTAATTAAAAAAACCAGGATTGAAGAAAAGAAAACCTACCTGGATCCACCCCTGGAGAACGGCTTTTTTATAGTAAATGTATCTTTGAATAAAAAGCTTGTTTCTTCAAATAAGATCATAGTCAATAATGAGTAAATTAATTTTTTTCATCATTTGGCTATTCCCTTTACGGGTATTTGGCCAGCCTGCTGTTGAATTTTTAAGCGAGAACATCGATTTCACTATAAATGCCAACACTTTTTGTGTAAATGGTATTTATACTTTTGTAAATAATACGGACACGGACTTAAATCAGAATGTTATCTTTCCTGTTCAGGATAATATTGATTCTCTTACTATTAACAGGGTATATAATCTTAGCTATAACAGGAACATCGATTTTCGGAAATCACCCGGTCCACTTGTGTTCAAAATATTTTTATATCCACGTGATACTGTACTCATAAATCTTTCCTATTGCCAGGAAACCCAAAAAGAAAACATCTATATCCTCTCGTCTACCCGAAGCTGGAGTAATGCCCTGAAAACAGCAAATTATTCCCTTGTTTCTGATAATTCAGTAATCATCGACAGTTTTTCTTATCAACCCGATACTCTTTTGAATAATGAATATTACTGGAAGATGAAAGATTTTTATCCTGAAAAGGAGTTCAGGGTTTGGGTTAATGAAGCAGTCGATTAGCGTCGAAGTGGCATAATCAAGTATCTAACTATTATTGTCCATGTTCGTGGTAAACGGTAAACTGTAAAAGGTAAACGGTTTGTTTCAGAAATCGGAGAATTTTGCATGAATTATGCCAGTTAAGTGTAAAGAAATTGTCAATCTTACAACCCTCGTTCCGCGTGCCGCTGAAGCTTTAGCGGAGGCGCAGAGGGTAAATAGCGATAGAAAAGACTTAGCCCATAAAAAACCAGCGCCTCGTAAAGGTGGAATAATTATTTGTGCTATTGAGTTTTACGGCCAGTAGTTAGATAAAAGACCGCCACGGCGGTGGCCGTATCACTCGGAGAGGATAACAGGAGAATTGTTCGAGTCTGCCAGGTTAACTTTACTTTAAACTGTTCATCATTCATGTTCCCTG
>CAZGTU010000124.1:9252-12100 GCA_964528675.1 uncultured Bacteroidaceae bacterium
TTATTACCCCCTGGGCCAGCTGCATACTCATTATTTCAACCCAGCGAGAACCCCCTTTGCCATCGTATATCCTGCCAATATTTTTATCATTTTGTTCAATCTTTTTGAAAAGTGCCATATAAGCATCTTTATTCCCGGAATACTCACCCTTACGCCATCTGGTAGTAATTTTTTCAACATCAGCCAGTGCTCTTCGATAGTGTTCATCAATTCCTTTATCCATAACCCTTCGGGCTATCTTTTTCTGTGGTTTACTGAGATCAAAATACATAACATTGCTGTTTATGTGTTTATTTGAATCTTTTCCTTTAATGTCCCCAAGGAGGCTGTCTCAAAGGTCAACTTAAATTATTATAATTATTTTTCCTTTGTTTTCAATTCCTCCCGTTTTTGCTTGTATTTTTCCCAGTCAAATCTTCTCAAAAATCCTGCAGCGGCAACGGCTCCTCTTCGGAAGAGATCAATCTTTGAAGCATCATCCAGTCGGAAGTTTAGCCAGTCGTGATTTCCAATATCAATATGCTGTACCAGCATTCTGTAATCCGGGTGTCGGAGGAAAAAATCATAATCGTGTAAATGCCGTATCGAGTTGAACATTGCACCGAAGAGATTCAGTGGGGAGCTGATTTTATTTGGTTTATCGCGGTCTACTCCCAGTCGTACACCAAAGGTTGGCAGACGGGGAACCGTATTGAACTTATGAAAGATATCAATGGGGAAGTTGGACATTATCCCTCCGTCAACAAAATGTACCTTCCTGGGAATATCTCCCCTGTAACCTGTAAGATCATCCCATAATTCCATTGCCTCTGGTCCCCGGGGCAAATCTTTTAGAATTACCGGTTCAAAGAAATATGGAATAGACATTGAAGCTCTTACATACCAGGCAGGATTTGTTTTTTCATGTTCTTTCCAGTAGAGTTTCCTCATTTTAGGGAACTCAACCTTTGTTTCGGTCGTCAATTCAGCCGCAATCATTGCCAGCCGGGGGGAAAGGCCATCCATATTTCTGTCAACCCCTTCTCTTATCCTGACACCTTCAGGAAGTTTCTCAAAAGCCTTTAGCAGTTTCCCTGTTGTATCAACATCGTTTCGTTTTAGGATGCCTGTAAGCCATTTATAGAAATCATGGCCTGGATTCAATCCCAGGTCTTCAAAAATGTTGTCAATTATCTGCATGGCTTTCCAGAGAAATTTTACACGCCGGGCGCGATCAACAACAGCATTAATAAAATCAACAGCATCCCCGTCGCCATCTACAAATTCGAATAGATCTTTATTCGCGAGTTCATGAATAAGCTTTTCAGATTTGGGCTCAGAAATATCGCCCAAAGAGGCAAGCAGCATGGTGTTTATTGCTCCTGCTGATGTGCCTGCAAGGCTGAAAAAACGCAAACCCATTTGTTCCATTATATAGGTATATCCTATGAGGGCGACACCCAGTACGCCTCCACCTTCCTGAACCAGTTCCACATACTGATTGTTGTTCTCATCAACCAGGTCGGAAAATTTTTTCTGATCCACTCCCTGTTCCTTCAGGTCCTTAACCAGGTGAAATACTTTGGGATCTTCAGTAAATTGCTTAATCTCCATAACATCATGCTTTTATGATTCATCTATCGACCAACTGTATACCAGTGAAGCATCACCGGTAAAATCTTTTTCCCTGTCTATTTCATATACGTTCTCAAACTCAGGTCCGAAACGTTCGAAGCAGCTCAGGAAACCAAAATCCTTATCCTTGATTTGCATGAGTATTTTTCCAACCATAGGAACGGCTTTTTTTGCTATAATAAGCCAGGGGACAGTAGCTGTTCCGGCAATATTGGTAACAATATCCATTGCATCACCGCCAATGCCGCTTTTCAGGTTGTTCAATATTTCTCCCAGGTTTCGTGTTTTTGAGCGGGTGTGACGCAGGTATACATGCACATTAAGTTCCCTGTCCTCGGGAAGTTCACGACTGATAACAAACAGACCTTCGGAACCCTCCTCGGTAGTATCGAAATGATAGGAGTTTTCATGCGTACTGCTGAGTTTGAAAGGGTATTGGGGCAGGGTAGTGATGATCATCTTATCCGGATCTTCAGGATGCTCCGTCATTATAACAAAATAAAGCACCCAGCGTTTACGGCGCCTTTTAATATGCACCTCATCAATTTCAAGTCTTACTTTTGGCATAGTTTGGTTTTTAGGGTGAATGATTAAATAAGTGACATAATCTTAAGGAAATTAAAAAAAACTGTCTATGAAATTACTGATTCAGAATGGTTTTGTCAAGTGTTTATAGTTTATCGAGATTAATTTATAAAAGAAGCCTCTGAATTCACCGGATAGCTAAATTTTGACTTCCGATTTGTAATCCAGACCATATCAGCGATAGCATTAAAATATTGATAATTCAGATAATGCCCTGTTTAGCTCATTTTATGGTGAACTAAAGATCTTTTCCTTTTTATAATTTTTCTTATTTAGTGTCTGTCAATAAAGTCGAGAGTCTGTTTCAGAATGTTCGAGATCAAGGCGCGCAAAAATTTTAAACCGCAGTATACTAGCGTATATGAGGATTTAAAATTTTTGCAGCAACGCAGATATCGGACATTATGGACAGACTCTATTTAGAATGAAAATTGAATATATATTCCATTCTCCGTACTTTTTGATAAACCAGGGGAAATTTTACTGAAAATAATATTAGTAGAATTCCCTGATTATGGATTAAACAAGAGAGTTCCCTGTTTTTACTCCTTCACCGCCCATTCTCAGTTGGTAGTTGGCAGTTCCTCAGCGACGGAGCCGCATATCCGGGTATCTAACTTTTCATTAGAACCGATGCATGTCATTCCGA
>CAZGTU010000125.1:0-12023 GCA_964528675.1 uncultured Bacteroidaceae bacterium
ATCAGGATACTCGAAAAGAAGGAAAACTTTGAAAAACGACCTTATTATCTTCACATGGCAATTGCCCCTACCAAAAACAATGACCGCTTTGAATGGTTTTTGGAGAAGGCTGCCGAAATAGGTATAGATAGGATCACACCATTGATTTGTGATCATTCTGAACGAAGAAAGATAAGAATGGATAGGTTTGAAAGAATAATCTTATCTGCTGTTAAACAATCTCTTAAAGCATATTTGCCAGTCTTGAATCCCCTGGTTGATTTTCAGGAATTTATATTATCAGAACATCAGGAAAAAGAATTCTATATTGCCCATTGTCATGAGCAGGAAAGAAAGAAGCTTATAAAAGAAGCGGGAAAAGGGAATTCTTTTCTGATCCTTATTGGTCCTGAGGGGGACTTTTCTGAAACGGAAATTCAACTTGCCATTAAAAACGGTTTTACGCCCGTTACCCTGGGTGCCGGCAGATTAAGAACAGAAACTGCAGGAGTTGCCGGAGTCCAGATTATCTCTGATGTTATAAATTTGAAACAATAAAAAAGAGGGTATGTAATCAACCCTCTTTTTTTTGTTCAATAAATTTGTTCAAAAATCCTTTTCAGGATTCTGTCGGGAGGTGTAAACTCGATTTTATCAAGAAACTGAGCAATTTCAGCATCTTTATTATCGGGTTCCATTAATTCCTCTCCATTGTACAATTCATTTTCTTTGTTAATATTGTTATAAATAAAGAAAAAGGTAGAGTTTTTTACCATAGGCAAAAAGGTTTAGTGATGTGTTTAAATCATTACAGTTCAAACGCACCATTAAACCTCTTTATTGTGAAATGGTATAATTATTTTAGAGTAAGCGAAATGTTATGCTTTTCAATAAGCTTTCTGAGATTGATCAAAGCATAACGCATTCGTCCCAGTGCAGTATTAATGCTAACATTTGTCTGGTCAGCTATCTCTTTGAAGCTCAGTCCTCCATAATGTCTAAGAAGAATTACTTCTTTCTGATCATCCGGGAGTTCCTCAATTAATTTTCGAACATCAGATTGGATTTGTCCTTCGATGAGATCATCTTCGATATTTTTGTCTGACATTTTTTTGGAATTAAAAATATCAGTTTCATAATCGTCGTTGGACATCGTGTTCAGTTGCTTTTCTTTTCTGAAATGATCGATGATCAGGTTATGAGCAATTCTGATAACCCAGGAAAGAAATCTCCCGTTATCTTTGTATTTACCTCTTTTAAGTGATTGAATCACTTTAATAAATGTATCCTGGAAAATATCCTGGGCAAGTTGCTCGTTCTTAACGATGAGCATTATGTAGGTGTAAACTTTGGATTTGTGCCGGTTAACCAGAATCTCAATGCTGTTTTGCTTGCCATTTATGAATTCAGTTACGAGTTCATAATCGGTTTTAACTTGTGATTTCACGTAAACCTCCTCTAATTGATTAGTTGAGTAGATTTTGGTCTATAGGCGATCCTCCGTTTTTTGATTAAATATTCAAATCAGATGACGAAAATAACTGAAAAAAACTTTTCTGCAAAAAATATTACTTTTGCATTTAGTTAATTTATCTTAAATATAATCATTAAATATTTTTACGCAAAATTTATGCCGATTGTTTCACAGGTAGATAGTGGGGTTATAGCGATAAAGGGTGCAAGAGTTCATAACCTTAAGAATGTTGATTTGAATATTCCCAGAGATGAGCTTGTTGTTATTACCGGATTATCGGGTTCCGGTAAATCTTCGCTTGCCTTTGATACCCTTTATGCTGAGGGCCAGAGAAGATATGTAGAGAGTCTTTCGTCTTATGCCCGTCAATTTTTAGGAAGGATCGATAAACCGGATGTTGATTATATTCATGGAATTCCCCCTGCAGTGGCTATTGAACAGAAGGTGAACACAAGGAATCCCAGGTCAACGGTTGGTACATCCACGGAAATTTATGACTATTTGAAATTACTTTACGCCAGAATTGGTAAAACATACTCTCCTGTTACAGGTAAGGAAGTGAAGAAACACAGCATTTCAGATGTTGTAGATCATATAATTTCTTATGAAAATGGGGAGAGGTTGCTTTTACTCACTCCTTTCATTTGTTGTGAAGGGACTGAAGTTGATTATCAACTTGAAGTATATCTTCGCCAGGGAATTACACGTATCGAAATAGATAATGATATTTTTAAGATTGAAGAAGTCCTCCAGGAAAAATCACTCATAGAAAAAACTCCCGGGCAAAATCTGGTTATCGACAGGTTGGTTGTTCAGGAGGATGAGGATTCACTTTCAAGATATGCAGATTCAGTTCAGTCTGCTTTTAATATTGGAAAAGGGTTATGCAGGATTCGAAAAATAGACGAGAACTCTTTTTATGAATTTTCTGAGAAATTTGAAGCAGACGGGATTGAATTCGAAGAGCCTTCTGAGCATATGTTCAGTTTTAATAATCCCGTTGGAGCCTGTCCCCTGTGTGAGGGTTATGGCAAAATAATAGGGATTGATGAAGATCTTGTGGTCCCCAATAAAAGTCTTTCTGTTTATGAGAATGCAATCGCTTGCTGGAGAGGTGAAAAAATGTCTAAATGGAAAGATAAACTTATTTATAATGCAGATAAATTCGATTTCCCCATTCATACCCCCTATTATAAACTTACAGAAGAGCAAAGGGAGTTATTATGGACAGGAAACCGCTATTTTAAAGGCTTAAATGCTTTTTTTAAGAAGCTTGAACAGAAAAAATATAAGATTCAATACCGTGTGATGCTTTCCCGTTATATGGGTAAGACCTTATGCACTGAATGTAAAGGTTCACGGTTGAAAAATGAAGCTGCATGGGTTAAGATCAATAAAACCTCCATTACAGAACTGGTTAATTTACCTATTGATAAGCTTCACTTGGTTTTTGAAAAATTAAAACTAACTGAAAAAGAGGAGAAAATTGCCGGAAGGCTTCTTCTGGAAATTCGTAACCGGCTCTCTTTTTTATTAAAAGTAGGTCTTGGTTATTTAACGCTAAACAGGTTGTCATCTACCCTGTCAGGTGGAGAATCTCAGCGTATAAATCTTGCTACTTCCCTTGGCAGCAGCCTTGTAGGTTCTCTTTATATCCTGGATGAACCCAGCATAGGACTCCATCCGAGGGATTCCTATCTGCTGATTGATGTATTGAAGGGCCTGAAAGATATTGGAAACACCCTGGTTGTGGTGGAACATGATGAAGATATTATCAGGGCAGCAGATACAATTATTGATATTGGTCCTCGGGCCGGCAGACTGGGAGGAGAGATTATTTATACAGGAAAAGCAAAGGGATTGCCTGTTTCAAAAGGTCTGACGGCAGATTATCTCAGGGGCGATAAAAAGATCAAAGTTCCTGAAATCCGGAGGAAATGGAATGATTTCATTGAATTAAAAGGAGTTAGAGAAAACAACCTCAAGAATGTTTGTGTAAAAATACCCCTGAATATCATGTCAGTTATTACAGGAGTTAGCGGAAGCGGCAAATCATCGCTGGTTGGAGGAGTGCTTTATCCCGCTTTAAATAAAGCTATAAACGGTGCCGGTGGAAAGGGTGGTAAGTTTGATGAATTAACAGGCGATATTTCCAGGATAAAAAATGTGGAACTGGTAGATCAAAATCCTATCGGTAAATCCTCACGGTCTAATCCGGTAACATATCTTAAAGCCTATGATGAGATCCGTAAATTATATGCAACACAACAAGCTTCGAAACAAAATGGCTTCAAGCCCAGTCATTTTTCATTCAATATTGATGGGGGAAGATGTGAAGAATGCCAGGGAGAGGGGACCATTAAGGTCGAAATGCAGTTTATGGCAGATGTACATCTGGTTTGTGAGAGTTGCAAAGGTCAACGCTTCAAAGATGATATTCTTGAGGTCAAGTACAGAGGTGCTAATATACATGATGTTTTGGAAATGACAGTGAACGAGGCTATTGAATTTTTTGCAGCAACAAAGGGGAGCTTTGAAAAAAGAATTGCTGCCAAACTAAAACCTTTGCAGGATGTTGGACTCGGTTATATTAAACTGGGTCAGTCTTCAAGTACCCTCAGTGGTGGAGAGAGTCAACGAGTGAAACTGGCATATTTTCTTTCTAAAGAAGGAGCGTCTGAATCTATGTTTTTTATATTTGATGAACCAACCACCGGATTGCATTTTCATGATATCAATAAATTACTATCAGCATTCAATGCTTTGATAAAGAAAGGCCATACTATTCTTGTAATCGAGCATAACCTGGAGATTATTAAATCTGCCGACTGGGTTATTGATCTTGGACCCGAAGGTGGTGAAAAGGGAGGAGAAATAGTTTTTGAAGGAACTCCGGAAGACCTGGTAAAGGAGAAAAATTCTTATACCGGTAAATTTTTAAAAACTAAAATATAAGACTTTTTCATAAAAAAATTCCCGGGATCAATTCCCGAAAACCCTTTTTAAAATATTCCCTGCAGCAGTTCTGGCCCAGGCATAAGGATCTTTCCTGATTTTCTTTTCTTCCTGGGCAACTTTATAAAAGATTCCATCAAGTGCTTCTTCGGTCACATAGTTTCCCAGATCTGTGTTTTCTATTGGTTTAATTGCTCCGAATGATCTTCTGGCCACTGCGTTATATCCTGTGGTCAATGAATTCCAGATTTCATTGGGAGAATAATTTCCTATCAATTTCCTGTCAAGACTTGCGTTGACAACAGGTGAGAATTCACTCCTGAGTTCATCTCTGGTCATGGAATTGAGATAGGCTGTGGCCGCCGTTGAGTCAAATCCGGATGTATTTGCCGGGTTTGCCGGGTTTTTGCCCTTCAGTATACTTAATCCATCGGCTATGGACATGCCGGTTATTGCATCTTTAAATATCGGTCCGGCTTTTCCTGCGGCATCTTCAGCTGCTCGATTGATTGCCAGTACTGCTTCTTCAATTTTTTCATCCATACGGAGAGCCTGCACCAATGGGTGATCTTTATTTTCATAGATCACAGAGGCTTCAGGAGGCAAGAGAATTTTAATTGCCTCATCCCGGTAAAAACCGTTTATTTTGGATGTGGCAACAACAGATGAGTCGGTACCTATTTTAAGGGCAGTTTTCAATCCATTGACAATTTCTGATTCTGAAAGACTGCCTTCTGAATCTTCATCAGAGATACTCACAGCGGCATCAATAAGTTTGTCGCATGAAGGAACACTGTAAGGGCTTGTTAGCAAGCCCAAACCAAAAATGATTAAAAATAAATTGTGTTTCATATCTACATAGTTAAAAAAAAGCCTATGGTTTTCCATAGGCTCGTTCAGGTGTCCCAAAATTATATTTATTCTTCTTTAAATCCAAACATAATAGCCACGCAACCTTCTTTTGGTTCTTCAGCAAGACCATCTGTAACAGGAACTTTTACAACAATCTTTAATTGCTGGCTGGATTCGAGCCGGAAGTCCCATTTCCATTCATAATCGTTATACTTATTGTTGTATAAAACTTTTCCATTTCCATCAATGACACTGAATTCAATATTGCCAAGATTATTAGCTCCACAAACACCAATTCTGTAATCTGTGTCAGAATAGAATGTCTTATAGAGTTCAGCTTCTTCCCCTTCAAGAAGGACCGCTGCATGATAATTACCGTCATGCTGATAGGGAGTCAGACCTACTTTACACGTATTTTTAGCAAATTGTTTACACTGTGCATTTGAACTGATTGGAATTACGATGAAGCTTAACAGTAGCAGACTTACAAACAAACTTCTTTTCATAATGAAGGTATTTGGTATTTATGAAATGTAACGGGTTCTTAATTCTTTAACTTTTGCAGCAAGTTCCTCGAAGATCTCTTTCGAAATATCATAGGAAGATTCCGATTTGAGTGTGGTAACATTGGTCTTGGGATCTTCAACTGCGGTTGTTTCTGATTGTTCAATCTCGACCTTATCATATATCTTTTTGATTTCTTTAACATCGTTGAGTAAGGTCTGGACTTCAATACTTTCTTTATTATTTTCAAGGAGATTGATTACGATATCCATGGATAGTTTTTGATCCACTATTCTTTCAACCAGAGGATTAGTATTCAGGTCCACTCCTTCCGGTACAAGATTAGTGGCAATATATAATCCTTCAACCCAGCCCCCTACAAGAATAATGGCTGATGTAGCCTGAAGTCCTCTGTCTTCAAGAAAAGAGGTGGAATTCAACAGGGTTTCGGATATAATATCAATAATCACATCCCGGTTATTCAAATTTTCTTCCAAACGTTCGATTGTTTGTTCGTCAATGGCATCTAATATCTCAAGACCATCGGCCATTTTTTTTGCCGCCTCGATGTAATTCAGCGTTGCCTGGCTCTGATTGAAAAAACTGGCATAACTGAGATCGGTTGAATAAATGCCCAGATTAAGAGCAAGTTCCATGTTTGTATTGTAATCATCAGCATTGGAAACCGGATTCATCAGACTTGCATCATAACTTGCATTTGCAGTTTTGATTAGCATTGCAGTTTCCAGGGGAGAAGGCAATGAATAAAAGATCTTTTTGGCTGTATTTATCTTATCAACCAGATCATCATCCAGTTCTTGATTAAAGCCTTCTGAAAGTTCACTGTTATTTCCATCCTGATTGGACTTATCAGTTTTACATCCTCCATATACCAAGGAAAGTACTAGAACAGCGAGGAGTAAAAATTTAGAACTATTCTTCATATAGATCATTTTTATGATTCTGATTTGGGATGTCTGATTATTATTGTAGTAAAATTAATACTTTTTTCATTAATTCAAAACCAAACAAAATAGCCATTCTAACTTATGAGCAAAGCTAAAAAAAAGGCTTTAAAGTTCTGATTTATTTTATTAACAATTATATATCGAGATTTCAATTCTGTAAAAAACATTATGATGTTTAGATACGATAATTTCCGGCAATAGTTTAGATTTTTCGCATAAAAAAAATCATTTTTTTATCGGGATCTGTTTAAAAAAATACTATAAGGCTAATTAAGTTAGGTTTAACCAATTGATAAATTTGCTGATGTTCAAAAAAAAGAGGGAAGATATGTTTTTACAACTCTTCCCTCAAATCATATTGTTGTCGTATTGAAAAAACAACGGAAGCTTTTTGAGAAATAATGTTGTATGTATAAAAATAGCTAAGGGTGCGTAAAAGCTTCTCGGGTAATGCGGAGTGGATTCGATAGTTACAATTATTTATATGATTTTTCCCTGAGAAGTTTGCCTTCATCGTTGTATTCTTTCCATATCCCCGTTTTTGCTCCCATATCATACTCCATTTCATAACGCAATACTCCATTTTCATCCCATATCAGCCATTTACCGTCTTTTTTGTTCATATTATAATTAGCCCTGGCAAGTTTATTACCATTCTGGTCGTAAGTAATCCACGTTCCATGAAATTTACCGGCACGATAAGAACGGATCTCATTTAATTCCCCATTTTTAAAATATGTCTTTGTGATCCCGTTTGTTAGTCCGTTCTTAACTTCCATTTCCATTTTTAGTATCCCGTTGCTAAAATACTCCTGATAGCTGCCATTGTAAAGTACGTTATTATCTGCATAGTATCTTCCATCTACCCCTTCTGTTATTTGTCCGAAAGAAATAGTGTATATCAAAAGTAATCCGAGATTTATTATCAGTGTTTTCATGACCTAAGGTTTTTAATATATAACGTGGGCTTAATGATATTTGTTTCAGCTTTGTTAACATTAAGTTAACACAAAGATAACATTAATTTAAATAATTACCCAAACATCATTGATGAAAATATTAAAATTTATGATCGAAAGTGTGAAGAACAGGATAATTAGGATCAATCAGTTTATATCATTGCGTGCTTCATCTCAGGTAAATGATTTTCTTTGAGGAAGGAATTATGGTCCCGATGCTGGCACAATCAATGTCATTATCAGATAGCTCCTTCATAACCGAATGGGCGTCTTTCTCATTCAAGGTAAATAATAATCCTCCTGATGTTTGTGCATCTGCGGCAATAAATACAAGATTTTCCGGGATCCACTGTGAAATTTCCACTTGATTTTTAAAATAATTCAGGTTATTTTCTGTTCCCCCGGGGATTATCCCATCGGATGCAAATTCTTCTGCTCCCGGTAATAATAATAAATCAGAAATGTTTATTTCTGCACTTACCCCGGAAGCTGTGCATATCTCTTTTAAATGACCTAATAATCCAAAACCGGTTACATCAGTGCAAGAAGTAACGGGATATTTCAGGATAATTTCAGAAGTTCTTTTGTTTAATTGTCGCATGCTATTGAAAAGAGACAATTTTTCAGATCCGGTACATAATCCTCTCTTTAAGGCAGTACTAAGTATTCCTGTACCGAGTCTTTTGGTAAGGATAATTACATCTTTTACACTAGCCCCCTTGTTTTTAAGGACCTTTTCAGGATGAATTGTGCCGGTAACAGCCATTCCAAATTTAGGCTCATTATCTTCTATGGTATGGCCCCCAATAATTGATATTCCAGCTTCTTCAGCCACTTCATTGGCTCCTTCAAGTATTTCTTTCAATATACTCAGGGGTAATCTGTGAGGAGGAAATGCCACGATATTAAGGGCGAATAACGGGGTTCCTCCCATTGCATAGATATCGCTAAGCGCATTTGCTGCTGTAATAGCTCCAAAATCCCGCGGATTGTCAACAACCGGGGTGAAAAAATCAACTGTTTGCACAATAGCTGTATCATCATTTAGCCTGTACACGGCTGCGTCGTCTGATGAATCATTGCCAACAAGGATGTTTGGATGTGCTGGTTGTTTTAAGGAGGAAAGAATGTCCTCAAGAATGCGTGGAGATATTTTACAGGCACATCCCATTCCATGGGTGAATCTTGTAAGCTTAATTTCTTCTTCAATGGTGCTGTCTATGGAAATCTTATCCGGTGAAATGATTTGTTTGATCTTTTTGATAATCAGTGAAGTTGCTTCTTCAGCCTCTTCCATGGTAGTGTCTTTGCCCGTGGATATACGTAAAGTTCCCATGGCATATTCGAGGGGTATTTCCATAGCTTCAAGTACATAAGAAATATGGACTTCATCGGCATGGCAGGCCGCTCCTGCTGAAAGCCCAATTTCAGGAATCTCCGCCAACAATGTACCTGCATCCAATCCGGGAATGCTTAAATTCAGGGTATTGGGAAGACAGAAATCCGGATCCCCGTTTCTTCTGCACACAGGAATCTCACTTTTCATGATCTCATAGATACGGTTTCGGGTTGCAGCCATATTGCCGGAATTTTTTCCCAGATCACGTTTTGCGATTTCTGCGGCTTTTCCCATACCGGCAATCTCCAGGAGATTTTCTGTGCCGGGTCTCAAATTTTTTTCATGATTGGCACCAAAAAGAATTTTTTCAAGATTGATGCCTTCTTTAATATAAAGTGCACCAATCCCCTTAGGGCCATAGAATTTATGAGCAGCAAGGCTTAATAAATCCACTCCCATGTCATTCACATGAACAGAGATTTTGCCTGCTGTTTGCGCTGCATCTGAATGAAAGACGATGTCACTCGACCTGGTTATTTCAGAGATTGTTTCCAAAGGCTGAATAATACCGGTTTCATTATTAGCATGCATTATACTTACAAGTATTGTGGAAGACCTGATGTTTTTTTCCAGATCAAGTGGGTTTATTTTACCGTCTTCGCCAACATCAAGGTATGTAATTTGAAATCCTTCTCTTTCGAGATTTTTACATACTTCCAGTACTGCAGGATGTTCAATTCGTGAGGTAATGATATGATTTCCCCTTGATTTTCGGGCATAAGAAATCCCCCTGATCGCAAGATTGTTTGACTCAGTTCCTCCGCTTGTAAATATGATTTCAGAAGGAGAACAATCAAGCAGGGCAGCAACTTTTTTTCTGGCATCATTAATTGCCAGTCTGGATTCAGCTCCGAATTTGTGGGTACTGGAAGGATTGCCGAAGTTTTCCTTCAGAAAAGGTATCATATAGTCAGCGACTTCACTGTCAATGGGAGTGGTGGCATTATAGTCCAGATAAATAGGTCGCATAACTAAGAGTTTGTGATCAAAAGAAACTAAACATCCGGTCTGTAAGCAACTCCTCAAAGTCCGGATCCATTTCATCTGTCCATCCAATCAAATACCTGGAAAAGTCAGAAATATTCATTTCATTAATATTTTTGGAGTAGGGATCCTGCATAATGCCCTGCGGATATAACTCGTTTGCCAATTTGATTTTTCGTCCGGAACGACGAAAGGGAGTTTCATGCAAATCAGCGGCGCCGTAAAGATGTAGGAAATTGTGAGCTATTACTGAAGGATATTTGTAGCTGACGATTGCAAATTCAACATTCTCGGTAGTCATGGTATTGAGCGCGACAGAGAGATCACTTCTGAAATAGTTATTCACCATGAACATAAGCGCTACACTTTCCACAGAATACTCATCCCTTAAATGAGCAATGAGCCTTTCTGTATCTTTTGGAGGTTGTGTTTTTGGGATTCCATCCTTATCGACAATGTAAAATGATTCGCCTGCTTTCCTTGAAATATTATCTGCCCATTTGTTGAGGGCATTTATTCCTTTTTTCAAATTTGGTTCCAGCAGGGATTTTCCCACGCTTTCTTCAGGCAGGTTCTGGTTTACTGTAGCGTATTCATTACCAATGTAATAATCCGTTTTAATCTTCAGGTCAATCTTATTCTGTTGAGCCTGCTTTTCCAGCCATCGGGTCGCCACTCCAAGTGAATCAATGGTCGACATAATATCAAACTCGGTCCAGGGAGAGGTTTCTTTGGTATCTATGAATATAAAATATAATAGCACATCATTTCTAAGATCCTTACAGACATTATTATATCGTCCCTGCCTGTAATCAACCCTCAGGACCGAGGAAGAAGTAAACAAAATGGCAAGCAACAAAAATATGAATACAGTTTTTAATCTATTCATCCCAATTAGTTCTGAAAACACAATTTTGCTAATTACTAACGCAGAAATTAATAATTTATTAGATAAAACAACTGTAAATTACTCTGAATACGCATGAAATAGTGAATTGGTTTGCTTTTTTGAGTAGTTATTCTGAAGAAAGAGTTAGCAGTTACTTAGCGGTTCAGGACAGGTGCACCCATGGCTATTCCATTTCGACCTCGTTGGGGTCGGTAGTGTTCAGCGTCCGACAGCCAATCCCTCCCGGAAATTGTGATTCATTGAAAATTATCTTCCTCCTATTTACAGCTTCATATCCTTCTCATAATACCTGCACCATTCTTTCAGTCCGCATCTTCCACATAAGGGTTTTCTGGCCTTGCAAATATACCGGCCATGAAGGATCAGCCAGTGATGGGCTTTGGGAATGAGTTCTTCAGGTATGTGTTTAACAAGTTCTTTTTCTGTTTGAAGAGGATTTTTGGAGTTTGTGGTAAGCCCAATGCGTTCGGATACCCTGAAAACATGGGTGTCAACTGCCAGGGCAGGTAATTCAAAAATAACCGAAGCAATTACATTGGCAGTTTTTCTGCCTACGCCGGGAAGCTTCTGCAATTCTATAATATCAGATGGAACCTCTCCCTGATATTCCTCGCTTAACTTTTTAGCCATACCATACAGATGTTTGGCTTTATTATTTGGGTAGGAACATGATTTGATATATTCATATATCTCATCTGTTGATGAAGCCGCAAGAGTCTCCGGATCAGGAAATCGCTCGAAAAAGGACGGGGTGATCATATTCACTCTTTTATCGGTGCATTGTGCAGATAAAATAACAGCTACAATCAACTGATAGGGATCCTGGTAACTCAATTCTGTCTCGGCAACCGGCATGTTTTCAGAAAACCAGGAGATGACTTTTTTAAAACGCTCTTTTTTTCTCATGAGCACTAAAATAGTTTTATTTTTCTTGTCTGACAATCTTGGTTGAGTTTGAAATAAGGTCAATAATGTATAAAGGTAATTAGTACCTTATGTCTAATATTCTTGCATTATTTGGCAAAAATTCCAAAAAACA
>CAZGTU010000126.1:0-11963 GCA_964528675.1 uncultured Bacteroidaceae bacterium
TTACCGCTTACCGCTTACCGCTTACCGCTTACCGCTTACCGCTTACCGCTTACCGATTACCGCTTACCGATTACCGTTTACCGATTACCGCTCACCGCTCTCCGCTCACCGTTCACCCTTCATCTTCCTCACTCCTCCACAGTCTAAAACCCAAGCGCCATTTCAATCCTGAACAAAAGAAAAAATCCCAACTGTATAAAAAAATAATACCTCAGGATCCTTGCGTCAGGGTTGATCCTTAGGAATGATAGAGCGTAAGCAAAAACAAATGAGATAATAAACCAGGCGATATAGTTCTGCAGGGGAATGGTATTGTTATCCCATTGCCAGTAGTCGAGGTACATCGCGACGGGTTCCATGATAAAATCGAATATGACAATCAATATGGAACTGATTAAAGGGGCAATCCATGGATTGCCAATGAGTTTTATGCTGATCGAGTAAGTAGCAAGGATAAGTATGATCCAGTTAAAGGCTATCACTACCGGAACATTCCCAAGCTGCAGGGACATGGTTGATCCGTAGTGATAATCTCCGAATACTTTTCCTGTTTCTACACCCAGATATTCCGCCAGAAAGGTCAGGGTAAAGGCGATTAAACTCCATAATATGAGGGGGACTGATCCGGACTTTCTCCACAAAAAATAAAAAACCAATGAATTGGTGGCTAGCAGGAAAATATCTGTCATTGCCATTACATAGCCCCGGGTGAAAGAGATATTATGGAAAATAAATCCGAATGGAAAAAGGATCAATAGGAGAGTGCTTGCCAGTTTTTCCCTATCTTTAATAAATCTGGATAAAGAGCTCACTTTATTTTTGTTTAATTTTTGTTGAATATTATACTGGGAAAATTAAACAAAAAATATCTAAAATTGTTTTTCCATTGCTTAATTCAATCATAAAAGAACCCGCCAAATAATGGAAAAGACTAAAATAAATATAATTGGTTCCGGATTTTCCGGAATATCAGCTGCAGCCAATCTTGCTTTTCAGGGCTACGATGTTGATGTTTACGAAAAAAATTCTATTCCGGGAGGACGTGCAAGGAAGTTTGAAGCAGAAGGTTACCGGTTCGATATGGGTCCAACCTGGTATTGGATGCCTGAGGTTTTTGAATCTTTCTTCGAACGATTTGGGAAAAAAATTGAAGATTATTATGAATTAAAGAGAGTTGATCCAGGCTACAGAATGTATTTCGGTCAGGATGATTATGTGGATGTTCCTGCTGATATGAAAGAATTGCTCGATTTATTTGAGAGCATGGAAGCGGGAGCAGGTAAGAAACTGGAAAAATTTCTGAAGCGAGCAGAATATAAATACGATATTGGTATTAATAAGCTGGTGCATTTGCCGGGAAATTCATACCTGGAGCTGGTTCGATGGGATTTGATGAAAGGCATTGTAAAACTGGATTTCTTTAAATCGGTATCAAGTTATGTGAGAAGAGAGTTTAAGAATCCAAAACTTCGACAAATTCTTGAATTTCCGGTTATTTTCCTTGGAGCAACCCCCCAGAAAACACCAGCCCTGTATACCCTGATGAACTATGCAGACCTGAGCCTGGGAACCTGGTACCCTGTTGGAGGGATGTACAGCGTTATTGAAGGGATGAGAAAAGTTGCCGAAGAGATGGGCGTCAAATTCCATTTTGATGCCAAGGTAGAGCAGATTATGATGGATAACGGTAAGGCAAAAGGATTGAAGGTAAACGGCGAGGTAAAAGAATCTGATGTTATTGTTGCTGCCGCCGATTACCATCATGTTGAGCAGGAATTATTGCCGGAAAAATACCGAAGATATAGTGAGAAGTATTGGGATTCAAGGGTTATGGCACCTTCATCATTGCTTTTCTACCTGGGGCTGGATAAGAAACTAAAGAAACTTGAGCATCATAATCTTTTTTTCGATGAGGACTTCATAGCACATGCCCGGGAAATTTATGATCAACCTAAATGGCCCACCAATCCCGCTATTTATGTCTCCAATAATACTGTTACTGACCACGGTGTTGCCCCGGAAGGGCATGATAATCTTATCATACTCATACCCGTGGCTCCTGACCTGGAAGATACTGAGGAGATCAGGAATAGGTACCTGGACCTGATCATTAAGCGACTTGAAAAAAATACCGGACAGGAAATAGGGAAACATATAAAATTTAAGCGCTCTTATGCCCATCGTGATTTTTTAAAGGATTACAATTCATATAAAGGGAATGCTTACGGACTGGCGAATACACTCTGGCAGACTGCTAACTTAAAACCAAGAATGAAGTCAAAAGTTCCGAATTTGTTTTATACCGGTCAGCTTACTGTTCCCGGACCCGGTGTTCCTCCGACGATTATCTCGGGGCAGGTTGTTGCCCGGCAGATCGCGCAAAACTTTAAAACCTCTGCAGCATGAAAGTATTGTATGATGAAGTTTCTTATGACCTGAGTAAAAACCTGACGAAAAGTTACAGCACATCCTTCAGCCTCGGCATCCGTTTTCTTGCCCCCGAGTTAAGAGATCCGATATATGCGATTTACGGATTTGTGAGACTGGCAGATGAAATTGTAGACACTTTCCATGACTATGATAAGGAGAAACTTTTCCTACGGTTTAAAGAGAATGTAGATCTTGCTCTTGAAGATCGTATAAGTGTTAATCCTTTGCTGAATTCATTTCAGCAGGTAGTTCATAAATACAATATTGAACGTGAATTAATCGATGCATTCTTATATAGCATGGAAATGGATCTTGATAAAAAGGATTATGACAGGGAAGATTTTGACAGGTATGTTCTGGGATCTGCAGAGGTTGTGGGGCTAATGTGTCTGCATGTTTTTGTCAACGGAGATGAACAAAAGTATAAGCATTTAAAGCCTATGGGAATGAGGCTGGGAGCAGCTTACCAGAAAATAAATTTTTTACGCGACCTGGCTGCTGATTATGATAATATGGGTCGCTCCTATTTTCCTGAAGTAGATCTTTCAAATTTTACTGAAGAAGATAAAGCGGTTATTGAAGAAGAAATCGAGGTAGATTTTATGGAAGGGCTGAAAGGTATTAAGCAATTACCCGCAGGGTCGAGGTTAGGAGTTTATCTTTCTTTTGTGTATTATTACAGGTTGTTTCAGAAAATCAGGGGATTACCTGCAGTAGAAGTACGAAAAAAACGAATTCGCATTTCAAACCTCAGGAAGTATTTTCTCCTTCTGAACACTTACCTTCGTTTCAGGTTAAACATGATATAAAAAACAATCTTCAAAAAAGGATAAAAAATGAATATACTGATTCCAATTTTACTGGTGCTTGCCGCTTTCTTTTTTATGGAATTCATGGCCTGGTTTACCCATAAATATGTAATGCATGGTTTTGGATGGATTTTGCATAAGGATCACCACACGCGTGAGCATTATCCTTTCGAGTGGAATGATCTGTTTGCTCTTATTTTTGCTATTCCCAGTATCATCCTAATTATTACCGGTCTGCCTGGGTATTCTGCCGGATTCTGGATAGGTATCGGAATCGCTATGTATGGTCTTGCGTATTTTCTTTTTCATGATATCCTGGTCCATCAACGTCTTCCCATACTCAACAATATTGATAACTGGTATTTTCGTGCCATTGTAAGGGCACATAATGATCATCACAGAGGAAGAAAAAATTATGGTTTCGTTCTTTTTATTCCCTGGAAATACTTCAGGGATGAATCTAAACCCGAGAGAGGAATATATTAAATTATTATGGCAACATATTTACTATTAAATCTTGTAGCAATCAGCATACCCCTGATTTTAAGCTTTGATAAGAAAGTACATTACTATAAGCGTTGGAAATATTTATTTCCGGCTATCGGTATCAGTCTGATTATTTTTATCATATGGGATATTATATTCACATATAAAGGGGTCTGGGGATTTAATCCCATTCACCTGTCCGGAATTGAAATCATCAATCTTCCCCTGGGAGAATGGTTATTTTTTATCACAGTTCCTTACTCATGTGTATTCCTTTATGATGTTTTCAAAGCCTATTTAAAGAAAGATCCTTTCCGTAACATATCCAGACCTCTTTCTTTTTTCCTCATGGGTTTCCTCCTGGTTTTTTCACTGCTTCATTATGATAAGATCTATACATTTATAACCTTCCTGTTCCTTGCATTTTTAATTGCTTTCCTTGAACTGGTATTCAGGGTTAAATTTATGGGCTGGTTTTATTTTGCTTATATGATCGTTCTTATTCCTTTCTTGATCATGAATGGAATTTTGACCGGAAGTTTTATTGAGGAGGAAATTGTATGGTACAATAACGCTGAAAATCTAAGTTTCAGGGTGTTTACCATACCGATTGAAGATTTCTTTTACGGAATGTTGCTGATCCTTATGAATGTCAGTATTTATGAATTTTTACAGAATAGAAAAGCAAAATCTTTAACAGTTCAGTGATCCCGTATCATTAAATCTTTTCATAAAAGAGCAAAAGCCGAAGCAAGGGTGGAAAGAATGATGAAGATCCTGTAGGCTTTTTCCGGGATGAGTCTGACGAGATAAAATCCGCTTATAGCACCTACCATTATCGGGATAACCATTAACAGGTTAAATTTCAGGCTTTCCAGGGTAATTGTTTCCCAGAAAAAAACATGAAGGGGAACTTTTGACAGGTTGATGATGAAAAAGAACCATGCTCCTGTGCCGATGTAGATATTTTTCGGCAAGCGCATAGAAAGGAGGTATAAGGACATGATGGGTCCGGCTGCATTTCCGATCATTGTGGCAAATCCTCCTGCAAGTCCCAGCAATGCACCAAACCACCAGTAATCTGGCACCTTCATCTTTTTTCTTCTAATGTCCTGGTATACCATTAAAGCTATTCCGACAAGGACAACTATAACAATAAGGATCTGAAAATGCCGGTCATTAATATTTTCTCCGACGAAGAATGCAATCAGTATGCCTGCAAATGCCCAGGGTAGTAATTTTAATACATATTTCCATTCCGCATGTCGATTATAATACTTTACGGCAAAAAAATCTGCAACGATCAACATGGGCAGGACAAGTCCAACAGATGGTTTTCCTCCGAAAATTCCCGCAAATACCGGCACCACGAAAAGACCTGCTCCGGAAAGTCCGGTCTTGGACATTCCTACAAGCATGCCGCAAAGGATAACAAGAAGCCATTCATAAACACTGAGATCGTAATGTATAAGGGATTCCATGTGATGGGGAAAGGTTTTTGGTTATAACTGTTTTTTCAAGGACTCTGAAAGGTCTGACTGGAGGAGAGCGACACTACTCGAACAATACCTCCAGTTCTTTTTTTGAAATTTCCTTCATAGGATTATTCGATTTAACAAATGTTTCTGCCAGCTTTGTCTTCTTCTCCTGTAAATACTGAATTTTTTCTTCTATGCTGTTTTCTGAGATAAAGCGATAGACGAAAACATTCTTATCCTGGCCAATCCGGTGGGCTCTGCTTAGAGCCTGCTCTTCGGAAGCCGGGTTCCACCATGGGTCAAGGATGAAAACATAGTCGGCAGCTGTAAGATTTAAACCTGTGCCACCTGCTTTGAGTGAGATCAGGAATATTTTACATGTTGGATTATCCTGAAAGGCCTGAACAATTTTTTCGCGATTGGTTGATGCACCGGTTAATAAGGTATATTCCATATTTTCTTCAGTTAACTTTTCCTCAACCAACTGAAGGTGTTTTACGAATGAAGAAAATACAAGAACTTTATGTCCTTCCGAAATAATGGAATCGATGTTTCTAATTATTTCATTGAACTTTCCGGAATCTTCTCTGTAATTTTCATCTACAAGAACAGGATGATTGGAGATCTGGCGCAGACGCGTAAGTCCCTGCAACACGATCATCGAGGTCTTATTAATTCCTTCATCATCGATTTTTTCGAATATATACCTGCGAATGCTTGACTTTTCTTCCTCGTAGAACTTTCGCTGCTCGTCTGTCATGTTGCAAAGGATAACCTGCTCGGTCATTTCAGGAAGTTCCCTTGCTACCTCTTCTTTGGTTCTTCTTAAAATGAAAGGGTTTATTAGTTTTTTTAGTTCTTCTTCGCGAGCAGCATCATTCCTCTTCTCTATGGGTGTTACATATTCCCTTCTGAAAAAGTTGAGACTTCCCAGTAGCCCGTTGTTAATAAAATTCAACTGGGCCCATAGATCGGTAAGAGAGTTCTCTATGGGTGTTCCGGTTAGAACCATTTTGAATTTACTGTTGAGAAGAAGCATTGCCCGGTATAACTTGGAGGAGGGATTTTTAATTACCTGGCTTTCATCAAGTATGGCATATTGGAAGGGGAAGGATGAAAGTAGCTCAATGTCCTGTCTTACTGTATGATAACTTGAAATGACAACATCATACTGGCTGAATGAATTCATATTTCTTACTCTCTGATTTCCGATATGCTCATAAACTTTCAGGGAAGGTGCAAATTTATTTATTTCATTCACCCAGTTATGGACCAGTGATGCGGGAACCACAATAAGGGATGTTAACTTTTCTTCCACCGTGCTGAAAAGGTCCTGCTGCACCGGTTCTCCTGAATTCATATTTTGCGGAGCAAATTCTTCTTTATTTTTTAGTAAAAGGCAGAGTGTTTGAAGGGTTTTCCCAAGACCCATATCATCGGCAAGGCATCCTCCGAGATTATTTTGTTGTAAATACCATAGCCATGTAAAACCCTCAATCTGATAAGGCCTCATGGTAGCATTCAATGCTCCTGGCAAAATAACAGGTTTCAGATCTTCACGCCGGTTTAATTTTTCAAGTTCGGTGAACTCCCTTGTACCTTCTTTTTCAGCTTTTTCAATTATAAAGAAATGTTGTTTATGTACCTTGATCTTTCCCTTTTCAATTTGTCCAAAATCGAATAGTTCTCTGAATCTGCCAAACCATTCCAGGGGGATAATGAAGATGCTTCCATCTGGTAAGTGGTATTCCCTGATATCTTCAAGGATATTTTTCCTGAGATTAATAAGAGAAAAACTGTATTCACCGCAGGTAATCTTGGCATAAATCTCAAACCAGTCAATTTCAAGCCTGGATTCAATATCCAGATGAGTTTTGCCGAGAAACAGATTTTTATCAATATTACCCTGGTTAAGAATAATATTATTGTCCTCAAGCTCTGAGCGGTTTTTGTTAATCCAGATTGTTATCTCGTACAATTGATCTACGAAGGGGAGGTCACGACTTGATTTTTTCTCATAATTTACCTGGTCAAAACTTATTAGCCCCAGGTCGCTCAAAAGGTCATGACAGGATTGTTCCCACTCCAGATCCCTTGCATATTTTTCAAAATAAAATTCTCCTTTCTCCTGGTGAAAATCTACAAATACTTTTTGTTCATAATTGGGAAGGATTTTTCTTTTACCATAGTAAAAAGATGGGACGAGTACGGCTTTATTATGGATATTCCTTTCCAGGGTCAGTAAGATTTTTTTTTCGTGATCAGGATTGCGGATCTCGAAACCTGTGGCATTTACTTCATAATCGCGGATTATTTGTTTTGCAAATTTTTTAAAATATTGCACCGTGGTTTTTTCAGGTATCAAAATTTTATCTTTTTTGAAAAAAGGCAGAAGTTTCTTTGATTCAATATCCGGAACGAAAACGATCCTGTTACTGATCCTTATTATTGCCGGTTGATTGACAATGATATCATAATATTTATCTTTTAATTTAATCTGACCTTTTTCGGAAAAAAGTTGCAAGCTGTAACTCGAGCCTTCATCTGTTTTAACAAAATGAAATACCGGATGAGCATCATAAGGAAGGACCTTGAGGAAATCTTCTTCAAACACATTGGATCTGGATTTTTCTCTCATGAAGACCTTTATATTTGATCCGTGAATGATATAAAGAACCTGTTGCAATCGTTTTTCTATGTAGGGGCGAATGAAATTTTCAATGTTTTCTTTTTTTACATTCGCATGAAACTCCTTGATGTTTTTATGTTTGGAGAATATCTTAAAGAGGTTTTTATCGTTATATTCATCCAGCGTTTTAACAATCTTTTTTTCTGTGTTGGATAGATTCCGGTAATTTTCATCTCCCTCCGAGGGAAATATAGTATGATCAGGCTCGTAAAAGTTCGAGTCTTCATCAGGGATGAGCATAAGCGGCATGAGTACAGGGCCCCAGATACGGTGTTCGTTCAATCCCAGTGCAAAAAATTTCTCCTTCATCTGAAAAAACTTCCGTTAAATAAAAACCCGAAAGTTAATGATAAGAGATGAATTGAAGTGTTAGTTCAATATGAAATTTAAGAAAAAATTGCATGAGACTCTTAAGATAATCCAGGTTGTCTTGATACCCAATGGTTTTCCATCCCGTGAATTAGTAAGCTTATTTTCACCGGCTCACTTTACCCGGGACAGTCAATATTGACATATTCTTTTCTTATCGATGTAATACCGGGTAAAATGATTCAATACCCGGCTGCCTGACCGTCTTTCCTGGATTCCGAAGCTCCATAATACACTCCGTTCTCATCCTGCATAATTGCCTGGTATCCTCCATAGCCGCCAACATCCCATTTGACGCGATGACCTTTTTTCATCAATTCGCGGATGACCAGGTAATCAAAGCCGGTTTCAAGGTTTACCCAGCCCCCGTCTTTCATTTCATATCCGGTGGGCTCCGAAGACATTGTGTGCTGGATGCGAGGTGCATCGCCGGCTTCCTGGAGGTTCATGCCGAAATCTATCATATTCACTATGATCTGTACGTGTCCCTGGGGCTGCATCCCGCCTCCCATAACGCCGAAACTGATAAGCGGTTTTCCCTCTTTGGTGACAAAGGCAGGAATTATAGTGTGAAAAGGCCGTTTGCCGGGTTCATAAACATTGAAATGGTCTTCTTCAAGGGTGAAAAGTTCGCCGCGATCTTGAAGGACAAATCCGAGACCTGTGGGTGTCATTCCACTTCCCATACCTCGATAATTGCTCTGGATAAGAGAAACCATATTTCCTTTTTGATCCGCTACGGTCAGGTAAATGGTTTCTCCATTCCCAAAATCACCAGCCGGAAAATCCCGTGCTGCCCGGTCCATATCAATAAGCTTGTTCCTGTCCAGGGCATATTCTTTGGAAATCAATTTCTCCACAGGAATATCATTGAAGCCAGGATCGGAGTAAAACTGTGCCCTGTCTTCATAGGCAAGTTTTTTTGCCTCGGTGAAAAGATGGAGATAATCTGCACTGCCGAAGCCCATACCTGCAATATCGTATAATTCAAGAATGTTAAGAATCTGAAGTGCTGCGATACCCTGGCCATTTGGAGGTAATTCCCAGACATCATATCCCCGGTAGTTTGTTGACAATGGTTCAACCCACTCTGATTCATGTGAAGCCAGATCCTCATAAGAAAGAAATCCGCCCTGTTCTTCCATATATTTATCAATGGTTCTGGCAATACTTCCTTTATAGAATTCATCACGTCCGTTTTGGGCAATTTTTTCAAGTGTGTTGGCCAGATCAGGATTTTTGAAGATTTCTCCTTTTTTCGGAGTATTTCCTCCTGGCATGAAGGTTTCTTCAAAATTTGGAAACTGTTTCAAAACTCTCGCATTCCTTTCCAGGTAATAAGCAATGAGTTCTGATACCGGAAAACCTTCCCTTGCATACTCAATGGCCGGTTGAAGAATATTTTCCATATCCATTGAGCCGAATTTATTGTGCAGTTCAAACCAGCCATCAACACATCCGGGTACAGAAACAGGCAGAGGCCCCAGTGCAGGGATTTTTTCATAATCATTCTTTTTAAAAAAATCCAGGGTCAGGGATTTCGGAGACCGACCGCTTGCATTCAGCCCGTATAATTGTTGAGTTTCTGCATCCCATACGATAGCGAAAAGGTCACCGCCTATACCGCAGCCGGTCGGCTCCATTAAACCAAGGGCGGCATTTGCAGCAATTGCAGCATCAATAGCATTACCCCCGTCTTTTAGTATGTCGATAGCTAGCTGGGTGGCGAGGGGCTGACTTGTAGCTGCCATTCCGTTTTGGGCAATAACCTCAGACCGTGTGGCAAAATTTTTTCCGGTGATTCGGTCCTGTGCAAGGATAGCTGTCGTAAAAAACGGAATAATGAACAGTAGGATAGTTTTCTTCATCTTATTAATCTTTTTTAACTACTCCGGGTTGAAATTCGCGTTATTTGATTGTTTCTTGCAATTTAGTTAAAAAAAAGAGCAGTAAAAAAACAAATTAATCTGCATTATTATAATTTTGATATTGCTATCTAAATCATTCTCTCATGTTAAAAAATTTTATTCTGATTGCGGTTCGTAATCTGCGAAGAGATCTGCTCTACAATGTGATCAATATAGGAGGTCTTATCATCGGCATTTCTGCAAGTTTATTATTATTGATGTACATCCTGGACGATCTCAGCTTTGATCGTTTTCATAAGGGCCATGAAAAAATATACCGGATCGGATCCAGAATATCGGAGCCCGACGATGCTTTTAACTGGAACGTCTGTCCTTATCCTATGGGGCCAAAACTAAAGGAAGATTTTCCGCAGGTGAAAGAATTCGTCAGGCTTTCCGGTGCCGGATTGGGATGGTTCAGGTATGAGGATATCAGGTTTATTGAGAATGATGTATTTTATGCAGATAGTTTTGTATTTGAGGTCTTTACTTTTCCTCTTTTGCAGGGTGATCCTGAAAAAGCTCTCGTCCGACCCAATACCATCGTATTGACGGAATCTATGGCACAAAAATATTTTGGTAATGGGGATCCTGTCGGAGAAGTTTTGAAAAGGGAAGGAGGACAGAACTATGAAATCACCGGTGTGATGGAAGATGTGCCGGCGAACTCCCACATCCGTTTTGATGCTCTGATGTCTGCTTCATCCTTGCCCGAGGATTATGGCTCGTGGGGAAATTATGGAGTTTTTACCTATGTGTTGCTCGATGATGGAGTCAGTGGCGAAGATTTTGATAAGCTCCTTCCTTCCATTTATGAGAATTACCAGAAAGATATCTTCGAAAGATTAAATATTAAGATCCGTTATGAAGCAATGCCTATCGCAAGGATCCACCTTCATTCAGATTATGAAGGAGAGCCTGAGCCAATGGGGAATATGACCTATATCTACATTTTTTCTGCCGCTATTATCCTGATGATATTGCTTGCAGCTATAAATTATATGAACCTGGCAGTTGCCCGATCTGTAAGAAGAGCGCGGGAGGTTGGAATAAGGAAAGTGGCGGGTTCTGGAAAAGCAGAGCTAATCGGTCAATTCCTGACAGAGTCCCTTTCCCATGCGATCATTGCCATGATTTTAAGTCTTGGGATTGTTTATCTTTTAATACCCTTTTTTAACACTATCTCCGGGAAAGAACTCGGTCAATCCTTAATTTTCAATCCGATAATACTCCTTATGATCTTAGGACTTGCTATAGTGATTGGTATTATCGGGGGCAGCTATCCGGCCTTTTATCTTTCATCTTTTAATCCGGTAAGGGTTTTGAAAGTTAAATTTAATACAGGTCGTTCTGTTTTGTCATTGCGAAAGATACTGGTGATCTTGCAGTTTACCATATCCACTTTTATGATGATCACTACATGGATTGTATATGATCAGCTTAATTATTTGCGGACGATGGACCCCGGGTTTAATAGAGAAAATGTGTTAAGTTTAAAACTGACAAGCAGGGAAATGATAAATAAAGTGGATGTACTTAGGCAAAGATTAAAGGATAATCCCTCGGTTATTAATGTCGGAACAGCTTCCAATACCCTCGGATATGATTCACCCAAGGTAATTTTTCGCGTTGAAACCGATCAGGGGATGTCTGAACGGGGAATTAATTTTTTTATGGCGGATCATGATTTCATTGAAACGATAGAGATTGAAATGCTTGAAGGCCGAGATTTTTCCCTGGATTTTATCGGGGATACCACACAGGGAGTAATTGTAAATGAAGTTCTGGCAGAACG
>CAZGTU010000127.1:0-11828 GCA_964528675.1 uncultured Bacteroidaceae bacterium
GTCATAAATATAACATTTTTGCAACAAGATAAGCAGTTCGTTCAATCCATCTTCGGGAATTTGATATGGATTCCTGCAATTTCACCGGACCCGGGGTTATGGAAAAAATAGCATCGAAATACTCATAAACTTCATTATCAATATTATCCGGAACTGTACCCCCGATAAAAATGATCTTTTTATTCTTCTCATGAACTTTTTGTGCAATAATCATAGGAGCCTTTCCGGAAAGACTTTGTGCATCGAGTTTGCCCTCTCCTGTAATAACTATATCGGTTTTTCCCAGGTATTCATCGAAATGGCAAAATTCAAGGATCTTTGCAGCTCCTTCAAGTAATTCGGTCTCAAAAAAAGCAGATAATCCTGCCGGTGTTCCGCCTGCTGCACCTCCTCCCTTTATAATTGAGACATCCTTTCCGGTTTTATCTTTCAATAAACCGGCAAAAGATGAAAATCCCTGTTCCAGATCTTCCATATCGGTTTGACCGTTATCCTTTTGAGGTCCGAACACTTTAACAGCTCCCTGTTGACCCAGCAGTGGATTTTCAACATCACAAAATATTCTGAACCGGACTTTCTTATTCTTCCTGAATGTTTGATCTTCCGGCATTACAATATCCTTTATTTTACCCAGGTTTATTCCCCCGGGCGGCACCTCATTTCCCGACTTGTCCAAAAATTTAAATCCCAATTCTTTTAATATGCCGGTTCCCATGTCCATGCTTGCTGTACCACCCACAAACAGATTAATAACAAAATTTCCTTTCTGAATTGCTTTTTTAATTAACCTTCCGGTTCCTTCCGAATGGCAATGACCCGCATCCTTTTCATCATCATTCAAAAGATGAAGACCTGTAGCAGTTGCCATTTCAATGAAAGCATCTTTTTCATCAAAGAAAGCCAAGGGAGCAGATATTGTCCTTCCAACAGGATCTATGGTCTCAATCAGTGTAGATTTTAATCCCAGATTCCGGATAAGGACATCAAGACTCCCATCTCCTCCGTCAGCAACAGGCAATTGAATCAAATGATCTGAAGGGATGAGCCTCGAGAGTCCATTATGGATTGATTCAGCAACATCAGGAGCGGAAAGACTTTCTTTAAAGGCATTCGGAGCTATAAGTATTTTAAGATCTTTTCTGTTGACGCTCATCATTCCTGGTTACGGGATTCATTTCACGACAGGATTAAAACAGCTTGTATGTATACTGATGTTAATTATAGATCAAAATCCATTTTTTTAGCATAGTTATAACCGGTTTCAAATAATTCTTCCTGATTATCAAAACCAAGAATCTTATATTTATAAAGATTATCCGGTTCAATCCACAGATCACATTTTCTTTTATGCTCAGCAATAGTGCTGTTAACCGTGAGTGAGAATGTCCTCGATGCAACTCCGGCCAGGCTGGTCAGATCTTCTTTCTCGAAAATAGGATTTACATGAATTGCAATGACTTTCTCACATTTTTCCCTGATGGGGTCAACAGGAAGATTATCGAATATACCACCATCGGAATAATAATCCTCACCCAGTTTAACCGGGGCGAAAATTACGGGGATAGCGGCAGAGGCAAGAACAATATCAACAGCAGGACCTTTATTCAGATATTCTACTTTTCCTTTTGTCATGTTTGAAACACACACATAAATAGGAAATTTTGTATCCCGAAGATCCTCTATTTCAAGTTCTTTTTTTATCTCATCTTTTGCACCTTCCATATTCATCAAACCATTGTCTGGAATTTTCAGTCGGGATACATCAAATATTTTTTTATCCTTGAAAAAGTTAAATATATCTTCCGGATCTTTCCCGTTGGCAAGGAAAATACCAATTAATGCACCGGCACTTGTTCCTGAAAATATTTCCGGATAGATATTCCTCTCATAAAGGGCTTTAACAACCCCAATATGAGCAAATCCCCTGGCACCGCCACCACTCAGCGCCAGACCGATTTTCTTTTTTTCAGCCATTGATTGAGTTTTTCATTGTTCCTCTTACAAACAAAGATAAATATTTATTTTGCCTAAACTGTATTTATGATATTAAGTATACCCGAAATAACACTATTTTATTTATGACTGAAGAAAATCCATTGTAATTGCACGAAATAAATATTAAGATGGCTTTTCAGAAACTTTTACTACAAAAATTTTTATTCATATTTCAATGACGAGGCCGGATTGGCGGAAGCTGCCCTCCATGCCTGGTATAAAGTAGTGATCAGGGCAATCAATACAGCGATAAAAGCAGCCAGAAGGAATATCCAGATGCTGATATCGATGCGGTTCGGGAAGTCCTGTAACCATCGATTCATAAAATACCACGCCAGGGGCCATGCAATAATATTAGCCAGCAGCACAAGTTTCAAAAAATCGAATGTAAGCAATCCAATTACTCCGCTCACTGATGCTCCCATGGTTTTTCTGATTCCGATCTCTTTTGTTCTCTGCTCTGCCGTAAATGAAACAAGCCCGAGAATCCCGAGACTGGCAATGAATATGGCCAGGATAGCAAAGGATATAAAAATCTTGAATATTCTCCTTTCCGAAAGATATAGGTTTTGAATATCATCATCATAAAAAGTATACCGGAATTCTTCTTCCGTGTTGAACTGTTGCCACTTATCCTTTATGGATGAAATCGTTTCCTGCATTTCCGTACCTGAAATTCTCACCACCATCCAGTTGATCCAGTTATCCTGTATAAAATAAACCACAGGCTCAATTTCATTATGCAAAGACTCAAAATAAAAATTCTCAGCAACACCCACTACATTCCCTCTGCGTTTAACCCAGTTTAATTGGGAACTATCCAGTGTCCAGGTCTCAAACCATTTTCCAATTGGTTCTTCCCAGCCTATAAAGTCGACAGCTGCTTCATTTAAAATAAAAGCATCGCTTTCATCCGTGCCATATTCTTTCGAAAAGGCCCTTCCGTCAACAATCTTATTACCAATAGTCTTGAAGAAATCCCAATCGACTGTAACAATCTTTATGGAAGGATCTTCTTCCACTTCCAATCCTTCGGCTTTAAAACTTAAATTGGAACTCAGCTCCTTTGTAGGGCGTTTATTGAGGGCAGAGGCAGAAATAACTTTCGGGTTTTTCAATATCTCATCCTTAAAAGTTCTGAACTCATCTGAAGGCACAGGCATAACCAGAACATTTTCAGGATTGATGCCCAACCTGGCATTGCTCATATGTTTCCATTGGGCAAAAATAACCAGGGTGCTTATGATCAATGCAGTAGAAATTGAAAACTGCAGCACCACCAATGATTTTCGCAACAATGCATTAGGGGTTCTGACATTATCCATTGTGCCTGAAAGAGTATCTACGGGCTTAAATCTGGACAGGAAAAATGCGGGATATATACCGGCAAGGACACCAATGATTACGGAAGTTCCAAATAATAACAGGATCAGCTTCCAGTTATTGAAAATATTTATATTCAATTCTTTTCCGGAAAGATTGTTGAAGTATGGCAAAAATAACTCGGATAAAAGCATGGCAAACCACATGGCGATAAAAGTGAACAATACTGTCTCCCCTAAAAACTGCAGGATAATCTGCCCGCGAGAAGCACCGGAAACTTTTCTCACACCAACCTCCCGGGAACGTCTTATTGAACGTGCAGTTGAAAGATTCATGTAATTAAAGGCTGCAATTAATAAAACAAAAAGGGCGACCACTCCGAATATATACACATATCTGATATCTCCGTTAGGTTCGATTTCATAGCGATAATTAGATTTTAAATGAATATCATACAGTCTCTGTAAACTATAATCCACTCCTTCGGAGGTTCCCTCACCCCTTGATTTTTCCACAAAATCAGGGAAACGATTTTCAAGACCTTCAATGCTCACATCATCAGGGATCAAAACATAGACATATCCGGAACCTTCTCCCCAGTTGTTTTTTTGCCGTTCATTAAAAATATTATCGGTAATCCGGGTTGAAAAAATTCCTTCAAGATGAAAATGAGAAGTCCGCGGGAAATCCTTATATACCCCGGTAATTTTCACCGGATAGGTACCCATGGGAGTATACATATCAACCATATTCCCTATTACATCAGTGCTGCCAAATAATCTTTGGGCACTGCTTTCCGACAGCATTACACCATCCGGATCATTTAAGGCGGAGGTCTTGTCTCCGGCAATCATTTCTATTGTGAATATATCGAAGAAATCATCATCCACTGCAGATATGGATAACCTTTGCTGATTCTCTTCGTATTCCATTGCCACCTCATAGGGGGAGGTCACTCTCGTGATTTTCTCCATCTCGGGAAACTCTGTTTCCAGTTCACCTTTCAATCGATATGCCTGCACAGGAATGGCAAAAACATCGCCCGATTGATCTTTATACTCCACAATCATTCTGTAAATATTTTCACCCTTTTCGTGGTGCCGGTCATAACGGTATTCATCATAAATGTATAATACAATGAACAGACATGCCATAAGGCCAATGGCAAGACCAAGGATATTTATAATACTGTAGGACTTTTCTCTGATTAAATTCCTCAACCCGGAAATGAAATAATTTTTTATCATAGTTTAAAATTTTTCATCCTTATATGCCAAATTTATGCCTTTAGCTTATTATTTTGATTTAATGATTGTTAACGATTATTAGTTTTATAAACTGTGTGTAATATTTTTACAGTACAGTGTATTTTTTATACATTTATGAACAATTCAATAGATTTCAAAATGGCCAAAAAAGGGAATATTCTTATTGTTGATGATAACAGGGATATACTGGTAGCTTTGAGAATTCTTCTCAATGATGAATTTGAGAATTTAATTACCGAGACAAATCCTGCTTTAATTCCGGGTATCCTGGACAAAAACGAAGTTGATGTGATTATCCTTGACATGAATTTCAGGGCGGGAGTGAATACAGGTAATGAAGGTATTTACTGGATGAATGAAATTCTCAAAAGAGATCCCAAAGCAGCCATTGTCTTTATTACCGCTTATGGAGATGTAGATATTGCGGTAAAAGCCATGAAAGAAGGAGCCCTCGATTTTATTCAAAAGCCATGGGATGATGAGAAATTGCTTGTGACGGTCAGAAACGCCAGAACCATAGCAAAATCCAAGAAAGAGATCGACAACCTTAAGGACCAGAAACGGCATCTTTTGAATGGCGAAGAGGAGGAAAAAAAGATGATCATCGGGAAGTCTCCGGCCATGAAAGGCATAATGCATACTATAGAAAAAGTGGCTCCCACTGACGCAAGTGTATTGATACTTGGAGAAAACGGAACAGGAAAAGAACTGATTGCACGCGAATTACATAAGAAATCCGAACGCTCCGGTGAAGTATTCGTAAGAGTTGATCTGGGCTCCATCGCTCACACTTTATTTGAAAGCGAATTATTTGGGCATGTGAAAGGAGCATATACAGGTGCTTTGAAGGATAAACCCGGAAGATTCGAAATAGCCGATAAAGGAACACTTTTTCTTGATGAGATAGGCAATATCCCTCCGTCACTTCAGATTAAACTGTTAACTGCACTTCAAAACCGTGAAATTACCAGGTTGGGGTCGTCAAAATCCATACCCATAGATATACGCCTCATAAGTGCCACCAATTTTTCAGTAAATGACCTTTTAAAAGAACATGGCTTCAGGGAAGATCTTCTTTACCGGATCAATACCATCAAGATAGAATTGCCTCCTCTCAGAGAAAGAGTGGAAGAAATTCCCGCTCTGGCAGATCACTTCCTGAATATTTACAGTAAAAAATACAAAAAGAAAAAACCGGTATTAAAACGCAGGTTGATTAATAAATTGTCTGATTATCCATGGCCGGGTAATGTACGAGAACTCCAACATACCATTGAAAAAGTGATCATTCTTCATGATGAAGAAGATGAGCTTTCCGAGGAAGAATTCTTTTTTGATAAACCGGTTTCATATGAATCGACCGCCAATACGCTAAATCTGGAAGAAAATGAAAAAGAACTCATCCGGAAAGCTTTAAAGATTAACCGGGGAAACATCTCCAAAACAGCCGGGGATCTGGGGATCTCACGAAAAACTCTTTACAATAAACTGCACAGGTATGAAATTGAATCGTTTTAAAATTCGAATTATATTTCAAAATCTTGCTATTGCTTTCCTTGGCTATCTCACTGTAAGCTCTTTCTTTAATGAGCACCTGTGGCTGACAAGAATTACTTTCCTCATTATCTGGTTAGCTTTAATATTTAACCTGATCCGCTATGTCTCACGTACCAATGAACGACTGAAAACCTTTCTTGCCTCTATAAATTATCCGGATACTATGCCTGTAGACAATGACGGCGATTTAAGTTATAAAGAATTAAATCTTACACTTAATGAGATCATTTCAAAAATTAAGGATGCAGAAAAAGATAAGGAGATCCAGGCGATCTATTTCAAAAATACAATTGAACATGTTGGCACCGGCCTGATATCCTATAATGAAGAAGGAAAAATCAATATGTACAATAAAGCAGCCAGGCAACTTCTTGCATTGCCTGTGCTATCAGATATATCTTCATTAAATACATTAAAACCCGGTATAGAAGATGAAATCCGGGAACTTCAACCGGGTGAGAATCTTCTTGCAGCCATCGTTATTAAGGGAGAGCTGCACAGGATAATATTCAGGAAAGCGATAGTGAAAATCCAAACTGAAATTTTTAATGTTCTGTCTTTACAGGATATTCGAAGTCAGCTCGAGGAGGAAGAAATCGAAACCTGGCAAAAACTGATCAGCATCCTTCGGCATGAGATCATGAATTCGGTTGCTCCCATCAACTCATTGAGTGTATCATTGAGAAAGATCGTCGACAGGATTCAGATGGAAGTTCCCCGGGATCAGGCTATAATGATAAAGGATGGACTGGAAGCAATATCCAGAAGATCGGATGGACTTATGAGTTTTGTAAAGGCATACAAAACCTTGACTTCCATACCGAAACCAAAATTCACTGAATTTCCGGCAAAAAAAATTCTGGATGACAGTCTAATCCTGTTCAAACCGGAAATTGAGGATAGGAAAATAAAGCTTAATCTTATTGTTAGAGAGAATCCGATTATTATCGCAGACTATGATCTCATTTCCCAGGTTATCATCAATCTTATAAAAAATGCACTGGAAGCTCTTGATGAAAAAGGTGGAGAAATTTCACTGACTATTGCCAGGAATGATCAGGGTTATACGAACATCTCTGTTAAAGATACCGGGAAGGGAATTCCGGAAGATCAGATTGAAAGTATTTTCATTCCATTTTACACTACCAAAGAAAACGGAAATGGTATCGGCCTCAGCCTGGCCAGACAAATTATGAGATTACATAAAGGAAACATCCGGGCTAACTCAAAATACGGTGACGGTTCAGAATTCATTTTATCTTTTTAAATAACTTGTACGTACAAGTTATTTTTTATAATTTTGAATTAAATTTCTGTGATGTGAATAAAAACCCTCAATATCAAGTATTAAAAAATGACCTCACCGGCCAGATCCTGAGTGGTGTTTTAAAAGAAGGGGATATTCTGCCCTCGGAGAATGATTTAGCACAAAAGTTTCATGTCACCCGCTCAACGGTAAGAAAGGCTCTCGATCTTCTTGTCAGTGAAGGTTATATTGCTAAAAAACAGGGGAAAGGAAGCATCGTCAAATTGCAAAGGCATTCTCTTGGATTGTTATCCTTCCGCGGGTTTTCTGATGTTTTGGGAAATAAAAAATTGAAAATATTTTCAATTCTTTTACAGGAACCGGTACTGATGCACTGGCCGGAAAATTTCTTTTACAGTTTATCAGATCAGGAAGCTAGTGTCAAGACCTATTTTATAAGCCGTTTGCGTTTTGTGAATGAAGATCCGGTTATGCTTGAATATACTTATGTTCCGAACATAGGGCTTGAAAATTTTTTATCCCTTCCTCTTGTAAATAATTCCCTTTTTCAAACACTCAGAAAAAGATACCGGATCGAGATAAACAATGTTTCACAGGATATTCATGCCATTTCTGCCACCGAGGAAATTGCTTCTCATCTCGACTATTATCCGGGTGCACCAGTGATTCACCTGTATAGAAAATACACTACGAGCAAAGCTGATCTTAAAATATACTCTTCACTTTATTGCAATACTGAAAAATATTTTCTTTCCAATGAATTTAAGCAGTGAAATAATAAAATTGTAAACATGGATAAAATTAAAGAACTTGCAAAGATGATTGACCATTCCATTCTTCATCCCACTTTAACGGACGAGGATTTAAAAAGGGAATGTAAGGTCGCAAAAGATTATGATGTTGCTTCGGTATGTGTAAAGCCCTATGCCGTAAAACAGGCAGTCGAATTTTTGAAAAACAGCGATGTTGAAGTGGGATGCGTAATAGCCTTTCCTCATGGAAACAGCAGTACTCAAGTAAAGGTTTTCGAAACCCAAAAAGCAATAGAAGATGGGGCAACTGAGATAGATATGGTTGTTAACATCGGGAAAGTATTGAATGAACAATGGGGTTATGTTGAAAAAGAACTGGCAGAAATAGTGAAAGTCACAAAGAAAAACAATGCCATATTAAAAGTTATTTTTGAAAATGATTACTTACCCGAAGACAAATACAAAATTAAATTATGTGAGATCTGCACAAAATTGAACATTGATTTTGTAAAAACCTCTTCAGGATTTGGATTCGTCAAGGGTTCCGATGGCAAATATTCCTATGAAGGTGCAACAGATCATGATCTTGAACTGATGAGAAAGCATTCAGGTAAAGACGTACAGGTAAAGGCCGCCGGAGGGGTAAGAACTCTTGATGGTTTAATCAGGGTAAAGGAACTGGGATGCACACGATGTGGAGCCACAGCTACCGTTAAAATGCTTGAAGAAGCAAAAAAACGGTTCTCTTGACAAAGATTTTTCCAACACAACCAACCAACAACCCCGTAGCCTCATATTAAAATATATGGGGCTACATTTTCTAAGAAATAATTGAGAATTTCCTCAATAAATAGTATTTTTCAATCGCTAAATTCTAACTAATCCTCTAAACTATGATTATTATCAACAATTACGCACTGGCAGTCTTTTTATGTTTCATTACCATGCTTTGCTGGGGATCGTGGGCAAACACACTTAAACTTGCAAAAAAAGACTGGGCTTATCCGCTTTATTACTGGGACTATTCCATCGGTGTGGTTTTACTGGCGCTCATTTTTGGAATTACACTGGGAACTACAGGGGAAAGCGGACAATCCTTTTTTGAAAACCTGGGAACCGCATCCTTAAAAAACATTGGAAACGCCTTTCTGGGAGGGGTGATATTCAATCTTTCCAATCTTCTCATTGTAGCTGCAACTGCAATAGCAGGAATGTCGGTAGCTTTCCCGATTGCAGTTGGTCTTGCCCTTGTGATAGGAGTGCTTGATAACTATATCCGGATTTCCGAAGGTAATCCGGTCATTCTTTTCACCGGAGTAGCACTTATTGTGCTCGCTATTATCATTAATGCCATTGCTTACCGCAAAAAGGATCCAGCATCAGAAAAAGGAAGTACAAAGGGAATAATGATTTCAATCCTTTCAGGAGCAATCATGGGATTTTTCTTTGGCTTTGTTGCCAAAACCCTTCCAGCAGATTTCTCATATGTCCCCGAAGGAAGCCTCACTCCTTATACAGCGGTATTTATTTTCAGTATCGGCCTTTTCCTATCTAACTTCCTTTTTAATTCATGGTTTATGTACAAACCTGTTTCGGGAGAGAAAGTTAGCTACAAGCAATATTTCAAAGAAGGAAATTTCAAATTACATCTTATCGGCATTCTTGGGGGTGTTATCTGGAATATAGGAATGTCGTTCAGCATTCTGGCGTCAGACACTGCAGGCCCGGCAATATCATACGGGCTGGGACAGGGAGCAACCATGATCGCTGCTGCCTGGGGTGTTTTTGTATGGAAAGAATTTAAAGGAGCTCCCAAAGCTGTTAACTGGCTTCTTACAGGTATGTTTATTTTCTTTTTGACAGGTTTGGGATTAATTATCATTGCACGTACTTTATAAGTCAACTTTTAAACAAAAGATATGGAGAACAAAATCGTTGTTATCGGCAGTTCCAATATTGATATGTTAATGAAGATGGATCACCTTCCTGCCAGGGGGGAAACAGTTACCGATGCTGTTTTTCAACAGGTTTTTGGTGGAAAGGGGGCAAACCAGGCGGTGGCCGCAGCAAGATCAGGCGGTGATGTGGCATTCGTAAACTGTGTAGGTGATGATGCCTATGCGAAGGAAATGGTGAGAAACTTCAAGCTGGATGGCATTAACACCGAATATGTTTTTTCCGAAACCGGCGTTTCATCGGGAACAGCACTGATCATGATTGGGGAAGACGGTGATAATTACCTTTCTGTTGCTCCGGGAGCAAATTACCGGCTGACACCTCAGTATATCGATACGGTTGAAGAGTTATTGAAAAAAGCAGAGATCCTTGTCCTTCAATATGAAATTTTGCCCGAGACCCTTGGCTATATCTTGCAAAAAGCCGATGAACACAATGTAAGGGTAATGCTGAACTTTGCCCCTGCCAGGGATATTGACAGAAATCTTCTCTCCAAAGTAAGTATACTTGTTGTAAATGAGGTTGAAGCAGGATTCCTTGCAGGCATCACTGTCGATTCAGAAAAGAAAATAAAGAAAGCTGCAAAAGCCCTCCTTGAACTTGGAATTGAAACAGTGGTTCTTACGCTGGGTGCCGAAGGTTCTTTTGTGGCAAGCAATGGCGGTGAAAGTCATATCCCTGCTTTTAAGGTCAAGGCGGTAGATACAACAGCCGCAGGAGATACCTACTGCGGATGCCTGGCAACTGCCATTACAGAAGGAAAAAGTATGGATCAAGCTGTTGTTTTTGCTTCTGCCGGAGCTGCTATATCGGTAACTAAAATGGGGGCACAACCCTCTGCTCCGACAAGGAAAGAAATAGACCAATTTATAAACTCAAAATAATGAGATACATAATTGTATTCTTCTTTTTACTTTTATCAATTCTTTCATCATGTGATTCATTTTTCGGACGTAAGGATCCCAAAAAAATCGATTCCAATGAAGACCTTCAGGAATATCTTCTATTTGGGTGGAATACCTGGAATAATCGAAATCTCCTGAACCAGGTTTTAATGCCTGAAGGACTTTCCCTGAGAGTTACTTTCAGACAAACCATGCGATATGGAGGAGCCCCATATTTCCTTGATCAGGCGTATATTTCCAGTCCTAAACACAATTTTCCTGAAAAAATCACTCCCCTGGGGCATGCCTATGATGGAAGTTATACCGATCTCATATTGGACTGGCAGGGCCTGTCAGCGCGAATACAAACTTCAATTCATGGCGAAAACGTATATATACTTTATACCCCGCTTAAATTACCGGAGCATCCCCCATTGTTGATTCTTGAAGCCGGTATGCTCTGGAATAAAGAGGGGGGAATAAGTAAAAACGAAAGTCTCCTTCAGGCAGACCTTGGAACAAAATCACTGGGAATAGGAGCTACACGAGAAGATTCCATTCTACCTCTTCCACTGAAAACCCATTATCTTGCATTCTCTTCCGATACTGTTACTGCTTTCTACACCGGCAAAAAAAAGACCCTCAGTTATATTCAACAATTCATCAACACCAGGGAACAACAGTTTGAACAGGAAAAATTAAAGTATGGGGATATGGCCCATGCATATGATGCACAGCAAACACTTCTGGCATGGAATATTATTTATGATGCATTTAATCACAGGGCTATCACTCCGGTAAGCCGTATCTGGAATGAAGTCTGGGG
>CAZGTU010000128.1:0-11292 GCA_964528675.1 uncultured Bacteroidaceae bacterium
CCATTTATTCTTAAATTTTGATACAAATATAACTAACGTACGTTAGTATACAAATATTTTTGAACTTTTTTTATGAAATAAATGCTCAGGCTCCTGATTTGTTATATGTTCGTTTAATGATGAATCCCAGGATCACTTGAATCAGTCCGGTTGAAAAGTACAGGGCTTGAAGCAGGCTGCCATAGCCTATTATTGATACCTGGACAATAATCCAGATCATCATTCCAATGCCGAACAGGATGGCAACCTCATTCATAAATTTCCCCTGTTTTAATGAGTAAATAGCTGCAAGGGTATTGCCAATACCATGGAAAACGAACAATATGATACCAGGAATAAGAAAATTTTTAAAAGGAGAACCCTGGAGCATGGAAGTATCCATTCCCAGGGTTTTTCCGCTTAGATCACTCAGGACCCCGATTCCTCCTGCAAGAGCACTGAGGCCATTGAAGAATTCGATGATTATCAGGAGAATTACGGTGATTTTGACTCTGTTGTTTATGATATTCACGAATGAAGTGTTTAGGATCTTAACTATTCAATATTAATAAGACTTATCTGAAATTACAAGATGGCTGGCTCGATTTATATTAATGAAAATTGCAATTCCGCTTTTCCGGTTTGTTTTTTGGCACAGGAATAATCCGGGAGTATATATTTATTAAAAAACCCCGGTAATTATTTACCGAGGTTCTTATTTTTCAGCTCCTCAGGAAGGACTCGAACCTTCGACCTACGGATTAACAGTCCGCCGCTCTAACCAACTGAGCTACTGAGGAATTTTATTTTAGGATTAGGTTTTCCTTTTTAAAAGCTCCGCAAAACTAATAGCTTTTCATGAATTTCGCAATAAATAATAGAAAAAAAAGTAATAAATTATATTCGGGAGAGACTTTATGAAAATTTGGGACAGAATTAGATTTAAAAAGTTTATTTTCGGGAGATTGAAATCAATATAGTTTTATTCTACACTATTAATTGATTTTGTATCTGTATTGATCACATAAAAGTTATTTAGTCTTATGAGAATCCTGGGCATCGGAAATGCACTTGTCGATATTGTTACCAGTCTTAATGATGATAAACTCCTGAGTCGGTTTAATCTGCCAAGAGGCAGTATGACACTTGTGGACAGAGAAACTTCTAACATGATGAATATGGATACCTCTGCACTTGTTAAAACAATGGCCTCAGGGGGATCAGCAGCAAATACAATTCATGGATTAGCCAATCTTGGTATCGAAACTGCCTTCATCGGGAAAATAGGACAGGATGATCTGGGCAAATTTTTCATGAATGACATGAAAAAGGCTAATATTAATCCTGTTCTGTATCAGTCATTCAATGATACCGGAAGGGTTATGGCCTATGTCAGTCCGGATTCAGAAAGAACCATGGCAACATACCTTGGTGCTGCTGTTGAATTGTCACCTGAAGACCTTACAGCAGAAGTCTTCTCAGATTTCAGCTATCTATATATTGAAGGATATCTTATTAACAATCTTGAACTGGTCAACAAAGCTATTCGAATGGCCAGAAAGAATGGGCTTAAGATTTGTATTGATCTTGCTTCTTATAATATTGTAGAAGAGTATAAAAAAGTGCTTTTAAATGATGTTTTAATTAATACGGATATCATTTTTGCCAATGAAGAGGAGGCTCGCGCACTTACAGGACTCGAGCCTTCACAGGCTCTGGATAAAATTTCCGAAATGTGCGAAATAGCTGTGGTTAAAACGGGTGCAGAGGGTTCTATAATTAAAAAGGGAGAGAATCAAATTGAGGTTCCTGCCCTGAAGGTTGAAAGCATTGACACTACCGGTGCAGGAGATATATATGCTGCCGGATTTCTTTATGGTCAGGCAAAAGAATTAAGTCTTGAAAAATCAGCCACAATAGGAACACTTCTGGCTTCAGAAGTTATACAGATTATGGGACCCAAAATATTTCCTAAAAAATGGAAGGAACTGAAAAAACGCATCCTGAAGATTGAAACCATATAATTATTTTACTGAACCAATTGAGAAAATAAATCTTAAAATGAGAGAAAAATTAATATTATTGCTCAGCTTTTTGTTTGTTTCCACTTTTTTTATTTCTGCTCAACCTTATTCGAATGAGTCTGACCTGATTCTGGAAGACATTATGAAAGGCGAGGAATGGATGGGGGCACCACCCGAAAACCCATACTGGTCTAAAAATGGAAAAGAAATTTACTTTGACTGGAATCCTCAAAAAGAATTGCTTGCTTCAAAGTACGTTTACACAATGGAATCCGGAGAAATCAGAAAGTTAACTCCTGAGGAGATCAGGAAAATGATTCCTGAGGATGGTGTTAGCAGCAATGAAGAAAGAAGCAAGTTTTTATTTTCGAAAAACGGGAATCTTTTTATCTATAATAAGAAGAAGGATAATACAACAATGTTGCTGGATCTCGACCAGGATATTTCTTCTCCTTATTTTTCTGCTGATGAAGAAATGATATATTTCAGCAGCAATAAGAATTTATTCCGTTACATTCCTTCTGAAGGAAAAGTTGAAACCCTTGTTGAGGTAAAATCCGGGTCCCCGAAACCCGAAAAAAAGGCTTTTTCCAATAAGCAGGAAGAGTGGCTTTACAATGATCAGATAAGTTTGTTTGATGTATTAAAAAAAGACACTGCTGAGGAGAATATCCGCAAAAGGAGAAGGGAACTTTTAAAATCAAAAATACCCTATGAGATTTATTCAAATGATGCCAGGATATTTTCAGTTAATATAACCCCTGATAGTAAGTATATTACTTTTCTAAAATTCAAGCAAAACTCTAAGCAAAAGAGAGCAGATATGCCCCGGTTTCTTACAAAGACCGGATTTACCGAAACTGAAACGGTTCGCTCCAAAGTCGGGTACCCATATGGTTCTGTTGAACTCGGAATATACACTTTGGAAGAAGATACAGTCCGGTATGCTGACATAAGTCATCTCCCGGGAATTTATACTTACACTGTTTTCAATGAAGAACAATATACTGAAACACGTGAAGATCCCAGGGAAGTTTATTTAAGTTCTCCGATCTGGAACGAATCCAGGACAAGTGCCGTAATTAACGTAAGATCAACAGATAACAAGGATCGGTGGATCTGTAAAATTGACCTGGATTCTGCAAAATTGATAAGCCTTGATCGACAAAGGGATGATGCATGGATAGCCGGCCCTGGTATCGGATGGTCAACTTCTTCAGGTACGCTTGGATGGATTAATGAAAATACCATTTATTTTCAGTCTGAAGAATCAGGATATTCACACCTCTATACATACGATTTTGATAAAGATAAGAAGAAGCAACTGACAAAAGGAGGGTTTGAAGTTTACGATCCTATGCTCTCGAATGATAAGCAATTTTTTTATTTCACCTCCAATGAAGTGCATTATGGAGAAAGACACTTCTACCGGATGAGTGTGGAAGGGGGCAAGCGTACTAGATTAACATTTATGAAGGGGCGGAATGATGTATCCCTTTCACCTGACGAAGATAAAATGCTGATAAGACATTCCTACGCCAATCAGCCCTGGGAGCTCTATATCGCTGAACTGGATGCAGATGATCCTGAGGATGTTCAACCGGCAAAAATTACGGATTCCTATTCAGAGGAGTTTCATTCTTATAACTGGAGAGTTCCGGAGTTTATTCGCTTTAGAGCTTCTGATGGTGAAATGGTGCCTGCCAGAATTTATCGTCCTTCGGAAGAGAAGAAAAACGGTGCAGCGGTTATTTTTGTTCACGGAGCGGGATATCTACAAAATGCCCACAAATGGTGGAGCAATTATTACAGGGAATATATGTTCCATAACTTCCTTGTTGACAATGGATACACTGTTCTTGACACGGATTATCGTGCAAGTGCAGGATATGGCCGTGACTGGCGAACTGCTATCTATCGTCATATGGGAGGAAAAGATTTAAGTGATAATATAGATGGGGCAATGTATCTTATCGAAAATGAGGAAATTGACTCTGATAAAATTGGCATTTACGGTGGATCCTACGGAGGCTTTATAACCCTTATGGCTCAATTTACAAGTCCGGGTGTTTTTAAAGCCGGGGCTGCCTTACGTCCCGTTACCGATTGGGCTCATTACAATCATGGTTACACTTCCAATATTCTGAATACTCCGGCGGAGGACTCACTGGCTTACTACCGCTCCTCACCTATTTACCATACCGAAGGCCTCAAGGATCATCTTCTTATGTGCCATGGAATGGTGGATGACAATGTTCACTTCCAGGATGTGGTCAGACTATCCCAGAAATTGATAGAGCTGCAGAAAGACAACTGGGAACTGGCAGTTTATCCTATTGAACCCCATGGTTTTAAGGAGTGGACAAGCTGGCTGGATGAGTATAAGAGGATTTATGGGTTATTTGAGCGGGTACTGTTGGGGGAGGAGTGAGTCAATTTGTTGGGAATGCAAATTTGGTAAGTTGTTCCGTTTCCGGAACTGGTGAGGAGTGAGTCAACACCAACTTACTTTCTCACCAATACCGATTTATCGGTATGACTTACCAGATAATGCCTTGCCATTATCGACTAACTCTCCCTCGGATGATCCGCCATAAAATGCAATCCAACACTCTCTTTCCTTGCCTTGGCCATTTTGATTACCAGGTAACCTACATTTATGAGATTACGTAATTCACAAAGCTCCAGGGAAAGTTTGGATTTTTTATATAGATCTTCTGTTTCTTTGTAAATGATTTCCAGCCTGTCAAGCGCTCTTTTAAGCCTGAGTTCAGAGCGCACAATACCAACATAGTTTGTCATGATTTGCTGGACTTCTTTCATATTTTGGGTAATGAGGATCATTTCCTCTGTATAGGTCGTGCCTTCATCATTCCAGTCGGGAACATTTTCCTGAAATGTAACATCTGGGAAATTATCAACAGCATGTTTAGCAGCCCTGTCGGCATACACCACAGCTTCAAGAAGGGAATTGGAAGCGAGTCGGTTCGCTCCGTGAAGTCCGGTACATGAAGTCTCTCCTGCTGCATAAAGCCTGTTAATCCAGCTTCTGCCATTCTCATCCACTTCTATACCCCCGCAGGAATAATGAGCTGCCGGAACAACAGGAATCATGTCCTTCATAATATTTATTCCGATATCCAGGCACTTTTCATAAATGTTTGGAAAATGTGATTTTAATTCATCAGAATCTATATGGCGTGCATCGAGGTATACATAATCATGCCCTCTTACTTTCATTTCATTATCAATTGCACGGGCAACAATATCCCTTGGTGCGAGGCTCTTTCTTTCGTCATACCTGTGCATGAACTCTTCTCCATCGAGGGTTTTGAGGATTGCTCCATGGCCTCTCAATGCTTCAGTGATTAAAAAAGAAGGTCTTTCCCCGGGATTGTATAAAGAGGTAGGATGGAACTGAACAAATTCCATGTTTTCAATGACACCCTTTGCTCTGTATACCATAGCAATGCCATCTCCTGTGGCAATAGCCGGATTGGTGGTTGTATGATAAAGATTTCCTGCCCCTCCGGTTGCTATCATAGTCATCTTTGAAAGTACTTTGACAATGGAATGATCTTGAAGATTAAGCAGGTAGACACCGTAACATTCAGTATTGGTATGATGGCGTTTTACCAATTTTCCGAGGTGATGCTGGGTGATGATGTCAATCGCAAAATGCTCTTCCAGGATTTCAATATTATCATTTTTTTTAACTTCTTCTGACAGGGCGCGTTGAATTTCTTTGCCGGTATTATCTTTATGATGCAATATGCGTTTTTCAGAATGTCCACCTTCCCTGGCGAGATCATATTCTCCGTTAATTCTTTTATCAAAACGTGCTCCCCAGTTGATCAATTCTTCGATCTGAGCCGGTGCTTCTTCAACAACCATTTCAACTATCTTCCTGTTGCAAAGACCATCACCTGCTTTGATGGTATCTTCAATATGTTTTTTATAGGTGTCAGGCTTATATGTCACCGCAGCAATTCCTCCCTGGGCATACCGGGTATTGGTTTCCTGCATTGTTGTTTTCGATACCAGCAATACTTTTCCGTGATTTGCGACTTTTAATGCAAAACTCAAACCGGCAAGGCCGGTTCCGAGAACTAGAAAATCGACCGTTTTTTCCATTGGGTGGGTAATAAAATCCTTGATAGCATCCAAAGATACCAATTCTGTATGGAAAGGAAAAGCCTTTAAAATAAGTGAAATTTAAAAGTTTAAATATGAAATTTCCATCATATCTATTGCCGCTGAAAGAGTGAACATAACATCTTTATAATAATTTCGTGTTTCTTTTATTCATTCCTGCAGTTTTTCTCCTATTTTTGCAATTCATTTTAAATTACTGAATTGCTTATCTATGACACAGGAAGATCTATTCAAAAAACTGGTTGCTCATTGCAAGGAATATGGTTATATTTTTCCTTCAAGTGAAATCTATGACGGTTTGGCTGCAGTTTACGATTACGGACAATATGGAGCAGAATTAAAAAATAACATTAAAAAATACTGGTGGGATTCCATGGTTCTTTTGAATGAAAATGTTGTGGGACTTGATTCTGCAATTTTCATGCATTCCAAAGTCTGGAAAGCATCGGGCCATGTTGATGCTTTTAATGACCCCCTCATTGACAATAAGGATTCAAAAAAGCGTTACCGCGCTGATGTTTTGATTGAAGAATACCTGGAGAAAATACAGGGAAAGATTGATAAAGAAATTACAAAAGCGAAGAAAAGATTCGGCGAGGATTTTGATGAGAAAATGTTTCGGGAGACAAACCCGCGCGTTCTGGCCAACCAGGAGAAATTTGATGCTGTGAATAAAAGATTCGTCAGGGCAATGAATGACGGAGATCTGGTTGAATTAAAACAGATCATTCTGGATACAGAGATTGTTTGTCCCATGAGTGGTTCCAGGAACTGGACCGATGTTCGTCAATTCAATTTGATGTTTTCCACGGAAATGGGTTCCACCGCCGAAGGTGCTTCAAAGATTTACCTCAGACCGGAAACTGCCCAGGGTATTTTTGTCAATTATCTGAATGTACAGAAATCCGGCAGGATGAAACTTCCTTTCGGAATTGCGCAAATCGGGAAAGCCTTCAGGAATGAGATTGTAGCGCGACAGTTCATTTTCCGTATGCGTGAATTTGAACAGATGGAAATGCAATATTTTGTGCGGCCCGGTGAAGAAAAAGAATGGTTTGAGCACTGGAAAAACATTAGAATGAAATGGCATAAGGCCCTGGGATTTGGGGATGAATATTACCAGTTTCACGATCATGATAAACTCGCACATTATGCCAATGCTGCAACAGATATTGAGTTTAAATTCCCCTTTGGTTTTAAGGAAGTGGAGGGCATACATTCCAGGACTGATTTTGACCTGGGGGCTCATCAGGAATTATCAGGCAAAAAAATTCAATATTTTGATTCAGAGATGCGTGAGTCTTATGTGCCTTATGTAGTTGAAACCTCGATAGGACTTGACAGGATGTTTCTGCAGGTTATAACAGCGGCATACGAAGAAGAAGAGCTGACCAAAGAAGATGGTTCAAAAGACACAAGAGTTTTGATGAAATTACCTCCGGTTCTGGCTCCTGTAAAACTTGCTGTATTGCCTCTCACGAAAAAAGACGGACTTCCTGAAAAAGCGCGTGCTATTATCGATCAGATGAAGTATGACTTTAATTGTCAGTATGAAGAAAAGGATTCTATCGGCCGCCGTTACAGACGACAGGATGCTATAGGAACACCCTATTGTATTACGGTTGATCATCAAACACTGGAAGATGATACTGTCACTATCCGTTATCGTGATACCATGGAACAGGAAAGGATAGCTACTGAGAAAGTTCATGAGATCATTACAGATAAAGTAAGCTTCAGGCGTATTTTTGAAACCCTTCAATAAAATGCCGGGGAAAAAGGTAATTATTATTACATATTACTGGCCTCCAAGTGGTGGAATAGGTGTCCACAGATGCTTGAAATTTGCCAAATACCTCAGGGATTTTGGCTGGGAACCGGTAGTTTTTACTGCCAAAAATGCCCATTATCCTGTATTTGATGAATCCAATTTCAAACATGTCCCCGAAGGTTTAGAAGTACATAGAATACCTATTACTGAACCATTTTCTGTATTTAAGAAAGTCTCGGGAAGAAAACCCGATGAAAGCCCCAATCCTGTTTATGTCAGATCAAAAAAAAGTTCGTGGATTGATGAGCTGGCAATATGGATCAGGGGGAATTTTTTTATCCCCGATGCCAGGGCTTTATGGATAAGACCTGCAGCTAAAAAAATCACGGAGTATATTAAGCAACAGGGCAACATTGATGCTGTTTTTTCAGATGGCCCACCCCATACCAATACCCGGATAGCTTATCACGTAGCGAAAAAAACAGGTGTTCCATGGATTGCAGACTTCCAGGATCCCTGGACCCAGGTGGATTATTATAAGCTGCTTAAAATTTCCCCTTTTGCTGATTCTATCCATAAAAAAATGGAACAGGATGTATTCAGGCTTGCAGACAAGATAACGATCGCCAGCCCTTCGTGGGCAAAAGATCTTGAGAAAATTGGAGCTAAAGATGTTAGCGTTCTTTATTATGGCTATGATGAAGATGATTTCTCGGGGGATATAGGATCTTCTTCTGCCCGATCAGAGCTTGATCCTCTAAAGAAACGGTTTGTAATCAATCATGCCGGTTTACTTGGAATGGACAGATTTCCGGATAAATTCCTGGATGTTCTTGCAGAGTTAGGTGATAAGGAAGAAAGTTTCAAGAAAGATCTTCTTATTTATCTACCTGGCGAAGTTGATTATTCCATTAAAGATTATATTAAAAGCCTGGGGCTTGAGAATAATACTCTTTATCCCGGCCATATTTCCAAGGAACTTGCCATTACAAGCATGAGGCTGGCAAACATTCTTTTACTTCCCTTGAATAAGGCTGAAAATGTTAAGGGACGTTTACCGGGTAAGCTGTATGAATATTTGAGAAGCTATACCTCAATTCTTGCCCTGGGACCGGAAGACTCGGATGTAAACAAAATATTGAAAAAAACAAAAACAGGAAAATGCCTGGATTATGAAAATAAAGCTGAAATAAGAAAATATATTTCCGAAGTTTACGATTCTTATAAAAAAGGTGTTAAAGCTGAGGATTTTCCGGAGGAGGAAATAAAGAAATTTGATGTAAAAAACCAGACCGGGATACTTGCAGGTTTTTTAAATGAGATTAGCAATGGTGAAAAATAAATATAAGGCACTTTGCTTTCTTGATGATGATCATGGAAGAGATGTTGAGATTATGATCCCTCTTATTTATTTTGCAGAAAATGAATTGAACTGTGAAGTTGATTTCTCATTTATGTGGAATATTCATGATATCTACAGGAAAAAGCCTGATATCATTCTCCTTCCCAATACCATTGGCTCACGATTACATCACAGGGTCACAAAATATGCTCACGAAAATAACATTAAAGTATTTGCACTGATATCAGAAGGGATCTTTCGCACCAATGGCACATTTAATTACTACGGTTATAATAGGGATAAGGTATTTTACCAGGAATATATTTGCCATTGGTCGGAGAGGACAAAGATATTTTTCGATAAGGAAATTCCTGAACTTGGAACAAGAAATGTGACTACCGGAGCGGTGGGTTTTGACCGTTATACAATTTATGATTTTATTTCAAAGGAAGAGTATCTGAGAGATAAGGGTCTGGATAAATTTAATAAAGTCATAGGTTATGCCGGCTGGGCCTTTGGGAAGATCTATAATGAGCAGGGCAGGGAAGAATTAAAAGCTATTAATAAAGATGTGAATGCCCGGATCAGATGGATGGAAGATCAAATGTTAAAGGTTGAAGCAATTCTCAGGGCAGCAATTGAAAACAATCCGGATGTTCTTTTTATTTTGAAGCGTCATCCTAATGAAGCAAATCCTACGATTACCAGGGAAAATCCTAATGAGATGATCCGTCTTCGGGATTATCCGAATGTATTATACATAACTGCCAATGAAAATTTACATGATTTAATCAGTGTAAGTGATATTTGGGTGGGATTTGAAACTACCACAGCCATTGAAGCCTGGCTAATGGGAAAACAGACAGTTTTCATAAATCCGGATCCCGATTTTAACCGGACAAATATTTACAAAGGCAATCCTGTGCTCAGAACACCGGAGGAATTCGTAAATGCCATTACTGAGTTTTATAACAAGGGCGAAATTCCCCTGTTTTACAGTCAGGAGCATAAAAATAATCGTGATCAAATATACAGGGAGACTATTGGATTTGCAGATGGGATGAATCATATTCGTGCAGGATACTACCTTAAAAAAGCCCTTGAAGAAATAAACCCGGGTGAAGGTGCAAAAAAAGAAATCAGGTTTTCTTCGAGATACTGGTTCATGTATTTTCTGTTAATGACAGGCAGGTTTTTCTATATCAGGAAACTTTTCCTGAAATTGCCCAAATTCAAAAAAACTGTATGGATGTTTGAAAAATGGCATCTGGAAAATGTGAGGAAACTGCAGGATCATTATAAGAAGTATCTCGATCGTTTTTATTCGAAGAATAACATTTCAGATAAAGTCAATACTAACAAGATTTGGAATGAATTATGGTAATCTGGGAAATTAAAATTGGCTCGATATACTTATTTTAGATCCTCTAAACTGAGAGGAGTTCCTTTTGCCATAAATTTTTTAGCTGTCTTTCCGATAACTTCATTTAGCTTTGATGGATGTAGTCCATGACCGGGACGTATGGATTTTATGTTTTCATTTGTAAGTGTTTCTCCGGCCTCAACATCTTTTGCGACAAATAAAGAACGTCTGCGGAGCCTGTCTTTTTGAGATAGCTCGTAACTGATCTTTCCAAGAGCTTTTTCAGCATTCCTGACATCCTGAACCATTTGTTTAAATTCGGAAGGCTCCATGGAGAATGAAGCATCGGGTCCGCCAATTGAGCGATCGAGAATAAAATGCTTTTCAACAATTTCAGCTCCCAGACTTGTGGCTACAACGGGAACAATACTCCCGGGGGTGTGATCAGATAATCCTACCTTTACACCAAAACGTTTTTTCATATCCGGTATAGTGTTCAGGTTTGCCGCTTCTATGGGAGCCGGATACTGAGAAGTGCATTTTAAGAGGCTGACTTTATCATTGTTTTGATCTCTGCATGTTTTCAGTGCAAGTTCGATATCGTCAACATTGGCTACCCCTGTCGAGATGATTATCGGTTTTCCCTTTGATGCGATAT
>CAZGTU010000129.1:0-10979 GCA_964528675.1 uncultured Bacteroidaceae bacterium
TTTCAGGGTTTAAACCCTGAAGGGGATATAGCCCTTACAAGCATAAGCATCAACTGAAGAAATTGCAGCAAACAATAACAGATTTTTGAATTATTATCTGTCCAGATTATTCCATCGGGAGGGGACAGGGTTGTTTTCACAGACCCAGCCAGTGATCGGCGCTATGACCTCTGCAATGGCAGGCGGGAAGTTAATCGACTGCCAACCAATCTAAAGCGCTTTCTTATAATTCTCAATCACCGCCCTCACCGATCCATGCAATAGAAGTAAACGTTTTGATTCTTCGTAATCCAGTCCAAGTTCATCCATGATCATTTTTGCACCCCTGTCTACAAGCTTTTGATTGGTGAGCTGCATATCGATCATTTTGTTTCCTTTCACCCTCCCCAGCTTTATCATAAGGGTAGTGGTGATCATGTTAAGGACCAGCTTCTGGGCGGTTCCTGCTTTCATTCTTGTACTGCCGGTTACGAATTCGGGTCCAACAATAGCCTCCAGGGGAACATGTACCGATTTTGCAAGGGGGGTATCCGGATTGCAGGTAATACATGAAGTGAAAAGTCCGGCTATTTTGGCATCCTGAACAGCTCCGATTACATAGGGAGTTCTCCCGGAAGCTGCTATACCTATAACGGAATCTTTTTCAACGGGATGGAAAGGCTGAAGGTCTCTCCAGCCGCCATGGATGTCGTCTTCGGCAGATTCCACCGCTTTGCGGATGGCTCTGTCGCCGCCGGCAATTATCCCGATAACAATGTCATCAGGAACTCCGTAAGTAGGGGGTATTTCTGAGGCATCAACAATTCCGAGTCGACCACTTGTTCCTGCACCTACGTAAAACAGACGTCCACCCTTCATAACCCTGGGAACGATGGTTTCCACAACCTGCTCAATTTTGGGTATTATTTGATTCACAGCAACATGAACAGTGCTGTCTTCTTTGTTGATATTATCCAGCAACTCCTTGACACTCATCTTCTCAAGATTGTCGTATCTGGATGAGGATTCCGTCAGATTTATCATTTTCATTTAATTAATAAAAATTTATTGTAAAAAATTCCTGTGATACAAGACAAGCTCATCGATAGGTTGTTTAATTATTTTCTTTAAAGTCAGGTGGTAGTTCTCCAGAACTTCTTTCAATTCATCCTGAAAATGCCAGGCTACCGATCCTACAAAGCCAATGTCTATATCTTGATAATTTTCGTAGCTCAGAATATTTTTCTCAATGAATTCAGTAAAAGCATTGAGCACTATCTGTCTGATTTCTTCAACAGCGATGTTCTTTTTGATAATTTTCGTCATGGAAGCAAGATAACGATTGGGTAGTCTTTCCCGATAGACCTTATTCAGGACTTCATTCATTTCAAGACTTTCTTTTTCAATCAACTGAATTGAAATATCCAGCGGAAGTTTTCTTTTCAAAAGAGCGTTTAAAAAGTTTGTGCCGATATGAGCCCCACTACCTTCATCTCCAAGAATATATCCCAGGGCCGGTATCTTGTCAACCAATTTGCCATTTCTGAAAAATCCTGAATTGGATCCTGTTCCCATTATACAGGCTATGCCTTCACCGGTGGCAAATAGTGCCCTGGCAGCTGCGGTAAGATCATCATTCAAAGAGATCCTGGAATCTTTGAAGATCAGCCTGAAAGCTGCTTCGAGCTCATCCTGGGCTTTACCTGCAGTCAATCCTGCGCCGTAAAACACAACCTCTTGGATTGAATCCTTATTTACAGGGATTTCCAATCCGGTCAATTCATCCATCATTTGCCGGCTGGTATTGAAAAAAGGATTGATACCTGCACTTTTCAATGGAATGGATTTGTCGTTATCAATGAGACGCCATTCTGTTTTTGTTGATCCTCCGTCTGCTATTAAAATCATAATGCCTGCTTATGAAAATTATTTCTCCATGATATCCTGGAGATCAGTTTTCCAGTTTAATCATTTTTTTCGTTCTTTTATCTTTCCCGGCTCTGATTTTCAGATAGTAATATCCGGGATTCATTTTCTCGGTATATTTTTCAAGGCTGATACAATGTTCACCTTCAGAAAAGTCAGTTCCCTTTTCCACATTGATAATCATCTGTCCGGTAATATCGAAGATGTTGATATCAACACTGGTAGCTTTATTGAGTTTGAATATCAGGGCAAGTGCACCATTAGCGAATGGATTCGGATACAAAGATAGACCAGAAATATTATTTTCAAATTCCTGGAGGGTATTACTTTCACCGGTCATAAAGTACTTATTCGCACTATATATGCTGTATCCAAATTCATTTTCCGCTTTAATCCTTGCGAAATACCAGGTAAATTCTCTTAAAGAATGATTAATCTGTGCCGGACTTTCGGATATATGGAATTTTTCCGAGTATTCAACAGTTTCAAAATCAGCTTCCTGTGAAAATTCAACAAGAATTGAATCTGCGCTGGCACCTGCAGACCATTCAATGATTGCTCTTACATCATTGTTTTCAGATAATTGTGCAGGAGAAGTAATTCCCGGGCGGGTGGGATACCCGGCATAAATATTTCTCGGATTTGTGTACTCACTTTCGCCGAATTCGCTCTTTCCTTTCACTCGCCAGTAATAATTGCGATTACCTTCAAGGTTCATTTTACTTACCTGGATGTTTTCTTCAGTTATCCAACCACTGGCCGACATTATGTTGTTGAATTCCTGGTCAAGAGCAACCTCCAGCAGGTAAGTGATATTGCCTGTGGTGGCTGTTGTTTCCCATTCAAAATGATCGAAGGAGGCAACAGACGCACCTTCTTCGGGAGCGATGATCATGACATCAGGTATTTCCCCTGAAGTCGTTTTGAAGGTGACAAACTCAGTCAGGTTGCTGGGCCCATATTCATTCAAACCCTGTATTTTCAGGTAATACCATGTGTCTTTATCCAGCTCTGCGGCCAGTCTTCCCTGCCCTTGCGCTGCCTCAAATATTTCTTCAACATGAATTACATCAAAACCTGTGTTTTCTGATATCAGGACTTTAACCGAGTCGGAGCCTGAAGAAGCTGACCATTTGATCAGAGGCTGCGTAGATACGCTCTGAGCAAGATTTACCGGAGAGACAATAGCCGGTTTCTCAGGAAAGCCGGTGAATATATTCCTTGTTTCAGAATAGGGTCCTTCCAGATCTGTTCTGGCCTGGACTCTCCAGAAATATTCGGTTTCGCCCTCAAGAGCCATATTTTCAATATTCACAGATGTATCAGCAATCCAGGGAGAATCATATATAAGATTACTGAAAAGTGTATTTGCAGAAACCTCAACATTAAAATTCGCTCCTGTTGCATCTGTTTGCCAGCTTAAAATGTCGCTTATGGCCACTGTATCTCCATCAAACGGAAGCGATGCCTGAACAAGAGGAAGATTTATATCCAGTTCAAAAAGAGGGGAGGGGGTGCTCTCTTTACCCGTGGGAGAAACTGCTGTTATAACAATATTTGAACCATTTGAAAAATCAAGATCCTCCAGGGCAAATTGATTGTTAAAGGTAACTTCTTTTAGATTTTCCGGGTTCTGTACAACTGTTGCAGGATCTGTAATTTCTGTTGTTGTATAGATAGCAAAACGGTCATTGGATCCTGAAGGGAAATCCCAGCTTATGTAATAGTTATTTTCTATTTCTACCGTCCTTAAATTTGTTGGTGCCTGGGGGGCTTCACCGCCTTTCCATGTCATCTCCGGGATCAGGGCAGGATGGGTGTACTTGTTTCTTGAGATATAATCCGCTAGTCCGGCTACCCTGTCAAAATCCTTGGCACTGAAAAATACACTACCCAGGGAATTTTTATCCCTGCTTGAACGAATTATATCGATCTGCAGGCCTATCTGCCCCAGGGTCCAGTCGGCTACCGGATCGGAAGTCGATTTTAAGAGTTCCTGTTCCAATCTGGACAGATTTTCAGATGAACTCTTTTTGGTAGAGTTCATATCAAAATATTTTTTCATCTCATGCAGATCCTGATCAATCTGCAAAGATTTTTTTGCATCAGGTTTATCTGAGAGTCTATAGGTTCCCTGACCCGGATAATGATGCCTGCCTCTTTGATAACATTCATTCGACCACCACCCGGTAAGAGTCTCAAAATCCTGAGCACCTCCGGTAGGCCAGTATTGCTGGGGGGTAAGATAATCCACACTTCCTGCCTCGAGCCAGGCAAGAGGGTCACAATAGATCTGGCTGTAAGCATCCAGTCCGATGATGCCCTGGGGCACTCCGTTTTTGTAAATACCGAAGGGACTCACTCCAAACCTGATGTTCGTATTTGTTTTTTGAATTGCAGCATAAACTGTATCGATCATCCGGTTGATATTCTGCCTTCTCCAGTCGCCTAAACTAAGTCCTCCGCCATACATGTCATATTCTTCGGAATCCAGCGATGGATCCGTTCCTCCATAAGCATAAAAATAATCATCGAAATGAATGCCATCCACATTATAATTCGCAGCAACATCCTCTACGATTTTGCCCAGATATGACATTACTTCAGGAATTCCAGGGTTCAGTATTTTCTTGCCATCGGGATATTCCAGCGCCCACTCGGGATGTTCAAGATAAACATGACCTGGGGCATAATAATCGCCACCATCAGATGTAGAAGCATTTATTCGGTAAGGATTCATCCATGCATGCACTTCTATTCCTCTTTTATGTGCTTCTTCAATGGCAAACTGCAGGGGATCATAACCCGGGTCAGTTCCCTGTGCCAAGCTCAGATAACGTGACCAGGGCTCATAGCTTGAATTATAGAGTGCATCACATTCGGGGCGGACCTGAAGAAAGATAGCATTCAGGTGAATGGTCTGATAAAGATCAAGCATTCTGATCAATTCTTGCTTCTGCAATTCAGGCTTCCCCCTGTGTTCATACTTAGGCCAGTCGATATTTGCTACCGAGGCCATCCATGTAGCACGCATTTCACGCTTGGGTTCTACCTGCGCATCTAGCTTGGTCGTTAAAAAACAGCAGACGAGTAAAAAGTATATTAGATTCTTCATTATTATAAACCCTGTTTCTTTTAATTATTTTTTTCCACAAATACACGCAAATAATTTTCACAAATGCACACAAATGGATAAGATAATTTGAGCATATATGTGTTTTACATTCCTGCTCACCGACACACTAGCCTGTTCGGCAGGCGTGTGGGAAATATTTGGACACTTTAGGAATTTTACACACTCTCTTCTTCGTTATGCATTCCAACTGCATGGTTCGACTCCGCTCAGCACAGCTAACTGCATAACTGCATAACTGCATAACTTCTCTTCCCTAATAAGCAATATCCCCAAATTTTTTCGACCACCATAACTGCTGGTAATAGGAATCGCCTCCCATACGATCAACTGCTTCCTGGTAGTTCTTGTGGTTAAGGTCATTCTCGTCGTCAGGGTAGGGGAGTCTGCCGGGAACATAAGACCTGGGGACATCAACCCAATCATAACTTATGATTTTAATACCATCGAGTTCAAGGTCGTATTTTTTTAATTGAGGATAACCGGTTCTCCTGTATTCTGCGAATGTTTCCCAGCCATCGAGGAAAAGGGCAACCCACTTCTGGGTGATTATTTGTTCCAAATTATTGTTAAAAGGATCACCATTGGTAACAAAATCCGTTATTTCAGCCTCATCAATTCCATAAAAGGAAAGTGCGCTTCGTACTCCATTTTCATACCATGTTTGGGCATCTTCTTCGGTCCATCCTCTAAGGGCCGCTTCTGCTCTCAGGAAGCATACTTCCGGATAACCAAGCAGGGGTTTTGTCCATGTTGGATCATCGGAGAAATATTTTCCGATATAGGAAGTGCTGGTCACACCTATGCCCATGGCCTGGTTTTCTTTTTTGTTTGCATTCATGAGATTGGGTGTACCCCGATATGTGGTATTGTCAGTTTCAACAGTCTGGGCATAAATGGATAAGCGCGGATCGCCCGTATCTTTCAACTGACGCATCATTAACTCACTTACTTTGGGTGTGGTCGTTCCCGTTTGTTCAGGGGTGGTGGGATTTTTCGAATCGATGTTTATTTCATAATATGGATTCCACCAATCCTGGGTTTCGATATAAGTGAAATAGGCAGCTTCATCATTGGAAGAAATCAGATTATCTTCTGAAATAATTTCATTGACCACCTCCTGATTCCCGCTCCTCACAGCCAATCTTAATCTAAATGAGTTGGCAAACTTAATCCATAGATCCAGGTCACCATCGAAGATCATATCATTGTTGTAAAATCCTTTGGACTTATCAATTTTTGAACCTGCATCTTTCAGAATAAAAAGCATGTCCTGGTAAATGCTTTCCTGGGTATCGTAAGCCGGACTGATGGTTTCATCGGTATATTCATCAAGTAATTGCCATGCTTCGGAATAGGGTACATCTCCCCAGAGATCTGTTACCCGGTGAAAAATAAAGACTTTCCAGATGCGTGCAGCCTGATGCCTGTTAGCATCTGTCTCGTTATCTGTCATTTGAAGAAGCAGTTCGGTGTTTACAAGTAAACTTGAGTAATAGTGCTCCCACATATTTTGAATGCGGTATTGATCAAATAAAGTATAAGGAGGCATGGTAGAATTACCCCAGACTGCAGCAGTTTGCATGACCCAGCGTTGAACATAAGTATAATTATAGGCATTTACAATTCCAAATTCACCTGCAGCTTCTTTAATGATAAAATTAAAGATATATTCAACATCTGTAGTTACAGGATTATTTGGATTTGTATTGATCTCATCAAAATCTTTTGTGCATGAGGATAATACGAGCACTGATAGGCTTATTACTGATATTTTTAAAATGTTCATAGTCTAGTTTTTACAGTTAAAATACAATTCTAACATTAAATCCTACCGACCTTGTGGTAGGCATTGCAGCATATTCCTGTCCAAGTCCGTTATTGTTTGAAGTGAAAGAGGATTCGGGATCAATATTCGGAACCCCGCTATATATTAACCAGAGATTTTTCCCGATTAATGCTAATGAAGCCTGGCTGATGAAGTTGTTATCGAACCATTTGGAAGGTAACTTGTAATTCAGCGTAACATCCCTTAATTTAACGTAGGAGCCATCATAAACGTCAAGTTCGGCTATTCCTCCCCATTTTCGTAGATGGAAAAAAACCTGTGGATCAACCCCTTTGGTGTTTTCAGTTCCGTCTGCAAGTACTCCGTCAACAACATATCCAACAGGCTCCGAGCCATTGGGATCGAACATCTGATTGTCTTCTTCATCGAGCATGGGAGTACCATCTTCGTTATACATTCCTCTCCGGCCTTTGTTTTGCTCTGCAGTGGTTGCTGCATACCAGGATTCTCGTCCTTCAAGTGTTTCTTCAAACTGACCGTTATCAAGGCCATACTTATTTGTTTTGGAGAAAATATCTCCTCCCATTTTAACACCTATTGTGAAAGACAGACCAAGATTTTTATATCTCAGGCTGTTTGTCAATCCTCCTGACCAATCGGGAGTGATATTCCCAATAACCCCTCTTTCTCCTGTTATCATTAGACCATCCTCGCCAACGAGTGGTCTGCCGTTATTGGGATCATCGATAATTTCTCCTTCACCATCACGCTTATAATACCTGGTAATGGTAGTTCCTATAATTTCACCGTATGGACGACCCGGAATAGCTACAATGTCAATCTGACTTTCATTGGTAATGGTGAATTGTGAGAGCCCTCCAGCCAGGGATACAACCTCGTTTTCGTTTTTAGCATAGTTAAGGTTAATATCCCAATCTACATTTGAGGTCCTTACCGGACTAAGATTTACCTGAGCTTCAACACCGCGGTTAGCAATTTTACCTCCATTGGTTATTATGCTTTTAAATCCTGAGGCTTTTGATATCTCAGCTTGTACAATCTGGTTATAGGTGACTTCATCATAATAGGTAAAGTCAAGCCCGATTCGATTTTGAAAAAAACGAAGGTCTGCACCAATTTCCCATGATCCTGTACTTTCGGGTTTTAAATTTGGATTTTTACCGTTTCTGTCCAGGTATACAGCCGGAACCTCACCATACTGCTGATTAATAAATACGTTTTCCAGTTGGTAAGGATTTGTATCATTTCCTACGAAAGCATAGGAGAATCGTATTTTACCAAATGAAAGAACTCTTTTATCAATATTGAACGCATTACTGAAAACAAAACTGGTGTTCAATGATGGATAGAAATATGAATTGTTATCAAGCGGAAGAGTTGATGACCAATCGTTTCTTCCTGTTAATTCAAGGTAATACCAGGTTTTATAATTAAACTGCGCTGAACCGTATAATGAGTTGATTCTTTTTTCCCTCCTGGTTGATCCAATGTAATTCTCTGCCGGATACTTGGCGTTATTGAGAGAGAAAAAATTCGGAACCGCCAGACCGTTTATCGTTGATGATTGATAATCCACGAACGAGTCAAAATAATTTCCTCCGAAATTAAAATTGATATCCAAATCGTCACCAAAGCTTTTTTGAGCCGTCAGCAGGAAGTCATGGTTCAAAGAACGATAATTTACCCATCGTTCCGTAAACAATCCTTCACCATTTGCCCTTAAGGCATTATTGGCTATTCTGAGATATCGCTTGGAGCCATAGGTATCCATGCTGCTGCGAATATAACCCGAAAGCCATGGAGTAAATGTAAGATCCACTTTAGCAAAGCCTATGAACTGATCTTTATTATCATTATTATAATTCTCAAAAGCTTCCCAGAAAGGATTGGTATGCCAGTCACTGGCAAAATACCAGTTCTGTTCATAACCGTTTTCGCTTTTATAATCTTCTCTGAGGGTATTAATATTGATGCTCCTGGGCATCCAAATAAAAGTCCTGGCACCGGTTCTTGCATCACCCTGTCCGACCCTGTTAAAAGCATCTTCTCTGATATAATTTCCTTTAAAACTAAAAGATGCAAACTTATTCAGGTGGGTATTTATATTGAAATTGACTGTTTTCCTGTCGTAATTACTATTTGGTTTCAAACCTTTGTTATCCAGGTTGGAAGCTGAAAAACGCCAGTTGGTTTTCTCATTTCCACTCTCAATAGACACTGTATTGGTAAAAGTATATCCTTTTTCAAAGTAGTCCCTTACATTGTTCGGCTGAGGAGTTAATTTTACGAATTCATCATTCCAGTTAAGTACTTCTACAGTTCCATCCATCTTAGGTCCCCAGCTTCCGGTAGAATAATAATAGTAAGCAGAGTCTCTGCTGAACTTTTCCTGTTGTTCTTCTGTCAGTAGTTGTTTTTGAATACCTCCTCCAAATCCTGCTCCATATTCATTTTGGTACTTTGCTACAATATAAGCTCTGTCGAACATGAAATTGGAATTCAATGTTACTTTTAGTTCTTCTCTTCCGGAGCCTCTTTTAGTGGTGATAAGGATAACTCCCGCAGCTGCCCTTGAACCATACAGAGCCGCAGCGTTTGGCCCTTTCAGGACTGACATGGTTTCAATGTCATCGGGTGAAACTCCCATCAGGCTGTTGCCATAATCAACTCCTCCAAGCCATGTGGCACCATCCGCAGAATTATCTATGGGCACCCCGTCAATCACAATAAGAGGCTGGCTTTCTGTAGATAAAGATTTGACACCCCTGATAATGATCCTTGACGAAGTTCCTGCACCACCGGCAGTCTGGGAAATATTCACCCCTGCAATTTTATTACTGACAGAGTTTATAAAATTGACATCCCGGTTTGTCACCAATTCATCTCCTTCCACATCAGAAAAAGCATATCCCAGCGCTTTTTCTTCTTTTTTGATACCCAGGGCTGTCACAACAACATCATCCAGTTGCATAGCAGATTGTTCCAGGGTGACATTCACCTCTGTTTTTCCGCTGATATCAATTTCTTTGGTTTCATAACCTACATATGAAACAACAAGGGTCGTAACCGTTTCAGGAACAGAAATACTGAAGTTTCCCCGGATATCGGTAATACTTCCTATGGGACTGGCATCCGGAGGCGTTTGTGCTACCACACTGGCACCGATCAGAGGTTCCCCCTGTGCATCGGTAACCGTCCCTTTGATTGTTCTCTCCTGACCGTAGAGCATGGCTCCGGCGAAGAAAAAGACGAGTATCAATAGTACCTTGTTCATATAAAAGTATTTAATAAGTTTTTAGTTTGCTTTAATTTTGGTTGTTAATTATTATGCTGTGATCCAGGTTCTCCTGTCTCACTTTCAAAATGAAAGTTGAAAGATTAATGACATTGTCCTCAAGCAGGATCCTGTTCTCTTCCGGATGAAGGACATTGTGTTGAATTAACTTTCCGTCGAGTGAATAAATAAAGTATTCACTTTCAGTATTTTTCAATCCCTCAATCCATAAAATATTTCCATCCACAGGGTTTGGGTATACCTTAATCTTTTCTTCGAATGCATTGACCACTCCTGTGATATCCGGCTGACTTATCATATCAAAATAGAGATCACCGCCGGTTGCTCCGTTTTCTGTATTCATAATTCTAATGAAAGTCAGTGCTGTTGCTCCGTCAGGAATATCCAGAGCACAATATTTCCATCCTGCAAAATCGATATTTGTAAGCAGTACATGGGTTTCATTATCGAATCCCAGGAAAATATCATTATAGCTCATTTCTCCCCATATCCACATGCCTGTTTTACCGGCTTCGGCATTCACTGTGATTGGGGTAGCAGGTTTTACCATGGCTGAAGCTCCTGTTTCCGTGAATGTATATCTCATTAACATGGAAGCTGAGCCGGACCTGTAGGTTTTTGACCATTTATAGAGGAATGAACCCTGATCGAGTCCCGGACTCTGCGGGAAATCAATACTCCAATGGGAGGGATTATCCATTTCATCCAGGATTACCATAGGATCCGGTTGAGGACCAGTGGTAAAGTTAATATTCAGTGTATCTACAAGAGGGATATTATCCTCATCTTTAATTGAACCTGCCAGCACAAGTTTATATTCTTTTTCATATTCAAGT
>CAZGTU010000130.1:0-10928 GCA_964528675.1 uncultured Bacteroidaceae bacterium
AAAAAAAAGCCGCCCCACAGGAACGGCTTTTTTTTATCATAAATACTATCTTTTCTAAATAAAACTCACTGCCACAGTAAGACCTGCCATAACAACAGATACCATGGTCATAAGTTTGATAAGGATATTCAATGAAGGTCCTGAAGTATCTTTGAAAGGATCACCAACCGTATCACCAACAACACCGGCCTTATGTGCTTCACTACCTTTTCCTCCGTAGTTTCCTTTTTCGATAAACTTCTTGGAATTGTCCCATGCACCACCGGCATTATTCAACATAACCGCAAGGGTGAATCCTGCAGTAAGACCACCAACGAGGAGTCCTACAACACCGGCAACACCAAGGATAACGCCAACAAGGATGGGCACGATAATAGCAACCAGTGAAGGAACTATCATTTCCCTTTGTGCACCTTTGGTTGAAATAGCTACACACTTGGCATATTCAGGAGTTTGTTTACCTTCCATAATACCGGGCATTTCTTTGAACTGACGTCTTACTTCATCTACCATGGCACCTGCAGCACGACCAACTGCTTTCATGGTCATGGCGCAGAATACAAATGCCATCATTGCGCCGATGAAAATACCACCGAGGAGCAAGGGATTGAATATGGAAAGGCTATAAGCTTCAACAAAATGATTGATATGTGCATCGGCAATAGCTACGGCTGTTTGTCCTTCGCCAACTATCGGAGCCTGATCGGTGTAGAAAACAATATCTCCGACTTCTCTTATACCTTCAACCGTACCATTGGCAAGTTTACCAATCCAGAGCTTGACCTCTTCAATATAAGCAGCAACAAGTGCCATGGCTGTTAATGCTGCAGAACCGATAGCAAAACCTTTGCCAGTAGCAGCGGTGGTATTTCCAAGCATATCGAGAGCATCGGTTCTTTCACGAACTTCTGGCGGCAACTCGGCCATCTCAGCATTTCCACCTGCATTATCGGCAATAGGACCAAAGGCATCAGTTGCCAGAGTAATACCGAGAGTCGAGAGCATTCCTACAGCGGCAAAACCAATACCGTAAACTCCTTCAGCAAAATTATCAAATCCACCTGCAGACCAGAAAGCAGCGATAATACCGGATACAATTGTCAGAACAGGCACCCAAGTTGAGAACATCCCAACGGCTACACCTTCAATAATCGTGGTCGCAGGACCTTGCTGAGCCTGCCGGGCAATTCCTTTGGTAGGTTTGTATTCATCAGAAGTAAAATATTCTGTAGCCTGACCGATAATTACACCGGCAAGAAGACCGGCAACAACAGAACCAAATACACCCCAGGTGATCCAGTCAAAATATGCCATAATTGCCATAGCAACAAGGATCAATACTGAACTTCCGCCGGTTCCAAGCAGCAATGCATTGAGAAGGTTTTTTTGATTAGCAGACTCTTTGGTACGTACCATGAAAATACCGATAATAGAAAGGATAATACCAATACCTGCAACAAGCATCGGAGCTACAATCCTGGTAATCTGTTCCTGTCCGGAAAGTGCAGGAAGTGCAGCACCAAGAGCAGCGGTTGCAAGAATTGATCCGGCATATGATTCATACAGGTCAGCACCCATTCCGGCAACATCACCTACATTATCACCTACATTATCAGCAATGGTAGCAGGGTTTCTTGGATCATCCTCCGGAATACCGGCTTCAACTTTTCCTACCAGGTCAGCGCCAACATCGGCAGCTTTAGTGTAAATACCACCACCAACCCTGGCAAACAGTGCCTGCGTAGAAGCACCCATACCAAAAGTAAGCATAGTAGCGGTGATCTCAATCATTTTTTCTTTCTGGGTAATACCCTCATGTACAAAATCAAGCCCGAGGAAAGAAAGACCGGTTTGCATATTTTCAGGAGTGTAAACGAGTTTGGTAAGAATGATATACCATAATGAGATGTCAAGAAGTGCAAATCCTACAACAACAAGTCCCATAACTGCTCCACTCCTGAAAGCTATCTGGAGGCCCTTGTTTAAAGATTGTGAAGAACCATGTGCTGTTCTTGCTGATGCATAGGTGGCTGTTTTCATACCCAGGAACCCACAAAGCCCGGAGAAAAAACCACCTGTTAAAAAGGCTACCGGAACAAAAGGATTCTGAACCTTGAAATAAGCCAGAACGGTCAAAATAACAAGAATGACCAGGAATACGATCGCTACAACCGAGTATTGCCTGTTCAGGTAAGCGTTAGCTCCATCCCTTACGTACTGGGCAATCTCTTTCATTCGATCAGTTCCTTCTGAGTTCTTCATCATTGATTTGAAGAAAAACCATGCGAAAACAAGTGCAAGAACGGATGCAACAGGGATAAACCAGAATTCTGTAACTGTTGCATTAATCGTCTCCACCTGAAGTACAGTTAGTGCTTCCATGTGATTAAGATTTTGTTTTTAATGATTTATTAGAAAATAATATAATTCAACACACTCTAATTACTTTCAAATCAGGAAGAAAGCAGATATTTCAGCTCTCTTTTTTTTAAATAAGGCGTAAAGATAAATAAAAAAAGCCGGGATTATCAAACAAGAATTGCAACAATTGATCAAATTTAAACATCCAGAAATATAGATGTTTAAAAGCTATGGTGAGAGTCTGTGGACGGATTATTTTCCCCAGTAATCGGAATTTGGAGTTCTGGCCTTATTAATGAATTCTCTTTCTATAAGCTTTTTGCTTTTAATAACTTCATAAAAATCATCAATATACCGGCGGGCCATTTTGTAATGCCTTTCATTAAGCCTGCATTCATCCAGCAAGGCATATATTTCATCCTGCCTGTCGATAAAAAGTTGGAAGATCCTCTGATAATCTTCAACATTTTTTTCAAATCCTCTGAAAATCCTTTCTTCCACAGTTTCAATGCCCAGCTTTTCAGAAGGTTTGGCATAAACAGGATTTACAAGTCCCGACCAGTCAAAATCGTAAGGTGCAGCTATAGGCTTTAATTCCGGTTTTTCCTTAAGAATCTTGATATTGTGGCGAGCAGGCACTGACCAGTCAGTGTTTCCAATCATGTACTGAAAAACGGAAAGAAGATCCTGGTAGAAAAAATCCAGGTATTCCTGGGGGATATTATCCACTTTTACATGCGTAAAACTATTTCTTTCGGCCATATCACGGGTATCTTCAATAAAAAAGCCATACTTTTTTATAGTCCTAACCCTGTCACTGCCATCAATATATTCAATCTCAGCAAGTCTGACCCTGAAGCTTCTGTCTGTTAAAACATTGTAAATCCGGTAAGCAAGATATTCCTTTTGGACATACTGGTTAAAATGATCCGACCTGTTTCGGCAATGTGTTACAAGTTTGAGCTTATTCTGGCCGTCAAAAAGAGTATTCTTTACCTCCTTCTTTTTAAAATTGAGACGTAAGGGAGGAAAATTACAGTTTGCCGGATCTTTGCGAAAATGACCCCTAGCCTGCACCTTAACCTGCAAAATCACAGGTAAACTGTCGGCGGTGTAATAGCTAAGATATCCTTTATGCCAGGAAGGATCATCCCCAACATCCCTTTTCAAAGCTCTCATGTCTTCAATGGTGAGACTGAACTTTAGAATTTCTGTGGATTTAAACAATACATTCAACTCAGCTTTCTGAGTCAGCGTGTCATTATGGTACAAGCCATTTGAAAATAATACATTTCCTGTAATGGGCTGCAAACCGGCAAACCACAAATAAAATAATAAGATGAAAAAGATCGATCTCCTCATAAGTCACCGTATTTTTTCCGTAATGAAAATTCCACCAATATTATACCATTGAATATAACTCTTTGAAGATGTATAATTTATCTTTTAAAAGATATCTACAACCTGTTCATTATCGAACACATGTTATTAAAAACGTACACTTTTTTATAAATAACGAAAGTTTCGCATCATTCTCATAGGGTTCCGGAACTGCGAAACTTTAGTAAATAAGAATGAAGGAATTTAATTTCAAAATATCAACTCTGTGGAGCCATCAGCCAGCACCTTATAAAACTCTCCATTTCTGTAAAGCAATGCCTGTTCTCCATAATCTGGTTGCTTTACATAGGAAACATCTATACATATAGTCCGTTTATCATGTCCCAGGCGAAATTTTCTTCCGGTTGTATGTCCGTATACAATGCGACTTGCATTATAAAAATCAAGCGTTTCTTCTACTTTTTGATCACTTATTAATTCAACATTTTCTGTTTCCATTAAATATCCCCGGTACCATAGCGGACCCTTTTCACCCAGAAGCAGATTATACAGGCTATCTTCAACTTCATTTTCATAACTGTTAAGAGATTTGCGCATCAATTGATTTATTTCAATGATAGATAATTTCAAATCCAGAACTTCCGGTGAAATTCCTCCGTGAACAAAAAGGATATCATTGATACGGGTAATGGTTTTCAGCGATCGAAGCCATCTTCCTAATTCATGATCATTATTGAAAATTTCTGAATAACTGATCCATGGATTCTGCGAGAGAAAATAATATTTCGGAGAAGCATAATGAAAATCGCCCTGTAGATTCATGAATTCATGATTTCCATAAAGAAGGTGAACACGACCGCCGGCTTGCTCTGCCTGATATTGCAATAACTTAATAAACCAAAGTATCTCCGTAACCCGCTCGCCTTTATCAAAAACATCTCCGATGAACACCAGGTGCCCTTCGCCCCATATCCAGTCACCATTATCATCAATAAGGCCTGAATTTTTGAGGATCATCAATAGCTTAACCATGTTACCGTGAATATCTCCGATCATCAATATCTTATTGACACCTTCGAAACATGACGATTGTGATTCGATCCTCTTTTCTACCAGGTATCTTCCGGGATCGGTACTGATTCCCTTTAATATACCCAGGCTATCCTTCACTTTCCTTCTCCGGGTTAAAATATCAACCGTATTTCTTTGCCGGTCATAGATAAAATACTTCAACTTGACCTTATTCTCCCTGATCCATTCGATGTGAGGTCCGTCGATTACGTTTTCAGATAATTCATTTTTAGAATACTCTGTTATCGGAATGGATTGCGAATATACAGTAAGATACGTAGTGAGGAAGGACAGTATGAGGATTATTTTATGCATAATATGCGCTTAACAATCAAAGCGAATTAATTTAAGTCATGTCTGGCATTGCGTATAACTCTAAAACCATTTCTGCAGCTATCTTATTATTAACAATTTCTGATAATCTTTTGTTAAACCGGCTTGTCTTAATTCTAAGATTTTCATTTTGACGGTGGAAACATTCAATCTGCCAATAAGCAAAGCAGCGCTATTAAAGAAAATAAAATTATCAAAGTAAGAATGAATTTCAAAGCACCTTCCGGGATAGCTCAAAAAAAGTTCGACTTCACTCACAAATAATCCAAAATCCCATAGGGTATTTTCCATCTCGTGCATCTTACTAATAAAGCATGTTTTAAATTTTTAACCGCAACAACAATGAAAACATTAAAATTAACATCAACACTTATCGCTGCAATTATTTTCATTTTTGCAGGGAACGTTTCAGGAGCTGATCAGTCCAAAGATAAGCTTCAGAATGATACTACAAATCTAATCAAATATCATGGCATCGTGGTTAATGATAACACCAATGATGAGCTTCCCTTTGCCGCTGTAGAGGCAGAAGGATCCAATGTAGCCACGGTTACCAATATTGATGGTGAATTTACCCTCAAGCTGGAAGAAGATTCCGATGTTTCTGCTATCAAAATCAGTTACATCGGCTACAACAGTAAAGTTGTACCTCTTACAGATTTCCGTGAAAGTAAATACATCACCATCAAATTATCACCGGCTTCTGCTCAGATTAATGAACTAACTATCAGGCCGGTAAATGGTCCGGAATTTATTGATGATGTTCTTGATAAGGTGGCAGAAAACTATAACCCCGAGCCTCAGATGATGACCGGTTTTTATAGAGAAGCCATCAAGAACAGGAGAAGATACGTTGCCATTTCGGAGGCAGTGGTGGATATTTTCAAATCGGGATATAATAAGGATCTCCAATTCGACCAGGTGAAAATTGACAGGGGACGAAAAAGTGCAGATGTTGAAAAGATGGATACCATTCTTCTTAAATTACAGGGAGGACCTGCTGTATCTCTTCTGCTCGATGTGGTGAAAAATCCTTATGTTCTGCTTACCGAGGAATATGAAAAGATCTATGACTTTTCCCTTGAAAATGTGATTTCTCTGGATGACCGATTACATTATGTGGTCTTTTTCAAACAAAAACCCTACATTACCGACCCATATTATTATGGACGCCTGTATATCGATATGGATAAGCTGGCCATTTCAGAAGCTGAATTCTCATTAAATATAGAAAATGAAGAGGAAGCATCCCGATTCTTCATCAAAAGAAAACCTATAGGGATGACTATATTGCCCCAGGCTGCAACTTACAGAACATCCTATATTATAGATGATGATAAGTGGTATTTTAATTATGCCCGTGCTGAAGTGAAATTAAAGATAGACTGGGATAAGCGATTGTTTAATTCCAGGTATACCCTTATGACAGAGATCGCAATTACAGACAGAAAAACCATTCTGGCAGAAAAGATCAACTTCAAGGAAAGATTTAAAAAGAGTGATGTTCTCGATGATATGGTTTACACCTATTTCGACCCAGATTATTGGGGAGCATATAATGTAATTGAACCCGATCAGTCAATCGAATCTGCAATACGCAAATTGAATCGAAATTTTGATGAATAAACCATAAAATCGTTATTAAAAAGAGCCAATGAGAAATTTTTAGGGTAAGAGCAGCGTTTTCTGAATAGTTTTATGTAAATTTTCCTTCTTCCAGATAAATATTCAGAAAACGCTCTCTTCCATAAAATGAAAAAGAAAGACCTAAATATCCTCAAAAAAATCAAAAAGGGCGATATCAAAAGTTTTGAAGCCCTTTTTCACCGTTATTACCCGCGGATGTGTCTTTATGCCCAATCTTTACTCAAAAAAGAAAGCATTGCCGAAGAGATTGTCCAGGATGTTTTCTTCAATATCTGGAAAAACAGGAAAGAATTCATGTTAACTTCCGGGTGGCAAAGTTATCTTTACCGGTCTGTTTATAACAATGCGATGAGCTACCTCCGAAAAATGCAAAGAGAGTCCGGCCTGGATGATCAGATAGCTGAAAGAGTTATGGGAACATCGAACGACCCTTTCGAGGAGATGAATTTTAAGGAATTGAATGTAGCCATCCGGGAAACCATGGAGAAACTGCCCGAAAGAACCCGGCAGATATTTCGGCTCAGCCGTTTTGAAGGTTTAACATACCCGGAAATTGCAAAAAAACTATCAATATCAATTAAAACGGTTGAAGCAAATATGGGAAAAGCATTGAAAGCTTTTCGATTGTCTCTGGAAGAATATGGATATGTAAAAAAATGAAAATGAATACGGAAAAAGATTTTGCAAACCTTTCTGCAAGTTATCTTGCCGGTGAAATGAGTAAAAAAGAAACTTCCTCTTTTCTCGACTCAATGGAAAATGATGAAGAAAAGAAAAAGGAATTTATGCGCATGCAGGAAACCTGGGAAAAAGTAAGCTCTGATCCGGTAAATGACTACACAGAAACAGTTAGTGCATGGAATAAATTATATGAAAGGATGGATGAAGAAGGATTGGTCTCAGAAGAGCAGTCCACATCCCGGATTTTATCTTCTGCATTCATCCGTATTGCCGCAGCAATTCTCTTATTCCTTGCCATTTCAACCCCCACCTGGTTGTATCTGAGATCTGACAGGGTCACCAATGATGATGGTTTGAATTATGTTGCGGTCAATAACAACGCAGCTTATGATCTGCCTGATGGGAGCCGTGTATTTCTAAAGAAAGGATCCCTGATTGAACTTTCTGCTTCATTTGAAACAAAAAGATCCGTGAATTTGAGAGGTGAAGCTTACTTCGATATTATGAACGATCCCACCCGGCCATTTATCATAACTACAGCTATGGCCGAAATCAGAGTTCTCGGAACATCCTTTAATGTCAAAGAGGATCCTGCTTCAAACATCACCGGGGTTTTTGTTGAATCAGGGAAAGTACAGGTAAAAGCACTAAATGAAAAAAATGAACTTATCCTTAGCAACGGACAATACAGTGAAATAAACCGCCATTCTGCAAAACTTATGAATCTCTCAGATCCAAATTACCTGGCCTGGAAAACCCGGGAATTTCATTTTCAAAACGAAAATATACTGAATGTATTTCAAACACTGGAAGATGCTTACCAGGTGAAAATAGTTGCAAAAGACCAGGATATTGATAATCTCAGGTTAACATCTTCCTACCATAAACAATCCATTGATGCCATTTTAGAAACCATAGCCCTTGCATTTGATCTCGATATTGAAAAGAAAAAAGAAAAATACCTGGTAAGAATTCAAAAATAGTGAGGTGAAACCCATCGGTCTCTACAACAGAATAGGTTTTAATTGGTTAATCGCCATAACACTATTCTTATTGCCTTTTAAGGGCTTTTCCCAGCTTCCTGGCATAACTATAAACCTCGATCTGAAAAACAAACCCGCAAGTAAGGTGCTGGAGGAAATTAGCTTTCAGACGGGTTATTATTTTACATTCGATTCAGAACTCCTTTCAGGCTCTGAGAAAATCAGCCTGAAACTTAATGAAGCACCCCTTAAAACGGCCCTGGACTCCCTTTTCAAAAATCCTGATCTCAATTATCAGCTCATTGATAAAAATATCGTAATTTACAAGAGAATAACTTCAACAACTGAACAAGAAAATATAGAGGATACTGCACCACTGAGAATAGCGGGTAAGATCCGGGACCGGCAAACAGGTGAAGAACTTCCTTTTGCCACCATAATGATCCATGGAACCCACAAAGGGATCATAAGCAATGAGCAGGGAGAATTTACCTTGATGATACCGGGAAAATTGGAGGATCCCATTCTGGTGGTCTCCATGATAGGATATAAAAATAATTACACCTACCTTAACAGGAACAAGACCGAAAACATCCTGATCGAACTGGAAAAAGACGTTATTTCACTCCAGGAGGTAATTATTCGCTATCAGAATCCTGATGAGGTTCTCAAAGAGCTAATCAATAACATTTCACACAATTACCTTGATGAGCCATCCTCGATGGACGCTTATTTCCGGGAATATGTCCAAAAAAACAAAGATTTTATTACCTTTTCTGAAGCTATTATCGATATCGCTAAAAGTCCATATACCCTAAGCCTGAAAGCTGATAATGTCAGGATCATCAGGGGAAGGAAACTTCAAAATATCAGTTCTGAGGACAGCATTGTCATGAAAATTCAATCAGGAATTGAATCCTCTCTTGACCTTGATATTATAAAAAGGAGGCCAGAATTTCTTTTAGTAGATTTCGAAAAATATTACGATCTGGAATTCAGGAATATTGTAAGCTACAGGAACCAGTCGGTCTATCTTATAGGATTCTCACCTAAAGAAAAAATTCCATATGCTCTTTACAGCGGTGAGTTATATGTAAACACCAATGATTTTGCACTGGTAGCAGCCGATTTTTCTATCCCCCCGGAAGAACTGAGAAAGAATCCCGAACGTTTCCTGGTCAAGAAAAGTCCTTTCATAAAGATAAGACCCCAGAAAGCCAATTACCGGGTAGAGTATCGAAAAAAAGATCAAAAGTACCATATCAGCATGGTTCAGGCCGAGGTAAGTTTCAGGATCCGGAAAAAACGCCAATGGTTCAGTTCCTTATACAACATTGGTATTGAAATGGCCATCACAGAAGTCGAGCCCGGCATCCGCGAAAACATCCCCAGGAAAGAAAGACTAAAACCCGATGCAATCTTATCCGACCAGCAATTCTCCTACGATCCCTCCTTCTGGGGAGACTATAACATCATCCAGCCCGAAGCCTCGCTAAGGGAGGCGTTGCGGAGGATGGGGTATGAGTGGGAGGAACTTGGGGAGTAGTTATTATTCCCTAAGCGATAATTCCTCATACCTGGCTATTTGACTTTTATTGGCAATACTCAGAGTAATCGGTAATCAGTAACCGGTAATCGGTGTGATTGACGCTCTGCTTCCTCCCAACTGCCCTATTTCAAGACAAATACCCCCATATTGTGTGGTTCACACCGATTACTGACTACCGATCACCGATTACTCTGAGTATTGCCAATAAAAGTTAGATACCCGGATTTGCAGCTGTGTTGCTAAGACACTACCTACTATCCTCACCCTGCCCACCCCTCCCTATCCAGATTCCTATAATTCACCGCCTCCGAAATATGATGTGCTTCAATATTCTCACTCCTCTCAATATCTGCTATTGTCCTCGACACTTTCAGCACTCTGTCATAGGCCCTGGCGGACAGGCCGAGCTTCTCCATGGCATTCTTCAGAATCTTACCCGAAGCTGTATCGAGCTCGCAATGTTTTCGAATAAGCTTGCTCGACATCTGGGCATTGCAATATACCGAATTCTTCTTTTTAAAACGCCGGGTCTGAAAATCACGTGCGGCAATTACACGCTCCCTGATCTTCTCACTGGGTTCAGCTTCCCTCAGCTCAGACAGGTCCCGGAAGGGAACAGGCACAATCTCGATGTGTATATCAATCCTGTCCATCAAAGGCCCCGAGATCTTATTCAGGTATTTCTTCACACCCCCCGGGCCACACTGACATTCCTTCTCCGGGTGATTGAAATATCCACACGGACATGGGTTCATACTGCTTATCATCATAAAAGAAGCCGGGTAATCAACAGAATATCTCGCCCTGGAGATTGTGATCACCCGGTCTTCAAGCGGCTGCCGCATAACTTCCAGCACATTCCTCTTAAATTCAGGCAGTTCATCCAGAAACAGTACACCATTATGGGCGAGGGATATCTCTCCAGGCTGTGGATTGTTACCTCCCCCGGTTAAAGCAATGTC
>CAZGTU010000131.1:0-10780 GCA_964528675.1 uncultured Bacteroidaceae bacterium
TAAGTCGAACTAAGTCGAGTTAAGTGAACTGGAAATAGAGGATGAATTAATCCCGAGAAGTCGAGTGACCTCCTGAAAAAGAGAAAAGCTCTGAAGCTTAAAGCTCCTTCGATCCAAAAAGGAGTTCATTGAAGCCACCAAATCTCATCATTTGTGACGCGAAGCTCTAACGGCCATGCCAAAGGCGTGGACTCTAACGACCCGTTCCCGGCGGGTCTCTAGCGATGGATTAGACCATGGATCAGGTAAGGGCAATGGCCCTTCGACTGACGCTCAGGGACAGAAGAGGAAGAGCTGTGCGGTGAACGGATAGGGGTTTGTTTTTAGCAGAAGCTTGTAGCATTTATCAGGTAATTATTATTTTTATGATGGTTTTTTATCATGAATCATTCTTTAAGAATCAAAAAATGAAAAAATATTTCTTCCTGCTAATTCTTAATTTCTTTATCATCAATGTTTTTTCACAGGACTATGTCCGTTCAAAATTCGAAAAAACTGAAGGTTTCAATTCTGAACAATATCGCTCCATGACTTTTAACGGATCCTGGTGCTGGTTTTCCGATCCTCGAGCTGTTTATTATGAAGGAGAACACAAACGCACCTATACCGGCTGGGTGGATAATTACGGTGATATACATATTGCTTATTTGGATCATGAAACCAATGAGATAAGTTCAAGGGTAGTGTTTGACAGTCTTGAAATTGACGACCATAACAACCCGTCAATATTATTTGACAGAGAAGGCAAATTACTCGTGTTTTTCAATATGCATATGATGGGTGTTCAGCCTTTGTTCCTGATAAAATCCAAAGAACCGGAAAGTATAGAAAATTGGGGGCAAGTGAAGGAACTATATTTGAATGATGAGGAACTTTCGGAAATGGGAAGCATGAATCACACTTACACCAACCCTGTTAGACTCAGCGCTGAAAATGACAGAATTTATCTCTTCTGGAGAGGTATTGATGGCAAACCCTCTTTCTCATTTTCCGATAATAATGGAGAAACCTGGGCAAAAGGGAAAATTTTTTTCATGCCAGAAAGGATTTACGGTTTCAGAAGACCCTATACAAAAATCTATTCCGATGGTAATGATAAGATCCATATCATTCTTACTGACGGCCATCCAAGGAAAGAAAAAGAAAATAGTATCTATTATATGTACTATTATCAGGCTGCGTTTTATAAAGCAGATGGCAGTAAAATAAAACATCTTGATGACGGTCCGGTTCTACCTTCTGAAGCCGATCTGGTATATGATGCCAGAGAGGGTGGATCAAAATCATGGAACTGGGATATTGCTGTGGACGCTGATGAAAAACCGGTTATTGCTTATGCAAAATTCCCGGATGATAGCACGCATATCTATTGCTACGCGAGGTGGAACGGAAAAGAATGGAAAAACTATGATCTTGTCAACTCAGGAGGATGGTTTCCTGAAACACCTGAGGGAAAAGTTGAACCAGAGCCCAATTATTCGGGAGGAATGAATATTGATCACGAATCACCTGATATTATCTATCTATCAGTAAAGCGTGACAGTATTTTCGAAATCGAAAAATGGCAAACCAAAAATGAAGGTAAATCCTGGAAAATTGAAAAAATAACGGAAGGATCTGAAAAGCATAATGTCCGCCCTTTCGCTGTGCGTGGAGCAAGCGAAAACAATCCCTTACAGTTGATATGGATGCAAAACACCAGGTACCTTCATTTTGCATATCATTCAAAACTCAGGGAACTGGGTGGTGATTTCAGGGACAGGTTCCACTCATCCTTAAAAATGGATATCCTTTCTCCCGGGATTAATGATCCTTTCGATAAAGAAGCAATCGAAGAAATTATGATCAAAACTGCCGACTGGCAGTTGGCCAATCCAAAGTATAACGCTCACCCACTGGACTGGCATTATGGTGCCCTGTACACGGGTATTCGAAAACTTTATGAATTGACAGGCAAAAACCGTTATCTGAATGAATTGATCAATATTGGCCAATGGTACAAATGGAAACCCATGGATGATATTTTTCATGCTGACAGATTAACCATCGTAGATACCTGGGCATGGCTTTATAACCTGACAGGTAAACGTCAAATGATCGATAAAGCAAAATGGGCCATGGATATTCATCTTGCAAGAAGGTACAATGAAGCTACCGATATTTCTTTCGAAGAAAATCCCTACAGGTTTGAATGGTGGACATGGTGCGATGCTCTTTTTATGGCACCTCCTTCATTTGTGCAGATGTGGAAAGTTAGCGGTGAAGAAAAATATCTTGAATATATGGATACCCAGTGGTGGAAAACTTCAGATTACCTCTATTCAAAAGAAGATTCACTGTATTTTCGTGATGACAGATTCTTTGAAAGAAAAACAGAAAATGGTGAAAAAGTCTTCTGGGCGAGAGGAAATGGCTGGGTTATAGCCGGTCTTGCCAGGGTACTTGAGAAATTGTCACAGGATTATGAAAAACGGAAAAAATTCGAGGATCAATACCGTGAAATGGCATATAAACTTTTGGCAATCCAGGACGATGATGGTTTATGGCGTGTAAGTCTGCTCGATCCGGAATATCTGGATATAGGGGAATCAAGCGGTTCTGCGTTTTTCACTTTTGCCCTTGCATGGGGTATTAACAATGGATTAATTGACAAAAAATATACCGACCAGGTAAAAAAGGCCTGGGCCGCTCTGTGCAATAATGTAAATGAAAGTGGCAGACTCGGATATGTCCAGCAGGTTGCAGGAAGCCCTTATCCCTTCTATGAGGACGAATTTCACGTATATGCCACCGGAGCATTTCTGCTCGCAGGGAGTGAGATTTACAGGATGGTGAATTGATCCTGATGTCAGAAATCTATCTTTCCTCCCAGATTAACAGCGAAATATAGAAACAGAAGTATTCCTATAACCATCAATACGCTGAAAAAGAATCCCCAGGAATCAGTCCTGTCCCAACGGGTAAATTGCCACTCTGTCTTTGGAAATAAAAGAAGATGATCAAAACGATGGGGATTTCGATATGATTCTTCCATTTCTATTTTATCTTCTTCTTTATCCTCTTTTACAGGTGTTTTCATCTTGACATAGAATCTGTCGAGCACTTTTCTCTCTTCATGAGTATGAGTATAAAGAAAACTCACAAGAATAATGATTAAGAAGGGGATTATGGTTCTCGTAAGCACTCTTATGGTTTCATTCAGGGAATAACTGTTATTCCGAAGATCAAAGCCCAGGGCCTGGTAAAACACCAGTTCCAGACTTAACAACCCGGAACCATAGGAATTGCCATTTTCATCTATAGCGATGCCTTTGGTCCAGAATATCGCTTTTCGCGGAAGTTTATAGTCTTTTTCAAATTGTTTTCCTTCAACAAGAGGCTCTGGCCTGGGTCTCCTTGTACGTCCCACCTCTGAGAGAGCGTCCCATGACAGTATATCCTGTTCCCTCATCTCTACATCAGCAATTGTAGCAGTATAGGTACGAGTAACCGTCTGGGGATCCGTTTGTAAAAGAAGTTTTTCATTGTACCTTAAATTACTGAAGATTGTAGGAAGAATAACCGGCAACACAAAAAACAGGAGCAGGGAAATGAGTATGGATGACCACACAGCTTTCCGGTTAGTACGTCTCCAAAGAATACCCATCCAGAATCCCGCAGCATAGATCATTCCGAATTCCCAGAGAAGTTTCAATTGTCCGAAAAGGCTGTCATTTACCAGGGTTATCAATGCAGCACCTATGACAACCACTGCACCAAGCAATCTTCCCATGGTAACGTAGTGTCTCTCGGACTTACCTCCGAAATATGGATGATAGAATGAAGAGGTAAGAAGACCCGAGGCAGTTATCATCATCATATCTGCAGTAGACATTAAAGCTGCCATGAGGGCTGCTATCATCAACCCGATCAGTCCAATATTCAACGGACCCAGCAACTCTCTTGAAGCATAACCCCAGAGATGGTCAGGATCGGTAACATCATTCCCGAAAAGCAACACTGCTGCAAGTGCAGTCACTCCCCAGAGAACAGTTGTAATACGTTTTAAATAGGTCCCGTATGTAAGACCAAAACGAGCATTATATTCATTTTTTGCAGAACCGGTTGCTACCAGTTGATTGGCACCAACAGCCACATTAATTGTGGCCATGACCCCTATGGCAATAATATAATACCAGGTGAAATCGATGGAATTGGGTGAACCGAAAATCTCAAAAAACGATTCCGGTAACTGTTTATGAATTGTCCGCATAGCTCCCATGAATCCCTCACTGCCATAAATCTGGTTAATCTGAGTCATGGCAAAGGGAATCAAAAGAATGCTGAGAATAATAATAAAGATTCCCTGCATCATGTCACTGATAAAGGCGGCCTCCAGTCCACCGGCTATTGAATAGATCATAACAATGATCACTATGGTGAGAATTAACATAGCTTTATCAATGTGAGAAAAATTTGACTGGGGTTTAATTTTTCTTAATGTTTCGAGCTCTTCTTTCTCCTGCTGACTCAATGTAGTAAAATCTGCTGCCTCAAGTTTTTCCAGTTTTCTGGCCTGCAAATATTCTTCCTTCTCCGAAACCGTAAGTTCTTCAAAACTTTTCGGAGTCATTACAAGAACGGTCTTACTCATCCCTATAAAACCCACCGATAGCAAAAGTGTAAGACTGATGCTTGCAAGTATGGCATAAGAAGCTCCCAGGAATTTGGAAGAATAACGTTCAGCAAAGAAATCACCCATTGTGAGCAATCGAAGCCGTCGGTACCACACTCCCGTAAACCAGTAAGAAGGAGTTGAAAAGAGCATCATCAAGGCGCTCCAGATGCCTGAGGCTCCGTTATTCATGGTTGTTGTTGCAACAGAAGGTCCGGTGTCAGCCGAGGTGGCCTGTCCAAATGCTGCAAACATCTGGATGACTTTCCCGAATTTCCTTCCACCGAGAAAATAATCTTCCTGGTCCTTTACCCTTCGCATAGACCAGAAGCCAATAAATATTAAAACAATAAAATATATTATGATAACAATCAGATCAATCGAAGACAATCCAAACATTATGAGTTTCTATTTATCAGTTTAACACCACAGGCAATCCCTGTATTCTTTTAACTTCAACATTTCACTTCCCGCGAGAAGAAAAGCGCCCAGCCCGTGAGCACCTCCTTTTTCAACCGGTATATTGTAATAAAAAGGCAAATCCTGTTTAATATTAAATCCGGTACTGACATTCTCAAGTTCTCCCCCCGGTGATATATTTTCAGACAGGCCTTTCCAGCCATTTACCGCAATGGAAGCGTAAATATTTTCAATCCATCCATTATTGACTGCTCTGGCAACCGCATAGGTAAACATAGCTGTTACAGAACTTTCAAGCCACGCGTCCTCCTTATTTAATAATTGTCGCCACATCCCGTTTTTGGACTGATAACGGGAAAAACCAATTATTTGCTTCAGCAGTATTCTGATAATATCATCCTTCTCAGGATGTGATGAAGGCATATGATCCAGCAGATCACAAACTGCCATTGCCATCCATCCGTTTGCTCTTCCCCAGTGAGCCACGCCATGTATATCGGATTCAGCATACCAGCAATGGTGATAAAGCTCAGTCGTCTCTGAAAAAAGCCTTTTATGAAAGTTTTTAACCTGTTTTATTGCATCATCAAGGAATTTTTTATTCTCTGAATAAATATAATATCGTGAAAGGAAAGGAACGCTCATGTAAAGATCATCAGCCCACATTGTGGTCCGGTTAAACCGCTTTCTGACAAAAGTCCCGTCCGACAATCTGTCCTGCTTAGTATGAATGTAATCTGCGGTCTCCTCAATACGCTGATTATATTTCTCACTATTCTCACCCCGTTGAATATTTTCAATCAGGGCAGCTCCCAATGCTCCGCAATCGTCGAGCCTGTCCATCCTAAAGTATTGATGAAAGGGAGCTTCAGGGACACGGTCATCAAAGAGCTTCTTAAAAAATCCAAGATTATCAAATGCAAACCTGAAGAAATCATAAGGATGCTCAATGTATTTTTCATTGTTCAATTCTTCTCCCAAACGAAACATTCCGATATTGATCACACCGTTCCAGTATTTCCAATCGGTGTGACCGCTAAGGAGTTTCACAGCCTCAATCTGATTATTACCTGGCACCTCCTCATATTCCGTACCATTTACCCGGAATCCATACCTGGTTTCCTGCAGAATTCTATCAGCTACCTTCCGGATTAAGGTTTCTACCTCTATCCTGGATGGAGGCCGGTGGATGGTTTCAGGAACATTAACGTAAGGTTTATTACTTTCTCTTTCCATTGTATTTACTTAAGATCGGGGATTTTTATTCCATCCATTTCACTATCTGAGCCGGCCATTCCCCAGATAAAATTATAGGGTGTAGTTCCGGAAGCGGTATGTATTGACCAGGGTGGAGAAAGGACCGCTTCTTCATTCACCAGCCAGACAGGACGAGTTTCATCCGGTTCTCCCATAAGATGACAAACTGCCTGATCTTCTTCAATGTCAAAGTAAAAATAAGCTTCCATTCGCAATTCATGCCTGTGACATGGCATAGTGTTCCATGAGCTGCCTTCAAAAACAGTGGTAATCCCCATCATTAACTGGCTGGTATTCACAATTCCGGGAACAATATATTGATTTAAAACCCGCTTATTGGAATGCTTTTCTTCTCCGAGGTATACCGGGTTGGCTTCTTCCTTTTTCACGAGTTTAGAAGGAAATTCTGAATAAGCAAGAGAAGAATTGACATAAAACCTGGCTGGATTATTATTATCGGATGAAAGAAATCGAATATCCTTTTTTCCTTTACCGATATAAAGTGCATCCATCTTACCCAATATGAATTCTTCGCCATCGGCTATCACCCGTCCGTTGTTTCCTACATTAATAATTCCGATCTCTCTCCGATCGAGGAAGTTATCCGTCATCTGATAAGGAATTGATTCCAGTTTTAATTCATTGCCTTCCGGAACTATTCCTCCAATAATCATACGATCGTAATGACTGTAAACAAGGCGTATTTCACCTTCTGTCATAAGAGAGGGAACATGAAAATCTTCTCTTATTCTTTTTGTATCATAAGATTTAAAATCTTTCGGATGTGCTGCATACCTAACTTCAAACTTCATGGCTTTTTCTTTTTAAATTCCTCGTCCAAAATAGAAAAAGCATGAAGATCTTAAAGGTAATTCCGTGCCAATTAGGGTGGAAAATTCTCCCGCGAAGAGGGTCATTTGTCTTTTTCCATCATCACCCGGGTTTTCGGCAGGTGTTTAGGATAGTTTTCGCGCAGGAAGCGGATTAATTCCTCACGAATGTGAACCCGCAGATCCCAGGCTGTAGGAGAATCGGGAGCAGACATCAGTGCACGGATCTCCATTATGCGGTCAGTGGCATTTGTAACCTGCATAACTGCTACATTCCCGTCCCAGAAAGTTGTTTTTTTAACCATTTCAAGAAAGGCCTCCCGCAACTTTTCAACGGGCATCTCATAATCGGTATAAATAAATACACTTCCAAGAATATCAGCCGAAACGCGGGTCCAGTTTTGAAAGGGTTTTTCAATGAAATAGGTAGTGGGCAGGATTAATCTTCGCTTATCCCAGATCCTGAGAACAACATAGGTAAGTGTAATTTCTTCAATCCATCCCCATTCTCCTTCCACTACCAATACATCATCAAGACGAATGGGTTGGGTTATTGCAATCTGGAAACCCGCAAGCACGGTTCCGATAACCCTTTGTGCTGCAAGACCAAGAATGATACCCGCAATACCGGCCGAGGCAAACAAACTGACGCCAAGACTTCTGATTGATTCGAAAGTCATAAGGACAAGTGCAATCGCAATAAAAATTATCACAAAGACCAGTATCCGTTCAATGATCCTGAACTGTGTCATTATTTTCCTGACCTTAAGATTATCTCTCTGGCTTATATCCAGACGGTTAAACATTATGGTTCTTCCTATTCTGATTGCATTAATTGTGATCCATGCGACAGCAGAAATGGTGAGTATTTTTAGTATATCCTTTACAACCTTAATTATATCATCATTCGAAAATATAAGCTCAACATTCAGGCTAAGGGCAATTATAATTATCAGAAAGGTAAAAGGAAGCAAGGCTTTCCTGAATATACCCTGGCTTCGGCTCTTTTCTTTTACCAGTCGTAATTCCTTTCGAATCTTATAAATGATATACCATCCAATGCTGATTGATGCCAGCACTACTGCGACAGTAATAATCAGGGAGTCAAAATTTTCTGCCTGAAGGTTTAGTTTATTAATCATCTCATATTTCTTTTTGGGAGTGAGAATTTACAAAAAGAATATTCCCCATGTCATCAAATCCGGTAAAAAGATTAATCCCCTGATGCTTTACCGCATCCTGCCTGAATCCTATGAGTGTAAGACCGGCTTCATGACTCTTTTGATTTACGATCTTCTTATAACCCCGGTCGGGATCTTCAGAAATAATTTCAATATTCTTTGCGGTAATTGGTAACCGTCCATTAATGATCAGGTCCTCCAGTTGGTTTCGGGTATCCACTTCTTTACCCTGCTTGCATAGTGCAAATATTTTAATATTACTTTTTCTCCAGTCGTGATGTCCCAGTATAATAAAACTCAGAAGAATCAACAAATGTGAATTTTCCTGGTCAGTGCTTCTTATCCATACATGAATATCTTTCTTAAAATCAAAAGGTATTTTGCTCGAACCAAGAATACAGATATCGAATTTTCCTGCTTTGACCAATGCCAGGTTATCCATGATCTCATTCAGTTCCTCCGGCCGTTCCATGTCAAACTCAAACATTACCATATTATTTTCCATTCCTGATATACCGGGTAGCTGAATAGCCTGGGCAATAGCCGATGTATAGGAAGGAGAGAGAAGTGTATCAATATAGACATGATTCTTATACTTATCATACTTTTGTATGAGTCTCTGAAGATCATCTGCCGCTTTTTCACTTTCCTCTCTTGAATAATATCCGATTTTTAAATGAATGTATGTACCGAAACCATATTTATAAGAAATCCAGTTCAATACCCTGAACAAACCCTCACGCTTAAAAGAATCCCTGTTAATACAAATGACAGAGGGCCTCCATTCCTTATTTTCCTTGCTTTTGGCTGTTTTTTGAAGATAAACCTGCAGATTCCTGTTGATCTGGAATAAGGAATTGGTAAAAATCGCTTCCAGGCCTTTTCTATCACGATTAGAATAATCGGTTATAATGTAGATTAAGATCATCATTACCACCGCCAGAATTGCGTAAACAAAATTGATGGCAAACATAAATACAGTGGCAAAGAGAAAACCGATAAGCGATATGTACCACCGTGAGCGGAAAGAAGGCCGGTAGGCGGGTGAACTTCCGAAATGGTTAAGGAATGATATCAGGCATAATGAGCCGTAAGTTACCATGAAAAACATTGAAATGATTTCTGCAACGGCGTTCACATTTCCCGCAGCAACAAAAACCAGTGCAATTATTGCAGTAAGTAGTGTTGCATTGTAAGGTTCACCGGTATCTTTCTGAATGGCGGCAAGCCTTTTATTGAGTCCTCTTGAGGGAAGGGATCGGTCCCTGGCAAGGGCCTGTAAAGTTCTTGGCGCCACCATTATAGACCCGATAGCCGAAGAAATAGTGGAGGCCGCCAGTCCCAGGGGAATGAGAATTTGACCTGCAATCGCCACATCAGCCATCACAAGCTGATCATTGATAAGCTTATCTACGCTGGCAGCGTTTTTGAATTTCCAGGCAATAAAGACATAAACGATCATGCCAGAAACTGTAGCAAGAATAGTACCCATGGGAATGGAACGTGATGGCTTTTTCAACTCACCTGACAATCCAACTCCTGCTGTCATTCCGGTAAATGCCGGAAAAATGATCGCAAAAACATAGAAAAATTTATCTTTATTGGTAAAAGCCGCATTCGCCAGATCGAATTCCGCTTGTTCTGAATAAGAGGTTTTCCCCAGGAAAAACATAACAAGAGAAATAAATAAGATGCCCACCACAACATAAAGTGCCTTAACTCCCAGGTTAGCACCTTTTCGAAGTATTAACACAGATAATGCCAGCATTGCAGGTATGCTAATAACCTGCCTGGGTAGAAAAATTCCGTAACGATTATATACCAAATCAAAAAATGATTCGAAAGCTTCCGTGAAGGCTATCACATAAAAGGCAACTGAAATGGCCTGAGAAAAATAAAGGGCAATTCCAATGGTAGCTCCTATATTCAATCCAAACGAACGGGAGATTATAAAATACTCTCCTCCTCCCTCTACCCTTTTATTGGTAGCAATTTCAGAAATAGCAAGGGCTGTAGGAATTGTGACCATATGTCCCAACAGTATTATCAACATGGTGCCGGTGAAACCCAGGGTTCCAACAGCAAATCCGAAACGTAAGAATAATATAGCTCCAAGGATCGTGGCTATTGCAGTGAAAAATACAGGTGCTGTTCCAAAGTTCTTAGATGTGGGCATACAATATAATTAAGAAAAGAATAAATGATAAATACTTTTTTTAACTGCTAAAATACACATTCCGGAATACTTCACTCAAAATATTTGTTATTGGAGTTTAATTTTCTTCACCGGAAGAAACTTTTCTCTATTAACCCAACTATAGAGTTTATTGTTTTTTTACCCGATGTAACAATAAACTTTCTCGACTGTGCATTCATCAGTTCATTTTCTTTTTACGGATTGACCTGGGATTTCTTATAAAGGAATTTTTTGGGGCAAT
>CAZGTU010000132.1:0-9112 GCA_964528675.1 uncultured Bacteroidaceae bacterium
ACTCATTTCAGAGGTATAGCTTAGCACGCTGAAATAATAAGTTATATGATGACATGGTTGTTATTTTTTTAAATAAATGAAAAGATATTTTACGATGCGCACATTAATAATCATGGTAATATTACTATCTGCATGTATTACCACTACATAAAGATTGAAAAAGCACGATGGCCCAATCTAAAGGAGTAAACGCCTGCCGGACTAAAGTCCGCTAGTGCGCCTCTCACACCACATTTAGAATTATCGCATGACTGGAGTATTATGGCGCCGCAAAACTGCTCAAAATGAACCGCACTACCCTCGAATCGCGCATGAAAAAACTGGCAATCCAACCGTTAAAATAATTGCTGATATTTCGTCATCTGCCGATATTTCGTCAAATATCGATCCTTACCTACTTCTGCCCAATTTTTGCATTCCAATTTTATCTCCTTGATTAAATGTAATTTACATTGCTGGTGTTTCAAATTTATTAAAGATTGGCACATCTATTGTCTAATAGGATTCTAAAAACAAAAATGAAACAGATACAATGCAGCGATTTTGAGAAGGAGGTAACAAAAACCGATAAGATGGTGGTGGTGCTGTTTACTAATGACTGGAATGGTAGTGCGATTATTCTTGAGGGGGCATTGTCTATACTTCAAAAAAAATGGAGAGAAACATTCCGTTTTATAAAACTATCGAACGATGATTGCCATGAGATTGGAGACAAATACAGGGTTCAACATATACCAACCATACTGATTTTTGACGGCGACGATGTGGTTGAGAAAATCAGTGGTGTACCATCTAAGAATATCATTGAAAATGTTTTAGAGAAATTAAATAAAACACACTGAAATTAAAAAACAAATTATTAATCAATAAAATCAGAATATTAAACCATGAAAGATTATATTCTTTTTAGTTTGCTGTTTTTTGTAATCCATCTTGTATGCTACATAATTGCAGGAGTTATTGACCTTCAATTGGCCAGAAAAGTGTATTCAGGAAAAAACCGCTTATTTAAGTCCTTTTTCAGAAATATGGAAGACAAAAAAGAAAGCAAACGTATAGCAAAACTATTGATACCCTCTCAATTTATTCGAGCTGTATGCATGTCATTAGTAATGTATCCGATACTGCCTTTTTTAAAAGACATGACTTTCGGAATGCAATTTATTTTTATGTCATCCTTAATGTTTGTATATGCAGATTTTGCCAGCGCAATTCCATTTTCCAACACCATTGAAGGAATTGTATATCTGCAAAAGAAATTTGTGAAAAAAAAAGTGTTTTGGACTATTCAATTGGAAGCGATTTTATATAGTATCATGTTTGGATTATTTTCAGCTTGGATACTGATATAGATATAAAAAAAATGAATAGCCGAAATGCTTTTCAAAAACAAAATCAGGCAAGTTATAACGGTCAATATTCTTGCCTGGTTATTTGGTTTACTCATCGTATTATGGTCAAGTTTAGAAACTAATTCAAAGTAAATTAAAGAAAAAGAATATGAAAAGAATAGTAATCATTGGAGGTGGTATTTCTGGCTTGACTGCTGGAATTTTTGCCCAGAAAAATGGTTTTGAAAGTATTATTCTTGAAAAACATCATACAATGGGTGGAGAATGTACTGGTTGGGACAGACAAAATTACCATATTGACGGTTGCATCCACTGGTTAGTAGGAACAAAAGAAGGAACACCCATACGTCAACTCTGGGAGTCCGTTGGGGCTTTAGATGGCGTTGAAATATATCATCCCGAAAGCTTTCTTGCTTTTGAATATCAGGATATAACTGTAAACTTCTATCGTGATCTTGACCGACTTAAATCAAGTTGGCTTGAAATATCCCCCGACGACAAGAATTCAATCGAGGAATTTTGCGGCGCCATTAAAAAATTGCAGTCATTTCAAATGCCTGTCGGAAAGCCTATGGATATGATGAGTATTATTGAAAAAATAAAATTTATGGCGTCAATGAAAGACATTGGTCCCGTCATGCAGAAATACAGTAAACTTAGCGTTCATGACCTTGCCGATAAATTTAAACACCCTGCACTCAAAGGAGCTATTAATTCATTTATGCCCGAAGGAAATTTTAGTTCCATCTCAGTTCTCTTTCCTTTAGGTACGTTTACCGGAAAACAATCATCTATACCTTTTGGTGGTTCTAAAGCCATGGCGTCGCGCATGGTGGATAAATACCTTTCGTTAGGGGGTAAAGTTGAAACCTCATGTGAGGTAACGGATTTGACCATTAAAGGAAAGCAGGTCAATAAAATTAATTGCAGGAATGGTAAATCTTTTACAGGCGATTATTTTATTGCAGCCTGTGATGCAAAAGTCCTGTATGAAAGACTACTCAAAGGAGAATATAATGACCCGAAATTTCAAAAAAGGTACAATAATCCAAAGGACTATCCATTGGCATCAAACATTTATGTAAGTATTGGTTACGAAGGTATTATGGATGATATTCCGCGTACATTACGTTTCCCTGTTAATTCAATTAACATTAACCAGAATGGTAAGCCAATTGAACATTTGCAAATGACTCACTATGCCTATGAAAAAGAATTTGCCCCAAAAGGACATTCAGTCGTTACATTTGCTATAAATCAGTTTGAGCCTGAATTGACAGCATGGGAAAAACTTATAAGAGATAAAGAACAATATACGCAAGAAAAAAATCGCGTTGGCGAGGAAGTTATTAAGGCAATGGAAGCACGTTTCCCATATATGAAAGGCAAACTTAAATTACTGGATGTTGCCAGTCCACAAACCTATCAACATTATTGCAATGCATTTCGGGGCGCATTTATGGGGTTTTGGCCAACCTTGTCGGGGAAATCACTGATACATACAGGAAAAATCAAAGGACTAAAAAATCTGATGTTAAGCGGACAATGGTTGCAACCCCCCGGTGGGTTACCTGTTGCTTTAATTACTGGCAAGGATACAATTATGCGTCTTTGCAAAAATGAAAAAATTAAGTTCCAGAAATTAACATGATTTTGAACGAAAAAACAGCGAATTCTAAACTTGCTATGTTCACAACTTGTAAAATACTTACCGGAGCAATGTTTTCACGAATGATTAAATGTATTCCCGATAATCAAGGTGAATATGTTCGGCATATTAAATCCAAAAACTTTACGCTTCCGGCAAATATGTCCTTAAAAATAGACGATTTCATAGGTTGAAGTATGAAAATATGAATTCATTAACATAGAAAAATAGCAGTTAGTATGAAAAACAGGATGATCATTTGTGGCATAATTTCGATACTTTTATTAAGCAGCACTGCCCTGTCGCAAAAGCCCGTCCAAAACATTCGTGGTCTTGTCCTTGATGCCGAGACAATGGAAGCATTGCCAGGGGCAACAGTAGTAATACTCGAGGAAAATAAAGGTGCTATCGCAGATTTATCCGGGAATTTTATCCTTGAAAACATTGAGGTCGGGCGCTACACCATCCAGGTTAGCTTTGTAGGATATGAAGCGGCAATTATACCTGAACTACTTCTTACATCAGGAAGTGAACTGATTCTTGAAATCAAGCTAAAGTCTTCATTATCTGAGCTGAAGGAGGTTGTAGTAAAGCCTGATATAAGAAAAGACCGTCCGATTAACAGTATGGCGACTGTTAGTGCAAGAGCTTTTTCCGTGGAGGAAGCCAGTCGATATGCCGGTGCTATTGATGATCCTGGTCGCATGGCCGCTAATTTTGCCGGTGTTACCTCAGTCGCACCACATATAAATGCAATAGTTATAAGAGGAAATGCTCCAAAAGGACTGGCCTGGAGACTTGAAGGAACCGATATCCCTGTACCCAGTCATTTTTCCGGTTCTAATGTAGTTGGAGGAGGGGGATTAACGGTATTTAGCAGTCAGTTACTGGCAAATTCGGATTTCTATACCGGGGCATTCCCCGCAGAATTCGGAAATGCAAGCGCAGGTGTCTTTGACATGAAACTTCGCAATGGAAACAGATTCGAAAGAGAATACGCAATTCAGGTTGGTATCCAGGGTATTGAAGCTGCTGCAGAAGGGCCTTTTAAAAAAGGAGGCAATGCCTCTTACCTTTTCAACTACCGATACTCAACCATGGCGCTCGTTTTTCCATTATTGCCCGAGGTTAACTTTACCGATGAATTACCTGTTTACCAGGATTTGTCCTATAAAATCAATTTGCCGACAAAAAATGCTGGAACTTTCTCGTTCTGGGGTATTGGTGGTTTGAGCAACTCAAAAATGAGGGGTAGCGATATTCCATCTGATTGGATCTATCCGGAGAATAGAGAGCAAATGGATTTTCATTATAATATGGGTGCATCGGGATTATCGTATTCTGGAAGCCTTAAAGAGAACACCTATATACATTCAAGCATTTCCATGAATGGCTCTAAACATTTATATAGGGAAAGCTCGCGACTTGATCCCTCATACCCTGAAGAACTCTTTCCATTGCATGATATAAGCATGATAAATACTACAACTGCTTTTACAAATAAACTGACGCGTGTATTTAATTCCCGCTTTTCTATGAAATTGGGTATTGAATCAGAATTGCACTGGTATGAGTTATCTGGTAAAACCCGAGATTATGAAAGTGGAGAATTCATTGAATTAATGGATAGTCGAGACCATAGCTGGTTACTTGAAGGATATGCTCAGGGAAAATTCAAAGTAAACCGGAATTTATTCATCACAGGAGGGATAAACGCTTCATGGCTGGAAATAAATAATGAATACAATGTTGAACCACGATTTTCTGCAAGCTGGAAGTTAAATAGGAATCACCAGGTCTCACTCGGATATGGAAATCATAGCCAGGTAGAACCACTGTTTGTGTATTTCGTAAAAGCTGCGAAAATGAATGGTGAAGTCTATTATCCAAATAAAAAACTTAAGCGAATGAAAGCACATCATTTCGTTTTTGCACATGACTGGTCAATAAGCGAAAATCTGAGACTTAAAATCGAACCTTACTACCAAAAACTATACGATGTGCCTGTAGAGGATAATAGCTTGTATTCTATGGTTAATTTCATGAGCGACTGGACATTCAACAGAGAATTAGTGAATAAGGGTACCGGGAGAAATATAGGCATTGATATTACTTTGGAAAGATTTCTCAACAATGGGTTCTACTTTATGACCACTTCATCTATATATGATTCAAAATACACCGGTGGTGATGGCAAAGAATACCAGACGCGTTACAATGGTGGTTTTGTGATAAATGTCCTGGGTGGCAAAGAATGGGAAATTAATGATAAAAACCTATTAGGTATTAATGTTAGGTTCACATTTATGGGACCCTACTGGTATAACCCGGTTGATAAGCTGGCTACTCAGCTTGCAGGGACCATTATATATGATGAAGAAAGACCGTTTATTGATCGTTATGCCCCCCTTGAGAACTCTTCGGATCTTGCGATAAACTATATAATAAATGGTTCGAAGGGTTCATCAATAATTACCTTACAATTAAAAAACATTCTGGGAAAACAGTATATGGGGAAAAAATATAATCTGAAGTATGACAATATTGAGGACGATTTCTTTATCAGCCCGGTTCCATTTATCAGTTATAAATATGAATTTTAATAGATAATGGAAGATAAAAAAATTATAAAAAATATAATTTGTAAACACAAATGAGTATAAATAGAAAATAATTCAATAACAAAAAATATATTAATTTATGAAGAATTTGAATTATTAGCACCATTTAAAATAGACAGGTCAAATTATGGCAATATGGATGATTGGTTACCAGTAGTAGAAATGGATAAGGTGAAAACCGAATTTACCCAACAATTACCTTTCCGACTCTTGCTCTGTGTAACCATCTTATTTGCTTTGAGGATCTCTAAAAGCTCATTAAATGCATACTGGATTCCCCGGTCTGAGTGAATAATCAAACCTCCCGTGATTGTTCTGTTCCACACGGCCAAGATCCAGACAGGAATAATGGTCTCTGCCGTTGATAAGCCCTCGCTCAATGACCAGACGATGTGATTTTATTTCTGTATCTAATCAGATAGTATCCTAGATTGTAAATTTCAAGAAATGCTCCAGGAATACATCATACATTCTTAATTTACCATCCTCTTTTATTATGAGATGTTTATCCAGCAATGAATTTATAACCCTGTACATGCTGCTGGAACTTCGTATTCTTGAAATTTCCATAAAGCTTGCAGAATTTGGATTCTCCACTACTCCGGATCTTGCTATTCCCTTTAGAACAGAAAATTGATGCTTCGTGAGTATCTCCGGTAACTCACTGTAAAAAACACTTTTTTCAAGTATAAATTCTCTGTATAGTATATCAAATTCTGAAATGCTTGAAGGTAATTTTTCCTGACTGTAAAGAAAATTAGCTATTGCCTGGACGTAATAGGTATGTAAATGGGATATATCAAGAATATGATTAATGATCTCGGAATTTATTTTCTTTTTTCCGGTTGCAGAAAAATTGCGGACTGACATACCCTTTAATTAGAAATGGATTCATGATAAGTTTTTTTCAAAAAAAGACTTTCTTTTGACATTTCGCAATATGCGAAACGCAATATGCGATATTTGCAAAGCAAAACAAATCTCTTTATATTCGTTCGCCAATTAAGACAACTAATATGATACGTTCAACATTCACACTTCTGATTCTATCCCTGATCATTCTTTCATCCTGTACTGATACTGAAGAAACCCTCGAACCACCGAACATTCTGTGGCTCACCAGCGAAGACAATAACATCGACTGGTTAGGATCTTACGGGAACAAATATGCCGACACCCCTAACCTCGATGCACTCGCAGAAAGTGGCTTCCGTTACACCCATTGCTATGCCAACGCGCCGGTATGTGCACCTTCACGCAGCACATGGATCACCGGCATGCATGCCATTTCAAACGGAACTCACCCCATGCGTTCCCGCAATGAAATACCACACGATATCATCAGGTACTATCCCGACCTCCTCAAGGCTGCCGGCTACTACGTGAGCAATGGTGCCAAGACCGATTATAATATCGGGGGAAGACCGGATAATGATTGCTGGGACGATATGGACCAGCGGGGTGATGGGGAAATCATTACAAACTGGGATGCCCTGAAAGAAAACCAGCCATTCTTTAAGATCATCAATTTCTTTGAATCACACGAGAGTCGTGCACAGGGTGATGTTGAGAATACCATTCACAACCCCGACAGTACCGATCTCCGGGATTTTCATCCCGACCTGCCCAATGTGAGGAAAAACTATGCCAAATACCATGATGCAGTAAGGCGAATGGATGCCAACATTGGGGATGCACTGGCTATGCTTGAGGAGCTTGGACTAGCCGAAAATACCATCGTAGTCTATAATTCAGACCACGGTGGAGTTCTGCCACGCTCGAAGCGTTACCTGCATGCCACCGGTATTCACGCACCACTCATTGTACGTATCCCGGAAAAATATAAATCCTTTTACCCGAATAATGCACCGGGCTCCACTGTCGACCGTATTGTTAGCTTTATCGATATGCCGACAACCTTTTTGAGCCTCTGTAAGGTTGAAATACCCGATTATATGCAGGGAAAAATTTTCCTTGGAAACGAACAGGATAACGAACGCGACTACCACTTTTCCTTCAGGGGAAGGATGGATGAACGTGCTGAAAATGCCCGTGCAGTTTACGACAAGGAATTTGTATATATAAAAAATTATATGCCTTACACCCCCTGGATGCAGCACCTGAACTACCTCTGGAAGATGAAAGCTACCGTTGCCTGGGAGGATTATGCAATGAATAATCCGGGCGATATTGACAGGTCAAAGTATTTTTACCCTAAATTGTATACAGAGGAGTTTTATAGCCTTACCGAAGACTGGGACAATACCAATAACCTGATCAATGACCCAGGGTATGCAGATAAGATCGAAGATATGCGCAAGGCACTGCGGGAATGGCAACTCGAAATACATGACGCCGCGCTGATCCCTGAAAGTGAAATGGTGAAACGTGCAAAGGACAACAGTATGACCATCTATGAAATGGTGCGCGACCCAAAATTGTATAACCTTCCCGGTCTGCTCGATGCGTCAGATATTGCACTGGAGGCCGATCCGGATAATCTCGACAGGCTCAGAATAATGCTCACAAACGATGACCCCGGTATACGGTACTGGGCCATCACCGGATGCTTCCTCTTAAACGACAGGCTTGGAGCCATGAAAGTGCTCAACGATGCTTCCCACGAGGTACGTGCCATGGCTGCCTGGACCCTTATCAAAACCGGGGAAGTTGAAAAAGGCAAGAAGGTGCTGGAAGAGCTGTTGCTGGATAATTCCTATGCCACTTTGAAAGTATTGAACATTATTGACTGGATGGGTGAGGAAGGAGAATCGCTTATGGAAACCGTACGAGTCCTGGAGCTTTCACCTGAATCGCAGAACTATGAAATCCGCATGCAGGAGGCCCTGATGGAGAAATGGGGTTAGAAAGCTAATTCTCTTCTTGGGTATAATCTTTTCCCGGATCCGGCTCAGATACATGCAATTCTTTTCTAATGGCTTCATTAATATACTGATTCAATGAAATGCCCTTTAATGCTGCATTATGAACTGCCTTCTTATGAAGTTCCGGGGTTAAACGAATATTGAGATTTCCTTTATAGGATTTTTCCAGTGGAAGATTGTTTTTTTTACAATCTTTAATATGTTCATCTACCATGTACTTAAAACCCTCTTCAAGTTCATCCACAGTTTTTCCTTCAAAGCTTATTAAATCATTTATTCCCTCGACCTTTCCATAAAACACTCTGTCTTCGGAGGAAAAATGCACAGAACCTATAAATCCCTTATATGTGATAACATCTTTCATATTAAATCCTTTGATTTCAATTCATTAAGGACTAAATCAATCTGATAAGCTTTCAATATATTCTCAGGATGTGGCCTGTGTAGTTTAATATTATGTTTTAACTTCTCGTTGAAAAATACTACCCGAGAGCCCGAACCCTGCAATTCAATGTAACCAAAGCCGCTCAGCATCCTCTTTAATTCACTGGATTTAAAATCCTTTGGCCTTGTCAGAAATCTGGAAACCAGTTTTTCAAATTTTGT
>CAZGTU010000132.1:9212-10780 GCA_964528675.1 uncultured Bacteroidaceae bacterium
ATTTAAAATCCTTTGGCCTTGTCAGAAATCTGGAAACCAGTTTTTCAAATTTTGTCATCCAATTGAAACTTCTAACACAAATATATCAAATAAATTTATGAAACGCAACTAAAAGATAGTGGCATGTCAAAAGATTGTAACCAATAAGATAACATCATTTATTATCATTCCTGATCATGATGATGGGTCTAAAAAGAATAAAGAGAAAGCAATTTAAACTAGTGTTGGAATAAAACAGTAATCACGAATTTATCAATGTCTATCCCGATGATTTCTTCCTTGCTTGTGTCTGTTTCTCGAAGCAAAGAACTCCTGCTTTTTCCTTTGTTTTTCTTTTTCCGCTTCTTTCTTTTCTGTAGCATTCATAGGTTTCTCTGTTTGTGGAAATGGATTGTCCCGAACGACTTTGATCTGCTTCCTGATCAGTTTTTCAATATCCCTTACATATACATTCTCCTCAGGCTCACAAAGTGAAATTGCGGTTCCTGTATCTCCTGCCCTGCCCGACCTTCCAATCCGGTGCACATAAGTTTCAGATTCATTTGGGATGTCATAATTAATCACATACTGCAGGCTGTCAATATCAATTCCCCGGGCTGCAATATCAGTTGCTACCAGCACCCTGACATTACCCCCTTTAAACTGTGCAAGGGCTTTCTGCCTCTGGTTTTGTGCTTTGTCGCCATGGATTGCGGCTGCCTTGATCTTCTTCTTGGTTAGATTTCTTGTAATTCTGTCGGCACCATGTTTTGTCCTTGAGAAAACAAGCACCTGGTTAATTTGCTTGTCCTCCAGAACGTGGATGAGCAGGTCCTTCTTGTTCGATTTATTGGTGTAATAAATATATTGTTGAATGGTATCGGCAGTAGAGGATACAGGACTTACTTCGATCTTTACCGGATTACTTAAAATGGTCTGAGAGAGTTGCACTATATTTTTCGGCATGGTAGCAGAAAAAAACAGGGACTGTCTTTGCTTTGGTAAGCTGGCTATGATCTTTTTAATATCATGGATGAAACCCATATCGAGCATGCGGTCGGCCTCGTCAAGAACAAAGTATTCGATGTCCTGCAGTGAAACGAATCCCTGATTCATAAGATCAAGCAAACGGCCAGGTGTAGCTACAAGAACATCTATACCTTTTCGCAGGGCCGTTGTTTGAGATCCTTGACCCACACCTCCGAAAATAACTGTATTTCTTATATCCGTATGCCTTCCATAGGTACTGAAGCTTTCCCCTATCTGTATGGCCAGCTCTCTTGTGGGAGTAATGATCAGTGCCCTGACTTTCCGATTGTGCAAATTGCGTTTCCTGTCAAGACTTATGTGCTGGATAATTGGTATTGCAAAGGCAGCTGTTTTCCCGGTGCCTGTTTGCGCACTTCCCAGAACATCTCTTTTCTTTAAAATAACAGGTATTGCCTGTTCCTGTATTGAGGTTGGAATACTATATTCTTCTTCATGTAGCGCCTGTAAAACAGGGGCTATTAATTGTAAATCTTTAAACTTCATATAATTTTTTGTACTTCCTGTACTAAACGGTGAGAAAAATCCAGGGAGGTTATTTG
>CAZGTU010000133.1:0-10469 GCA_964528675.1 uncultured Bacteroidaceae bacterium
GTCAAAGAGCAAAGATAACTTAAAATTAACTTTAAGCCAGATGGCACAAAGATAGACGGATAATCCCAACATACAAAATAGCCTGTCCAGCTTTGCGGGATAGCATATCACCAAATAGCTAATGTGAAATGCTTAGAGGCTGTCTAAAAGACTATTAAGAAATAACCTGTCCGCAGCCATGCCCTGCCTCCAAAGGCGGACAGGGGCACCCGTGGCTATTCAAATTTGACCCCTGTCGGCATACGCGTCAACTAAAGCATAGTATTTCCAATTGTTGTTTGATATTTAGCCTCTTGCGTTTATCGTAGCAACAATATCTTGCAAGTTGATTAATTATATCTTCCTCATTAATGCTTAATTCAAAAATGTGGGTTAAGATTTTTTGAAAGGGGGTTTAAGACCCTCAGGGTTTTTGAAACCCTGAGGGTCTTAAACCCCGAGGGTCTGTTTGCCGGGGCGTAATCACATCACCTCACAAATTTTCCCCTTACCATGACTCTTTCAATCAAATCGGAACCATAAGCATAAGGAATAAATTCCATGGATGGAATGTTTTTGGTGATAATAAGACTGGCTTTTTTGCCCGGGGTAATTGTTCCGTACTGATCCTCAACTCCCATGGCATAAGCTGAATTGAGGGTTACTGCATTTACAATTTCCTCGGGGAGCATGTGTAATTTTATAAGTCCCAGTGACATAATAAGCTGCATATTGCCTGAGGGGGAAGATCCGGGATTGAAATCTGAAGCCAGGGCAACCGGGAGTCCGCTTTCCATCATTTTTCTTGCCGGAGCCCAATCCAGTTCCAGGAAGAAGGATGCCCCGGGTAAAATTGTTGGCATAGTTCCGCTGTCCTTTAAAGCATTGATCTCATCCTCTCCTGTATACTCAAGGTGATCGACCGAAAGGGCATCATATTTCACGCCAAGCTGTATGCCTCCGGAATAATCCAGCTCATTGGCATGAATCTTTGGTCTCATCCCATATTTCCTGCCTGCCTTTAAAATACGATCGGTATCCTCAACACTGAAGAAACCTTTGTCACAAAACACATCGATATAATCAGCAAGATCTTCTGCAGCAACTGCAGGAATCATTTCTTCCACCACCATATCAACGTATGCCTTTCTGTTTTCTCTGTATTCTGCTGGAAAAGAATGAGCACCAAGAAAACTTGATTTTATTTCAATGGGATAAGTTTCTTTTAAGCGGCGAATGACCCTGAGCATTTTCAGTTCATCAGCGGTGTTCAATCCATAACCGCTTTTTATTTCCACAGCACCTGTTCCCAGTTGCATAATCTCCTCAACTCTTGATGAAGATTGGCGGAATAATTCATCTTTAGAAGTTTGATTTAATAATTTTGCAGAATTCAGGATGCCTCCTCCCCTTCTGGCAATTTCTTCGTAAGATAAGCCTTTAACTTTGTCAATATACTCTTTTTCTCTGCTCCCCGCAAAAACAAGGTGAGTATGCGGATCACAAAAGGCAGGCATTACAATCCTGCCGGTGCAATCGATAATCTCATCCGAAGAGGCCTTGATATCTTCGTCCAATGAGTGCATTGAACCAAACTCAGTTACATCTTCATTTTCAATAAGTAAAAAGGCATTGTCAAGGGCTGGCAGATCCTTCATAAATTTTCCGCTCCGGAATGCGGGCGGATCCGCATCAGCCTGAAGTAATTGTTGGATATTAACCAGAAGTGTACGCATAAGAATGAATTATATTTACCTGCTAAGATAATGGGCTTTTGACAGATAAAAAATATTACAAAACACAGGTTGAGGCTTACTTTAGTAAATAAGCAACAATAACACCCAGATAATTCCCCACGGCGTAACCGATTATCCCAAGGATAAGGCCGGGCAGAACAATGTGGCGATTCTTAATTGCTCCGGCAATCACAGGCACGAATGGAGGCGACATGGATAAAGCCACTGAAGTAATAATGAAATGGTCAGCATCGATCTTGAAAATCCATGAAAAAAATGCATGTAAGAGTAAGGAACCCACAACTGCAAGCACTATAAAGAGTAAAATTGAAAGCAATACAATGGAATGCCCGTTCCCGATCATTTCCCGCAGGTCGGCCATAGACGCAACTACAACACTGAAAACCAGTATAAAATACATGCCAGCAGGAAAAGTCTTTTTAATCTTATTTATCTTTGGCACCAGCGAAGCAGCTATTCCCAGGGTAGTTATGGTGAGAATGGCAACCACAGCCTGGTAATTGCTTGAGAAGAGAAAACTCAGTCCACCTCCGATTGCAAAAATTATTATCGTAAAACCGAAAGCTTTTAATAATGGAAAAAATATTTCTTTACTGAAAATACCTTCATAAGATTCAAATTCAGCAACGCTGTTATTGTTCTTCAATCTTTCTTCTTCGTCATCAATATGTTTATAAGGTCTCAAAAAACTCAAAAAGAACCGTTGTCCCACAGAAATCAGAAATAAAAGCACCAAAGCACCGATTATCAAATCACTGGTATGGGTGAGAATATAGATTTCTTCCTTCACATCGAGCATTTCAGAGATCGCTGCCAGATTAGGTGTTCCTCCGGAATAAACACCGACCAGCATGCCCGAAATTTTCCAGGCATCCGGAATTATTTCCTTGAAAATCATGAATCCGATTATGATCATAATAAAGACAGACAATAACCCCAATAAAAGAGATAAAAAGGTAGTCCTTGCCATCTTAACCCATTTTCTGATATTTTCAGAAAATAACAACAACGGAATGGCAAGTGGTATGGTAATGGATGTAATTATATCCTGCAGACCATATACATCATCAGGTAAAATATTAATGTTGCCTATAACCAGACCAGCCACATAACAAATAACGATAGATCCGATCTTTCTGATCAGGCTACTTTTGGAACCAAGATAGATAACAAAAGCCGGAAATAAGAAATAAAAAAGAATCAGGAGTATTTTAATAAGCATAGGAATAGTATTCATTAAGTCGGAACGAATATAAGAAAAAAATATATAGGAGGGAATTAGGGTTGAGGGGTTTATGGTTGGCCGGGCGCGGCGTTCCTCCCCCCAGCCTCATTATCTTCACCTCATTATCCCACCTCATTATCATCCTCCTTTCAGCTTCACTCTATTTGCTCCTTAATTTTATTTAATCTAAATTTGCGCACTGAATTTAAATGAAATCCACCATGGCTTATAATCTGTTAAAAGGAAAGAAAGGTATCATATTTGGTGCCCTCAATGATAAATCGATTGCCTGGAAAGTTGCTGAAAAAGCCTTTGAGGAAGGTGCTGAGTTTACTCTTTCAAACACCCCTGTGGCTCTCCGCTTGGGAACGCTGGAGAAACTTGCCGACAAAACAAATTCAACTGTTATTGCGGCAGACGCTACAAGCATTGAAGATATTAAGAATGTTTTCAAAACTTCATTGGGAAAATTTAACGGAAAAGTTGATTTCGTCTTACATTCCATTGGCATGTCGCCCAACGTAAGAAAAGGTCTGAAATATGATGAACTCGATTACCGGAATTTTCAGAAAACACTGGATATTTCAGCCCTTTCTTTTCATAAGATGCTTCAGGTAGCCAGGAAACTCGATGCTATTAATGATTGGGGATCTGTAGTAGCTCTGAGCTACGTAGCAGCACAGAGAACGCTCTATGGATATAATGACATGGCTGATGCCAAGGCATTACTCGAGTCTGTTGCCCGAAGTTTCGGTTACATTTATGGACGCGACAAAAAGATCCGCGTCAATACAATATCACAATCTCCTACCCGTACAACAGCCGGTAGCGGTGTGAGTGGAATTGATACCCTTATCGATTTTACCGAGAGAATGTCCCCGCTTGGAAATGCAGATGCAGAAGATTGCGCAAATTTTTGTATTACACTTTTCTCCGATCTTACCCGTAAGGTTACCATGCAGAACCTGTTCCACGACGGCGGATTTTCAAGCATGGGTATGAGCCAGAGAGCAATTGAGCAGTATAATAAGAGTTTTGAGGAATGCCCGTAGGGGAAGTCACATTCCCAGCAATTCTCTCGCATTCTCCACAGCAGCCTTTGAAGTCTGCTCTCCACTCAGCATTTTAGCTATTTCTGTGAGGCGTTCATCCGCACCTAGCTTTCTAAGACGGGTTTCTGTATGAGCATTATGATCGACTTTGTATACCTGGTAATGTTGATGTCCCCTGGCAGCAACCTGGGGCAAATGAGTGATGGCAAAGATCTGGCGGTCACCGGACATTTCTTTCAGCATCAGGGAAACACGGTGGGCAATTTCGCCGGAAACGCCGGCGTCCACCTCGTCAAAAATAATAGTGGGTAAACCCAGTGAATTGGAAATTATATATTTCAGGCTGAGCATTAGTCGTGATAATTCACCTCCGGAGGCCACTTTTGAAATATCCTGTAGTTCAGATTTCTTATTCGCAGTGAACAGGTAACTTACACGGTCATAACCGTGCTCCCCGGGTTCTTCCTGTGGTTCTTTGCGGATCTTAAATACTGCATTTGGAATACCAAGTTGCTTTAATAAGTCAGTGATTCTTGTTTCCAGATCATCTTTAGCATTTAACCGGCTTTCTGATAAGGATTTTCCAATTGTATGCAGTTTTTTCAGGCTTTTTTCTCTTTCTTTTCCTAACTCTTCGATGCGGAATTCATAAGAACTCAATTCATTTATCTTTTCTTCAAGCTTCTTTTGAAAGTTAATTAATTCCTTTTCGCTTTCCAGGCCGTGTTTTTGCATCAAATTGAATATCAACCCGATTCTTTCCTCCAAAAATTCCTGCCGGGAAGGATCGTGTTCCACTTTTTCTCCTGCATATTCCGCTTCTGTTGCAATATCTTTTAACTCAATAAGACAAGTTTTTATCCTCTCCCCTAAATCCTCAGATATTTTATGGAATGAAGCTACCTTTTTCAACTCCGATTCCATCTGTTTCAGTCTTTGATTTATTCCCGTTTCCTCTTCCTCCAGGGACATCGCAGTAAATCCCAGTGCATCTTTTATCTCTTCGGCATGCTGCAGAATTTCGAGTTCATTCTCCAGTTCCTCCATTTCACCTTCCCTCAGCTTTGCCTTTTCAAGTTCTTCAAATTGAAAAGACAAAAAATCAAGTTCTTTACGATTTGCCATTTTATTCGCCAGAAGCTCCTTGTACTCGTGGTTTAAATCACGATAAGTAAGATACTCATTCCTGTATTCACGATAAATATCATCATTTTGAGCAAAGGCATCAAGTACCTGGAGCTGATATAAATTGTCGCCTAAATGAAGGTTTTCATGTTGAGAATGAATATCAACCAGTAAATCGCCAATATCTTTCATCAATCCAAGATTGACCGGTGTATCATTGGCAAATGCCCTGGATTTTCCGTTTGGAGATATTTCACGCCTGAGGATAAAAGGTTCTGCATCATCAATCTCATTTTCTGCAAGCAGAGACTTAATGAGCTTGATATCGGTAAAAGTACCTTCAATTATGCATTTTGAATTTTTATCCTGTAAGACTGAAAGATCAGCCCGCTGTCCAAGAATTAATGACAGGGCCCCCAGCAGAATGGATTTACCTGCCCCGGTCTCACCGGTTATGGTAGTAAGCCCCTCACTAAAATCAACCTCTAATTCCCTTATAATGGCATAATTACGGATAGAAAAAGAGCTGAGCATTCGTTTCTAATTTTGACTTTCTAAAATGGCTTTGTATTTATTCGAATTTGCCTGATCAATCTCATTCAGAATTTCAAAAACCCTGTTTTTTTCTTCCGGAAATGATTCCGAGAAAACACTCACCATTTCATCTGATTTAGCATCAAATATCAGGTGAAGAGGCTGAAGAAACGGATCAGGCTTTTCCCGGTAAACCTCCTGCAAAAGATCCAGACTATTCGCAATTTCAGCGCGACCCTCATTCACTTTACTATCCATCATATCCAAACCCAAACGGTGGTAAATATATAAAAACTGGCGGGCCGGGGCATATTCAGGATCTATAAAATCCTTCACCAGCCAGTACCTGTTCCTGTGACTGGAATTATCGAAGGGTTTCCAGCCTTTTTCCTGAGCATTTTGTGCATTATCCACTATCTTTTCTGCTGCTTCCCAGAACGGTTCCCCACCTTCCGGTGCGAAAGAATCATAATCGAGGGCAAGAATGATATAGGCATAAAAAGCCATTATGGATGTCAGATTTGAAATATGTGAATTAGGATCAAATTCAAGAGGTTCAAACTCAATATAGCGAAACTGTATGTCATTATCAAGGTAATTCAGCATCACAGAGTTGTAATTGGTGTTGTAAACTGGTCTTTGTGATTGTACCTGAAGTGTACCGCGAAACTCGTCAGCGCTAAGTTGTTCAGTGATATTAATGAGCATGTTACACTCAATTCTTTCTTCAGGGGCAAAAACATGGTTAGTCCAAACCCGGTTATTCATAAATTCATAAAGCTCAGTCTGAAGGGTTTCGAACACCTGCTTATTGGTTCCCTGAATCTGTTGGGTAACGATCTGTATATTGCATTTTAATTCCTGCCCGATTAAACTTGCGGGAAATAACAGTAAAATCCAAAATAATTTCAATATTTTAATCATAATTCTTCAAGGTGATGATTTTTTCAATAATATCCTCGGCAACCTCTCTCTTGGATTTTAACTCAAATTTATCAATATTATTGTTTTTATCAATAATGCTAACCTTATTCGTATCGGTTTGAAAACCGGCACCCTTATCGCGTAAAGAGTTCAGGACAATCAGATCAAAATTTTTCTTTTTGAGTTTTGAAAGGGCATTTTCCTCCTCATCATCGGTTTCGAGAGCAAAACCTGCGAGTAGCTGATCCGGTCGTTTTATTTTTCCCAGGGAAGCGGCAATGTCCCGGGTTGGTTTTAATTTAAGAAAAAGATCTTCTTTCTTTCTTTTAATTTTGTTCTCAATTTTCTGTTCCGGAGAATAATCTGCAACAGCAGCAGAAAGTATAGTAATGGATGCCGATGAGAAATATTCATGACATTTATCAAACATCTCCGCTGTTTGCTGAACATTAATAATCTTGATTTTCGGATGGTCGATAGACATGGATACCGGACCGCTAACCAGGATAACATCAGCTCCATGATTTGCACAAGCTTCCGCTAAAGCATATCCCATCTTTCCCGAAGAGTAATTCCCTATAAATCTAACTGCATCGACAGGCTCGTAGGTGGGACCGGCTGTAATTAAGATAGTTTCAGAAATCAGTTTTTTTTTTCGCCGAAATAAGATTGTACTATCTTAAGAATATCTTCGGGTTCCTTAAACCTACCCTTACCACTCAGGCCGCTGGCCAGTTCACCACTGTCGGGTTCGATAAGGATATTCCCATATTCCTGGAGGATTTTGACGTTTTTTTGTGTGGACGGATGCCTGTACATATCCAGATCCATTGCCGGGGCAAAGACTACCGGACATTTCGCGCTGAGATAGGTTGCAATGAGCAAATTATCAGCCTGACCATTAGCCATTTTTGCCATGGTGTTTGCGGTTACCGGAGCTATGAGAAAAAGATCGGCCCATGCTCCGAAATCAACATGCGAATTCCAGGTTCCGTGGTCGCGAAAAAAATCGGAATACACAGGATATCCTGAAAGTGTGGAAAGAGTGCCGGGGGTGACAAATTTTTCAGCATAGGGACTAAGTAAAACCCTTACTTCAGCGCCTTCTTTGATAAATAATCGCAAAAGGTTAACGGCTTTAAAAGCGGCAATACTCCCGGTGATCCCCAGGAGTATTTTTTTTCCTTTCAAACTCATTTATTTTTGTTCTTCTTCAGCAGGTCTGGATTCTGATATACGATGATAAATCTCTCCATCCAGATATTCCTGCAAAGCTATTAAACTGGGTTTGGGAAGTCTTTCATAAAACTTCGAAATCTCAATCTGTTCCCGATTTTCAAAAACTTCCTCTAAATTATCGGTGTAATAAGCAAATTCTTCAAGCTTCCTGTTCAATTCCTGCTTCATTTCCACACTGATCTGATTTGCCCTCTTGGCAACGATCATTACAGCCTCATAAATATTTCCTACCGGTTCATCCAGACTTTTAATGTCATGAGTAATCGTAGTTGAGGGTGCATTGCTTTTTTTGTAATCTGTCATGTTAATCAATATAATTGTTATTGTTCTGTTTCTTCTCCTAATTCTTCCATAGATTCCTCATACATTTCTGTGGCCTCTGCGTAAAACTCTCCATCCGGAAATTCTCCAACATAGGAATAATATTCATCAACCGTAGCCTGAAAACGTTCTTTCTGCCTTGATTCGATACTATTATCCGCGAGGAGATAACTGGCCCTCAGAATGAGGTAAACTAATTGTTCTCTGTATGATGTATTGGGAAATTCGCTCAAACTGTTCCTCAAGGCTATCAAGGCTGCCTTATAATACCCCAGATCGAAATACAGTCGGGCATTCAGGTATGACTTTTCAACAATCTTGTCCTCCAATTCTTTAATAAGCGCCTGAGCCTGTGACAATCTCTCCGATTCAGGAAAATTCATTGCAAAGAGTGTAAATGTATTCATTGCCTTATGGGTATATTCCTGATCGAGACTTGGCCTGGGTGAAAGCATATAATAGCAATAACCCGTCATATAGGCGGCTTCTTCTGCATAATTGGAATTGGGGAAGGTAGTGTATAGCTCTTGAAAATAATGAGATGCCATCATATAATCCCGTTGATGGTAATAACTCATAGCACGATAGAACTGCAGGGTATCGGCTTTAACCGTTCCCCTGTAAACATTTGCGATTTGTTCCAAAAGAGTGGCGGCTCGAACATAATCCTCCTTTTCATAATACTCAAAGGCCTTGGTGTATTTCAATTGATAATCCGAGCTTTTGAGAAGCTTCTCATAACCACCACAGGAACCCAGTATTATTACAAAAGCGAATATTCCGATTAGATATTTCTTCATAATTCAAAAATATTGTGCAAAATTACTATAATCTAGCGAACTAAGAAAAAAACATAAGTTTATTTTTAAACGCAAATACCTTACCATTTATTTTCATTGTTTGGCTGCTGAACAAAAAAAACTAATTTTGTGCCATAATATTAACTAAAAATTGTTTTGCTGTGGATATTTTTGATAAGATCGAAAAGAACAAAGGGCCTCTCGGACAGTACAAGGCTGCTGCTCATGGATACTTCACATTCCCGAAGCTTGAAGGTGAAATCGGTCCACGAATGAAGTTCAAGGGAAAAGAAATGCTCAACTGGAGTTTAAATAACTACATTGGGCTTGCCAATCTTCCCGAGGTAAGAAAAGCAGATGCTGATGCTGCGGCTGAATATGGCATGGGTTATCCAATGGGAGCACGCATGATGTCGGGACAGACAAAATACCACGAAGAGCTGGAAACAAAACTCGCAAAATTTGTTGGCAAAGAAGCAGGCTACCTGTTAAATTATGGTTACCAGGGAATGGTATCCATCATTGATTCACTGGTAGACAGAAAGGATGTCATTGTTTATGATTCCGAATCACATGCTTGCATACTTGATGGTTTGCGCCTTCACTTTGGAAAACGTTATGTATTCCCTCACAATAATATAGAAAATCTCGAAAGGGAACTTGACAGGGCCACCAAATTGGCAGATAAAACCGGAGGAGGAATTCTTGTAATTACCGAAGGTGTATTTGGAATGGTTGGAGACCTTGGTAAACTGGATGAAATTGTTGAGTTGAAAAAGAAATATAAATTCCGTTTGCTTGTTGACGATGCTCATGGCTTTGGTACCATGGGAAAAACCGGTGCCGGTACGGGAGAACATTTCAATGTTCAGGATGAAATTGACGTCTATTTCTCCACTTTTGCCAAGTCAATGGCCGGTATCGGAGCATTTGTAGCTGCCGACAAAGATGTGATCGATTTTCTTGCCTACAATATGCGGTCACAGATCTTTGCCAAGTCACTCCCAATGCCCATGACCATTGGCGCCCTCAAAAGACTTGAAATGCTGCAAACAAAGCCTGAGCTCAGAGAGAAACTATGGACCATTGTAAATGCATTACAATCTGGTTTAAAAGAAAGAGGATTTAACATTGGAAAATCAGGATCACCCGTAACCCCTGTCATTCTTGAAGGCGGAGTTCCGGAAGCAACCAATGTCGTAAAAGATCTCCGTGAGAATTACAGTATTTTCTGCTCCATGGTTGTTTATCCGGTAATTCCGAAGGGCATGATCCTCCTCAGACTTATCCCCACCGCTTCTCATTCGCTGGATGACGTAAAAGTAACCATTGACGCCTTCACCGAAGTAGCAGAGAAACTCAAAGCAGGGAAATATAGCAGAGAGGATATTGCGAAGGTGGAAGTGGAGGAATAGTTGGCAGTTGGCAGTCCCCCGGCGGATCCGCATATCCGGGTATCTAACTGCTATTGGCAATGTTCAGGGTAATCAGTAAACGGTAAGCGGTAATCAGT
>CAZGTU010000134.1:0-10202 GCA_964528675.1 uncultured Bacteroidaceae bacterium
AATTAAAATTCCGGATTGCAATATATTCCCCCTTACGACATCACACTATTTCCAGATTATTCTGTTCCGTAATTTTTTCGCAATAATGGCATTTCAGGCTGACATCTTTTTTGTCAACCACTTTGAACTTGGTTCCTACCTCTTCTTTATTTGTTATGCACATAGGGTTAACACATTTTGCAATACCATTGACCTCATCGGGAAGCTCTACGATCATCTTTTCCACTACCTCATAGTTTCTGATGATATTTAATTTAGCTTCAGGGGCTACAAGTGCGATTCTGTTGATGTCTTCCTGCCTGAAGAAAACCTCAGAAACTTTGATAATTGCCTTTTTACCCAGTTTTTTACTTGTTAGATTGGTGCCGAAAGTAATATATGTATCGATGTGATCAAGTCCGAGGATATTGATAACTTTAAAAAGATCTTCTGCAGGTATATGGTCTATTACAGTACCTTCTTTTATTGCACTGACAACTAACTGTTTTTTTTCTTTCATGTTTTTCGCTTTTACTTTAATCCTAAAATTGAACTGATGATTGCCTGCCTTGTATAAACGCCATTTAAGGCTTGCGGAAAGTAATATGCTGATTTATCATCATCGACATCCAGGTGAATCTCATTTACACGAGGCAGGGGATGAAGCACTTTCATGTTGGGTTTCGCATTATCAAGCATTTTTCTCCTCAGGACATAAGCATTTTTTGTTCTCTCATACTCAATAGGATCAGAAAAACGTTCCTTTTGCACCCTGGTCATATAAATAATATCAGCATCATCGATGATATCGGTAAATTCTGTATGCTCGTAGTATTTTAAACCAATGTTATTCAGATATATCTTATACTCATTAGGCATTTTTAATTCATCCGGACTGATAAAGTAGAATGTGGTATTAAACCTCGACATGGCCATAAGAAGAGAGTGAACAGTTCTGCCATATTTGAGGTCACCTATCAAAAAGAGATTAAGGTTTTCCAGGCTGCCCTGGGTTTTTTGTATGGAATACAGATCAAGAAGGGTTTGAGTGGGATGTTGATTTGCACCGTCTCCGGCGTTAATTATGGGTACGGATGATACTTCGCTTGCAAATCTTGCACTTCCTTCCACGGGATGACGCATTACAATCAGGTCGCAATAGTTGGATACTGTTTTGATAGTGTCTCTGAGACTTTCTCCCTTGGTGGCGCTTGAAGTTGCCGAATCACTGAATCCCAGTGTTTTCCCACCAAGCCGGTTAATAGCGCTTTCAAAGCTGAGTCTTGTACGTGTAGAGGGTTCAAAAAAGAGAGTAGCTATCACATAATCCCTGAGTATGTCCTGTACAGGTTCTTTCTCAAATTCAGCGGCTAAATCAAGGATTTTTAAATAATCTTCCCTGGAATAATCGTTAATGGAAACCAGGCTTTTATTTTTCATCATATAGTTTAAATTTTAATGTAAAAATAAGGATCAATGGTCTCAGAATAAATAATTGTTAATAAATCATTAATAACTTTCAGGTTTCCCTGATTAATTTGATCTCAATTTCTGGAAAAGGGGAAAACGCAGATTCAAATTTTTCTTTATCTGATTTCTTTACTTTTGCTTTCAATTTACAGGATATTTCAAATTCCTGCTCAAGTTTTTCTGCATTCAATTCCTTCAAAACGGTCATTACTTTATTTATATCCGGATATCCGAATTTGACTTCATAAATCGAATAGAAATATTGTTTCACGATCCTGGTATTGTTCAGAGCTTCCTGACTTGCAGTTTTGTATGCATTGATAAGTCCACCGACTCCCAGTAAAGTTCCACCGAAATATCTTATAACAACCACCAACACCCTTGTAAGTCCACGTGATGTTATCTGCGCAAGAATCGGTTTTCCTGCAGAATTTGAGGGTTCTCCATCATCATTTGCCCTGATTTTTTCTCCACTGGCACCCAGCACCCATGCATAGCAGTGATGTCTTGCATCATGATATTCTCTTTTTAGCTCATCAAGTATCTCTTTTATTTCATTTTCATCATTAACATGGCAGGCCAGGGCAATGAATTTGCTCCCTTTCTCTTTATAAAGTCCTTTGCCGGTTTTTTCTATGGTGTACAAATGTTCAGGCATAAGCAAAAATGATGATGGCAATGAGTGCAAGGAAGATTCCCAGATAATTTACATTTCTCAGTTTCTCCCTGAAAACAAGGTAACCCAGTATAACAGATAGAACAACGATTCCGGTATTGTTAACTCCGAAAACTACAGATCCATCGATAATCTTTCCTTGCGGATCACGGTAATTCAAGGCTTTTATTATAAAGTAAATGGAGCCAAAATTACTGATACCCAGTAAAGAACCCCAGGTAAATGCTTTTAATGAAAACAATTTACTGAATTTGTTGTGCGATACCAGTAGATAAGCTATACCGCTAAGGAATGCAATCAGAAATAAAACAGCGGTAAAAATGGCAAGTTCTCCCTCACCAATGTAGGTCATCTGCGCCAGTTTTACCAGTGAGTCGACAACTCCCATCCCAAAGAACAAAATCACAGGGAAAATAATAGCCTGTTTATCAAGGTCTAAGGTTTTCTTTTTGTAGATAGTAAGAAAAACAGCTAATAGTGCGGTTACAATGCCGGCAACTTTTAGAAGTGTGATATCATCCAGGGGATCAATGATGATAGAAAAAATGATAGGGGAGACCACCGACATTTTACTGGCAACTGTTGTGATTGATATGCCGGCCTTCTCGCTCGATTTCCCTATAATAAAAAACATTACTATAAATAGTACACCTATGATAAGAGAAAGGGGAAGCCAATCCTTATCACCTCCAAGTGTTGCGGAAAGTTTATTTCCGGTGATGATAAAACCCAGAAGAGAAGCGATTAAATAATTATAAATGATAACAGGTAATACCGGAATATGAAAGCGGTCCAGAAATTTGAAAATAACAAAAATCAGTGTTGAGGATATAATGCAAAGAAGGAGATATATCATTTTATTCTTATCAGTTCAGTCGTTCTCATATAAGAATCAAAAAAAACGCAGAGTCAGGAAAATTCCGGTTGCTCTGCGTTCAAAATAATTTTTGTTCAGTTCATCATATTTTTAATTTTTTTTCAATCTCATCAATTTGTAAACGAAAACGTTTATCGGTTTCTATAAGATTATTCACAGTCTTACAGGCATGAAGTACAGTGGCATGATCTTTCCCCCCGATCTGCGAACCGATGGTTGCAAGGGAGGATTTTGTAAGACTTTTGGAAAAAAACATGGCTACCTGTCTTGCCTGTACAATTTCTCTTTTTCGGGTTCTGGACTGTAACTGATCCACTCCTATATTAAAATAACTGCATACAATCTTCTGGATATAATCGATCGATATCTCTCTTTTTGTGTTTTTTATGAGCTTATCGATCATTTCCTTGGTGAGGTCAAGGGTAATTTCCTTTTTATTAAGTGTTGACTGTGCTAGGAGAGATATGAGGGCACCTTCTAATTCCCTTATATTATCAGTAATATGGGTAGCGATATACTCAACTACCTCTTCAGGGATATCGATCCCGTCATTATAGATCTTTTTACTGAGTATTGCTATCCTGGTTTCAAAATCGGGAGCCTGAAGATCGGCCGAAAGCCCCCATTTAAACCTTGAGAGTAGTCTTTGTTCCATGCCCTGTAACTCCACTGGTGGTTTGTCACTGGTAAGAATTAACTGTTTACCCGACTGATGAAGGTGGTTGAAGATATGGAAAAAAGTATCCTGGGTTTTTTCTTTTCCCGCAAATTCATGGACATCATCAATAATTAATACATCGATCATCTGGTAAAAATGCAGAAAATCATTTTTATTATTATTTCTGATGCTGTCTACGAATTGAGTTTGGAATTTATTGGCATTTACATAAAGTACTGTTTTATCATTAAATTTCTCTTTTACTTCAATACCAATAGCCTGTGCCAGGTGAGTTTTTCCAAGACCCGAGTCCCCGTAAATGAGCAATGGGTTAAAAGCAGTGCCTCCGGGATTATTGGCGACGGCATAACTCGCTGAACGCGCAAGTCGGTTACATTCTCCTTCAACGAAATTATTGAAGGAATATGTTGGATTTAACCTGGGATCAATGTTAAGTTTTTTTATACCCGGAATGACAAAAGGATTTTTGATGGTTACCTCTTCGTGGTCGATAGGAACAGGTAAAGGTTTGTTTTTTAAATCCTTACCACCATTACGGGCCGGGAATTTTACCGTGTATGGTTTGTTGTTTGTGAAGGTATTATTCTGCATGACAACGCTATACTCCAATTTAGCATCTTTGCCAAGCTCTTTTCTCAATACCTTCTTCAGAATGTCGATGTACTGTTCTTCCAGGTACTCATAAAAAAAAGGACTGGGTACTTCAATGGTGAGAACATTAGCATCAAGCTTTAGAGGGACTATGGGTTCAAACCATGTACGGTAACTAATTGATGGTACGTTATCCTTAATTACCTTGAGGCAATTGTTCCATACTTGTTGATGCATTACTGAAAAATAGTTTTTAGGTCCTGTAAATTTAAATTTTCCCTTGGAGCAATCGAAGAGCTAAGATTGTGAAAAAATGTCTAAAAAAAAAGTAAAACTCTACTTGATTTTTTTAAAGAAAGTATATGTATATTATTTTCAACAAATTAAAAATGGCAAAAAACACAAAAAAAATAAAGTAGTTGATTATCAATCAAATATGGATTCTTAAGCTTAAAAAATTGTTAATTAAATGTTTAGATAATCTTTTTAATGTAATAGTCTAAATTATTTAACAGTGATTATTTTATTCATCAAAAAAAATAAAAAAAAATAGTTAATAATAGGGGGTGAAAATCTATTGTTATTCTTATAACAGTAATTTTTCCGAAAAGATTGAATCAATTATCCTTATTTTTTCTTCCAAAAATTGAAAAATGGACATAGCGTTTCGGATTTTCGTTCAGGTCCTGAAGGAGAATGTCCAGGCTTTTGATGGATGAATTCAAAGTATTGTATAAACTATCGTTTGTGCTGAGTAAACCAAGTGAACCTTCACCTTTGTTTATCCTTTCCAAAAGTATGGAGCTTTCACTAAATGTTTTATTTATCGAGTTTATCATATCAGCAACCCTTGCCTTTGCTACAGAATCACTAATGGATTGAAAATTTGTGAAAATGGTATCAAGTTTACTGCGATTTTCACTCAGCTTTTGTGAAATTAAATTCAATGATTCAAAAGTCTTGTTAAGATCACCATTCTGACTTAATTGTCTTTCCAGTTGTTCAGAAACATTGTTCAGATTGGCGATGGCAGCTTTCAGATTATTGGAGGTTTTTTGATCCAAAACATAATTCAGGGAACTTATTAGTGAGTCAACTTCTTCAATAGCACTTTCTGCCCGTGTTTTGAGTGGTAAGATCTGGTCGGTGATACTGGCAATCATATCTTTTTCAGTTGAAGAAATAAGGGTATCTCCGTATTGGTGATAACTATTCTGTTCGGAGGGGATGATTCTCAGGGCCATAGTGCCAAGGAGATCGGCAGAATGAAGTTCAACTACCGAATTCTCAGGAATCTGGTATTTATCATCAATGGTAAATGCGATTATAAGATTATCAAGCTCTCCTTTTGCAAAACTGACTTTACTTACCATTCCCACTTTATATCCATTTATCAGAACCGGGGCAGAAACGTCTATTCCCTGAATATCCTGAAATACCCCATAATATACATCTGTTCTGTTCAGTATATTTTTCCCCTTGAGAAAATTGATCCCCCAGATAACCACTAAAAAGGTCGTAAGGACAATGATCCCGATTTTTACCTCTGTTTTAATATTCTGCATTTCAATCGTTTTTCAATTCTTTCAGCGCCATGTTCAGATTAATGATTTTCTTATTTTTCACTGCAATTACAAAAGCATCCGGAAAATCCTGCTTTACTTTTTCACAGTAAGAATCAATTTCATCATATGAATAACTTTGTCCTATAGCATATTTGAACCATTTTCCATTCTGGTAAACCTCAACATCTTTATAGTTTTTAAAATAAGGGTCTCCGGGGTCCAGTTGTTTTCGGGATACCATAATCTGTACTTTAAAGTGAAGGTTTTCATCAGATATGCTTTTTAGCTCATCAATATTCTTCAGGAAATCTTGTTCTTTTTCTTCTTCATTTACCGGTGTAATGCTTGCAAATTTACTGTTTTCTTCAATGACATTTTTATATTTTCTGAAAGCACGAAAGATAGCTGATGCAAGGTAATCCTGTCCACTTTCAGATGCCAGATATTCTTCCTCTTTAGGGTTTGTGAGAAACCCGGTTTCAACCAGGATGCTGGGCATTGTTGTCATCCATAGAACTACAAATCCCGCTTGTTTAACTCCGCGGTTGATCCTTCTGGCTTTTAACTCAAATTCATCCTGAACCATTTTAGCCATGGCAAGACTATGTTCCTGGTAAGTTTTCTGCATGACAGAAAAGATGATATAGGAATCTATAGAATTAGGATCGAATCCCTGGTATTTAGTCTCATAATCTTCCTCAAGAAGTATTACCGAGTTTTCTTTTTTAGCCAATTCAAAATTTTCATCGTCTTTATGACGTCCAATGACGAAAGTTTCAGTGCCCACTGCATTTGGTCGCTGAACGGCGTTGGCATGGATGCTGATAAAAAGATCGGCTTTTGCTTCATTTGCAATTCTTGCTCTTTCATCAAGTGGAATGAAAACATCTTTGTTACGTGTATAAATAACTTTTACATCCTCGAAATTTTCTTCAATATATTTTCCTACTTTAAGAGCGATGTTCAGCACCACTTCTTTTTCTTTAATCCTGGAGCCAAGTGCACCAGGATCTTTTCCGCCATGACCCGGATCTATTACCACCAACTGAACTTTATTCCGTAAGGGAGGATCAGTTGAATGAAGATCAGGAATTACGAATAAAAAATAGAAAGCAAGAAATGCAAGAATATGCATTGTTTTGCGTTTATTTTGTTGACAAAACCTGTTTGCCATTTGCGCCATTATTGCTTATTTTAATTAGTTTTGAATCCTGTTTATAAATAACTCATTGAGCCACAAAATTAGTACATAATTTTGCATAATGTAAACCATATATTGTTTATTGTATTAACAATCTCCATTCTTTTTAACAATTCCTTGCATGGACAAGAAGTGAATGATACTGTTCAGCAAGAAAATGCTTATGTGGATACCAGTCTGAGAATTCCCATTGATTCTCTTATTTCAGATACACTGGTAAATGACACTATTTCGAAGAGGAAGACGGAAACCATCGATGCTGAAGTGGTTTACGATGCAGTCGATTCCGTAGTTTTTGGATTGAGAGACCGGAAGGTTTATCTCTACAATGATGCAAAAGTCACATATCTTGATATGGAACTTACTGCCGATTATATTGAATTTGATATGACCAATAATGAGGTATTTGCTAAAGGAATGCCCGATTCTACCGGCAAAATTGTTGGAAGGCCCATATTCAAGGATGATGACCAGGAAATGCAGGCACAGCAATTACGATATAATTTTAAGACACAGAAAGGCTATATTGAAGCAGTGATAACTGAGCAGGAGGGAGGATACCTGCATGCTGAGAAAACCAAAAAAGATGAAAAAGGACATATTCATCTTAAAGATGGGAAATATACTACCTGTGATGCGGAACATCCTCATTTTTATGTTGCACTTACAAAAGCAAAATCCATTCCCGGTGATAAAATTGTTTCCGGACCCGCCTACCTGGTTCTGGAAGATGTTCCTTTACCCATAGGGGTTCCTTTTGGATTTTTCCCGAATACAAAAACAAATACTTCCGGAATTCTCATTCCTCAGTATGGCGAAGAGTCCAGAAGAGGATTTTATCTCAGAAACGGAGGGTACTATCTAGCCATTAACGATTATTTTGATTTCACTGTTACGGGCGATATATATACCAATGGTACATGGGGTATTCGTGCAGGGACAAATTACCGGAAAAGATACCGGTTCAATGGCGGCTTTAATGTAAGGTTCTATAGAAATATAAGTGGAGAAAGGGGCCTTGACAATTTTTCGAAGGGCCAGGATTACTCCATTATGTGGTCTCACAATCAGGATGCGAAGGCAAACCCCTCACAGACATTCAGAGCAAGCGTTAACTTATCAAGTCAGAGGTTTGACAGGAATCATAGCCGGATCCTGACCAATGCTCTCACCAATACCAAGCAGTCAAGTATATCCTATCAAAAGAGATGGGAAGATGTGAGTCTTTCAGTAAGTGCAAATCATTCTCAGAATAGCAATACAGGATCGGTCGACCTGAATCTTCCTCGGATGTCACTCACAACTTCAACCTTTTATCCATTCCGCACAAAAACAGGAAAAAGAGGAGATGGGTTCTGGAATGATATTCAGCTCAGGTATTCTGCCAATCTTGATAACAGGATTAAAACCAATGACACTTTACTTTTTACAAGTCAGGTATGGAGTGATATGCGCAATGGTTTCGAGCACAGAGTACCGGTTACCTGGAACTTTAAACCCAGGAAGCTCAATGCATTTACTTTCTCTCCCAATCTCACCTACAGGGGAGTTGCTTATACCAGTTCGATCCGTAAATATCTTGCACCCAATGCTGCAGGTACAGAGGATTCTATTTATGTAGATGAAAGAGAAGGGCTTTTTTATGCTCATGCTTATTATCCAAGTATGGGCGCATCTCTTTCTCCTAAACTATATGGTTTTTTCAATTTCCGGGAAAATAGCAGGGTACAGGTAATTCGACATGTAATGTCTCCGAATGTCAGTTTCAGCTATATACCTGATGTTTCATCCATAGTTCCGGATTATTATCGTGAACTGGTAAATGAAGAGGGTGAAGTAATTGATCGATATAGTATTTTTCAAGGAGGTATATATGGTACACCCACGCTGGGAAGAAGCAGCGCCACTATGAGTTTTGCTTTGAATAATAATCTGGAAGCAAAAGTAAAATCGAAATCTGATACAACTGATGAGTTGACCAAGGTTAAGATTATTGATAATTTTAATTTCAGATCAAGTGCTAATTTACAGGATTCTATCATATTTTCCCCTGTGAGTTTTAATGCCAGTACAAGCATTTTTAAAAGAAAATTAAGCATCCGGTTAAACGGAGCTTTCGATCCTTATGCTCTTGATGATCAATACAGAAGAATCAATGTTTCAGAGTTTAGCCAATCCGGGAAAATTGCCCGACTTACCAATGCCAGTCTTTCCATGGGATTCAACCTCAGAGGAGGTACAGGAAAGAGCGGTGAAGAAGAGGAGGAACCTGACCCGATCGAAAACATTCCACAGGGCACGCAAGCTCCCGGAAGTGAATATGACACCTTTGATGAAGATTATTATATGCCTGAATATGTGGATTTTGAAATTCCCTGGAGCCTGAGAATCGATTACAGCCTTCGTTATTCCAAACCCCGGGAGGAAGCCAGTGTTATACAAACCTTAAGATTATCAGGTGATTTTAGCCTGACTCCAAAATGGAAAATCGGATTTAATACCGGTTATGATTTTAAATCTTCCAAGGTAACCACCTCAAATTTGAGTATTTATCGTGACCTCCATTGCTGGGAAATGCGTCTTACTGCAGTTCCCTTTGGAGTGTTCAAATCATTTAATTTTCAGATCAATGCAAAATCAGCTATACTCCAGGATCTGAAATACAACAAACGCATTCCATGGCAGGATAATTTCTAAAACATCTTGAGTTTTATTGTTTTTACGCTTAATTTGTTATGAATTTTCAATAATCCAAAAATCCTGCATCATGAAAAAAATTATATCCACTCAAAATGCACCCGCTGCTGTGGGACCTTATTCACAGGCAGTGGAAGTTTTCGGTACGCTTTACATTTCAGGACAAATTCCACTGGATCCGGTTTCAGGAAAACTTGTTGAAGGGGGGATCAAAGAACAAACACAACGTGTACTGAAAAATATTGAAGCCATCCTGGAGGAGGCCGGTTACACTTTCGAAAATGTTGTAAAATCCACCTGTTTGCTGGCAAATATTGATGATTTTCAGTCGATGAATGAAGTCTATTCCCAGTTTTATAAGGAAGCTATGCCTGCAAGGGCAGCCTTTGCAGTGAAAGATTTGCCAAAAGGGGCGCTGGTGGAGATTGAGGCGGTAGCGGTGAAGTAGTTGGGCTGTTGGGTAGTTG
>CAZGTU010000135.1:0-10181 GCA_964528675.1 uncultured Bacteroidaceae bacterium
AAAACAGGGAAAAAGCCGACTATATTCGTAAGTCAGAAATCAAGGATCTGGGAATTTTTAAATACTAATCTTTATACTAAGTCGGTTCTGGTCATACAGGGTATAGCCTTCATGCATGCTATCAAAGTCTTCTAATCCTCTTGACAGTATTATTAACCTGGAAAGACTGTGTTTTATTAATAACTATCTATTTAGAGAAATGAATAGATCATTCATGGGACCTCTTATGGAGTTACAAACATAGAAAGAGGATGGCTTACCATATGTAAGTTCTTTTCTAATCAAAAAGACTTTTTAGACAGACTCTAATATATACTTTCCTTAAAAACCGTTCAGTTTTATTTGTGAACTGCAGCGGTTTTTTTTATTATTGTGAAGTGCTTAGCAAAAGTTTAACGAATGTTTTCGTTTTAAGGAAGGTGCTTAACTCAACGTTATGGTATGAAATTTGCCATATTTTTGACAGGAGGAGTTAGATTATGCAGAACCTTGTAAATAAAATATTGAAGATCCTTAAGGATCATGTTCATAGTAACAACCAGGAGATCCAGTACAACCAGGAGGAGATTAACCGGATGATAGCTGATTTTTCTGAAAAGTTTACCGAGAAAGACCTGGAATATAAAAATGCCCTGAATAAAGAGCTTCTGGGGGAGAATGAAGATTTTATCCAGATCCAGCTTCAGCTTAATGAATTTATGGAAAAATACGGCCATTTGTTTCCCGAGGAGGAAGACCTTGATGATGAGGGATTAAGTATGGAAACAAATGAAAAGATATCACTCCCTTACTTTCAGAAGACAATTAATGGACAGATAAAATTTGACAGAGACCACCCACAATTTTACAATGAAAAGTTCTTCAATAAGTTGCTCAAATATTATGAAATGAAGGAAAATTACGAGATGTGTGAGCAACTCATTCAAATGAAAAAACTTAAATGATCTGATTCAAACCAAGATCTACTCCCATGGAAAAGATTCCCGGTGACAGTGTTAAAAATAATTTTGTAATCATCGGTACCGGGAATGTTGGAACACATCTTACCAGGGAATTGCATAAAAAGGGTTTTCAGCCCGTTCAAATTATAAATCGCTCACCGGAAAAGGCAAGGACTCTTGCTATTGAAACGAATTGTGATAATTTCTCCACCGATATAAAAATTGAAGGAAATCCTGATTTTATCCTGGTTTCTGTAAATGATGATTCTCTTCCTGATATAATCAATAAAATAAATCCGGGTAATACTCCTGTTTTTCATTGTTCCGGCAGTACCCCGATGTCCATTTTTTCTGTAGATTTTTTCCACTATGGGGTTTTTTATCCCCTACAAACATTTTCCCTGAACAGAACGCCTGATTTTAGAAATATTCCCTTTTTACTGGAAGCCTCAGATACAGAAACAATGGATCTGCTAAAATCTATTGCTTCTCGCTTAAGCAATAAAGTGCTTGAAATAAATTCAGAAGACCGTCTGAAATATCATATTGCCGCCGTATTCGCAAGTAACTTTTCCAATCATATACTGACACTTGCCGGAGATTACCTGAAAAAACATAAATTACCTGATTACATACTGAATCCCTTAATACAGGAAACCTTTCTTAAGTTCATTGAAAAAGGAGACCGGGATGTACAAACCGGGCCGGCTGTAAGGGAAGATATGGAAACCTTAAAGAAACATGAGGAAATACTGAAAAATGATCCGGACTTTCAAAAAATATATACTTTTGTAAGCGAAAGTATAATTCAGTATAAAAGAAAAAAGAATAATTCATTCAATGGGTAATTTCAAAGAGGATCTGCGAAAGGTTAAAGCCTTTATTTTTGATGTTGATGGAGTTTTTTCTACCAGTAAAATCGTCTTACACCCTTCAGGAGATATGATGAGAACCATGAATATAAAAGATGGTTTTGCCTGCTTTTTCCTCATTAAAAAAGGTTTTCCTGTAGCCATCATTACCGGAGGAAACTCGGAATCTGTGAGAATGAGATTTGAAAAACTTGGTGTGAAAGATATTTATATGAAATCTTCAAATAAAATGAGGGATTTTGAACATTTTATAAGTAAATACGATCTCGATCCCGAAAATGTTCTCTACATGGGCGATGACCTGCCGGATTACCAGGTAATGAAAAACGTAGGCGTGCCTACCTGTCCGGCCGATGCTGTGGAAGAAATTAAATCCGTATCGAAATATATATCCGATAAAAATGGGGGAGAGGGATGTGTGAGGGATGTGATTGAGCAGGTTTTGCGGTTGAATGGATATTGGATGGATACCGAAACATTTACATGGTAAAAGTTCGAAGCATGATAAAAGCTATTATTCGGCTTATCCGTTTACCCAATCTCATTATTATTGCAGCTACGCAATATCTTATGAGATATATGGTTATTGCCCCTTTCCTGAATATAAACGGATTTGAATTGCAGCTAAGTGATTTTCATTTTGCCATTCTTGTGATCTCCACTCTTTTCATTGCTGCGGCAGGTTATACCATTAACGATTATTTTGATACCAGGCCCGACAGAGTGAATAAACCGGAAAGTGTAGTGATCGATAAAGAAATATCACGCCATCTGGCCATTAATCTGCATACAGTGTTGAATATCCTAGGGATAGGGTTGGGAATCTATTTGTCTTTTTATATAAAAATTCCTGCTCTTTCATTGCTTTTTATCCTCACTGCAGGAATGCTCTGGTTCTATTCAACCAATTATAAACGTCAGTTTTTCATTGGAAATTTTATTGTCAGCCTGCTGATCGGTGTGGTACCAATGATCGTTATTCTTTTCGAACTGCCCTTACTTAACAGGGAATATGGTGAGATCATGTTGAAAGCCGGGGCGAATTTTAACTATATTTTTTACTGGATTACAGGTTTTTCATTCTTTGCCTTCTTTACAAACTTTATTCGGGAAATTGTTAAAGATGCAGAAGATTTCGAAGGTGACAGTGCATACGGAATGAATACTTTCCCTGTTCAGTTGGGAATGACACTTACCAGGATACTTATCATTTTTCTTACTGTTGTATTGCTTATTTTCCTCGCTTTTGTATTGTTTAAATACATACTCTTTAGCGGGCAGGATTTCGATTACATTTCCGGTTTGTATTTCCTCATCACCATTTTTATTCCTTTACTCTTCGTAATTTTTCAAATTGCTATTGCAAAAAACAAAAGAGATTATCATCTTTCGAGTCAGATACTGAAACTTGTTATGCTTTTCGGAGTATTATATTCAGTGATCGTTTTCTATATGCTGAATTTCAGATTAAATTGACTCGAAATGTTGCTGGATGAACTGAAGGATTACAATATTATTCTTGCATCACAATCTCCCCGGAGACATCATCTGTTAAAAGAAACAGGTTTATCTTTTACCATCAGTAATCTCCATGAAATTGATGAAAATTTTCCTGTAAGTATGGGGAAATTTGAAGTCCCCGTTCATCTCGCAGAACAAAAATCAAAGGCTTATTCGGAATCTCTGCAAGATAAGGATATATTAATCACAGCCGATACCATAGTATGGTTTGAAAATGCGGTGATCAATAAGCCGGGAGACAGAGAGGAGGCAATTGATTTCCTTCACAGACTTTCGGGGAATATGCATGAGGTTGTAACAGGAGTTTGTCTTCGTGGAAAGTCACACATGCTTAGTTTTTACTCTCATTCAGAGGTTTATTTTGCCAATTTGAAAGAGGATGAGATTCTGTACTACATTGAAAAATACAAGCCCTTTGATAAAGCAGGAGCCTATGGTATCCAGGAATGGATAGGATATATCGGAATTCATGAGATCAGGGGATCTTTCTTCAATGTAATGGGGCTGCCTGTTCAGTTACTTTATCAGAAACTTGGAAAATTTATTAATAAAGAAGAATAATTATTTAGACGATGAAGAGATTTATAATCATTTTTTATTTTATCAGCCTGGTATTTCATGTACGTGCGGATGAGGGAATGTGGATTCCCCTTTTACTGGAAAAATATAATATTGAAGATATGCAAGAACAGGGATTCAGGTTGTCTGCTGATGATATTTATAATATTAATGAAGCCAGCTTGAAAGATGCAATCGTGATCTTTGGAGGTGGGTGTACCGGAGAAATGGTTTCAGAAGAAGGTTTGCTTTTTACCAATCACCATTGTGGATATCGATATATTCAATCTCATAGCAGTGTTGAAAATGATTATCTCACAGATGGTTTCTGGGCCATGTCACGCGAAGAGGAATTACCGAATCCTAATCTGAGTGTAACATTCCTTGAAAGGATAGAAGATGTCACTGACCGGGTGCTGCAAGGAACTGAAAATGAGCTCACCGAGCGTGCACGTCTCGAAAAAATAAATGAGAATATTGAAAAAATCAGCGTTCCTCTCAATGATGGGAGACATAAAAAAGCGGTAATCAAGCCATTTTACTATGGAAATGAATACTATATGTTCGTATATAAGATCTACACGGATGTAAGGCTTGTGGGAGCACCTCCCGGAGCAATAGGAAATTACGGGAGAGATTATGATAACTGGATGTGGCCCAGGCATACCGGCGATTTCAGCATCTTTCGCGTATACGCGGGACCTGGTAATGAACCCGCAGATTATTCTCCCGAGAATGTTCCCTTTAAACCCAAAAAACATCTTACCATTTCTCTCGATGGTTACGAAGAGGGCGACTTTACTATGGTGATGGGATATCCCGGCAGCACAACTCAGTATTATACCACCGATGCCGTTGAGATGATCGTAAATGAATCTTATCCTAAAAAGATCGATTTACGGGGAACCCGCCTGGACATTATGGATAAATATATGCAGGAAGATCCGGGAATAAGGATTAAATATGCATCAAAATATCGCAGGGTAAGTAATGCATGGAAAAAATGGCAGGGAATCATTCATGGACTGGAAAAAGTAAATGCAATTGAAAAGAAAAAACTAACGGAACAGGAATTCCGTTCATGGGTAAATACAAGTGAAGAAAGAAAAGAAAAATACGGGACCGTACTGGTAGAACTTTCTGTTTTATATGATGAGCTATCCAATTATCTCCTGGTATATGAATATGCCGGTGAAGCAGTTCTTGCAACAGAGCTGATGGATCTCATGGCCAAGATTAATGAATTTATGATTGGTAATTCGGGGAAGTCTGAAGATGCTAAAAAGGAGGCGAAGAACAACTTCCTTAAAACTGTGGATGAATTTTTTAAAGATTACCACCAGCCAATAGACGAAGAGATCTATGCCGCTGTATTGAAAGCATTTTATGAAGATATTGATTCTTCATTTCATCCGGCTGTTTATGAAAAGATTCATAACAGGTACAAAGGCGATTATCTGAAATTTGCCAGAAAACAATTCAGAAAAACCGGTTTCAATACAAAAGAAGAAATTTATGAATTCTTTGCCGATTACCCGGAAAAAGAGTCCTCTCTGGAAAAAGATCTTATGAAAGATAGATTTTTTCAGACCTTCATAAGTTTTTCGGAGATCTATACAGAAGAGGTGAATGCCCGATTTAATTTCGTGGAAAATGAAATTCAGCGTACATACCGTACCTATATGCAGGGGCTCAGAGAGATGCATGTGAATGAAATTTTGTATCCCGATGCCAACTTCACGATGAGAGTTGCCTATGGAGAAGTAGAAGGCTATTCTCCAAAGGATGCTGTTATTTATAATTACGAAACAACTCTGTCAGGAATCATCGATAAGTTCGAAACCGGTCTTCCGGACTATTCAGTTCCTGATAGACTTCTGGACCTTTATAAACAGAAGGATTATGGCAAGTACGGAAATGGCGAGGGCCAGATGAATGTTTGTTTTATTGCCAGCAATCACACTTCCGGCGGAAATTCCGGCAGCCCGGTGCTGAATGCAAATGGTGAGCTTATAGGATTGAACTTCGACCGGAACTGGGAAGGAACCATGTCGGATATCTTTTATGACAGGTCACAATGCCGAAATATTACCGTGGATATCCGCTATGTATTGTTTATTATTGATAAATTTGCTGATGCAGGTTATTTAATTGATGAAATGGACATTGTGAAAAGTCAATAAGGTAGGCCTTCCGTAAAGTAGTCATTATGCTATTTCTCTAAATTTCGTGGAATTGACCGGATTAAGCGCATAGTTTTTGATTATAGTTAATAATGATCGATAATAATGAAAAGCTTTAGATTCAGTTTTCTGGGTACCGGCAATGCATGGCCAATAACATTATCAAAAAAACATCCGTTTTATGATCCCGGAAACTTCAGTCACCTGGCAAATGCTTCCTATCAGATCGAAAAAAGAATAGATAATCAGTTTTACGGAAAGATCCTGGTTGATGCCGGACACGGTATTATACCCCTTCTGATACGGGATGATAATCGATTGCCCGATGCACTGATCATCACCCATCCTCATGCCGATCATATTGTTTCCATTGACTGGATCTGTCATAGTTATGCAAAGATCCATAACAATGAAAAATTTCTGCCTCTTTATTGTTCAGGTTTATGTTATCAGAAGATCATCCGGACATTTCCCAATTTGGAAAAATATCTTGATTTCAGAGAGCTCATAGCCGGTAAAACTATGGAGATTGTGGAAATGGCTGAAATTTCGCTAATTGCATATCCTGTTTATCATGGAATGGCAGCCCCCGGAGCTTCTATGTTGAGATTTGATCTTGAAAATGAAAAAAAGCTTTTACTCACCGGAGATGTGCTGACTCCGATGTTGCGAAAGAAAGATTATCAGGACCTGCAATCCGTTCCCTTCATAATCACAGATGCCAATAACCGTTTTCCTTATCCCCGTTCCAATCACTGGAGTGTGGTTTCCAACGGTCCGGAAGATAAAGCTGAACCAGCCCGTTTGCGTTCATTCAAAAATGATTTGCAACTTTCTGCAATGCTTAGCCAGCATCTGGATAATTCTTTAGATCCCGATAATTATAAATACTTTGATGAGTGGCTGTCGGGTGCTGATCCGGAAATATTTCATTTCAGCATTTCTGATTTTTGTAAAGTCATTAAGCCCGAAAAGGTTTTTCCCGTTCATTATAGCGGTGGAGAGGATGAAAAGTATTACCAGTCGCATCGGTTATCCCGAAAAGAATTTCAAAACTGGCTAAATGAGCAGGCACCTTCCTTTTTCGAATATATTTTACCTTCACCGGGGGATGGTTTTGATTTGTAATGATATTCCATGCCGTGGATCAAGATAATGGCAGGGGAGGAATGTAGTTTTCGGGTGGTTTACAATTTAGTCTGGTCAATAATTGTATAATACCCACTGTATTTACCGCTGATGGTGGTGGGTTCACTGTCCACTATGCTTTCAAGTTCATATTCAATGGAATAAAAGCCATTTTCTTCCTGCACTGTAACCTCTCCGCCCATTATTGGGTAGCGGACTATCCTGGTTGAATTGGTGATCTGAATGTAGGCATCTACGATATTCCCGGGTTTTCTTTCATCCGTATTTTCGATACGATAGGTTCCTGCACTGAATTCATCAAGTGAAGGGGAGTTTGCATCCAGGTAAAGCAGGATATTTTCCTGCACGATATTCCTGCTTGCGTAATCGAAAGTTCCGTCAGTAAAACTGATATCATAATCAGAGCTCATGCTGTCCAGATTCTCTCCCCATATCTCAATAATAGCATTCGGGGTGCTATACTCTTGATTATTAATATAAAACCCATTCCATCCTTCTTCATTCTTGAAAGGATTTTCAGTTTCATCAGGTGTGGGATCATCCGTTTCACAGGAGCTGAGGGCAGTTAGAATAATTGAAATTCCAATTGAAAGAAGCAGATTTTTTTTCATTGTGACCACTGTTGAGCTTATGAAATTGATCAAAGCTTTTTACGATAGTACGAAAATCTGCGTTAGATGTAATATTTCTTTTATGAACGGCCGGTATTTCTTGTTGAAGGGTTAAAATTAAATGTTGAACGATTTCAGGTGGGTATTAATTTAGAAATCAAAAACCATGTTGTCTCTGAAATGGCGATAAAATATAGGGAATAGCTTAGAATTTATTTAGAATCCTATTTAAACACTATAAAGGTTTTCAGGACCGGTTTATTCGTCCATTTTCACTGGTTTCAACCATTTTTCTTTACTGCCTTCATGCAGTAAGCGTATTCATAACATATCTGTAAATTCAGTCATATAAATTTTAAGTATAATAATTACAGTCTGGTAGATTGAAATGATGTTTTATTAACACTGTAAGGAGATTGCAGCGGAATTTTGTACTTAATGAGTTTTTTAAGAATAGAGAAGCCAGGTGTAAAAAGACATAAATGAATAAAAAAAACCTGACTTCACCAGGGCTTCATAGGGTGCTCCGGCCAGAGCATTTCTATAGCCATGGGGATGAACTTGCAGCGTCTATGTTCATCATCATTTTGGAATATTTCGATTGATCCGCGAAAATTCGCTCTCTCTGCTACAATTTATTTAATGTTTATTTAGATCAGCATTTACTCTATTTGCCTTTTCTTTTATCAATTTCAGCAAATAGTTAACCGTATCGGGATGAATTTCAGCCATATTATATTTTTCCGCGGGATCATTTGCCAGATCAAAAAGTTCCAGAGAAGAAATATCCATGGTTCCATCAGAGAAATTATAGCCGGGTAAACGAAGTTTCCAATTCTTTTTCCTGACTGCTTCAAGTTTTTCCCCACGGAAATAAAAAAATTCTTTTCGTGGAGATGAAGATTTTCCCAGCAAAAACGGTAAAAGATCATATCCGTCCAGTTCCTTATTATCAGGAATTTCTTCTCTAATAATACTGGCTATGGTCGGATAAATGTCCATGGTGGTAACAATATCGGATGAAATCTGACCTCCTTTTATATGATTCTTCCAGTAAATGATACCCGGCACTCTCATCCCACCTTCATAGGTGGTACCTTTTGATCCGTTCAAAAGGCCTGCTGTTCCCTGGTGCCAGGGTTTTACACCTTTTTGCAACATTCTTCCGGGAAGATTATGCCATGGTCCGTTATCACTTGCGAAGATGATAAGGGTATTTTCTTCAATATTCAATGCCTGAAGTGTTTTGAAAATCTCACCTACACTCCAGTCGATCGCTTCGATCACATCTCCATACAAACCACCTTCTGATTTGCCTTTAAATTTATCGATTGTGTTGATTGGTAAGTGCGGCATACTGTAAGGCAGATAAAGAAAAAAGGGTTTATTATGCTGATTTTTAATAAATTTTAATGCTTCCATCGTATAGTTAATAGTTAAACTATCCTGTTCATAATTGATTACTTTGGATGGAGTTTCATCAACATACAGATATAAAGGCACATCCGTATTAACCCAGGGTTTAATCATATCATTACTATAGGGTAATCCATAAAAATGATCAAAACCTCTTCCTGTCGGAAGCATATTTTCGGTTGCATGTCCAAGATGCCATTTCCCAACAGCCATAGTCTTGTATCCTGCACTTTTAAGTAATTCGGAGATGATCGGTTCTTTTGCAGGGAAGCCATTTTTTGAGCTTGGCCCCAGGTTTCTGGGTAAGGTATAGATGGGATAACGGCCGGACAGCAATGCAGCTCTTGAAGGAGTACAGGATGGTGCTGCAACATAGAACGATGTTAATTTCAGGCCTTCTTCGGCCAGTCTGTCGATATTTGGTGTCCTGATATTCGGATTTCCGAAACATCCCAGATCTCCGTATCCCATATCATCTGCATAAAATATGATAATATTGGGTTTTTCGAGGGAATGGTCATGCGGATTGCCATAAGATAAAAAAGCTATTGCTGTTACTGTCAAAAAAAGGATTATTTTTTTCATATTAATTCTACTTTGATAAATGAAAAGGTTGTTAATAAATCCCCTAAATATTGGATTTTTTCAGGGGTATCGAAAAACAGAGTTATGGTACATTCAGTAGATCTTCATGATCAGTTAAAAATATAAAAGAATATGGAGAAACCCTAACAGATGGGGTGGGGGTTGAATTCATATTATGTTAATATCGCATTTGATCTTGTTTATCCTGCTGAACGAAATCTAGTTTATTCTACATGAGATAAAAACAAATATTTGCAAAATCTCAAACATATAAACACAAAACGCCTGGTACCACATGAAGATTGAACCTCAACTAGAGTCCATTAACCCGTTTATAAGGATGAC
>CAZGTU010000136.1:0-2702 GCA_964528675.1 uncultured Bacteroidaceae bacterium
TGTGTAATCTGTGGCGATTTATAGTGAGCGGTGATCGGTAAACAGTAATCGGTAAGCGGTGATCGGTGATCGGTGATCGGTGATCGGTAAACAGTGAGCGGTAAACAGTGAGCGGTAATCGGTATGTGCATTCCAATAATCTGTGTAATCTGTGTAATCTGTGGCGATTTATAGTGAGCGGTGATCGGTAAACAGTAATCGGTAATCGGTGATCGGTAAGCGGTGATCGGTGATCGGTAAACAGTGAGCGGTAAGCGGTATGTGCATTCCAGTAATCTGTGTAATCTGTGTAATCTGTGGCGTTTTATTGTGAATGGTGAAGGGTGAACGGTAAACGGTGAACGGTAAACGGTAAACGGTGAACAGTATGTGCATTCCAATAATCTGTGTAATCTGTGTAATCTGTGGCGATTTATAACGAGCGGTGATCGGTAAACGGTAATCGGTGATCAGTGATCGGTGATCAGTGATCGGTGAACAGTGATCGGTAAGCGGTGAGCGGTAAGCGGTAAACAGTATTCAGTAAACGTGTAATCTTTGTTAATTCCTTAACAAGAGAGAGGTTTCTCACCCCCAGGAGCAGAGTGAGAGTGAGAGTGAGAGCGAGATTTCCTCAATGAACATTGATTTATTCAGACCAAACGAGGGGGATCCGAAATGACAGGGTAACGCGGTGTGTCAGGTTAGGAGTGAAAAGACTTTTCGGAGTGGCCTCAACGATTAAACGAATAAACGGTTAAACGATTAAACGATTAAGCTTACATGTATGTTTTTATGCAACTTACTAAAATTTCGCACTTGATAAATAAGACTTTTATTTAATCATCCCAAAACTTTCTAATCACATTATTTAGGGTTATTTTTGCAAATTGGACTTTTTACCGGGTTGACCGACAAAAAATTATAATGTTTTTTTTGTCATGACCCTTGTATTGACAGGCAGAAGAAGAGAATGAATAAGAAAGAATTAATAGACAGGCAAAATAAAAAGATAGAAGTACTTGGAGCTCGCGTTCATAACCTGAAAAATATAGATGTTCAGATTCCACGTAATGCTCTTACAGTTGTAACCGGTTTGAGTGGCAGTGGAAAATCCTCCCTTGCATTTGACACAATTTATGCTGAAGGACAGAGAAGATATATAGAAACCCTTTCTTCCTATGCCCGGCAATTCCTCGGGAATCTGGAGAGACCGGATGTAGATAAGATTTCGGGACTTAGTCCGGTGATTTCCATCGAGCAGAAAACAACCAATAAAAATCCAAGATCGACGGTAGGCACCATTACCGAAATATACGATTTTCTGAGGCTTCTTTATGCCCGTGCCTCGGAGGCTTATTCCTATAAAACAGGTGAGAAAATGGTGAAATACAATGATGAGCAGATTATCGATCTCATCATGGAGCATTTCAGGGATAAGAAAATCTTTATTCTCGCACCGGTGGTAAAGGGAAGAAAAGGACATTATAAGGAACTATTCGAAAGCATAAGAAAAAAAGGATATCTCAGTGCAAGGATCAACGGGAAAATTACCGAACTAAGGCCCGGCATGAAACTGGACAGATATAAAACCCACAATATTGAGATCCTTATTGATAAGCTTCAGGTTAAGGAGTCTGACCGTAAAAACCTGAAAAAATCGGTTGGAACAGCAATGGAACAGGGCAAGGGCATAATTATGATATTGGAAAAAGACTCGGAAGAACCCCGGTTTTATAGTCGTCAACTGATGTGCCCCACTACCGGCATATCCTATAACGAGCCGGCCCCTCACAGTTTTTCTTTCAATTCCCCGCAAGGTGCCTGTCCAAAATGCAACGGCCTCGGAATGGTGAATGAAATTGACATCAGTAAAATTATACCGGATCCATCTCTCAGCATCAATAAGGGAGCAATAAAAGCCCTCGGTCCCTATAAAAATTCCCTGATATTCTGGCAACTGGAATCTCTGGGTAATAAATATGGTTTTAAACTAAGTGATCCGGTTAATACTTTTTCCGAAAAAGCCCTGAATAAACTTCTTTATGGAACCGAGGAATCACTTAAACTCTCCAATACCCCTCTGGGGACATCTTCGAACTATTTCCTGAGTTTCGACGGAGTGATCTCTTACATTCATACACATATGGATGGTAAAAACTCCATGTCGGAGAATAAATGGGCCAACCAGTTTGTCAAAAAAGTTTCCTGCCCTGAATGTCATGGAGCCAGGTTAAATAAAGAATCTCTGCACTTCAGGATCAATGAAAAAAACATTTCGGAACTGGCCGGCATGGACATCATTGAGCTATTTGAGTGGTTTGACAATATTGAAACTAAGCTTTCAGAAAAACAAAAGCTCATTGCCCGTGATATCCTCAAAGAAATAAGAAACAGGATAGGTTTTTTAATTGATGTCGGTTTAACTTACCTCTCATTAAACAGGCCTTCCAGGAGCCTTTCCGGAGGTGAAAGCCAGCGAATACGCCTGGCCACCCAGATAGGATCCCAACTGGTAAATGTACTTTATATTCTGGATGAACCCAGCATCGGTCTGCACCAGAAAGATAATCTCAAGCTTATACAATCGCTTAAGAAACTGCGTGATAACGGTAACTCAATTATCGTTGTGGAACACGACCGGGAGATGATCGAATCGGCCGATTATCTGGTTGATCTCGGACCTTTTGCCGGAAGACACGGCGGTCATGTAGTTGCTATAG
>CAZGTU010000136.1:2802-10110 GCA_964528675.1 uncultured Bacteroidaceae bacterium
CTGGTTGATCTCGGACCTTTTGCCGGAAGACACGGCGGTCATGTAGTTGCTATAGGTCGTCCCGATGATGTTAAAGACTCTCAAACACTTACCAACGATTACCTGCACTATCGTAAAATAATAGCAACTCCTGAAAAGCGGAGAGAAGGAAACGGCAAGATCATTCGTCTTAAAGGGGCCGGAGGAAATAACCTGAAAAATATTGATGTGAACTTCCCTTTGGGCAAATTCATTTGTGTTACCGGAGTCTCGGGTAGTGGAAAATCCACCCTGGTCAATGATACTTTACATCCGATATTAAGTCAGCACTTTTACAAAAGCAATAAGGAACCGCTTGAATATAAGGCTATTGAAGGAATTGAACATATTGATAAAGTGATAGAAGTTGATCAGTCTCCCCTGGGAAGAACCCCAAGATCAAATCCTGCAACTTACACCGGAGTGTTTTCCGATATCCGTAAACTATTTGTTCAAACCCCGGAAGCCAAAATCAGGGGCTATAATGCGGGAAGATTTTCATTTAACGTAAGTGGGGGCCGTTGTGAAACCTGCAAGGGAGCAGGGGTTGAGACTATAGAAATGAATTTTTTACCCGATGTTTATGTCACATGCCGCGATTGCAACGGTAAAAGATATAACCGGGAAACCCTGGAGGTGAATTATAAGGGCAAAAATATCAGTGACGTGCTTAAAATGACCATCAATCAATCCTTAGAGTTCTTTGAAAATATACCTGCCATAAGAAGAAAAATTAAAACTTTAAAGGAAGTTGGACTGGGATACATCAGGCTTGGACAACCCTCAACAACCTTGTCAGGAGGGGAATCCCAGAGGGTAAAACTGGCTTCAGAACTGGCAAAGAAAGATACAGGAAAAACCCTTTACATCCTGGATGAACCTACCACAGGACTTCACTTTGAAGATGTAAGAGTCCTTCTCGATGTTGTTGGTAAACTCGTCGATAAAGGGAATACCCTTATTATGATTGAGCACAATATGGATGTAATTAAAACTGCAGATTATATTATTGATATCGGGAAAGAAGGCGGATCTGCCGGTGGAAAAATTGTTGCCACAGGAACTCCTGAAGTGGTTGCTCAAAACAAAAAATCTTATACGGGTGAATTCTTACATAAAGAATTCAGTCTGAATATTGAACAAATAGCTAAATAAAAAGAAATTTTTATTCCCACTCTGTAAAAATAAAATGAATTTTGTAATACATAACAATCATGAAAAACAACTCAGCCAGGATTTTTATGAACCTTTTACCCAAATTGAGCGATTACGCTCAATCGACGAAGAAAATAGCTTTGAATGAAACTGAATACATCAGTCGATAATAATAATGTTTTCATCAAAAAGTATTTTCATTTCACTTAAACATTGTCTTACTTGGAATATATTTTTTATAAAAACTTGATAAACAGGATAACCGTAAGAAAAAAAACACGTATTGATCTACATAACATAATAAATTACTATGTCGAGAAGCGAAGAAAAAATTATTAAGGCATTTAAACAGAAAGACTGGAACGAAATAAAAACATCCGATTCATGGCAGATATTTAAAATAATGTCTGAATTTGTTCAGGGTTTTGAGAAGCTTGCAAGTATTGGACCATGTGTATCCATATTTGGTTCTGCGAGAACAAAACCCGATAACCAATATTACAAACTCGCTGAGGATATTGCATATTTGCTAACTCAGCATGGCTACGGAGTAATTACAGGCGGTGGCCCGGGTATTATGGAAGCAGCCAATATGGGAGCAAAGAAAGGTCGTGGTAAAAGTGTAGGGATCAACATTGACCTGCCTTTCGAACAGGCAGCCAACCTGTTTATTGACTCCGATAAACTGATTACCTTCAAACATTTTTTTGTCAGAAAGGTAATGTTTCAGAAATACGCCCAGGGATTTGTTGTATTACCGGGTGGATTTGGAACTTTTGATGAACTTTTTGAAGCACTGACACTTATCCAGACTGAAAAAATAGGCAGATTTCCCATTGTAATGGTGGGGACTGAATACTGGAAGGGCTTAATCGACTGGATAAAAACTGTGATGCTGGAAAAAGAGATCAATATAAGCAAAGAAGATCTGGACTTATTTAAACTTGTAGATACTGCCGATGATGCGGTTGATCATATCAATAGTTTCTACAACAAGTATCTTCTCAGTCCTAATTTTTAATGAAAAAATGAAAAACAGTGAGATATTGTTGATATTTTAAGTGCATGGTGCTTAACTTTGTTAATTAAAAGTCTTACTTTTTTCAGCAAAATGCCATCTTATGATACAGAATTTAGTACTGTTATTAAGTTTTGTGGTTCTATCCGTGTTCTCATGGATACCAACCCAGGATATCAAAGTGAATATGGATGTACCCACTGAGGTAAGAGCTGGTGAAGAATTCATCGTTACACTTCAAATTTTTAAAGGAGACCTTGAAAGTTTTTCACGCTATACCCAATCACTACCCTATGGTCTTACTGCTGAAAGATTAAGTACAGCCAACGCAGATTTTTCGTTTGATGAACAAAGAGTCAGGATCATCTGGCTGAAACTTCCACCGGAAGACAGCATAACAGTTACCTACAAAATTAAAGTTGATCCACGTCTCACCGGAGCCTTTGAACTGGCCGGGGATTTTGCTTTTGTAAATGAAAATGAAAGAAATATCCTTCCGGCAGAGTCGGGACATATGATCAATATTGTTCCCAATCCTTCTATTGCTGAAAATGAAAGGATTGATATTGAGGATTTTCAAAATCTTGCCCTGTCGGAACAGGACGGATTTAAAACCATGGAAGTGGAGCGGAGTGAACCCGTAAAAACCAGTCCTTTCGAGTACACTGTTGAACTTAATGTAAAGAAAGGGGATCTAAGCAAGTTTGCCAAAATAGAAGAATATATCCCGCAGGGATACAGAGTGGTTGAAGGTGAATCTAAAAACGGGATATTTAGCTTTAATCAGGGAGTGGTGAAGATCTTATGGATGAATTTACCCGAAGAACCTGAATTTACCGTCAGTTATAAAGTGGTACCCGATCCCGGTGTAAATATTGAAGAATTTGATGCTAATGGAAATTTCTCCTACATTACAGGCAATGAGACAAAAAGTATTGACATAATTAATAGGGGAGCTGAACCCGAAGAAGTCGCAGAAGAAGCACAGGATCTTGAATCTGAAGATCTTGCAGAAAAAGAAGGTCCTCAAGTTATAGAAAAAGAAAGAGATACAGTGGTTCAGGAAACCGAGGTGGTAGCTGAAGATACTGAACCGGTCAGGACAGAACCGGAAGAAGTGGAAATTGAAGAAGAACCCGTGGCAGAAGAAACTGAGCCAATGGAGACTCAACCTGTAGAACCCCGGGTTGTTGAACCAGAAGTTCGCACTACCGGAAATGGTGCATCATATATGCTTGATCCTGAAACAGGTGTATACTACAGGGTTCAGTTGGCAGCAGGCCATCGCGAGATTAATATTGAAAAGTATTTCAAAGGTCGTAATGTTCAGGAAGAAGTCAAAATGGAGTTTCATGAAGGATGGAGAAAATATACTGCAGGTTCATTCGATATTTATAAAAATGCGCGTGATTATCGGAATAAGATCTGGGAAAACACGCCCATTGACGGAGCTTTTGTTTCAGCCTACAATGACGGTTCCAGAATTACAGTACAGGAAGCATTGATGGTTACCCAGCAGAAATGGTATCGTTAGTGCTCAGCACTAAAAATAGTTGTATAAAAATGTATTGCAGGATACTGACAGGTGTATTGATTCTTCTTATTCCAGCCTTAGCTTTGGCGCAGGAAGAGGATGTGGAGGACTTGCTCACCGAAGAGGTTGAAAATTTAGATCCGATTTATAAACCGGTAATTGGGCTGGGTTCCGGGGTATTCAATTTCTACGGGGATGTGCGCAATAATTATATTACCCCAACAGTTGGAAATTTCGGCTATAAATTCAATGTCAGCACTTTTCTTGATGAAAGACGCTTTTACACGGTCAATCTGTTTTTCATTTATGGACAGATATCAGGCAATGAACAATCTCTGACAGATCTCTCTCGTAATTTGAATTTTAAAACCGACCTTGTTACATTCGGATTCAACCTTGAATATAACTTTGAACACCTCATCCCGAAAGATAAACTTTTAAGACCTTACCTGTCAGCCGGCCTGGAAAATATTCAGTTTACGCCGAAGGGTGATTTGTATGATGCTGAAGGAAATCAATATTTTTACTGGTCCGATGGGAGTATAAGAGATATTCCCAATGACATGAATGACCTGGAACCTTCCGTAGTTCTTCACAGAGATTATAATTATGAAACCGATTTGCGCCAGAGAGAAAGAGAACTTTACAACCTTGGAAATTACAGTAAAAACACCTTTGCCATTCCTTTGGATCTTGGCGTCAATATGAGGATCTCAGAACGAATTAACCTGAAACTCGGAACTTCATTTCATTACACCTTTACCGATTTTCTTGACAATGTGAGCTCTGAAGGGACATCAGTGAAAGGTAAAAAAGGTAATGACATGTTGTCATATAATTATTTCAGTCTTCATTTTGACCTGTTTTCAGAACCGAAAACCCTTATTGTCGAAAAAATGTTCGCTGAATATGAATTTGATGAGGTTATGCTGGGTGATGAAGATGGAGATTTCGTTCTTGACGTCACCGATCAATGTCCGGGAACTCCCTATGGCGTTGCCGTTGATACGCTTGGTTGTCCTCTTGATCAAGATGATGACGGGGTTCCCGATTATCTCGATGAAGAAAAATTCTCACCCCCCGGTGCATGGGTTGATGAAAATGGTGTAACCATTACAGAAGAAGAATACCTGGCAAACTTGAAAAATCGCTCTGAAGCGATGGACCGTCGTGAAGTCCCCGATTATTTTGCCACCATAGGAAAAGGATATACACCCAGAACAGCGGAAGAGATTCCTGAAAAATTCGAGATCGTTGATCTTGATGATGATGGATATATATCTTTCGAAGAATTACTCCAGGCAATTGACCATTATTTCGAAGGTAGTCTGAAACTCGAGGTAGAGGATATTTATGAATTAAATAATTTCTTTTTCAGGCAATAACTAAAGTTTCACACTTGATTAAATGATATGTTGCCACAGATTACTCACAGCCTTTGGCTGTTCAAGAGATTGCTATAGTTAAGCTATTGATAAGTGCAAAACTTCAGACAATAATAGTTATCTCTCTTTGTATTTATGCAATCTATCCATCTGCCGTTTGGCATCTTTTTGTTTAATGGCTTCACGCTTGTCATATTGCTTTTTTCCTCTGGCCAGAGCAATATCCACTTTAGCATATCCTGATTTTGAAAAATATACCCGAAGAACAATAATGGTATTTCCTGACTCTTTTGTCTTCCTCTCAAGCTTTTTGATCTCCCTTTTTTGAAGCAGAAGCTTTCTCTCCCTGTCAGGGGTGTGATTATAGATATTGCCGAATTTGTATTCCGCTATCTGCATTCCTCTTACGAATATCTCTCCCTCCCTGATATAACAGTAAGAATCCCCGAGACTCACCTTCCCTGCCCTGACAGACTTGACTTCGGTACCTGTCAGAACAATCCCGGCGGTATACTTTTCTATGATCTCGTAATCGAAATAAGCCTTTTTATTTTTTATATTTATTTTATTCATATCAAGGGACAAAAGTATTAAACTGATTTAACACTGTGTCATATACATTGTTAAAAACCAGTGTAAGTAAAGTATATAACAGGATCATGATAAGAGAAGAAAGTACCATGAAAACAATCTTTTTTTCATCTTTCAAATTTGTGAAATATTCAATTCCCTTCCAGAAGAGCACAAAAGAATAGATTCCCAGGAGATTAATAAACATTAACTCGGGGAAAAGTAGAGAAACCGAAAGGGTGAGAAAGAAGGGTATATGACTGTATACCAAAAGATTAAAAATAGAATGAGAATCCGTGTCGGACTTCAGAGAAATTGCTATTTCTGTAATCAACCATGCAGACAGGTACACTTCAAGAAAAAAGATGAGGAATGAAATAAAACCACTGAGGATCAAATAACCTATAGTGACAGAATCCTCAATCCCACCTGAAATCAGAGCTCCCAGGAATGATGAAATACCCACCAGAAAAGCCATAGGAAGCAAGACTTCTAAAACAATCTTCCTTCTGTACCAATTCTCAGAAGCTATAGCAGGCCATGAATTGCCTGGCATAAAGATCAAAGCTCGCGTTTTATGATAAATTTTAGTTAGATTCATGGGTGATCTTTTGCCAAAATTACAATATTTTTGAGAACTGTTAATTTAACAAAATCCATGCAATTCTGGTATGCCTAACAATAAAAAAACAAACCTCATCTGTGTCCTGGGCCACACAGCAGGCGGAAAAACTGCATTTGCCGCACATCTGGCCCATAAACTTAAAAGCGAAATCATCTCTGCTGATTCCAGACAAGTTTACAGGCATATGAATATAGGAACGGGAAAAGATCTGGAAGATTATGTTTTAAATGGGGAAACCATTCCTCATCATTTAATCGATATTGTGGACCCGGGATATGAATACAATGTATATGAATACCAGAAGGATTTTTTAAATGTATTTCATGATATCCGGAATCGCGGAAAAATACCAGTCTTATGCGGAGGCACCGGGATGTATATTGAAGCTGTACTTAAAGCATATAAGTTAATCAATGTCCCTCCGGATGAAGAATTACGAGAAAGATTAAAGACAAAGGATCATGAAGACCTGGTTAAAATTCTGAAATCTTTCAAAAGCCTTCATAATATAACAGACACAGAAAACCGGAAAAGACTGATCAGAGCGATTGAAATAGAAGAATATTATGAAAAAAATCCGGATTTACATCTCCACTATCCGACAATTAACAGCATAATCCTGGGTATTAAATACGACCGTAGCAGCAGGAGGAAAAGAATAACCGAGCGACTTCACAGAAGGCTGGAAGAAGGAATGATAGAAGAGGTTGAAAGTCTTTTGAACAGAGGAATATCTGTAGAAAAACTGGTCTACTACGGTCTTGAGTATAAATTTATCACCCTGTATATTAAAGGCGAATTATCTTATGATGAAATGGTGTCAAAACTCAACACAGCCATTCATCAGTTTGCCAAAAGACAGATGACCTGGTTCAGGGGAATGGAAAGAAAAGGTTTTAAGATCCACTGGCTTGACGGGCATATGCCTATGAGAGAGAAGATTGAGAGGGGGGAGAGGGTGGTGAGAGAGACCATGGACGATGGACCATAGACCATAGACCAT
>CAZGTU010000137.1:0-10039 GCA_964528675.1 uncultured Bacteroidaceae bacterium
AAAAAAGGATCGCATTTGCTGCGGTCCTTTTTTTTTGGCATCAAACTCTGAATTGATTCTGAAAAGATGATTGCCTGATGTTTTCCTTTGGATTTTAACCTGTTGGGAGAAAATGCATTATACTTTGCAACATACATATTGTCCGAATTCTGTTATATATTTGCATCAACAGTACCCACCACGCTACCCTTAAGAACAGCGTCCCACGGTGGGTCTTTTGCTCATATTAAAATATGTAAAACCGCTGTTTCACAATTAATTGAGGCAGTGGTTTTTGTTTTGGGGACGGATTGGGGGATAGATTGCTGTTGAAAAGCAAATTAATTTAATCTGTATTGATTTTAATCAGCCACCTGTTTTATTCTCTAGATAAGCACTCCATTTTGGGGGAATTTCTATACTTTTATCTCTGATTTTTATGACTTTTGGTAGAAGTGCTTTATTAAAGGCAGATCTATAGCCTTTTAATAACTTAACTTTCAGAAATGGACAATTGTAAATTTCACTACAGAATCTTCCCGGAGGAAATAGCACTTCAATTTCATGTTCTGCTCTCATCCTCTTATTCATTTTATATATCACTTTGAGAGGAGGAAATAGGTCGCTATCTGCTGTTATCACAACAGTCTTATCGCATAAACCTGTGAAATAATCTTCAAGGATCGAGGAAGCAATGTTAACATCTGTTTGCTTCTCCTCAGGTTGCAAAAAAGTTTCCTTGCATGTTGCCCTGCATTCAATTTTTTTTTCGAAATAAGTTCCGTAGGTTATTTTTATCAAGTCATTGTTAAGGTATTCATTTACTGCCAATAGACGATTTTGCCTTTCTCTTTTCCCTTTTGATAAAGGTCTGGCAGTGAAGTACCTTACATAAATCAACTTTTCATCATCCTTAAGTAAAGAGGCACACAGCTTTACTATATCAATCCAATAAAACTTCTTCCACCTATTACTATTTGGCTTATTATCTACCTCTTTAGCAGCATTTCGTAATCCATTGTAAAAGTTGAAACCGTCTATGTAGAATATTACTTTTTTGGCCATAAAAAAAAGCTCCGTTAGGAGCTTCTGGCCTAAAGCTCTCGGCTTTAGGGGGGCTGTGTTACCTTGATAGTAACACTGCAAATATAATACCTGAAATATCTTTGTCAAGTTATTTTGCCTTAAATAACAAAAAATTAACGTTATTTAGACGTATTCCAGATAAGCTCCTATTATTATTCCTTAAATATAAAAACTTTGTCCTATACCACCAATTTCCTTACTTTGATAAATTAATCCCCTATAGACCTTTTTATTACCTTTAAAGTTATGTTATATTGCTATTGAGAAGATTATTAAGTACTCAAAATAATGAGTTAAAATGGATTTCTACATAGGAAATACAGACTACCAATGGTATACATTTCTTAGTGAAAGAGATCCGGAGGATATTAACTTCTGGCAGCCGGGCGGATTACTTAATTTCAGAGCTATCAAGCCTGGTGCTCCTTTCCTCTTACGCCTTAAAAGTCCGGTTAATAAAATTGCAGGAATAGGTTTTTTTGCTTCTCATTCCATTTTGCCGATACACTTTGTCTGGGAGATTTTTAAGGAGAGAAATGGAATTGATAACTATTATGAGTTTTATAATAAGATTAAATCTTACAGGACTGAGAAAAATTCAATAGATAAGAATCCTAATGTTGGATGCATTGTATTAACTGATCCGATTTTCTTTGACAGAAAAGATTGGATCCCGGTTCCGGAGAACTGGTCTAAAAGTATACAGCAAGGAAAAACTTATAATACAGAAACCGAAATAGGAAGAAAATACTGGAATCTGGTTCAAGATATTATTAAAGGCTATTCCAAAATAGAAAAAGATGATGTCTTACAGGATATAGATCCAGGCTATGACTATGTTTTTACAAAAGTAAGAATTGGACAGGGGGCGTTTCGGGTAATGGTAACTGATGCATATGCCAGAAAATGCGCAATAACCGGAGAAAAAACTCTTCCCGTTTTAGAAGCAGCTCATATTAAACCCTACTCTATATCCAAACTGAACAAAACAAGTAATGGACTATTATTAAGAGCCGACTTACATAAATTATTTGATTCCGGTTATATTACTGTTACGAAAGAACATAAAGTTGAAATCAGTAAGAAAATTAAGGAAGAATTTGAAAATGGAAGGGAATATTACCGTTACCATGGAAATTCTTTGATTGTTCTTCCAAGGCAAGAATTTGATATGCCTGATAGGGAATACTTAGAGTGGCATAATGAGAAGATCTACAGAGGCTAATAATGTGTTTGTCACTGATTAATATCCTACGCCGCCGTCATCCCATTAATAAACGTATCCACAAAATTTACAATCTTTTTGAGGATCCTGTCACCTGTTTTCTTTCTTTCAAGAAGTGTGGGTTTATTTCCTTCCATCAGATCAAGTAGTTCGTCTCGTAATGGTTCTCTTTCACTGTAGAGATAATCTTCAATTAATGATTGGGTGCGGTCTTTGCTTAATTTTTCATTATGAACCAGTTCGGTGAAGGCTTTGTCTTGCTCCAGTATCCAGAACTTTTCAAACTCCTGGGGAATGTCATCGGTGTTTTCAATGACAGGGATATTTTCCCTGATGAACTTCTCAATTAGCTCTTTTTTACTTCTTAGCTGTTTTTCTGTGCTTAAGAGATTGTTGATTTCCTTTTCAATCATTTCTGCTTCTTTCTTCACGTTTGCTTTAAGCTTGATGAGCAATTGTATAATGTAACTGACATTAATCTCATCCCTGTGAATCAGTTCCAGTTCAAAGTCAACATCATCCAGGATGCTTGTCTTTTCAGGCTCTTCAATGCTTTTAACCTTATCATGCAGATCAAGGTATTTTGACTTATAATCCTCAAATTCCTGTTCGCCCATATAAACATCTTCCCATTTGAAATCCGAGAAGGATGTAAGAATATTCTTAATCCGCATAAGATCACGGAATGCTTTTATAAAATTCAGCTCATCATCCTCTGTTTCAAGATCATTTACACTTTCGACAGTTGGGGTTATGCTGAGCAAATGTTTATAGGCGTTGTTGAATGCTTTAATGTAATCATCATAAGGTTTCATGATGATTTCCTCTATTGCATCTTTATTGCTGAAAAGGGTAATAGCCTCATCGGTGGCATTTTTCAGATTACGGAAAGCAACTATATTTCCCTGTGATTTTAGCTCGTTAATGATTCGGTTTGTACGCGAAAAAGACTGGATTAAACCATGGTATCTGAGATTTTTATCCACATACAGGGTATTCAATGAAGGACTATCAAAACCGGTCAGGAACATATTTACGACCAGGAGTAGGTCAATTTTACGTTCTTTAACCTTTTTACTGATGTCATTATAATAATTATAGAAACTCTGGCTATCCTTCGTTGTAAAGGCACTGCCAAACATCTGGTTATAATCTTCAATAAATTCCTCAAGCTTGTCGCGGGTGTGGCTTGTTTTGTATGAGGGTTCTGGTTCGGCAGCAATTGGAATTTCCTCAGGGATAAAACCATCAGCATCCGCATCCTCCTCATTTGCTGTGTAGCTGAATATGGTGGCAATCTTTAAATCATGCTCCCCAAGAAGTTTTTTTCTCTTAAAGATTTCATAGTATTTTATCAGTGAGGCTACACTGCTAACAGCGAACATTCCGGTGAATGTCCGGTTATGCGTCTTCTTTTTATGATAGGCAATGATATAATCCACAATCTTCTCAAGTCTCTTCCCCGAATCCATTAGTTCTGCAACATCGATATCCTCCACCTGGATATCAATCTCATTAGCACTGTTCTTATCCTTGTACCTCCCAACATATTCCACGCTGAATTTTAAAACATTTTCATCCCTGATGGCGTCCGTAATTACATACTTATGCAGACAGTCTCCAAACAGATCATGGGTTGTCCGTTTTCCCTGATCATTTTTCACCGCATTGTCGACAAATATAGGTGTACCGGTAAATCCAAACATCTGTATATTGCGGAAGAAGCTTGTGATCCTGGCGTGTGTCTCACCAAACTGTGACCGGTGACATTCATCAAAAATAAATACGATGCGGTCATCCCGTATCTTTTCCATCTGCTGGAGATGATGTTTCTTGCTGATTGCAGTGTTTAATTTTTGGATTGTGGTTACGATCAGTTTGGTATCGTCCCTGAATTGTTTCACTAATTGCCGGGTATTGTCCGTTCCGTCGACACTGCCTTTTCTGAAACTATTAAATTCCCTGGTTGTCTGGTAATCCAGATCCCTCCTGTCTACAACAAATACTATTTTCTTTATTTTTGGCAAACCCATAAGTACCTGACTTGCCTTAAAGCTTGTAAGTGTTTTGCCGGAACCGGTGGTATGCCAGATATAACCATTTTTCCGGCTTTGCTTAACATGGTTTACAATGGCTTCAACAGCATAATACTGGTAAGGTCTGAGCACCATCAGTGTTTTATATGTCTCATTAAGCACTACATACTTGCAAATCATCCTGGAAATATGGCAGGGCTCAAGAAATTCGGAGGTAAAACCATTGAGGATGTTGGTCATTCGTTTATTCTCAGCATCTGTCCAGTAAAAAGTCTGTTTAAAAGACTGGTACCTGTTATTTGCGTAATACTTGGTATTGACCCCATTGCTTATCACAAAGATCTGAACATACTGAAACAATGCCTGGCTTGCTCCGAAAGAGTGGCGCTGGTATCGGTTTACCTGGTTAAAAGCTTCCTTCAGTTCCAGTCCTCGCCTTTTCAATTCTATCTGCACCAGCGGCAAGCCATTTATCAGGAGAGTAACATCGTAACGGTTCCTGTATCGCCCTTCCATGGAAACCTGGTGAGTGACCTGATATTGGTTCTGGCACCAATGCTCTATATTTATAAAGTCAAAATAAAGGTTGTCTCCATTATCTCTTACAATATGTTGTTTGGTTCGTAAGGTTTTGGCTTTGTCAAATACAGATCCTTTATTCAATATATTCAGCACTCTTTCAAACTCATCGTCCGAGAATTGAATCCCATTTTGTTTTTCGATCTGCATCTTTAGATTCAGGATTAAATCCTCTTGGTTCTTCAAATGAACTGGACTGTATCCTAATTCAGTTAATTGCTGAACCAGTTGTTCTTCGAGAATTATTTCGGGCTGACGGGTCATTCTTGGTATAATTATTGTTAAATTATCAGTAGAACTTGCTTTGCATTAAGTAATTTCATATGTTTGCATTGAGTTCATCCTACCATTTGGAGGAAGGAAATCGAAAAACGCAAGCCTCGATGCTCTGCGTTTTTTGCTTTTATAATAAACCAGATAATCGTCTCTTATACTTTTTCTCATACTTCCTCCTTTTTGCATCTTTCCCTCTTACGTGAAATGCTGTGAGCAGATAATACTCATTCTTTTTCCTTAGTGGTTCTAATATAATTACATATTTTTCATCAATATCATAAATATAAGTTCTATTTCCATTGGGTTCTTTTACTGAAAAGATGAGCATATTCTCTGCTTTCTTTTCATCAATATGATGTTTAATCCAGTGAATCCTCACGGAACGATGCATATCAAATTCCCTTGCCTTTGTTCTCTCATCTATAACTTTACGAGTAAGGTGGTTGAATAGATTATCCATGGCAATTGTACCATCATGGTTAGGGGTTGGATGAATTTGCTTTGTGCGGAATTCAAATGATGGATTATTTACAATATCTCTGTTAAATACTCCTCTTAATGAAGCATCTCTCTGTCTTAAATTCATTGACCCCAATTCAAGAAGCGCATTATATTTCTTCAGTTGATTAAATGGCATATTATTTAAGGTCAATAAAAAACAAATTCAGCTTCTTCTCCCCGTAAATTGTTGATTTAGTAAGGTCATGATTTGCTTCCTGCTTGATCTTATTAATTAGTTTTATCTTGGCTGTCACCTTTTTATCATGCTGATTTAACTCATATGAGATTGCCCCCATTATTAAATCCGCCAGTTGCATCATAAGACTTTCTTTTGATTGGATATTCTGCACATTTCGAAACATCCCATAACTTACATTAAGAATTTCCTTGAGCTTATTAACCTTGTTAGCACTTAGGGTATCTTTTATATCAAGATAAACATTATACGCATATTCAATATTTTTCCTGTGAATAAGCAACTGATAATACATCTTATAATAAAATGTATCAAAGTCTTGTCCGAACCTGTCATTCTTAATTTTTGATTTATCCACAATTACCGACCTGAAACGGATATCGGTATCGAAAAAATATTCAATAAGTTCTTTAAAAAAGTGGTACTTGGATGAGGAAACTCCTGTCCATTTTATTTCACCATAAAAGTTATGTTTCTTTTTAATATCCTTTATTCTTTCATCATGTCGTTTGATTTGATTATACGGAACACTTATCGCTCCTAAGAGCATATATTGTTTATGGTCATTCTCCAAATGGCAACTTTCATCGCAGTATATGTTAAATGTCTTTTTCATGGCAATATCATTTAAACAAACATCTTCTGGAGTAAGCCTTTCTTCCAGAGTTCTGCTTTTTCTATTTGGGTATGGGTAAGGTTTATTTTGTTATCAACTGACTGTATGAATGCAACAATTTTTTTTTGCTCCTTTACAGAAGGAGGTAAAGGTAACCTTACGCCATTTAAGAAATCATGATTATTAATATTCATCGTATTCTTTGCACCTTTTTGCACAAGCGGTTTTAAATAATTGTATGTATTAACCCATGATAGAAAATAGTTATGTAGCAAAAAACCCAGTTCATTTGTTTCTGGTTTAAACACACCATATAATGGAGAAACCACACCAGTTCTACCAGTCATATTTTGCTTAATAATTCCAAATGGGAAATCTGCTGTAGGACTTTTGGTATAAACTATATCATGAGGGTGAATTAGTTTATAATGGGAAATACTTTTTGCAGCGAATGACCTTCCAAGATGTTCGATTTGGTTTATAACACCTTTTTCCTTCGCAACAGAAAATACCTCTGAAAACTCATTATCTGAATTTTTATCAAGGTGTTCAAAAAGAACATCCCCCAACCTCTTCTTCTCCCACTCCGGAAACTCCTCCCCATTCTCATCCCTGAACCGGATCTCCTGAGAAAAGATCTTTTGCATCACTCCTTTCTTGTATTGTTCCAAAAGGCTTTTCTTTTTCTTGAGCTTGGAGATTTTTTTATCGATGGCGGTTAAGAAGGAGGCGATTTTTTGTTGCTCGGGGAGGGAGGGGAAATAATCTTTTTTAACATGTATATCATTTCTATTTAAGGTTGGCACCCCTGAGCCTGTAGCGAGTTTTTCCAAATTAAATCTCCAATAAAAGTAATATACATATTTAGGATGATTCCCTTTAAAGTCTGTAACCCAAAGAGCAGTATTATGTGCCCAAAAATCATCCTCAACATAAGTAACGTTACCAATTGTCCCAGACCTTCCAGTTACTACCCCTGGTCCTTCAACTTTATATTCATTATGATATTTTAATATTCCATTTGAAAATACTACTGGATATTTTCCCTCTCTGATTTTATTTACTGGCAAATCAAATCCTCTTTGTAGAGGAGCAAAGTCAATTATCTTCTTTTTCTCCCACTCCCCATTAAATTCAGGAAACCTTAACCCTGGTATGTTCTTCTGCTCTGTCATCACTAAAAGGGTGTTGGGATGTTTAACTCTTTACAGAAACCAACAATGGTCTCATCGGTTTCCTTCATATCAACCTCCAAGGTCTTCAGTTCATCTGCAACGGCATTTATATCCACAGTCTCTTCTTCTTCAAACGTATCAACATACCTCGGTATATTCAGATTATAATCATTCTCCCTGACCTCATCCAGGCTTGCAACATAACTGTACTTATCGATCGTTTCTCTTTTTTTGTAGGTATCTACAATGCGATTCACATCCTCATCCCTGAGATAATTTTGGGTTTTTACTTTTTCAAAATGCTGGCTGGCATCAATGAACAGAATATCATCAGGGTTCTCCTTACACTTCTTAAACACAAGGATACAGGTAGGTATGCTCGTTCCATAGAAAATATTCGCCGGAAGACCGATAACTGTATCCAAATAGTTCTTTTCCTCGATCAGGTATTTTCGGATATGTCCTTCAGCGGCACCCCTGAACAGCACCCCGTGAGGCATCACCACAGCCATCACTCCATTATCTGCAAGATGGTATAACATATGCTGTATGAAGGCATAATCTGCTTTGGAGGAAGGGGCAAGTTTTCCGTATTCACTGAAGCGGTCATCAGACATAAATAAGTTGTTCGCGCTCCATCTGGCACTGAAAGGGGGATTAGCGACTACAGCTTCCGCATCCAGTTTATTGTGCTGAGGGTATTCCAGGGTATCTTCCAGCTTGATGTCGAATTTCGTGAAATGTACATCATGCAGGATCATATTCATCCGGCAGAGGTTATAGGTTGTTCGGTTCCGTTCCTGACCGAAAAAGTTCAACACCTCACATTCACGAGCTAAACGAAGTAATAGTGATCCGGATCCTGCTGTGGGATCATATGCTGATTTTATCCTGGTTTTACCCATGGTCACAATACGAGCCAGTATCTTTGATACTTGCTGTGGGGTATAAAATTCACCTGCCTTCTTTCCCGCACCACTGGCAAATTGTCCTATCAGGTACTCATAAGCATCACCGAGGATGTCCAGTTCCGAATCTTCAATCTTAAAATCGATTTTGTTGAGATGGGAAAGCACCTTTGCAATCAGCTCATTACGCTGATCAACTGTTTTACCTAACTTGGTACTATTAAGATCAAGATCTTCAAACAGGTTCACAAAGTCCTCCTCACTCTCGGTGCCCATCGTACTTTGCTGAATATTGACAAGAATGGTATCCAGATCCTCAATAATGAAATTACTCTCAGATTTACCGTCCCCATTTCCTCGTCTGGCAACCTGGCTGAATAATTCCGATGGCTTCAGAAAATAACCAAGTTTTTCGAGGGATTCCTCCTTGATGGCTTCGAGATATTCCTGTCCTTTATCGGTGTTTTCCCTGATATCCAGATATTTTATATTATCCTGTTTAAGGATCTGGTCTGCATAGATTCTCATCTTCTCAGACAGGTATTTATAAAAAATGAATCCCAGGATATAATCCCGAAATTCATCCGCATCCATTTTCCCCCGAAGGGTATTCGCAATATTCCAGAGTTGTTGATTTAGCTGTCGTTTGTGGTCTTCACCCATGGGTTTTTGAGGTTTTTCTTATGATAGGTTAAATCGCGTAAGAGCGATTTTTATTTTAAGAATTTGAATTTAAGAAAAATTTTTTAATTTCGGATTGGGACGTAAGGACTGTATTGGTTGAAGTTCATGAACTTCTTATTCAAATTATTATTAATTGATTATCAGGTAAAAAACAATTTTTATTACATTTGTTATAATGAATAATCATTTAACTACCATAGAAAATCCACATCGCATAAGAAGTTATGCAAATATTCTTTCGAAGTCTACCATTGAAACGATGGTGAGAAAAAATGATTGCTCATACATTCGAACGAAATCAAAAAAATATGATAAGGATTATCTTTATACATCAAAGCCAACTTTTGAGGATTATTTGAGGTATATTTTCTTCATCCTGAAGGACAACTATAGAAACGAGTACATCTATAAAAACACCATAATCAATGACCTTCTTATTTCAAAATATGGACTGGAGACTACAACTGCTTTAAATGAGTTTAAAATAAACAAATCAATAGCAGATCTGGTACTACTTAATGGTTCAAGTAAAGTTTTTGAAATCAAAACTGAATTAGATAGCCCAAGCAGATTGGAAAGTCAGGTCAATGACTACAAAAAGGTATTTGAAGAAATTTATATTGTCACTTACCATACCCTGGTCGATAAGTACATTAATTTTATTGATGAAGATATAGGCATATTATCATTAAACGAAAATTTAAAATTAACCACCATAAGGGAAGCCTCTAAGAATTTGCATTTCGATAATACTACGATATTAAAATGTCTGAGAAAA
>CAZGTU010000138.1:0-9962 GCA_964528675.1 uncultured Bacteroidaceae bacterium
ATATGGCATTATTGAAAGGGTTATAACCCTTTCCACCAAATCCATCCATTTTTCCTGCCAAAACCATTTATATTTTCATATATATTTTACAAAAAATGTAAATATATTAATATTTTGTAAATAGATTTATGCTCCCAGTGTAGCTACCATCACAGCTTTAATGGTATGTACCCTGTTTTCAGCTTCATCAAAAACAATGGAGTTATCCGATTCAAAAACCTCCTCTGATACTTCCATGGATTCCAGGCCGAATTTCTGGTAAATTTCTTCACCAAGCTTTGTTTCCCTGTTATGAAAAGCAGGCAAGCAATGGAGAAACTTAACATCAGGATTACCGGTCATTTCAAGAACCTTTTTATTCACCTGGTAATCCTTGAGAAGTTCAATTCTTTCTTTCCACACTTTTTCAGCTTCGCCCATTGAAACCCATACATCTGTATAGAGGAAATCCACTTCTTTGACAGCCTCGGCAACATCTTCCGTAATGCTAATCTTTGCCCCGGTCTGCTCAGCGATCTCATTGCATGTCTTTACCAAATTTTCAGCAGGTTGTACACCTTTTGGAGCAGCAGCTCTGAAATCCATTCCCAGCTTGGCAGCACCAACCATCAATGAATTTCCCATATTGTTTCTTGCATCACCGAGGTAGCAAAAACTGATTTCATTCACGGCTTTGCTTGAGTGTTCAAGCATTGTCATTACATCAGCCAGTACCTGGGTTGGATGGTACTCGTTAGTTAAACCATTCCAGACAGGAACACCGGCATAGGCAGCCAGCTCTTCAACAATCTCCTGCCCAAATCCCCGATATTCAATACCATCATACATACGACCAAGGACCCTGGCAGTATCTTTCATTGATTCCTTATGTCCTATCTGTGATCCGGTAGGCCCGAGATAGGTAACATGTGCACCCTGGTCATATGCAGCTACTTCGAAAGCACAACGAGTACGGGTGGAAGTCTTTTCAAAGATTAAAGCTATGTTCTTTCCTTTTAGCCTTTGCTGTTCCGTACCTGCATACCTGGCATTTTTTAAATCGGCAGATAATTGCAATAAATGCTTTATCTCCCGGGGTGTGAAATCGAGAAGCTTAAGAAAATGTCTGTTTCTGAGATTAAAAGCCATGACATTGAATATTTTAAATTAATGAATAAATTATAAACAACAGAATTAAATAGTGTCTGTCAATAAAGTCGAGAGCCTGTTCCGATAGCTATCGGAACAGAATGTTCGAGATCAAAACCTGCCCCGATAGCTATCGGGGCAGATATCGGACATTATGGACAGACTCTAAATAATATACAGGATGCAAAAATAGAACTTTAAGGATCAATCTTCATAATTCATCGTGATTTTTGTACCATATTTTTTGTCTTCCAGCTTAAAAGCCTCAGTGATTACGCTTTTTTTTCCTCCCTTTTCTATAAACTGAAGGCATGCTCGGATTTTGGGAGCCATGCTACCTTCAGAAAACTGACCTTCATTAAGATACTTCAGCGTATCAGCATGATCCAGAAATTCTTTCACTTCCTGGTCCGGCTTATTATAATTTATGTAAACATAGGGTACATCGGTAAGGATATAAAATTCATCTGCACCAATGCGTGCAGCGAGCAGAGAAGAAGCCAGATCTTTATCTATTACCGCCTCTGAAGGACGAATATTGTCATTTTCATCAAGGTATACAGGCACCCCTCCTCCTCCGGCAGCAATAACGATAGTCCCCTGACGAGCAAGTGTTTCCACCACTTTTTCATTTATAATTCCTACGGGTTTGGGTGAAGGTACCACCCGCCTCCAGCCGTCTTTTACTTTGACTTCCTCCTTAAACTTCCAGTCCCTGGACTTTGCAATATTATCCGCCTCCTCTTTATTGTATATCTTACCCACTCTTTTGGTAGGATTTTGAAATGCATCATCATCCTTATTTACCATTACCTGCGTAACAAGGGTAACAACCTCTTTATCAATGCCATGTTTTGTCAAGACATTTCTTAACATCCTCTCAATCATATACCCTATACCCCCCTGGGAATCGGCAACACAAATATCAAGGGGCATCTGGGGGATCTTATATAATGTTTCACCGGCATCGTTCCGCATTAAGATATTACCCACCTGGGGACCATTCCCATGAGAAATTACCAGGTCAAATCCTTCTCTCAGCAAAAAAATCAGATTCTCGAGTGTATCAGTTGTATTTTGTTCCTGTTCCTCTATGGTACCAATTTGATCATTCCTGAGTAAAGCATTACCACCCAGAGCAACAACAGCGAGTTTGTTCATATTTCAGGTTTTAAAGCTACAAATCTAAATATTTATCACAGGTGTAAAGCAAATCGAATAATTGTTATAAAACAATGTTTTTAAACTTACAGTATTATCTGATATACCATTAATCCTAAACCCTCCCTTAAGTATTGTTAAAAACTATTTTCAGGAAATTAAGATTATTTTTTACCTTTATCCTTCACATTTAAAAGGACTTAAATTATTCATATTGAAAGTGTTAGTTCGTAACTTAACTTTATTATTAGTATTATTTTTTGTTTTTGGCTGTCAGCAGGATAGAAAACCGGAAATGATTGATGTAAATCTGATCGAATACCGGGTTGAATACATAGATGATGTGGCCGGATCAGTTCCGACAAGCATTTTACCTGAAAAAATGACACTGATTTTTCATGAAGATAAAGCCCTTACTTCAATAGAAGGATTTTTGGGCCAGTTTTCACTCTCCTACCTTGCCGATCTTAAAAAGCAAAAGGTGATAACAATGCTTAAATTATTTGATAAAAACTATTATTATGAGGGTGAGAAAGGTGAATTACCCGCCGGCATTGTTTCATTTGAAAATATGAAAATTGAAGAAACAACTGATTCAGCAATTATACTGGATTTTATGTGCAGAAAATACCTGATACATTCCGATCAGCTCGGTTCTAAAGAGATATGGAGCACAACAGAAATTGGAGTGATAAATTCTAATATCACCACTCCATACAGGGAGATCCCGGGTGTTTTATTACAATTTTATTCTCAACTGAGCGTTTTGAAAATGTTTCTCTTCATTGAGAAATACCAGGAAAAATCAATAAATAAAGATCTCTTGGAAGTTCCTGATAATTTTAAGAGGATATCAAAGTCTGCCATGGAAAAAACGCTTATAGAACTTTTTAAATAAAAACAGCAGGTAGTTGTTATGGCCAAAAAGAAAAAGGGAATAGTAGGTTTTTTCAGATCGATTGTGCAATTTTTCAAAGATGAGAAATTCAGAATCACATTTGGCACATTTCTGATATTATTTGCCATATATATGATCCTTGCTTTTATTTCTTATTTTTTTACATGGAAGGCAGACCAGGATTTCCTATGGGCATCTGTTTTTTCCGGACCGGAAGTAACTGTTGATAATCATGCAGGTAAAGCAGGGGCCTGGCTTTCTTCTCTTTTTCTGAACCGGTGGTTCGGACTTGCCAGTTTTTCAGTTCCGGTATTGTTATTGATCACCGGAACCAACCTCATAGGGTTTAAGATTTTCAAACCATGGAAGTCCTTTCGAAATCTTCTGATCCTGACAATTTTAACATCCGTTTTCCTGAGATTTATTTTTGGTGATCATACTGAATTCCTCGGAAGCGGCCCAGGGGGAGCTCACGGCTATTTCTTAAGCCAGTGGCTGAAAGCAACCCTTGGTGTTGTAGGGACAGCTTTCTTACTATTCATCCTGTTTATGGGATTTTTCCTTTATTCCTTTCAATCGGTACCGGCTTTCACTCTTTTCCGGAAGAAAGAAGGAGCAACAACAGCAGAAGAATCTGAACCGGAAATAAAAGAAGAAGTGCCTGCAGCAGAGACGGAAGAAGAAAAACAAGAGCTGGATTTCGAGATTAATGATCTTGAAGAAACAAGAACCTCTGTCACCGAAACTGAAAACAAAAAAAATAAAGAAGATGGGTCCCTACCTGATAGTATGGAAAATATCGAAATGACAGTTGAACAGGCAAATGAAGAAGAAAGCCTTTCGGATAAAACTATCCAGGAAGATTATGATCCCAGGCTCGATCTTTCCAGTTACAGCTTCCCTGATCTTTCTTTACTTAAAGATCATGAAACCGGGAATCCTACAGTTAGTAATGAAGAACTCATCAGCAATAAAAACAAGATCATTGAGACCCTTGCCAATTACAAGATTACCATAGATAAGATCAAGGCGACCATAGGGCCAACAGTTACCTTGTATGAAATTGTTCCGGCACCGGGTATACGAATCTCGAAAATAAAGAATCTGGAAGATGATATTGCACTCAGCCTGGCAGCTCTTGGCATCAGGATCATTGCACCCATTCCGGGAAAAGGTACAATCGGGATAGAAGTCCCAAACCAGCAACCCCGGATAGTGAGTTTGAAAAATGTATTATCGAGTAAGAAATTCCAGGAAACAAAATTTGAACTTCCGGTAGCCCTGGGAAAGAATATTTCGAATGAGACCTATGTTTTTGACCTGACAAAAATGCCTCATCTCCTGATGGCAGGTGCAACAGGACAGGGGAAATCGGTCGGGTTAAATGCTATAATAGCCTCTCTTTTATATAAAAAACATCCCTCACAACTTAAATTTGTTCTGGTTGATCCCAAAAAAGTGGAACTTACACTGTATTCGAAAATAGAACGGCATTTTTTGGCAAAATTACCAGATACGGAAGAAGCGATAATAACAGATACACATAAAGTAGTGAATACCCTGAAATCCCTTACAATAGAAATGGATGAGCGTTATAACCTGATGCAAAAAGCCCAGGTAAGGGATATACGCGAGTACAATTACAAGTTTATCAAACGGAAATTAAACCCTGAAAAAGGGCATAGGTATTTTCCATATATCGTACTCATTATCGATGAGTTTGCTGATCTGATCATGACTGCAGGAAAAGAGATCGTTGAGCCGATTGCACGACTGGCTCAGCTCGCCAGGGCAATAGGTATCCATCTCATTATCGCCACACAAAGACCCACTACCAACATTATCACAGGATTGATCAAAGCCAACTTTCCTGCCCGTGTTGCTTTCCGGGTAATGTCGGTCATTGATTCACGGACAATACTCGATATGTCAGGCGCAAATCAATTAATAGGAAAAGGTGATATGCTTATCTCCTCCGGCAATGATACCACCAGGCTACAGTGTGCTTTCATCAGCACAGATGAGGTAGAAGAGCTGACTGATTATATTGGCTCTCAGAGAGCATACCCCTCGGCCCATATACTGCCTGAAGTTGAAGATACTGAAAGTGAACCGGACGCTGTTGATCTCACCAGGAGAGATATGAAGTTTGAAGAAGCAGCACGGCTTGTTGTCCATACTCAGCAGGGGTCTACATCGATGATACAGAGAAAGTTATCTCTGGGTTACAACAGGGCAGGAAGAATTGTTGATCAGTTGGAAGCAGCGGGCATCCTTGGGCCTTTTGAAGGTAGTAAAGCGAGGGAGGTACTGATACAGGACGAAATGAGTTTGGAACAGATTTTGAACGAGTTAGATTAAAAACGCATATGAAAAGCTTATTAATTAGCCTTGGCCTGTTCGGCTTTGCAGCAGCATCCTTTTCTCAGGATACGATTCAATCACAGGATCCCGCCGCTGAACCATATCTTGAGAACATTGCTGAACAATTTAAAACAGAGGATCCATACCAGGTGGAATTCCGTTATGAGATATATTCAGCCATGCACGATGCAAAAGTATCGGATTACGGATCTATTATCGTGAAGGGTAATAAATATAAGCTTAAGACAGAAGATACCCAGGTTTTTTATAACGGTAAACATCTCTGGGTCTATAATCCTGCAGCCGGAGAAGTGTATAAAAGTGAACCCGTTGAAGGAAACCTTGATCAAATGCTTGCTGATCCCTTCCGTCTTCTGGGTAATTTTAAGAAATACTATAAATATCTGTTTAAAGGTGAGCAGAATATAGCCGGAAATATTTATTTTCAAATTGATCTTTATCCTGATAATCTTGATGCCGGTTATTCGATCTTAAGAGTTTTATGTACAGAAGGTGGAAATAATATTCATTCCATTATTCTCAAGCAAAAGAACGGTACCGAAATTACTGCCTACGTTAATGAGATCATACAAAACATTAATATTCCCGAAAGCACATTTTCCTGGGATAAAGAAGCACATCCAGAGGTTCTGGTAATAGAGATGTAACTATTCCGGATACTCGACTCTTGCATGATAAATATTGATTAACCTCTTCCTGAAAAGATCTTTGATGATATTGATATCTTTTATGGTCATATCAACATTCTCAAACTGGTTCTCTTTCATCTGGTAATCAATAATATTTTCCACAAGATCTCGTATAATTTCTTTATTAATTTTTTTCAGGCTCCTTGAAGCTGCTTCTACAGAATCGGCCATCATTAAAATAGCTGTTTCTTTTGAAAAGGGCTTTGGACCGGGATAACTGAACTTTGCCACATCCACTTCTGCTTCAGGGTAAGCTTTCAAATAGGAACGGTAAAAATATTGAACCGTACTGGTTCCATGATGAGTTCGAATGAAATCAATCAGAATTTCAGGCAACTTGTTTTTCCGTGCCATTTCAACACCTTTACTTACATGTCCGATAATCTTTTTAGCACTTTCTTCAAATTCAAGATTATCATGGGGATTATAATTTGAAGTGAGATTCTCAATAAAATACATGGGTTCTTCCATTTTTCCGATATCGTGATAAAGAGCTCCTGTCCGGACCAGTAAAGGATTTGCTCCAACAGCAAGAGAGGCCTCCTCTCCAAGATTGGCTACCTGAAGGGAATGCTGAAAAGTTCCCGGTGCTTTTTCTGCCAGACGCCTGAGCAAAGGTTGGTTTGTATCAGACAACTCTACAAGAGTGGCATCCGATATAAAACCGAAGATTTTTTCAAAAATATAAATCAGCGGATAAGAAGCAAGCACAAGCATAGCATTCCCGGCAAACCAAGCGTAATTAACATAATTAAGATTTTGAATGCTGCCCTCCTGCAGCACACTTATCCCGGTGTAAATAAGACTGTAAGAAAGAAAAGCGAAAAATGATGCGATGAATAACACTCCGCGACGATACAAATTGCGCAGTGTAAAAATTGTCACCACTCCGGCAATAAAATTCATATAGACGAATTCAAATCCGTTTGGCGCCCAAAAGCCAATGAGCAAGATCGTAACCAGATGAACGAATAATGCAATCCTCGCATCATAAAAGGTCTTAATTATGATGGGAAGGATCACAAAAGGAATAATGAAAATATTTACATTATCTGACTTGACAGCCAGTGATCCGAGAAAAGACATGGTAACCACCAGCATAAGGATGAAAAAGGTTTTTGTTCCGCTCTGAAGAACCTCTTTCCTGAAATGAAGCAGGAAAAGATAAAGGACCAAAAAGGCAAGAGAAACCAGTAATATCTGTCCTCCAATGATAAGATCATAATTTCTTTGAACATTGGGATTCTTTTCGTACTCCTGTTTAAGGGATTGAATTATCTGGAATTTTTCTTCGCTTACAGGTTCACCTATACCGATTATTTTTTCGCCCGATTGAACCATTCCTTCCGTAAAGGATAAATCAGATAAACGGTTTTCTCTCATTCTTTCAGATGTCAGTGCATTATACAGAAGATTAGGCTCAACCATCTCAATGGGGTCAATAAAATTGGAAAATAATTGCTTTTCACCGGCATCGGGTTGTAAGACCGAAGCCAGCCGTGATAGCTCTTCAGACAAGTATTCATAAGCAGTTTTGGCCGAAAAAACCATATCTATTGCTCTTTCTTCCACAACCTGATTTTCTATTACATTTATTACCTGGTTTGTATTTGCTGCATTTTGCAACCGGACAGGATCATCCACAACCCCGCGGCGATAGAGTTTCTCTATTGATGATAACATTCCCTGCCGGTAAGCTTCATATAATGAATCCGGTTGTAAAGAAGTTCCGGGAACACCCCTGATGTTATTCTCTTTCAGAAACTCTTCATACTCAGTTCTGGCCTCTGGCAGAATTACCTTCCTGAACTTTTCCAACTGCCTTTCCAAAACCGTGGTATCAAGAGTGAAATAGGGTTGGAATTCATCCATTAAACTATCTCTTTCCTCCTCCATCTCTTCTTCTGTTTTGTAAATAGGGAAATCGAAAGGTGCAACCAGTGTCTCATGCATCCAGGGTTGTCCCTTCTGAAACTCATACCGAAACTTTCCCTCACCAGGAAACATGGTAGATAAAGCAGCAATGGATAAGATAAAGAGGAAATAGATCCTCCACTTTCTGAATTTTGCTTTTAACTCTTCAAATTTGGACATATATAATTTTTTCCAATTATTGCGAATATAGAATAAATTCATTTAAAAAAATACTCCTTACAAAGGTAATAAACTTCAGGTAAGGCTAGTTGACAACCTAATGGCAAGTTCGGGGCTTTTCAGACAGCCTCGTTTCAACCTTAAACCAAAGAAATTTCTTTTTCTTTCACATCTCGTTTAAATAATTGTTTTACCTTTATGTTAAAGATGTACAGCAATAATCATGGAAAACAAAACCGGCATTTGCCTGCAGCCTTTCATACCGGTCAGGATATCAACCTCCGAAAAATCAGAAATGGTCACCCAGTTGCTTTTTGGAGAGATATTTTCAGTGGCCGATTATAACAGGGAAACAGGTTTTAGTTATATCGTCAACGAAAATGACAGTTATGAAGGCTGGATAGATAATAAAACAATATCCTACTTATCTCCGAAAGAGCTTGAGAACATAAGAGCATATCCTGAAAAAATTGCACGCAGTCGTGAATATCGAGTTGTCGATAAGTATAAAAATGAAATGTGGTTAAGTGCCGGCAGTATTCTCAGGATAGAGCCCGGAAATAATATATACGGAACATTATCCATGTTCACCCCGGAGATTAATAAGTTAACACCCAGAGAAATTGCAGAGAAAGCAGCCGATGAGTGGATAAATCTAGCCTATCTTTGGGGTGGGAAAACCACTTTCGGAACCGATTGCTCGGGTCTCGTTCAGAATATTTATAAACAAGCAGGCATGAATATACCCAGGGATTCGGGTGATCAGTCATCAAAGGGCAAAAATGTGAATTTTATTTTTGAGGCTCAACCCGGTGACCTTGCTTTTTTTGATAACGAAGAGGGTATTATTACACATGTAGGGATTATTCTTTCAGGGAACCGTATTTTACATGCTTCCGGAAAAGTAAGGATCGATCTTTTCGATCAGCAGGGAATTTATTCCCGGGAAAAAGGTAATTATACTCATAAGTTGAGGTTAATGCGGAATTTAATGGATTAGGTTCTGGTTCAGCACCATCAGCCTTTGATGGGCTAAAAATTCCGGCATTATTATTATTCTTCTGCATTAAGGTTAGGGTTCCTAATTTTGGGAAGGATGGAGGAGGAGAGAGAGTTCTCTCCCAGCTTCCTTTCGCATTCTCCCCTACAGTCGAATTTGGCAGTTCCCCAGCAGCGGAGTAGCATATCCGTGCATCTAACTTTTATAGACAATACTCAGAGTAATCGGTGATCAGTGATCGGCCTGCTCGCCGACGTGCTGTTCCTTCGGCAGGCGGGTAAACAGTTTGATCTCCACAATACGGAAGTATTTTTCATGAATTCTGGCAGTTGAAGGAAAGAAGGGGGTAGAATGTTTATACTGCAATATGTCAGTCATTTACAGGATTTAGTTAGATAATAGTCCGCCACGGATAATGTCATTTGGCAACAAAAGTTGCCAAGCTGTCATTATCCGCATTTGTGCCAAATGTCACTGTTCCAAACATTTGATAAAAATGAAAAGAAGAAAAAAGTTACATTTTCATCAAATTTGCCATTTGGCACAAATATAGCGGGGCCGTATCGCTCGGAGAGGATAACAGAAAAGATAAAGGGTTCCCGCCTGC
>CAZGTU010000139.1:0-9751 GCA_964528675.1 uncultured Bacteroidaceae bacterium
CGGTTGGAAAAATACTCAAAACAGTCGAAGAACACGGCTTAACAGAAAACACACTGGTGATTTTTACGTCTGATAACGGCCCCTGGTTAGTTTATGGTAACCATGCCGGGAATGCCGAACCGCTTCGCGAAGGCAAAAAAACATATTTTGAAGGAGGGATCAGGGTTCCGTGTATTATGAAATGGCCCGGAGTAATACCTCAAAATAAAGTTTGTGCCCAACCTGCTATGACAATAGATTTATTGCCAACTTTTGCAGACATCACCGGTGCCCGGCTACCCGAATTGCCCATAGATGGAAAAAGTATATTACCATTAATGAAAAACCCGGAAAAAAAATCATCGGAAACACCATATTTCTTTTACGAAGGAGGTGATAACGGTCCAAATTGGGACAATTCTGAAATTGTTGCTGTACGAAAAGGAAAATGGAAACTCCTTTTACCCCAGGATTATGTTACTTTGAATGGCAGGGAAGGCGGTAAGAACGGATTGGCTGGTGAATATGAAACAGGATCTATTGATACGGTTTTATATAACCTTGAAACAGATATAGCAGAAAAAAATAACCTGAAAGATGATTATCCTGAAATTGTTGAACAGCTCTGCAAGCTGGCTGATGAATACAATAAAGACTTAAAACAAAACAGACGTTCTGCTAGCTGGGTGAAAAAAACACTGAAGATTAAATATCCCCACAAATATGTTTATCCGGGATGTGCCAACGAAGGTTACAAATGAGCTGATATGCGAAATTTGTTCAGGTTTATCAACAATGTAAAGGATCAATAGCATGAACACCATTTTTGATCAGATGTTTAACCGGTATACCGTTCATCCAGGGATAGATATGAAATCTGGGAGAATTTCAAAAATTTATAGATAGTGACCGTAAAGCAGGCATGTGCCTGGAGGATACGAACAGATTCTTTGACATACAACGCATATTTGAACAGTTTGAATCTTTCAAGCAAAGCGATATAAGGGTTACGATGATCATGTCCACCTTGTTGAAATTACCGCACTAAAGTGGACAAGTCAGGAGCAAATTCCCGGTAGATTAGCTCTTTTTTGTAAACACACAAATTGTAATTTTTGGATTAATCCGGACAATTACTTAGAATTTGTATAAATTACTGTTCTGCTATCATATCTCTATTCTACCATTCACCTAAAAGAATATAATGCGTTGTATTTTTAATCGGTAGAATAGAATAGAATATGCCAGACGTATTTCAGTATATTGATATCGATGAATCGACCAGGTCGAAAAAGGAAGCCATTGTTCATGGTATTTTGGATGCCATATCCAATAATGCCATTGCTAAAGGCGATCCTCTTCCTTCGGTAAATAAACTGATTCAACGGCTGGGAGTTGCCCGAATGACAGTAGTTAAAGCGCTAAATATCCTCAAAGAGCGCGGTATAATCGTATCGGAAGATAAGGTGGGCTATTATGTTCGGGATGATAATATCAAACGCGAGTTGAAAGTTTTTCTCTTTCTCACGGGTTTTTATTCATATCATGAAATCCTTTATAATAGTATTGTTGAAAGCATAAACGGACAGGATATAACCATTGATCTGTATTTTCATCATTGCAACCCCCGGATTTTTAATTCTCTGTTGTCAGAGAATCTCGGATCTTATGGGCTGTACCTAACAACAGGCTTTAATGATCCGCAGGTCAGGCAGGTCTTAAAGCGTATTCCACCCAAGAAACTATTGCAAATTATTCGTCCGCCATTGCTGGAAGGCGTCTCATCGATTACACAGGATTTTTATTCAGGCTTGAAGAGGTCATTGGAAAAGCTAAAAGAGAGGCTGTTGAGATATGAAAAATTCGTACTGATTTTCCCTCTGCGAAAAGGTCATCCCGAAGAAATTAAAGCAGCTTTCACTGAGTTCTGCACTGAAAACCAAATTGTATTTGAGATTGAAAAAAAAGTCAACCGGGAACTCATTTCAAAAGGAACAGCCTTTGGGGTTATTGAAGACAGTGATTTGATTTCTCTGATCAAAATGGGGGAAGAGCTGAATCTGACTCTGGGAAGTGAGCTGGGGATCCTTTCTTACAACGAAACACCTATGAAGGAGATTATACGTAATGGAATTACTGTGGTAAGTGTTGATTTTGTAAAACTGGGTCAGGCCATTTCCCGGTTTATTACCAATCCTAAACCTACTACTGAAGTATTCATTCCGGAAGTGATCATCCGGAATTCATTATAAAAAGACAATCTCATGGCAGGAATCACCAAAACAAAAACCAACTTTCGCTGGCTTATACTGAGTCTGCTCTTTATGGCAACCACAATTTTATACATTGACAGATCAGCGCTTGGTATTCTGGCCCCGGATCTTCAGGAGAGTATTGGCTGGTCGGAGGAGCAATATGGTATAATAAACAGTGCATTTATGACCGCTTATGCACTTTGTTTTATCTTGATGGGACGGCTGATTGACATTATTGGTACCCGGAAAGGTTATCTGATTTCCATTGGTATCTGGAGCATTGCTGCGCTTGGTCATGCTTTGGCACGTTCTTGGGTAGGTTTTGCTGTGGCACGTTTTAGTCTGGCAGTAGGACAATCCGGCAATTTTCCATCGGCGATTAAAGCAGTCGCGGAGTGGTTTCCCAAAAAAGACCGGGCACTGGCTGTCGGAATTTTTAATGGCGGTGCCAATATGGGAACCATTCTTTCTCCTCTCATTATCCCGATTCTAGTATTGAATTTTGATAATTGGAGGGTGGGTTTTCTTTGGACATTTCCCATCAGTGTCATATGGGTAATACTTTGGTTAAAATATTTCAGGAGACCTGAGCAGAGTTCTCAGGTTTCTGCCGATGAACTACAATATATTAATTCAGATTACAGTGAGCAGGAAAACACCGAAAAGGTAGGGTGGAAAGATATTCTTCCCCACCGCGGAGCATGGGCTATCGCCGTTGCCAAGTTAATGGCAGATCCGATCTGGTGGTTTTACCTCTTCTGGGGCGCTAAATTTCTGAATGCAAAATTTGGTATAACACTGAAAGATATCGGTTTGCCGTTTTTTACCATCTATCTGGCTTCATGGGGTCTGGGAATTTTTCTTGGTTGGCTGTCGTTAAAATTTATGGAAATGGGTTGGGGGCTGAACAAGGGGAGAAAATTTGGCCTGTTAGCCTGTGCGCTTTTTGCAGTGCCAGTAGTCCTGGTTCCCCATGTTAACCATGTTTGGCTGGCAGTAGGATTGATTGCCCTTGCAGCCGGAGGTCATTGTGGATGGTCAGCCAATGTGTTCAGCCTGATGTCGGATATATTTCCCAGGAAAGCGACCGGGACAGTTGCTGGTTTTGGCGGTTTTGCAGGAGCTGTCGGAGGAGCTGTTGCAGCCTTTTCTGTGGGTAAGATACTTCAAAATATTGGTCCGGATGGATATGTCATTCCGTTTGCAGTAGCCGGGAGTGGATACCTGGTGGCCTTGCTGTTTGTGCATCTGTTGGTGCCAAAAATTAAAACTGTAGATATATAGATGCCATGAAAACTTCCATACTGCTATTTTGCTTTGTATTCCTATACGATGGATTGCAATTAACTGCTCAAAGCAATGAAAATTATTGGAATCACCAAACAACATTGCGTCCGGCAAGGATGCCTTTGCCTGATAACCAGGCATTGATAAAACGTCTGGACCTTTATAATGACGGAGATCCTGATATCATGTTTTATACCATCATGAATGGCATTCCGGTAATGTGGATTGATGATAATGACAACATGAAATGGACCGACCTGGAAGGTGATATGGCCGGCGATTGTTTATGCGTCGACAGAAACAAAGACGGTATATTTGCAGGACCTGAAGATATTTGCATCGATTTTATTGACTTTGAAGATAACGGGAAAGCGAATATGATGTGGCTGGTTGAAAATGGGAAGGCTGATGTCAGAGGAATCGATTGGATACATAGTAACATCATGGCTTTTATTAATGAAGATCAGAAAGGTGTTTTCAATTATATTGACTGGAATTTGCTTACCATGCGGCATTGGGAAAGAGACGGGCATAGCAATTTTTTTACCGGTTATAAGGGCAATACCACTTTTACAAAGGTCTGTACACCCTCCTATCGTCTCTCTGATCTTCGTTACAGTTGGGAGAATCCTTTTATTTTTTGGGATGTTGACCATGATGGTTTATCTGAAGCAGCATTAAGGATGCTTGATATTCCTGAGATCAGAAAAAGCGCCGAGGATCCGAATTTCAAGGAAGAAAAGAGTGAAGTTGACGTTCGGTTTACGAAAAAGATTAGTTACGTAGCTGTAACCTACGATTTGGATAACGACAACGGGCAGGGGAATGAATTTGATTTTGATATGACGCTCTGTTTTGAAGGCGATGGGTTTGCATACGACGATCAGGTCAACAAATTTAATAACATGAAAGGTTTGCCTGAAGCAAATCAATTTTTGTACGACAGCAGTTGGCGTAAGATTGATGAACTTATTTTTCCTAACCGTGAAACTGCACTCGATTTAACCTACAATAGGGGTGAATGGAAAAGCTGTCGTTTTGTGTTCGATGAAGATGATGACTGCAATCGTTGGGAACGTGTTGAATTGTATGATCCAAAAAACGTGTTTGCAACAGGCGCAAATGAAGGTGGTATTGATAACAATCCGCAGGCTGATGCGGCAGGTGACCGGGGCGAATTTGATATGGATTTTTCAGGTAAAGGCAACCTGTATATTGGTGGGTTCGATGGCAAGCTTCATTTACACGGAGCAGAGTGGGGAGTCTGGAGGGTAGATCAAACAGCCTTATCGTTTCAAGGTTATGGAGGCTTATATGAACCCTGGAATAATAAAAGATTGCAGGATGAACCCAATAAATTTGCAACCATAAAATACACTGATACCGATAATAACGGTTTTATCGACCTGATAGAGTATGACCTGGATGGTGATACGATTTTTGAAAAAACAGTTTCCTTAAAAGCATTAAATATTGATGATCGCCAGGAGGTGGTCGAAACCGAAGGAATGGACTACTGGGATTATAATTCCCTGTTCAAAACCCTCACTGAAAAAAATTGGAGCCGTGCTCAACAGGCCATTTCAATTGCTGAAGAAAGAGGTGTGAGCACTGGCTGGTATGCCTTCTGGAAAAATCCACGCACCCTGTTTGAACAATACCAATATGCCTGCTGGCTTAACTTTTACATTTATATGGACCTGCGTCATTTGGCGAAAAGTAATGGCGATGAGCAATTGGTGACACAAATTGACAGGGCTTATTATTCGGGTAATTGGGAATTGATAAATTATAAACAACAGAGATAAAGAGCAATGAACAGTAGAGAAAGAATTCAAACCACATTAGCGCATAAAGAACCGGACCGTATTCCATATGATTTGGCAGGAACAACCGTAACCGCAATTACCAGGAATGCATATATAAGCGCAATGCAGCTCCGTGGTTTGTCAACTGAAATTGGCGATGATGAAATAGACCCTATTCAGCAAATTGTTACTCCGGCAGAAGAGAACCTGGTTTTTTTGAAGTCGGATACCCGTCGGATTGGCGCCCGCCGAATTACAGATTACCACAATAGTAAACGTGTGAACGGAAACCTGATAGAGGTGACCGATTTCTATGGATGTGACTGGGAATATGAGATAGGTCACGACATCTATTTTCACCAGACCAGCTCCCCGTTGGAAAATGCTGAATCAATGTCAGGCAATCTGCATTTATTGCCTCAAACAGATTGGGACTACTACATCAAAACAGTTCGTGGCAGTCTAAACGACCAGATTAGAAAAGTTGGTGATTACTGTGGAATAGCCGACCGCAATACCGCCGGATTGACCGAAAACAGTCTTCGCATCCGTGGTTACGAAAACTGGTTTATGGATACCGTGATAGATCCCGGTGGTATGGAATCACTGTTCGACCGAATTGTTGACGATAAGCTGCGTTATTGGGATGCCATTATTGACTGGGCCATCGAAACCGGGAATACTGATAAAATCCAGGTGATTTCAGAGTGCGATGATCTGGGCTCTCAAACCACTACCATTATCGACCCGGACACCCTGCGGCAAATGGTTATCCCGCGCCTGAATATCATTTTTTCACATGTCAAAAAGCGTTTACCACATGTCAAAGTGTTTATGCACAGCTGTGGTGCTATCCGCGAAATTCTGCCCGATTTGATTGAGGCCGGATTGGATATTCTAAACCCGGTTCAGTTTACCGCAACTGGAATGGACCTGAATGAGCTGAAACGTGATTTTGGCGATGTCATTACCTTCTGGGGCGGTGGAGTTGATACCCAATCGACCCTGAACAATGGCAGCCCCCGGCAGGTTGCCGATGAAGTAAAAAGCATTATCGATATCCTTGCTCCGGGCGGTGGTTTTGTGTTTGCGCCGGTCCATAATATCCAGGACGATGTTTCTCCCGAAAACTTCTGGGCCATGTGGGATACGCTTCAGCAATACGGAAAATACTAATAATATGAGTAAAAAAAACAACTATGAAAACAATCAAATTTTTAATTATCCTGAACCTGTTTGCATTTTGCCTGAATGGTTGTGACGAACCACAAGAAAGGGCCTTAATAAATCCACTTTTTGTTTTTAACAACGGATTCAATAAACAAGGATTGCCGTTTATACCTTTCGAAGAGCAGGCTTCAATGCTGAAAAAATATGGTTTCGATGGCATTGAGCATCGTGAAACGGCAAAAATCATGGAATTGAAAGAGGCCCTCAATAAGCAAGGCCTGAAAATTTACGCTGACTATGTAAGAATCGATCTCGATCAAGAGGACCCTTACCTTCCGGAGTGGAAAGAGGTGATTCCAAAATTAGAAGGAACAGGAATCATTCTTTGGTGTCATGTGCATTCGACTAAATTTGAACCATCTGATGAGGCTGCAGACACCCTTATTGTTCCGATTATGCAGGAACTGGCAGATTTTGCAAAACCATACGGGGTAAAACTGGCTATTTATCCGCATGCCTGGTTAGTAGCCGAAAAAGCTGAGGATTCTTACCGGATTGCCCAAAAAGCAAACCGCGGGAATGTAGGTGCTGTATTTAATCTGCCACATTTTTTGAAGACAGACTCGGTAGAAAATATCAATAAAGTGATTGACCTGATTCTACCAAAGCTTATTGCTGTTTCAATTTGTGGGGCCGATGGAGGCGATACCAATAACATGAATTGGGATCGGTTGATTCAGCCTCTTGGACAGGGGACATTCGACACTTACAGGTTAGTAGAATTACTGGCCGATAAAGGATTTTCAGGTCCGATTGGGTTACAGTGTTACAACTTAAAAGGTTCACCTGAAAACTACCTGCCCAAAAGCAGTGAAGCCTGGAAAGCTTTCAAGCAACGCTATTCAAATCCGTTAAATGAACTTTATGATCAGGAAAAAGAAGAGGGATGGCAGCTTTTGTTTGATGGAAAAAGTACTAAGAACTGGCGGGGAATTAACCAGAAGGATTTCCCAACAACCGGTTGGAGAATTGAAAACGGCGAACTGATTACCGACGGGAAAGGTGGCGCGGAATCGGCTAGTGGGGGCGATGTGATTACCAAAAGGGAATATGGTAAATTTATTCTGAAATGGGAATGGAAGATGCTGACGAAAGGCGGAAACAGTGGTGTGAAGTACTTTGTGCAGGAGGGCGTTGGATCAAATAAAGGCTACGGTTATGGCCTTGAGTATCAACTCCTCGACGATAAATACCATGCATGGATGCTGGAAGGAAAAATGAAACCGAACGATTATCACACACTGGGGTCATTGTACGAGATTTATCCGGCTTCTCCCGACAAACGCCCAAATCCTCTGGGTTTATGGAACGAAAGTATGATTGTTTCAAATGGCAATTTGGTTGAGCATTGGCTCAATGGAGATAAAATTTTGGAATACGATCGTAGCAGCGCTGATTTTATAGCCAAAATTGCAGATAGTAAATTTAAGGATGTGGAGGGCTTCGGAACATTGCCTGAGGGACACATTCTTTTACAGGATCACGGAAGCATTGTTCACTATCGAAATATCAAGATTAAAAAACTTAAATAAAAAAATCCTATGAAATTAACTAGAAGAACATTTTTGAAGCATACAACTTTGGGTGCTGCTGGAACGATGATGGTCCCAACCATTCTTCCTTCCAGTGTTTTTGGTGCCTCTGCACCATCAAACCGTATCAATGTCGCCGTAATTGGCTGTGGCCGTCAGTCGGTAAAACCTAATATACCGCAATTACTGGCATCTGAACATGCCAGTCTGGTAGCCGTTTGCGATGTGGATGACTGGCGTTTGGACAACGCGGTGAAACAGGTGAATAATGAATATTCAAAACAAAAAGGAACTACTTACAACGGTTGTAAGGGATACAGAGATTACCGTGATGTGTTGCAAAACAAAAACATCGATGCGGTAATGCTTTCGTTGCCCGACCACTGGCATGTACCTATGGCCATTGATGCTGCCCGTGCAGGGAAACACATTTCTTTGGAAAAGCCGATTTCGACCTGTATTGACCATGGCCGCAAACTGGTTGAAGCCATCAAAAAGTACAAGGTTATTACGCGCAACGATAGTGAATTCCGCACCATGCCGGAATTTTCGCGGGCTGTTGAGCTGGTCCGAAATGGAAGGATTGGAAAGATTCAACGCATTTATGTGGGTGTTCCGCCGGAGTTGAGTGGCGATGCATTGCCGCCGCAGCCCAACATGCAGGTTCCATCGGAACTGGACTATGATATGTGGTTAGGTCCGGCATGGGAAGCTCCGTACACCGAAAATCGGGTTCATGCTATCAAAGCCTATGGCCGTCCGGGCTGGATGCGTGTCAGTGATTATTGCAATGGAATGATCTCAAACTGGGGCGCCCACCTGATGGGGATTGCCCAATGGGGAAACAATACCGAATATACCGGTCCGGTATCAATCGAGGGTTCCGGTGATTTTGACAAAGGGCTGTGGAACACAATGAACCAATTCGATATCAAGTATCAGTTTGCCGACGGGGTGGAGGTATACTATAAAATTGAAAGACCTTTCGTTCGGTTCGAAGGGTCAGAAGGCTGGGTCGAGATTGAGTATTCCGACAAACTTACGGCTAGTTCACAAGCTATTCTCGACTCTGAAATAGGACCAAATGAGATACAGATTCGCAACCTGCCCAGCGATAAGGAGGATTTTTTGATGGCCATAAAAGCCAATAAGCCATCGCTCGAACCACTGGAAACTGCACACCGGACTATTTCAATGTGTCAATTGGGTCTGATATCAGTTCAGACCGGTGCTAAACTGACGTGGAACCCCGATACAGAAGAAATAATAGGTGATAATGCGGCAACAGCATTGTTAAGCCGTCCGATCAGGGAAAAGTATTTTCAGTTTTAAAAGCCACCATCGAATTCACTTCGGAGTTGGTGGCCTGCCGGTCGTTGCCCAGCCACTGCGACCAGTTGCTGTGGTTGGCGGGCTTACCCGCACAGGAGGTTGCGAGCAGGAAGAGGGTCGTCGTGAAGCCGGAAAACGCTATGAAAACCGGTCTATTAATCCATGAAATTGATACATTGGTTTATGATGAAATACAGAATAAAAGAATCCGAGATATTATGAAAAAAGAACCCAAAGCAATATCCACCGATTTTGGAGGCCAACATGTTTTTCCCTCATTTGCCCCTTATTGAAAACGATTCTATTATTGAATACGACCCTGATCCTG
>CAZGTU010000140.1:0-9736 GCA_964528675.1 uncultured Bacteroidaceae bacterium
ATTATCTGTGTTACCGCAGTTGCCACACATCCCGTGGGGCATCCTCCCACTTCGGGATGCTTATACTGATTAAGTCTGATATTATATTGATCCAATAGCGGTGAAACAACAGGGTAACCGGTCTGCTGAGAAACAGGAACAGGATCCATAAACTGTAAGGAATCTTCATAGTAATTCATCAGAGTGCGCATTTGCGGTGGAATCTCATCCGGTTGAAATATTGCTTCATCCGAATACCCTACAACTGCATAGTTGTCATTGTATTGGGCTATCATGGCAAATCCTTTCCCTTCCTCTTGAAAAACGAACAGCGGGGTTTTAACGTTTTCAGAGGAATGATAGGTTTGAGTAAGTTCTATTGCGGAAACTGCACTTTTTTTTCTGTCTCTATTTTGGGATCTCGCTGCAAAAAACTCCGTGGCAAACTGTTTAGCGGTATTGTTTTTAATATTCTGAGCAAAGGCTGATGAACCTGTTAGGAGTATTATTGACAATAAGGAGATAAGCCTTATCGTGACCGACTTTCTATGTCTGTAAATTAGTTGTTTCATATCTTTGCTCTATTGGGCAATTATTTTTTCAACTTTATGAAGATTATCTGTTTTTAACGAAATGAAATAGGTTCCCGGACTCAGATTTAAATTCAGGCTCGTGCTTACCGACAGGTATTCCTGATAAAAAATGATTCCATTCATATCAAAAATCCTCACCAGCACTTTTTTGTATTTTTCCCCTGGGAATTCTATAAAGATCTCATGGCTAAAGACCGTGGGATAAACTTTAATATTTTCTTTTCCTACCTCCTGTTTTTGGGGTATTGAAGCCACTTTGAGATTGAAAGCTGTAGAAGCTCTGCATTCATTATTATCGGTTACTTTTAATGACAAGTCATCTCCATTTTGTGGGGTGAAAATTGCTACATCGCTGGTTGAGATCACCTCACCGTTAAGCAGCCATTCGAAGAAATAAGGCATGGTCCCGCCTTCCACATCATACCCCATTAGACCCAGAACCACCGGAATCCCTTCGGGAAGTTCTTCATCGAACAATGCCACAACTCGCAGAGGCCTGTCAGCTTGCTGTGGCATATCCATTTTAACTACGGTCTGAGAAAATGCCTGATTCCATATAAATACCAGGATCAAGAGCAGAAATATTCTTATTGTTTTCATGTTTTATTTTTTTGCAATTACCAATCTGAATCCGGTATAGTGAGGATATCCGTCATGGAGGAAATCGACTGTATTTATATCCGGAGGCAAATGATTCCGTGCGTATACCCTGCAGCTATTTTTATCATATTCAAATTTGTCGGAAAGAAAGTCCCCGCCCCGAATTACTTTTTCTGTTCCGGATGTTGGTCCGGTGGGATTCTCTGCTTCTGCCGGTGGAGGAGTGCTCTCTGTCCATTCTCTGAACCAATCGCTGCACCATTCACTCAGATTTCCGCTCATATCATACAAACCAAGTTCATTGGGCTTTTTCATTGCAACCTGGTGTTTTCTTCCGTCGGAATTCTGATAATGCCAGGCTACCTCATCAATGTAGATACTTCCTGCGTAGCTTGTGTTGGCACTTTTCAATCCGCCGCGGGCAGCTACTTCCCATTCATTTTCTGTTGGGAGGCGAAACTGATATTCCGATAATTCATTTAATTTGGGGATAAATTTTTCGGTAATATTTTTCCAGTTGACCACGACCGGGAGATTTGGAGAGCTATTTTCACCATCATAGGGTAAAGTTCCTAAAACAGCTCTCCACTGAGCATTCGTGATTTCTGTTTCTGAAATAAAATAACTGTCGAGGTAAACACTTCGGGACGCAAAGTAAGTGGCTCCATCCAGATAAAAAGTTGTATCCGCTTTTACAGGCATTAATGAGAATGGGACTCCGTTTATTTCAAACTTGATAAAGGATACCCCATCCTGATGAACCTTTATCTCTTTCGACTTATCTTCCGATGAAATTGTTATTTTGGCTTCACGAGAGAAATACTTGTTCGCTGATGCGCCAATTAGAAATCCGGTGGATTGATCTCCCTTGTAGGCTGAAAGTGTCAGCCAGTTTGCATTACAGGTGGCTTCCCAATCACTGTTTGTATTTACTACCACCAAACTGGCATCCTTTTCTGCGTTAAAACGGATGCTTGTTAACGAGAGATCAAAAAAATCATCGGTCACCGAGGGATCATCATCTTTCTTACACGAGGTAAGTAAAAGTAAAAACAGGTAAAAAAAAACTGTTTTAGTTTTCATATGTTTTTCGGATAAAGAATTTAGACCTCTGAGTGGTAGGAGAACAACATATTTTATTACAAGATTGGGGTAGACTATTTCTGAAGTATGATTCCATTTATTGGACGTATGGGTATAAATTTAAGAAAATCGGCGGAATTGAATCTATTTATTTTATCAATAACTTACTTTTGTTGATAAATTCTCTGAAAAAAATCATTATCTGAGATGGAAAATCCAGGTTGCAAATTTCTCACACTAGCATCTTTAATTGCTAAACCTCACTTTTAATACAAAAAGAGCAAACTATTATCATAAGCTTCTTTCCGACCTCTGTCCTAAGCTAAAAAAGCTAAAAAAACATCTGATTTATGTTTCTTATTTGAGTTTTCAAAGACAGGTTCTTTGAGTGAGCCTCATGCTATTTTTGTTGAAAAAGTGTTAAGTGTCAATAAGACAGCATTTTAAAACCTTCGAGGTCTTAGAAAATACAATAGCTCACTGCAACTGCATTGCAGCCTGAAGAAATTTTATTAACATTAATAAACCAAATTAATAAATTGTAAGGAATTTTTTGGGTTTTTGAAAAGTTGTGATGGTTTAATAAAAAAACCTGAAAATCGTGATTTTCAGGCTTCTTTCCGCGGTCTGGACGGGACTCGAACCCGCGACCTCCGGCGTGACAGGCCGGCATTCTAACCAAACTGAACTACCAGACCATTGCTGTAGTGCGGTGCAAAAATACATGTTTTTTTTATTCTGCAAAAACAAAAATTAAAAATTATCAAAATAATTTGGGATAAGCGGAAAGTATGCTACAAGGTTTTCAGGCACCTAACTAACAAAATGATATATTTATTTTTAGGTTCATTAAACATATATGTAATTATGAATGTTTTAAAAAAATGAGAAAAATTGCAATAAGCCGTGAAGAACTAAATATTTCACGTATTTCAGATAATATTATACGGAGTCCGGAAGTAAGTCATTATTCAGTGTGCTGGTTCAAGGATGAAGTGATATCTTTTGAGATTGACGGCAAAATAATGAATGAGACATCAAATTCAATTTTTTTCCTGGATCCAAAATATAAATGGAAAATCTCCAAAAAAGCTGATTTGCATTCTGTGGGATATATACTATTTATTCCCAGAACTATGTTGGATAATCCCCTGTTGAGCAAACTGCATATTAATGAGGTACGACTTTTCAGTGAAAATGAAATTCCGAAAATAAAACTCACACCTGGCATTGAAAAAAGAGTGCAGGATATCCTTGAAATGCTTGATGAATTAATAGGTTCCGAACTAAACCACAAAGAAGACGCCATCATCTCTCTGCTCAATGCTCTTTTTGTTTATTGCGATGGAAAATGTAACATTAAGTCGGTGGCATTTCAGAACAGTACTAAAAAAAGCATTGTTTATAAATTCAAAAAGTTTCTGGATACCAGATATAATGAATATCATGAAGTAGATGAATATGCCCGTTTACTGAATATCACCCCGGGTTATTTAAATGAATGTGTAAATGAGGTGCTGAAAATCAGTGCCAAAAGTGTTATCATCGAACACCTGGTTTTGAAAGCCCGACACGCCTTGAAATTTACCGATAAATCCGCAAAAGAAATTTCTTACGAACTTGGATTTTCTTCTTCTGATTATTTTAGCTATTTCATTAAGAAAAATACCGGTGTATCACCCTCCGGATTGAGGAATAGTTCTTCTAATAAGACATAAAGATCTGATTTTCTAATTTATTACCATGATTTTCTCATTCCTGTGAGGGGACTGGAGTTATATCTTTGTATCAAAAAAAAATCATGGAAAGAAAAAAATTCATTCAAATTTCAGGCCTTAGCCTTGGTCTGGCTATGATCCCGGGACTGGCGAAAACTGAAAATCCCGGTGCAAAAAAATTAAGTAAAAGTCCAAAACCCAAGATTATTACAGAAAAAGAGGGTGAAGTCTATAATGTTATAGGAGATGTTCAGACCCATAAACTAATGGGAAGTGAAACCGGGGGACAGATTGTGGAATGGGTTAACAATGTTATGCCGGGTGTGGGTATTCCTCCCCATTTTCATACCCGGGAAGATGAAATATTCAGGGTAATCAAAGGACAGGTAGAAGTGATGGTTGATGGCAAAACTACTGTTTTGAAAGAAGGTGATATTGCTTTTGCACCGAAAAATTTGCCCCACTCATGGAAAGTTGTAGGCACTGAAAATGCGAGAATGATCACCAGTGCTTTTCCTGCGGGTATAGAAGAAATGTTCTACGAATTAGCTGATTTGCCTGATGGTCCGCCTGATTTCGATAAAGTAGCAGAAATTTGTGGGAAACACGGTGTGAAGTTTGTTTAGATCCTGAGGTCTGGTTATGGGCTGAAAGTATTTAGCTTATAAACCACACCTCTTTTTTCCAGGAAATCTCTTATAAACCTGAAATTATCTTCCTTTTCTCCCAGATATTCAGGAGGGCTTACTCCTTTTTGATTATATTTCCCAGACAGGAGAAGCTCGACCGCAGCCACACAGGTATAACCGGTTGTTCTGGCCATCGAGAGTGTATCCGTTTCTTTATCATACTCATCATAAAGGTCATAAATGTATTCTACTTCTTTGTCTTGCTCCGTACCTCTAATTATAACCCTCATGATGGTAAACTCTTTCTCTCCTTTTTTTCTTTTCCAGTTTTCTTGAAGGAGTTTTATCGAAAGTTCGGCGGGTTTGATCTTTTTATCCCCGATCATAAGTTCTTCATTGGAGAAATATCCCAGGTGTTTTAAAACTTTAAGGTACTCAACTGTTCCGGGATAACGCAATGTTTTCTCTACCATATTTGGAATTTCAGTCATGGAAAAAAGAAGGGACCGGAGTCCGTCTGAATTAAATTCTTCCAGGCTGCCCACAGGATCAATATTTACAAGTTCAACATCGGATAGAGCGGGCTTTGAAATTATCCGTCCATTCTCCTTCAAACGTGCAGGCCTGGTGTATTCTTCTATTACATCAGCAGGTGACCAGGAAGCTTTGTATTCAAGGGGCCATTCGCGTTTCAGGGGTAACCCGCCAACAAGACATTTATAGGAATTCACTTTCATGCCGGCATTGTGGTGTCCCAGTATGACATTGCACATTCCCGGTGCAACACCGATATCAGGAATGAGGGTGCAGTTATTTTTCTTTGCAAGCGAATCCAGTTCCATGTAATCTTCCGGACAAAAAGAGATGTCGACCATGTTTTTACCTTCCCGAATGACATTCTTCATGACTTCAAAACCGAGATTACCGGGAGTTGCCCCCACAATAAGATCCATATCCTTAATTCTTTTTATCAGGACAGATCTATCAGTGAAATCGTGAGGGTAGGGGTTGATTCCTTTTTCGCAAAGCTTATTCAGGGCTTCTTTATCAACGTCCATTGCAGCTACATCATGACCATTGAGTTTAAGATCATATGCAATTAGACTTCCGACATGCCCTGCTCCCAGAACGAGGATCTTTTTTGCGGACATAGGCAGTTTTTTCTGCAAATTACGATTTTTGTTTAAGATATTAAAAAGAACAGACCCTGAGGGTTTCCAAAACCCTCAGGGTCTGTTCTTTTTGCAGCTTAACAATTTGCACTACAATCAGATAATAACAACTACTCAATCATTTTAACCTCAATCTCGACTTTTACTTCTTCGCCGTAAAAAAGGGCTTTATTTCCTACATCATAATCCACCCTGTTTATGGTGAATTGTCCTTTAAATTGTGTGGTATTACCAAGCTGTGTATAGGTAAACGGGAACTCTACTGTTCCGGAATTTCCTTTTATTGTAAGGTCAAATGTCCCGGTATAATTTCCTGCATCAATTTTTTCAATATCCTTTAACTTCATAATTATTTCAGGATACTTTTCTTCCCAGAAAAATTTTTTCGCCTGCAGGTGATTGTCTCTCATGTTTATACCTGTATTAACGGTAGAAACATCAACCGAAGCCCTGATTTTAGAATCATCGGGATTATCCGGCTTAAAGTCGATGCTGGCTTCGAATCCTTCAAAACTACCTTCAACAGTGCTGCCAACGTTGTCGATATAGAATTTTATTGATGCATCATATGATTGAGCACCTGTGTAAAGAATAATGGAACTTAACAGGAGGATTATATATACTTTTTTCATTGTTTCTTGATTTATATTTTCAATCAAAAAACAGCGAGGGAGTGTATTTTGTTTTGAATATGTTGATTAAAATTTGGGAATCAAGATATGGATAACATGCTAATTTGAAGGAAGGCATTTAAGCCTTTGGGTGAAACATTAAAGTATACCTCCGAAGAACACGGCATTGGCGAATATCTTATTGGTGCCGTGCCACATTCCTCTGAAATTTGGATTATCAACAAACTGAATGATCCGGCCTTTACCTGATTTCCGGACCATAATGTAAGGGGAATTTGCAATGCGTTCTACATTTTCGGCGGATGCGTATCCGCTTAAAAGAGGCGATTCTGTGTATTTTGCCGGAAAGGCAAATGCTTCGCCATTATCTTTAATAACAGTGGCTCTATTTTTGAACACCGGTATTTCCGGATTCCTGTAACCATAAAACAGGGGATGGCTGAGATCAGCATGGATCTTAAATATACTTCCGGCAATCCGGTGGATATCATTCATCTTATACCTGTCGGAGTATTTGAAATTTTCATGATCAGTTTTTGCTTCAGGAACAAATTCAATATCGGTGAATTTGTTTTCATTCAGCCACCATAGAGGATACACAACAGAAATTAGAATGCCACCCTGATCAATCCATGTTTTCAGTTTTTCATGTCCTTTTTCACCGAGCTTATCAAGATTCCACCCGGAAATACACAGGGAAGTGTAGCGATCAAGATCGACACTTTCCATTCTGTTTCCATCCAACAAAGTTACAGTCATTCCGTAATTTACATCCATCAGGTGCCACATTTCACCGGAAGTGTAGGCATGAGATCCCTCTCCTGTGATTATGGCAACCTCAGGCTTTTTTAATCTTTCTATGCGCCCGGACCCCAGGTTTATACCTCTGTCGCTTAAACCGGAATTTAATCTGTAAAAGTTAACATTACTCTGCGATGAAATTTCATCTGCCATCAGCAGTATTTCATTTGTCTCTGCAGGTTGACGATGCATAGGGATAATAATGGATCCGTAGTTAAATCTTTTTCCTTCAATATGAAATGGTTCAGTGGCAACATAGATTTTAAGATCATTATTCAGCATTTTATACAGGGCGGCAGGAGAATTGTAATTATCCCACTCCATAACCAGGGCATAATTGCCATTTCCAGTTACCCCTGCCTTTGCCGGAGGATATGAATTTACAATCTCTCCCTGAATATCCGAAAGATCTCGGACATCTTTAATTTCATCATATTCAATATTGTAAGCATAGGGGAGCGTCCAGGCTGAAACATCGTAAAAGGTGGTGTCGGGGAATTCATTTATGGGATCAAAGAAAGAGCGGATAAGATGATTTTGTTCCTGCGAGGTTTTGACTATGAATGAATGATCCTTTTCATAAACATGGCCATTAAGCGTGAAATCTTTTTTGGTTTTTTGTATAATAATCTGATGTTCATTAAGAAGGTCAATGAAATCATTCAGACGTGTATGGTCATATTTCTCGGAAAAGATATAGGCTTTTACTTGGCTGTTTTTGCCATTTTCGACAGATTTTCTGAAAAAATCTTTTTGATATTGCTTTAATTCTTTATTAAGTGCTATTGCCGCTCTGAGTGTTGATAAACTAACACGAAAATGATTTTTTACGGCAAATGGGAATGATTTGACTCCATGTTCTGTTTCTCTCAAATGTCCCCTGTATCCCGCCTGTTCGAAAAGAATACCAATACTTCCATGAGCATCAGGATAAGAAGAACCTTTCCCAAAGTAATAATCATCAAAACGTTCTTCGGTAAAATACCTTACTCCGGCTTCATCAAGAGTTTTAGCATGAAATTCAGCAATTTTACGGGTAAGGGTGTAGTTTTTATCAGGAACAATCGGGTTATTCCGGCTTTTTACGCCCGGTTGGAAAAAGAAGGTTGAATTGGCTCCCATTTCATGGTGATCGGTAAGTACATGAGGGAGCCATTGATGAAAGAGTTCAATTCTCCCTTTTGTTTCAGGATGGGTCAGCGGAATGTAATCGCGGTTAAGGTCAAACCAGTAGTGGTTCATTCTTCCTCCGGGCCACTGTTCATTAAAGCCTCTGGAGGCAGGATCTGATACCAGGTTTTGACTTCTGTTCTGGTTAATCCAGCTTGAGTGCCTGGTGAAACCATCCGGATTCAGGCAGGGATCGACGATGATAATATTTTCTTTAAGAAAGTCCTTTATCCAATCCTCTTCTGATGCTGCCAGGTAATACATAGTAAGCATTGAAGAATTACTTGCGCTGGATTCATTTCCATGAACTCCGTAACCCAGGTGTATCACAAGAGGAACTGTTACCCCGGGTTTTGATGATTTGCCGTATTTTGTGGTTTGGATATGGTTTTTTCTTATTGATTCCAGTTTATCATGATTTGCGGGATCTGTAAAAACCAGGTAAACCAGTGGACGGTTTTCCCAGCTTCTTGCATATTCAAATAATTGAACCCTGTTGCTTTGTTTCGCTATTGAACGGGCATAAGCAATGAGCTGATCATGAGAAAAATGCCAGTCACCCACCTGGTAATCAGTGATTTTCCTCGGCGTGGAAATATTGTCGCTGAATTCGATTTCATCTGGGAAATAGTAAGACAAATTCGTCTGAGACAAGCTATTGAGTGAAACACTTAAGAGCAGGAAAAAAATAGAAGCAGCGGGAAAACTTTTCATATTCAAAGTGAATTAAACAGACATCAGAGGCTGAAGATAGAAATTTATCCAGAAAGAAGGCTGTAAAAACGGGCAGAAATCTACAAAACGCGATTTATTGATCTTCATTCTTAAAAAAACTGAAATTTACACTACCGTAATTTCTCAGGTCGAAAAAACCCGGTAATGATTGAAAGCGGTAATGGGAGGGATGCTCAAGAATGAACCATCCATCGGGTTTTAAAATGGATTTGGATAGAATAAGTTCAGGAACTTTTTCAAATTCTGTAAGGTTGTAGGGTGGGTCGGCAAAAATAATATTATAAAATTGGTCAATTTTTTGAATGGCCTTGAAAAAATCCGCTTTAATCACATGAATATTATCGGCCTGTAATATTTCAACAGCCTTTTTGATGAATTTGAAATGCTGGTAATTTTTCTCAACCATATCGACCTTTTCGGCTCCCCTGGAAGCGAATTCAAATCCTACACTGCCTGTCCCGGCAAACAGATCAAGAACCTCAAGTTTATCAAAGTAGAAATGATTGGACAGAATGTTGAATAAGCCTTCTTTTGCCAGATCTGTAGTGGGGCGCGCTCTGAAATTCCGGGGAGGTTTAATAATTCTTCCTCCATATTTACCGCTGATTATTCTCACTTAAACTC
>CAZGTU010000141.1:0-9666 GCA_964528675.1 uncultured Bacteroidaceae bacterium
GTGATTCTGTCGACTACAGCCTGAAGAAAATCGCATCGGACAGACTGGGTGAGATCAGCCAGGTAATAAAAAGTGGGGATCGTTTTTTTACAACAGGCCTTGCAGAAAATCTCAGTGAGACTCTTGATGTGCCTGTTGCTCCGGTATTGATGTCGGAAGGAATGGCAGTGGCAGGAGGAGGACAGGAAAGGATCAATAATACAATTATTATCGGTGTTGACAGTAATTTCGACCATATGGCCGGGACAGGGAACTATTATTCCAGGCTTTCGGGCGACCAGGTCATCCTGAGTGAAAATGCTGCGGAAAAGCTAGGGGTAAATATTGGAGAGGAAATATTGCTTCGCATACGCAAGGCAAGTCTCATCCCACTGAATGCGCCATTTGTTTCCGACAGGGAAAATACAGTAACTGCCAGACTTGAGATCATTGATATCGCAGGCAGTGATGTACTGGGGACATTTAACCTCAAAAATTCTCAGACAGCACCATTCAATGCCTTTATTTCTCTTCCCAGATTAAATGAAATGATGGATCTGGAGAATAGGTCCAATCTAATGCTGATAAAATCAGATACAGAAATAAAACCTGCCGAATCCTTAAATGCTATTTCAAAGAACTGGAATCCTGAAGATGCTTCTTTAAACATTGAGAAACTTGAAGAAAGAAATGAAATTGAAATCTCCAGCGAAAGGGTATTCATAGATGCTCAAACCGCAGACTTAATCAAAGAAACAAAAGGATTCAAATATCCTGTTCTGACTTATTTTGTTAATAGTATTACTGCTAACTCTGCTTCAACTCCTTATTCTTTTGTTTCTACTCTTCCGCATGAAATGACAGATGAAAACGAGGTGATCATTAACAAATGGCTGGCAGACGACCTGAATGCAAAAACAGGAGACAGCCTGAAAATGAAATTTTTTATTGTGGGTCCGCTCAGGGAATTGCAAGAGGAAGAATCAGTCTTTATTATAAAATCGATTGTGGAAATGAAAGGCAGATTTGCCGACAGAAACCTGATGCCGCACCTGCCTGGATTGTCTGATGCAGGCAACTGTCGTGACTGGGAAACAGGGATCCCTATCGATCTGGAAAAGATCAGGGACAAGGATGAGGATTACTGGGATGAATGGAAAGGCACTCCAAAGGCATTTATTTCTCTTCCAAAAGCAGTGAAACTGTGGCAAAACCGTTTTGGAATTTACACCGCTTTTCGTTTCGATGCAGAAAAAACATCTATTGAAGAGCTTGAAAATAGCCTACAGGAAAAATTAAGCCCTTCTAAGCTTGGGTTCGAAGCAAGAAATGTAAAATCACAGGCAGAAAAAGCCGCTGAAGAAGGAGTGGATTTCAGTCAGTTATTTGCAGGATTGAGCTTCTTCCTGCTAGTTGCCGGTGTTCTTTTAGCGGTCCTGTTATTCCTTTTGAATCTGGAATTCAGGAAGGAACAGGTGCTTACACTTTCTGCTATGGGAATTCCGCACAAGAAGATACGTTATATCAACCTTGTTGAAGGATTATTTATCGCCATTCCCGGGGCTTTGTTCGGACTTCTTCTGGCAATTCTATATAATAAGGCTGTGTTCTCAGCCCTGAACGGAATATGGCAGGATATCGTCCGGACTGATATGCTGGCGGTGCATATCAATCCCTTAACACTTCTGAAAGGGTTTCTGGCCAGTGTCATTATTTCTGCTGCTGCCATATATCTTCCTTTGAATAAATTCCTTAAAAAGAATCTCAGAAAAATCAAAGCAGAAAGAATCACATCCGGAACTGATAAAGGTAAAAGAATATACAGCATCCTATTCCTGGTAACGGGGATTATTGCTATTGTTTTAATTGCCTGGGAAATATTTAAAGGAGAAATACAAAATGCCTCCGTTTTTTTCCTGGCCGGAGGTCTTTTGCTTATTGCCGGAATTTCTTTTTTCAGGTTTTACCTTTTTCGTTTAAGTGAAAGATCTTATGAGTTATTTCATTCTGCACAATTAAGTATGAAAAACGCACTTCGGAATACCGGAAGAAGTATGACTGTCGTTATTCTTTTTACTCTTGCCACTTTCCTTGTAATCTCAACCGGCAGCAACCGCAAAGATCTTTTTATCCATGCTGAAGACCCATCGAGCGGCACGGGAGGATTCCTTTTTTATGCAGAAACGAGCGTTCCGGTCCTCCAAAACCTCAATCAATCTGAAAAAAGATTCGAATATGGCTTAAGTGAAGGTTATGATATTCTCCAGTTCAGAAAAGCTGAGGGAGATGATGCCAGTTGCCTGAATCTTAACAGAATTCAAAATCCTGAAATTATCAGCATAAATCCTGAACAACTCGAAGGACGATTCAGTTTCCAGACTCGCACCGACTACCTTGATGAAGAGCAGCCCTGGTCAAGCCTCGAAAAAGATATGCCGGGAAATCTCATCCCCGCCATTGCTGATGAAACTGTGATTAAATGGGGACTTGGCAAAAAGGTAGGCGACACCCTGCATTATAACAATTCCATGGGAGAACCCATGAAACTCTTACTGGTCGGAGGTCTGGCACCCACAATTTTCCAGGGGAAAGTAATTATCTCCAATAAAAATTTCCTGGAAAACTTCCCTGAAAGCAGCGGAACATCGGTATTCCTTATTGAAGGACAACCCGGTGACAGTGCAATGATTTACAGTGAGACCAACCGGGGGTTGCGAGATTATGGAATAGAAATTGAACTCAGCGCTGCAAGGCTGGCAGAGTTCAATTCCGTGACCAACACCTATCTCTCGATATTTCTTGTGATGGGAGCACTTGGATTACTACTCGGAACCATCGGATTGGGAATTGTGCTATTCAGAAGCGTTCTGGAACGAAAAAACGAGATTGCCCTGATGAAAGCAATTGGGTTCAACAAAAAACTTATCAGCAAGATCATTAGCCGGGAGTACAACTTTCTACTGATTGCGGGCATCGGAATTGGATTTATCACTGCGGTAATCGCCACTTTACCTTCAATCCTAAGTCCCAATACAGGCATATCCTTCCCCACCCTTATCATTCTTTTGCTTGTTCTTTTCCAGAGTGGCTGGTTCTGGACATTCCTGATGACATCGCTGGCTTTGCGGAGCAGACGGATTTATGAGGCCTTGCGGAATGAGTAGGGTAAGTTAAGCCTGGAGATATATGCCTCAAGTTTTGACACTTTCGCTTGTTTTTTTTCAGACCTGGAAGGGTTAAAGACCTGAAAGGGTTATAACCCTATCCAAAAAACATTTACACAATGGTCCTATTTTTACAAATAATGTAATTTTTATAGAAAAATGTAAACTCATTTTTTCAGATTAATGTACTAGATATTCCATATGACCATAATTATCCACTTTTAAATAATATTATTTTTTAATGAACCTGCTTAAACTTTACCATAGAATTCATATCTTTCTTTCGGTTTGCACATTATGAAAAAATTACCTAAACCAGAAAGAAAATGAAATACCTATCCTCATTAACAGCACTTTTCTTATTTATCTCATTTTCTCCTTCAACCTTATTTGCCCAGGAGCAGGCCTCCCACTGGACACATTTCAGAGGAAGCAATCTCACTGCTTCTGCGCACGAAGGAGAATATCCTGTTGAATGGTCCGATTCAACTAACATTAGCTGGAAAACTCCCATCCCTGGTAAAGGCTGGTCTTCACCGGTAGTCTTCGGGAACCAGGTGTGGATGACAAGCGCTACACCCGATGGAAAAGAAATGTTTGCAATATGTACAAATTTAAACAGTGGAGAAATCATTCATAATATAAAAGTCTTTGAACCTGATAGTATTTACCGCATTCATGCCGTGAACTCATATGCCACCCCAAGCCCTTGCGTAGAAGATGAATATGTTTATGTTCATTTCGGTAGATATGGTACAGCTTGTATTAACACATCAGAGGGGGAAATCGTCTGGAAAAGAACTGATCTTCAATGTGAACATATCCAGGGACCCGGAGCTTCCCCAATTCTTCATAAAAACAAGCTTATTCTTCACATGGAAGACACAGATGTACAGTATATTATAGCTCTTGCTAAAAAAACCGGGGAAACCATCTGGAAGACAAACAGGCCGGAAGAACCTTATGAACCACTTGCAGAAATTGGGAAAAAAGCATATATCACCCCTTTAATCATCAAAGTAAATGACCGGGAATTATTAATTTCCAACGGTTCTGCTGTATGTATTGCCTACGATGTAGAAACCGGGAAAGAAGTCTGGCGCATTGTGCAGGGTGAAGATTCCACTATAGCCATGCCATTTGAAGAAGATGGAATAGTATATTTCTACACCGGTTTTGTGACACCGGAAGAAGGCGAAAAATATTGCGAGCTCCTGGCTGTGAACCCTGAAGGAAAAGGAGATATTGCTGACACAAATATCCTTTGGAGAATACAATCCCCTCCCCTTCAACTTCTTACTCCTGTTATTCATAAAGGACTAATCTATACTGTAGATAGCCGTAGCAAAATGTCATGCATTGACGCCGGTACAGGTAAAGAACTTTGGTCCGAGCGCTTAAAAGGAAAATTTAACTCCTCACCGGTTTATGCACAGGGTAGTATATACTTTAATTCTACCCGCGGAGAAACAATTGTAATAAGAGAAGGTAAAGTGCTCGACATACTGGCTGAAAACCGTCTTGATGGCGAAATCTGGTCCACACCTGCATTTGTAGATGGCGCGATATTAATGAGAACAAGTAAATTTCTTTATAAAATAGAATAATTTACCCGCTTTTTATCTATTTTTAATGCTGAACGAAACTTATTCAATATAACAACCAGCAAAAATTCATTTTTCATCTTATTCTTAAATTAACTGACTAAAAATAAGAACCAACAACTATGAGTACAAATAGAAGAGATTTTATAAAGAAAAGTGTCCTTGCCACAGGCGGATTGGGTTTAGTTTCTTCTTTCCCCGCAGCTTCAGCAAGTATTTTAGGGGCAAATGAAAAAATTACATGTGGTGTGATAGGCATTAATGGAATGGGCTTTGCCAACCTAAAAGCCTTTTTAAATCTGCCTAACACCGAGTGCGCAGCCATCTGCGATGTGGATGAAAATGTATTGAACAAAAGGGTGACAGATATTGAAAAACTCCAGGAAAAAGTCCCTGCCTTATACAAAGATTACCGGAAAATGCTGGAGCATCAGGGAATTGATGTGATCATTATCGGCACTCCCGATCACTGGCATACACTCCCATTTGTTGAAGCAGCAGAACTGGGATATGATATTTACTGTGAAAAGCCTCTTGCAAACACTATTCAGGAGTGTGACATTATGGAACGTGCCGTTGATCGTTACAGAATTGTTGCCCAGGTAGGACAATGGCAGAGAAGTGATAAGCACTGGCAGGATGCCATTGCTTATGTTCACTCAGGAAAACTCGGTAAAATTCGTACGGTAAGGACCTGGTCCTACCAGGGTTGGATGAAGTCTGTACCGGTAGTTCCTGACACTGCTGTTCCCGAGGGAGTTGATTACGATTTCTGGCTGGGGCCTGCTCCCAAACGGCCTTTTAACCAAAACCGCTTCCATTTTAATTTCCGCTGGTTCTGGGACTATGCGGGCGGCATGATGACGGACTGGGGAGTACACATTGTTGATTATGCATTATTTGGAATGGAGAGGTATGCACCCAAATCGGTGATGTCACTGGGAGGAAAATTTGCTTATCCCGAAGATGCCACCGAAACTCCCGACACCCAGCAGGCAATCTATGAATTTGACGGATTCACTCTTCTCTGGGATCATGGCATTGGCATTGACGGAGGTTATTATGGCCGCTCACATGGTGTGGCTTTTGTAGGAAATGAAGGCACCCTGGTTGTTGACCGCGGTGGCTGGGAAGTCATTCCCGAACCCAAGGGAGGAAATCCTACACTCGAAAGGGTACCCCTGGTAAAAGCCGAAGGAGGAGGTTTGCAAAATCATATGCTGAATTTTGTTGCCGCAATAAAAGAAGGTGCAAAACTCAATTGTCCGGTGAACATCGCCGCCGGTGTTGCCCGCACATGCCACCTGGGAAACATCGCTTATAAAACGGGTCGCCGTCTCTACTGGGATCCCGTAAATCACAGGTTTAAAAACGACAAAGAAGCAAACGAACTATTAAATGCCAAATACCGGGATCCATGGAGATTACCGGTGGTATAGCAGACCTTCGAGGTTTTAAGACCTTCGAGGTTTTAAAAACCTCGAAGGTCTTAAAACCTCGAAGGTCTTATAAAATACAAAATCCTACTGCAATCTCATTGCAGTGTTGAAAAAAAATTAAAAAAACTCATCACATCCTCACACTGAGAGCATTAGTATTGGAAAAAAGTATTATCTTACACATCAGGTTGCAGAATAAAGACTGTAGCCTTTTATTGTTTAAATAATACCAGGAGCTATGTCCTACTCTTATGCTCAAATCGATAACATTTTTTACAATGATGGTTATCAACTGGCTGAAAAAATTATAGGAAATAAAGTCAGTAAAGAAAAATTCCGGGCTCTTACAAAAGAGCTGTTTCATAATATTGATACTTTACTGGATGCATTTTCCCTGAGGGTTAAAAATAACAAACAGGAGATCCACTGCAAAAGGGGATGCTCCTGGTGCTGCTCCCAACCGGTATTTACCAATGAATGGGAAGCTGAATATCTCAGAGACTTTATGATGAGAAGTTTTACCTGCCATAAGGTTTCTGAGATCAAAGGAAAGGCTGAAGATAAGAATAAAACCACCTCCCAGCTCGACAAAAAAGAAGTATTAAGTACCCGCATCTTATGCCCTTTCCTGGAAAATAATGCATGTTCTGTATATCCTGCCCGGCCAATGGCCTGCAGAATATATCTTTCATCAAATCTTGATTCCTGTGTCTATGAATTCAATAACCCTCAAGATGATAAAAAATACGCTCAACTATATGATTTCCCCCTTCATGCAGGAAGAAAAATGAACGAGGGAATTGCTGCATGGCTTGAGGATCAAGGAGTTGAAGTCAGAGAGTTGAGGTTGGAGGAAGCTTTGGGGGAACGGTAATCGGCCTGCCCGCCGACATGCTCGCACGATTTTCACGATCCTCCCAGGAAACCCTATCATCTCATAATCTCCAGACACATCCTCACACTGTGATAAGGGCATTTCCAGAAACCAGCCTTTTCATAACCCGGAATGGGATTACGATTTTTATCAAGCCTGTAATACCATTCTCCGAACTTTTTATCTACAAAGTAATTATCAATAAACTGTGCCAGTCCCAATGCAGCATCTAAATAACGATCATCCCCGCTGATCTTCCATGCCTCGCTAAAACCTACAATGCCTTCAGCCTGCGCCCACCATTCATATTCCTCCGGTAAAACATTATGAAAATCACGATCGTGGATAAGACCTCCTTCATCCCCGACGGCAGATAAAGCGGATTCTGCAAGCTTTATGCAAATGGCAGAAAATCTATCAATCTCCTTTTCATCTTTTAAAACAATTGCAGCCTCCCGCAAGAGCCATGCAGATTCAATATCATGACCATAGGATATTGCCGTGGATTTTATCTGCCAGTTTTCATCAAAAAAGAGATTCAGATGATTCTTTTTTTTATTCAAAATATACCTGTCAAATACATGAAGAAGGTTTTGTATTTTCGATTTTAAAAGCGCATCCGGGATGAAACGGTAGAGATGGGTGTAAGCTTCCAGAATATGCAGATGGGTATTCATCGTTTTTTTTTCGTTCATATCCAGATCACTTAATCTCAAATCCTCAATATCTTCCCACTTTCTGGAAAAAGCCTCGAAGTAACCGTTTTTTTCACTATCAAAAGCCTTCTCTTCAATCAAACTAAAGATCTCCAATCCTCTTTCACCCCTTCTCCTGTCCCCGGTCTGCAAAGCATATTCGGCAAGAGCATAAATAACAAATGCCTGGGCATATACCTGTTTTTTACCATTATTTAAGCTTCCGTCAGGATTTAACATCCAGTAGTAACCTTCATACATGGGATCTTGAAAATTCTTTTCAATGTAATCAAGAGCACGCCCGGCAAGATCGAGATATTTCATATTCCCTGTTTTACCATAAACGGCAGAAAATGTCCACAGTAATCTGGCATTCAATATAATTCCTTTAGGAGAATCATAATACCTGCGGTCTTCCATATCAATCTTTCCAATGAACCCGCCATGCCTGTCATCAACAATTTTCATTTCCCAGAAAGGAAGAATGATTTTGTTTAATTGCCGGGTGGCAAAATTCTTTATTTTCTTATGCTTTTCTTCCGCGTTCATCATTCTTTGGTCTCAACAGGTTGATACATATCCGGTAAATCGCTCAAAAACCAGGTAAATGGATCCTTTTCAAATTCCCTGAAATTTTCGGCAGAAGAGTGGCCGGGATAAGGAGCATAGTGATGGGTTTCATCATGATTCCTCCATACAAGCAACCAGGAAAGTTTGCGGGCAAGGGAATCGGATTTGATGGGCTCCAAAAGTTTATCAGTCCACCACTGCGGATCAGGTATTGTTTCATAACCCGATTCTGTCAGTGCAAAAGGTTTATTCATCCTCTGTCCCATTTTTGCAAGTATGCGCAATGAGTTAATTCCTTCCGGAATCTTTCCCTCATCTGCAAATGACCAGTAATCGTCATATCCAAGGATATCTACAAACACCTCACCCGGAAAGCGCTCGAGATATTCATCCTCATGGGTAAATCTATCGGTTGAATAACTATACAGCAGGTTATGAAGGCCCTTCTCATCTCTCAAATAATGAACAGTGAAGCGGAATAATGTTATGTACTCCTCAACGGTAGTGCTTCCTCTCCCCCACCAGAACCAGCTTCCGTTAAGCTCGTGAAAGGGACGGAAAATCACCGGTACCATTGTGCCATCTTCGGTTTTTAATTCCGAGATGAAAGTTGCAAGCGTATCCAGCAGATTTTTGTAATGTCCATGCTTCTCACCACCGGGTATAATCGAATAAACTGCACGGGTAGTATCCCAGGAATCTCCTCCGGTAACGGGATTATCAAGATGCCAGCTGATGGTATTAATCCCGCCTTTTTCGTAAGCTCTGATCATCCATTGTTTCATCTTCACAAAACTAACCCCGTCGATGTTTTCTTCATTCTGCCCAATTTCACCAACATCCCAGCCAAAAACCGCAGGGAATTTACCGGCAACATCATTCACATCAGAGCGGAAATCTTCTGCCCACCAATCAATGCCGTAAGCAAGATCGTCCTGATGTCCGAACATCACCGAACTGTCACGGTATTTCAGTAAATTCATGAATAATGCACGGGTTTCTATTGTTGCATTGGAGTCTACAAGTTCGAAAAATTCTTCATTAGCAGGATATTCGGTTACATCCGGGGCAGGAGATTTACAGGAATAAAACCCAGTAAATAATAATAAAGCTGCAAGAACAAGCATGAAAAAAACAGGTCTCTTTTTCATAGGTTGGATAGTTTAAGTTAATGAGGGAAAGATAGGAAAAAGATGGGGGATGGGCAAGGGGGAGTGGTTGGACCATGGACGATGGATGATGGAGGAAGCGACTTAAGCGACTTGAGGGACTTGAGGGACTTGAGCGATGGGGGGAGATGGACGATGGACCATAGACCATGGACCATGGAGAATGGGGAGA
>CAZGTU010000142.1:0-9130 GCA_964528675.1 uncultured Bacteroidaceae bacterium
CACATTGTATTGAATGTCACGAAATCCATTTATGAAACTATAAATATTGAAGAGTTATGGAAAAGATGCCAGTCACCACCAAAGATACAGCTAGCGTAAAACAAAACAATACATGTCAATTATTTGAATAACAAAGAGTTAATGGGATAGATATGTCATTTTAGATGAAAAATGGCACCAAAACACCGGTATTAATGAAAAAATACACCCGAAAACCACAGAAAAAATTAATTTTAAACACCTTCCCTTAGAAATCTTCCAAATTTTTTAACTAAGTGAAATGAAAAGGGACAGTGGATTTATGAATCGCTCAATTTAGGTTATAATAGCATACCTGAAACAAATAATGCTTCTGCAGACCTGGTCATTTTTCAACCGGATTTTTATTCGGAAATAAAAGAAACTTCAGACAGACGTATAAGTAGTTATATAAGGCAGTTAGCATTGTCCAACAGCGGGAAACTTTTTGTTGCAATTCCTAAAGAAAAAAGGGTATTAGTTTTCCATCAGATCCCTGAACCCAATGATGTCCCTTCCGATTATGTATTGGGAAATGATGATATGGTTTCCATCCGTCAATACCAAGATGGTTTAAGCAATTATTTAGCCGCAGATGGTGTTGCTATTAGTAATGATAATATTTTAGCAATTGGCGGTGCAGGATGGAGTAACGGCTATACCAGGGTTCTTCTATACAAAGGTATGCCTTATCTAAAAGATGAATTGCCAACTCATGTGCTGGGCCAGCCAAATATGGAAACCATTTTTTCCCAGGAGAACTCACCAAGAGCAATTAAAAGTGTGGAATGGCTGACCTTTGATAATAAGGGTCATTTATATGTTTGTGGACGATTCTCTCCGAGGATTTTGGTGTTTAATCTGAAAAATGATGAATATACAAAACTTGACCAAATTGAAATCGAACACTAATACAAAAAACCCATCATCCACAATGGTATCCTGTTTCCCGTACCATACTCGATATTATCGGCCAGGATAAAGCTTTTTTCCCCATCCCAATCAGATAACTGTTTTGAAGTTTTATTTTTACCTCCAATCTCGAACAACCATTTATTATCCACAATGTAATCCCCTTTTGGAGCATAATTAATCTGGTGTTTATTCCCGGCCTGGGATACAAAAAAGCTTTCCCTCAGACTTCCGGTATTGGGCATTTCGGAACTGACAGCCCATGTAATGTTAGTATTATCCATCAGGATTTTATCAGGTTTTTGTAAACGGGAAATCCCATAAGCATCTTTATAGATTGTCCGGATAATTTTCGCTTCATCAAGAAAATGGAGATAATTCAAAAGGGTAACACGGTCCAGTCCGGTACGCTCACTCAATTTACTTATATTCGGAACAAAAGGAGCCGATTCGGCATTTAACATAAATAGGGCTAATCTTTAAAAACACCTTCAATAACGGTAAATTCACATTCATCTGCCTACTAAGCACCTTCAGCATTTATATTTTTCTCCTGGCTGCTTTCTCCTCTACTTTCGCTTCATGAATTTTCATCACTAATCTTTAAAAATTAACATCATGAAAGAAAAAGTAATTTTAACAATTGTATTCAGCCTGCTGGTTACAGCAGCATCATTTGCACAGGAAAATGAAAAACGTTTTGGGATTGAACTTAGCGGAGGAGCATCAATGGCCACCAGTAAACCAGGGGATGCCGAACTCAATCCGGGTTTTGGATTTGAAGGAATTATCCATTACCGACTTATGCCTCATACCGGGATTTACGGTGGCTGGGGATGGAACCGTTTTGGTGCCGATAACTCATTTGCCGGAGCCGATGTTTGCTTCGAGGAAACAGGCTATGTTTTTGGGCTTCAATTTAAACATCCCATAGGAACAATGCCCCTTTCTTACTACCTCAGAGCCGGTGGTTTGTATAATCACATAGAAATTGAAAATGAAGCCGGGGATATCATTGGGGACACAGAACACGGTCTGGGTTTTCAGCTTGCAGCAGGTATTGACTACCCACTGGGCAGGAATTGGAGTATTACTCCCGGCCTGAAGTTCAACTACCTTTCCAGGGATGTTGAAATGGAAGGCGTCACTACCGGGTTAAATCACAACTACCTATCGCTAAGAATAGGATTTCTTAAAAACTTTTAATTAATATTGTCGGGAATTTGCTTTTGGCAGGTTCCCGGCATCCTAAAATCAAGGAGGATGAGAAAAAAGATAAGGCTTCTGGCGGCTACAATGTTAATGCTGCTGGTGTATTCCTGCGAAAAAGAACCAATGATTCGATTTGGTTTCGACTCACAATTTAATAAAGATTCGTTCGGTCTGACAATTATGAACGTCAACAGAAATACTGAACTTGTTATTCTTGAGGGTGAAATTACAGTTTACGAAGGTGAAGCTCAGGTCGATTTAATAAATCCGGAAGGGGTGAAAGTATTTTCAACAAGTATTAAAGCTCCGGACAAAGTTGAAATATCGAAAGCGTACCTATCTCAATCAGGAAATTGGAAATTGAAATATCAAAGTATTCAGGGTGTAGGTACAATATGTCTCCATATGAATAGGACACATTAACAGTCAAAAAAACGTATCATTTATGGCTATTCCAACATCAAGAACCCGGGAACCCGCAGAGATAACAATCAACACACTATGCCATGATTGCCGGTGAATCACTCGGGCTTGGAACCTGTATGCTTGGTGCAGTTCACTCTCTAATCCAAAACGGCAGAAATGCTAAACATTTCCGGGAAAAATATAGTATACGGTTTAAAAGCAGGGAAGGAATATTTGTAATTTTTGGATACCCGGAATTAAAATTTAAAAAAGGTATCAGAAGAAGTTTTGCAGATATCAACCCGGTGAAGAATTAAGCTCTTACAACTTTTAATTCTATCATGTTTGACATAAAAAAAATTTAGGAGCGAATTATATTCATGATGTAAATAAAATAGTTTTTTACAAAGTTTCTTAATACTATTCAGGTCTTAAAAACCAGATCCCCCTTTAACTTCTAAATACTCACCTTTAGCCAACCAATCATCACCTTAGGCATCAATTATTTTATCTGGCACATACGCGTCCCTAGTTTTGTACCATAAACTAATTTTAGAAGAAATGAATGCCATATCACTTAAACCGCTTGCCCTGACCTTTGCCCTCGGTGGCGCATGGAACATCATAGCAGGAATAGTCTATATTTTTGTCATTGGCACCCGCCAATCCATTAACAACATCATTTACAAAAACACACAACAATGAATCACAAATGCATAATTATTTACGAATCTATTTATAACGATAATACCTTGAAATTGGCAAAAACTATGGCTCAGGCCCTGGCCTGTGCTTATCGTACAACCGATGAGGCGCTACATCTGAATTTGGATGATTACGAAACCATTCAGTAAATGAGCTGGAGAAATTTAAGCATTTGGAAACGGAATCAGACCTGGTCTCTTTTTACAACTCCGGTGCCCGCGACAATCTCATGCACGAGCTGGGGATTGGAACAATGCGAAGTATGAAGTCAGTTTTTAAGGATATTTTTTTAGCTGTTTGGACTTGCAGGGCATACACACTCAGGGAAAAATATAATATCTGGAAATCAAAGATGGTGTTTCTGCCTGGAACAAACCTGAAAAACGAGACCTTAACCACCGATTTTTCATCGGCTTTTCCCAAAATAGACCTTCCCATATTCTTTATGTGCGGTAAGTACGATTTAACGGTGAATGTTGATCTGTCAAAAGATTATTATAATTCTCTTGATGCTCCCCTGAAAGGATTTTACACCTTCGAAAATTCAGCTCATGGTCCCTTATTCGAAGAACCTGAAAGATTTATGGAGATTTTAGAAAAAGATGTCTTACAATCAGAAGTTAATCTGGCAGATGAAAAGCAGAACAAACTTTGAGATTTCGGGAACAGGCTCAGCAGTATTTAAAGCACTTTCAGTTCCCTTTTTTTCACCTTCAAAGCATTCTTCTTTTTTATATGAATTAGCTTAAGTAATTTTAGTCCGGTATGAATTAATGTCCCTGTGGATGAATTCATAAATATTGCCACAGATTCGCAGATGAAGATTTAAATAGGTATTCACATCAGTAAATTCCGCAAATTCCTTTCTGTAAAAACAGAAAGGTTTCTACGCAATTTAATACGGATAATACCTGATGAAAAATCTTCGTCTGTGAACCAGGTGATGGCAGTCTCATAAATAACCGTGGCCGTGAAGTAATCTTTGGTAACCTTGTATTTCAATAAGATGTAATTATAAAGATTTATTCACTTCCTGAGCAAGTACAAATTAATAAATATAGAATGACCTTCAAGCATATACATAAACTCATCCCTTTCAATAAGCTGTTTAAGCTTGTGCTGGGTATGGCTCTGATTTTACAAATAGTTATAATCAGCTATAATCATTTCAGCGGGTACCACGAGCTTAATGATCTCAGTGAGTTTATACTCAGGCTAATCAGGGGAATATTTTACAGCATAATTGCAGGCTTTGCAATTAGCTATCCTGATCTTTTTGTGATCCGGTACCTGAACAAAAACCTGCGATGGAACAAAGGGGTGTTCAAAAGGGCGGCTATACAGTTTTTACTGATGCTCATCATTGCCGTTACAGTATCTACATTAATAACCCTTTTTGCCCATTGGGTAAACAGTTACAGACAGGGCTTGCAGAATGTTTTATTTAACAACATGCTTATTTACTCCGTTGTGAATGCATTTTTTATGTCAATACTGGAGGCATGGATATATCTCGATGAGAGCACGAAGGAAAAAGTCAGGGCAGAAAAATTACAGCAGGAGCTTTTAACAGAAGCTGCTAACCGGGCAAGCTATAAGGCTCAGATACAAATCGAAGAAGAAAAAAATAAATACGCTCAAAAATTAATAGAACAGGAGAAACAACTGAACCAGGATCTTGAGGAAGAAATAAAAAAACGGGAGATTGTCACTAAAGAGCTGCACAAAAACCGTGAGCAATTAAACAGCATTTTGTCAAACCTTCCCGGAGCAGCTTACCGCTGTTTATTCGATGAGCATTATTCAATGAATTATATCAGTGAAAAGATCTATGATATTTCCGGCTACCACGCTTCTGAATTTATCGATAACACCGAACGCAGCTATACATCTATCATTCATCCAGACGACCTGCAATTATGCAGGGAAAACATTCAGCCAGCCATTTTGCAGAATAGCCATTACGAATTTGAGTACAGAATTATGGATAAAAACGGACAGGTAGTCTGGGTTAGCGATAGTGGTAAGGGAATATACAACGACAGGGGTGAACTCAGGTATTTAGATGGAATTATTGTTGACATTACCCGGAGAAAAGAGGCTGAACTGGAGGCAATGAATAGCGAGAAGAAATACAAGGATTTAATGGATCTTCTGCCTCAACCCGTCTTTGAGTTAAACCTGAAGGGCGAGATCTTGCTGAGCAATAAGGCGGGAAATGAGTTTTTTGGTCCCCTGCCGGACGACCCAAACAAAAAACAATCTGCTCTCGACTGTTTCGTGGAGGAAGACATTCCCCGGATAATAGAGAATTTTAAAAAGTCAGAGCAGGGCATTTCCACTGAACCCAGCGAATTCACAGCAATAAAAAAGGATGGATCTCTCTGCCCGGTAATGTTATTTGGGAATCCCATAATTCGCAATGGCAAGATAGTTGGCCGGAGAGGAATTATTATCGATATCTCCGAGAGAAAAAAACAAGAACTAAAGCTGTTAAAAGCAAAGGAAGAATTGGAACGGATAAACGACTCACTTGAGCAAAACGTTGCTGACAGAACAAAACAGCTGACTGAAGCAAACACGCAGTTATTAAAAGTACAAAAGGAAAATTTGCAATCGCAGTTCGAAGTACTGAAACAGCAGGTTAACCCTCACTTTCTTTTTAACAGCCTGAATGTGCTAACCTCTCTCATTAAGGTTGAGCCGGATTTAGCCGAGTCCTTTACCGAAAGGCTGTCGAAGGTGTATCGTTATGTGCTTGAGAACAAGGAAAAAGATTTAGTGAGCCTCAGTACCGAGCTGGAATTTCTAAATGCATATATGTTCCTGCTCGAGATCAGGTTTATGAAAAAGTTATTTATCGATATTGATATTGATAAGTCGTACTACGATTACCAGATACTGCCAATAGCCATTCAGCTAATTATGGAAAACGCCATTAAGCATAATTCATTCTCGAAGGCCAGGCCTTTGAAAATCGAAATATTTATTGATGATAAAAAACGGTTGGGTATAGTCAATAACCTTAATCTGCGCGAGACTAAACTTGTTTCAACAGGAGTAGGTCTGGAAAACATCAAACGCAGATATGCCCTGGTGTCGGATCAAAGTCCGGAGTTTACCAAAACTGCAGAGCATTTTATTGCAAAACTTCCTTTACTCAAACCGGAAAAAATTGAAACAGAAAAATAAAATTATTGAAATGAATGTTGTAATTATAGAAGACGAAGCCTTTGCCGCTTTGCGATTGAAAAAAATGATCCAGGATTATAAGCCTGAAATAAACATCCTTGCCGAGCTGGAATCCGTTGCCGAGTCGGTAAAGTGGTTCAAATCGAATCCCGAACCCGACCTGATATTTCTGGATATTCATCTTGAAGACGATCTGAGCTTTGCCATCTTTGAGCAGGTGAACATATCAAGTCCCGTAATTTTCACCACAGCATTCGACGAATATGCCATCAAGGCCTTCAAGCTGAAAAGCATCGACTATCTTTTAAAACCAATAGTTCAGGAGGAGCTGGTAGCGGCTTTGAAGAAGTATGATCATTTTAGCGGCTTTCACCGCAACTCCATCGACCTGCAGTCGCTTTATAACTTATTGACTCCAAATGACAAAAAATACCGGGAGCGTTTCTCCATATCGGTAGGTGCAAAAATTAAAATGGTGGAAGTTAATGATATTGCGTATTTTTTTGTAATGGACAAAGGGGTTTATCTTCGCACAAACCAGGAAAACACCTTTAGCGTCGATTTCACCCTGGATAAACTGGAGGAAAGCCTTAACCCCGAATCCTTTTTCAGAATTAACAGAAAGTACCTGATTAACATTGCATCAATCAACAATATGACAGCCTACTCACGCGGACGGGTGAAACTGGAACTAAAGCCCAAAGCCGACGATGAATTTGAAACGATTGTAAGCATCGACCGCTCCGCCAATTTTAAGAAATGGCTGAACAGATAGATAATGTCTGTGGTTAGGATTACCCTTGACGAGACTCACGTCCGTGCGTCTTTGCCTGTTCATTTTCACCTTAATCTAATACAAAAACCCCATCATCCACAATGGTATCCTGTTTTCTGTACCATACTCGATATTATCGGTGAGGATAAAACTTTTTTTCGGATCCCAATCAGACAACTGTCTTAAACTTTTATTTTTACCATGGTTAATTCCTCCGGTTCGTAGATTTTATGCTAGGGTACATCCATCATTTTTGTCGATCCGTATTCGATGACATCAAGCATGTGTTCAAACCAGATCTCCTGCTCCGGATCACTGTATCCTTCCCCCATCCATTCGAAAAATTTCTCATATTTTTTCCGGTTGGGGAAAAACATGAAATATTTAAACCCTTTCCAGGTTATTCCGCCGTTCATGGGCATGAAGGTTTCGGATGGATCAAGCAGAATTATGGCCGTAATATGCAAGATTAAGCGTCAGTTTGGGCACATTATTCTGAGCCATCAGATGAAGGCTTGACAAGGCCAGACAGGAACAAGTAATAAAAGTGGACAGAATCCGGTTTCTTAACGGGTATTTGGGAATCAATTTCATTTTTTATATGATTCCGTTAGGGTAAAGATAAGCTTTAAGAATTAATTTGGAAGTAAATAAAAAATAATAAAGATATAATATGTCTTAAATATAAAGTAGAGGGGGCAATAATTTAACCCGGTTTCTGATTAAAGTAAGCCGGATGGAATACAAGCTAACCTTCTGATATAAAACCTTATAAGTGCTAATACTAGCAATCACTTCATGAAAACAAAATATGAACCCGATCCTAAAAATAGTTGTTATGCCAATTTTCACAAAGACACAAAAACGTGGGTTGGGGCCAGGCAGAAGGAAATCTTCATAAACACAAAACTTTTGATCATTCTAATCGTTATCAAGAGCATAGCAGTAGAACAAAAAACGAATTGATCAAGAAAATAATATTCACATGCGCGGTGCAATAATCGGTGACATAGCAGGCTCGGCTTATGAGTTTAATGCAGTTAAGTCGAAAGGTATTGAACTATTTCCGGAAGGGGCAGAATTTACAGACGACACAGTTTTAACCATTGCGGTGGCCGATGCCATTCTGCATAATAATCCTTATCGGAAAAGTATATTACACTGGGGGAGAAAGTATCCAAACGAGAGTTATGGAAGCAGATTCAGGGTATTCCTTGCCTCGGATAATCCAAAGCCCTACAACAGCTACGGAAATGGTTCGGCCATGCGGGTGAGCCCCGTGGGCTGGGCATTTGAATCGGAAGAAGAGGTACTCGAGCATGCCAGGTTATCTGCAAAAGTTTCCCATAATCATCCGGAAGGGATCAAAGGAGCCCAGGCTGTAGCCCTTGCCATATTCCTGGCAAGAAGAGGCGCATCAAAAGATGAGCTTCGGGAAAGAATAAGCAATGAATTTGGCTATGACCTTCGCCGTATGCTTGATGAGATACGCCCCACCTATACCTTTGATGAAACTTGCCAGGGGACGGTACCGGAAGCGATCATATCCTTCCTGGAATCGACCGATTATGAGGATGCCATTCGCAACGCCATCTCACTTGGTGGAGATGCAGACACGCTGGCAGCAATTACAGGTTCAATTGCTGAGGCATTCTACGGGGCTGTTCCCGGTAACTTACTGGCAGAAGGACTGGACCGTCTGGATGTAGAAATAATAGAACTTATTGAAGAGTTTTTGAAGAACTATGGAGAGTAGGTTTCACTCCACGATTGTATTTAATAAAATGCACTAAGATCCAATGCTAAAACACTTTTCATCAGGGCTCATCCGAAAATAAATAATAATTCACCTATTAAACTAAAAATCAAAGCCGCTGTGAATGCCCAGGGTCAAATGACTATCGTCCAAAC
>CAZGTU010000143.1:0-9093 GCA_964528675.1 uncultured Bacteroidaceae bacterium
AAAGTAAACGGTGAACGGTATGACAGTGACTGACAACCAAAGGTTGGGACTGTTGAGATGTGCAATTGAAAGCAAACGGGGCCTGGAGGGCCCCAATTACCTTAGCCGCAGTTACGCCTGCGGTTAAGAAATCCATCGTCCCCCCAACCGCGGAGCGGTTGAATTATTTGCAAAGTCATAAGAATATTAAGATAAAGATTTCAAGAAGATTGCCAGGTAAAAAATCCTGAGATGTTCCGGAAACCAACTATATTTGTATTAAATACAATAAATCAACTCTATGAACCTGATTCTAAAGCTTTCAAAACTCAATACAAAAGATCTCAATAAAAAAGTCTTCGTCGGATTTGACGGGTTTGAAGATAAAATACAAAAAGTGGTCAAGTCAGAAAATGAGGAAGATGTAATATACTACGACACAATTTCAGAATATGCACAGGCCGTTTCCAGGGCAGCAGGGAAAAGCTCGCAGTTTCAACTCAGAACGCAGGTGGAAAAACTCGGGGGGAATGCTCCCATTATGGCTCATTCGCTCGGCTCAATGGGCATCAGAAGCACGCTTATGGCCTCCCTGGGATATCCCGGTATCAGGAAAGTATTTAAAAGTCTGCACCCCCTGGTTTCACCCATAAGTGTATGCGGTCCCGGCGAAACCAACGCCCTGGAGTTTGATGACGGCAAATTAATACTTTCGGAGATGACTTCATTTAAATCCCTTGACTGGGAGTTATTATCCAAAAATCCGGGAAAGGATAAAATAATCGACGAGATGAATTCAAGTAATTTGATAGCTCTTGTGGATTGGTCGAACCTGGTTCATTGCTCGGATATATGGAGGGGAATAGCCAATGATATCCTTCCTGAACTCAAGGGTAAGAAAACATTCTTTTTTGATATTGCCGATCCGTCAAGATCATCCCGTAAAGAATTAAAGGAAGTGCTTGATATAATTTCTGCATACTCAGACTATGGTGAGGTATTCCTGGGAATAAATGAGAATGAAACCTTCAAACTATATGAAAGATTTTATGAGGCAGGTGACGGAAATCCCGATCTGGAAATAGCCGGAAAAGAGGTTTTTAAACTTTTAACTATTAAAGGCTTACTCATTCATCCGGTTGACCGTGCTTTATTGGTAACTTCTGAGGGGATAATCAAAGAAAAAGGAAAAGTTGTTCAAAAACCCAAAATATCCACCGGCGGAGGCGATAATTTTAATGCCGGATTCTGTCTTGGTCTGCTACTTAATCTTGATTTGAACGAATCACTGAAAACCGGAATGGCTACTTCGGGATCTTATGTAAAGAATGGGAATAGTCCTTCGGTGGAGGAGATAGCAGAATACATTAAGAGTTTATAGTTTTTTCATTTAAAAATTTACCACCTGTTAACTGTTAGGGGGTCTAAAAAGCTCAGAATCGGATTAATCAGAATTATAAAAAGAATTTCTATAATTAGTTAGTATGTTATGATTTATAACATAAACACCTGGCGGGTTTTTACAATACATCGCTTTTGTCCTGTATTATCTTCCTTTCTTTTTCATTGCATTTTAAAACTTAAGCCTTACTAAGCATGGAAAATAAGGATAAAAAGGCCGTTGGGAAAGAAAAAATAATGGCTTATTGAGATTGTTTAAAATTTTATTGATGAGTCCACTCCGAAAAGCATAACCGAAGAACAATTCCAATGCCTTATCAAGGATTAATGACCGGATTGATGATATATTGATCCGGTCATTTATTATCATTTAAGCTTATCGAAAACCAGAATATTGGAATCAAGCTCTTCAGAATCAAAGAATTTTCCAATCCGGAAATAATCCTTGCCCTTATCCGGCTTAAAATAATAAGTCTCCCAGCAGGTACAACTCGACAACATCCAATGCATTGATATACTATCCCCATTAATCCTGTATTCATATGGTCCTGAAGAGATCATACCTTCCCTTCTCAAATCGAACCAATTCTCCCCGAAATCAAAGTCCGGAGAATTAAAAACAATGGTATCCTTCCTGAGAGATCTCTCTACCCATTCCCCCTGAAGCCCCGTAGTTATTGACTCTTCTTTTTCACATCCGGATAGAAGGGATAAGAGGATAAGGATTAAACCGTAATTAAATTTTTTCATGGATTTGGTAATTTACACATATTGGTATACTGATGATTCATAAACTTCATAGGTTGCGTCTGAAATTAATTAAACAAAATAGGATATAAATCCTTATTTACATATTCATAACAAAAAAAATTACATCATGGGAATAAAATATCGCGGACTCAAGGTCTATGAGCTACCAGGAAACAAATTTGAGAGGAGGATCGAAACCATGGACACGGATGATCTTTCGGATAATGAAGTTCTTATCAGGGTTAAATATTCAGCGTTAAATTATAAGGATGCCCTGTCGGCATACGGGAATAAGGGGGTTACCCGCAGGTATCCTTTCACACCGGGCATTGATGCAGCAGGTGTTGTTGAAGAAAGCCGGACAGATGCATGCAAACCCGGAGATAAAATAGTAACGGGAGGATTTGACCTGGGCATGAACACTCCGGGAGGATTCGGAGAATATATCAGGGTACCGGCCGACTGGATAGTGCCTTTACCTGAAGAGATATCCCTTAAAGAAAGTATGATCATTGGGGGTACAGGCTTCACTGCCGGCTTATCAGTAATGAATCTGGTTGAACAGGGAGTTGCTCCCGCAGATGGTCCTGTTCTTGTAACCGGGGCAGCCGGCGGAGTAGGAAGCTGGTCAGTCCTTATTTTAAAAAAGCTTGGTTATGAAGTCATTGCCGGCACATCAAATATAGAAGATTCAAAAGAGACCATTCAAAAACTGGGAGCCGATCATCACTACGATAAATCTATTATTGATGATCAGTCGGGCCGCGCACTCCTCAAATGGAAATGGGCAGGTGCAATAGAAAATGTTGGAGGTAATGTCCTTGTAACAGCACTTAAAGCCTGCAAGCCCGGAGGTACAGTAACCTGCTGTGGCAATATCTACTCCCATGAATTGAATATGACCGTTTATCCCTTTATTTTAAACGCTGTCAAACTCATAGGCATTTCAGCCCAGGAAACTCTGCTGGAAATACGAAAAAAAGTCTGGAATAAATTCCTCGATCAGTACAAAGTAGAACTTCCCGCAATAGTAAGAGAAATTACTCTTGACGAACTACCCGATGCACTGGAAAAGGCAATCAATAAGAAGAACCGGGGGCAGGTTGTGCTGAGGCATGGTTAGCAGACCATGGACCATGGTCTATGGTCTATGGTCCATGGTCCATGCTCTATCATCTACTCTCCATCACCTTCCTCACCGCCTTCATCCTCGCTCTTCTTCCCACCAAAGGCATAAGCCACCGGAAAGCGAACCGGATTCCGGGATCGGTAATAGCTATTAGTTTACCCTTCATCATAGAATTAAGATTTTCAATATCACGTTCATGAAAGTAGCCATAGCCTCCAAAGCCCGCATTATTAATAAGATAATCGGCTGTAAGGGATTTTGAATGCACGGCATCATAAATTTCTCTTACCGATCTTTCTTCGGTGAGATCCTTGACTATTACAGTGATTGAGGTGCCAAATTCTTCCTTTTGGTTCATTTGCCAGATCTCTCATTTTCTCCTCTGTTCTTGCCACAAGTATCAGCTCATCCCCATTCTCAGCATGTACCCTTGTCAGTTCCATTCCAATACCACTGGAAGCACCAGTAATTAAAGCTGTTTTTTCATATCTGGATTTAAAATATATTATTTATTATTGGCATGAAAACGCCAGTGACGAGCTTATGTTCAACTTCAAGACAATTTTCCCGGAAATACCTGTTACAAGCAGTTGAAGTGTTTTTTGTAATATACTTTAAGAAATCATTCCTCCGCTAATCAACAGGTAACCAAGAAGAAGGGAAATCCCGAATCCTATTAATAACGCACTGCCTATAGCTTGCCTGCGGAATTTAAAATGCTTCCCAATGTACTTTTTCCAGAAATATTCTTCGAGAATCAACGAGCCGACAAGGTTCATTATCAATGTAATGGTGGTGGCATTTTCCGGAGAAAGAGTGGTGGCCTGGTATACGAGAATACTGTAAAAAAAGGAAAATACTATTACATAAAAGATCTCTCTTTTCTTACCTAACCTGTTCAGATTTATACTTAAAAGGATCCCTCCGAAAAATGTGGAAAAAATAATCGCAAAAAAACGAATGGAATAACGGGAATAAAGTTTGGGAGCATTAAAATCCTCAACAATATTGGGATCACTGAACATCGAAAAAAGAGTCACATTTTCGGGTGTTTTTTCTTTTTCTTCGTGATCATTTTCCTCATCCTCAAGATCCTCAAGCAATTTTTGTTCATCACTGTAAAGCACATCTCTTTTCTCCAGCTCTCTAAGTGCCGAAATCACTTTTTTCTTTTCTTCATTTGGATATTTCTTAATGATTTGCTGAAGGTCATAATTTGACATTTCACGCATCTCATCTGAATAATGATTGGTTTCTGACATCCGGAGACTCTTTTCTTTTGGGAGGGCAAATTTAAGAATTTAGATCATTAATCTGATTGAAAGAGCAGCTTTCTTTTAAATCCTGTATCTTTACATGAAAACTTAAACTAATGCCCGAAAAATCATTTAAATGGATTGAGGTTGCACGCCGACTGCAGGCTATTGCCCAGGCAGGTCTTGAATATTGTCATACCGATTATGATCGTGACCGCTACAGTCAACTGAGGGAAATCAGTGTGGAGATCCTGGAAAATTATAGTGAACATGAGAAAGAAGAAATTATTGGCTTTTTCGCATCCGCCGATGGTTATCCAACACCAAAAGTGGATGTTAGAGCAGCAATTTTTCATAAGGATAAGATCCTTCTTGTGAAAGAAAAGATAGACGGAAAATGGTCTATGCCGGGTGGATGGGCCGACCAGCACCTCAGTCTGTCCGAAAATCTTATCAAGGAAGCACAGGAGGAAGCCGGAGTCGATGTTGAACCAGGAAAACTTATTGCCGTTCTCGACAGGAACAGGCATAATAATCCTCCAATTCCCCATGGATGTTACAAGATTTTCGTGGAATGCAAACTCAAAGGCGGAGAGTTCTCGGAAAATACCGAGACATCGGATGCGGGTTTCTTCAGCCTGGAAAACCTGCCCGATCTGTCCCTTCAAAGGAATACAAAAGAACAAATTGAAATGTGTTATGAGGCAAGGGAAGAAAATTGGATTGCAGTTTATGATTAAAAGCCTGAACGGGATTGTTTTTTTGTAATAAATAGTTTGAAAATAAAATTTGAATTTTTCACCAAATTATAAATATATGAAACTCTACCCTGGTGTTAAATTACTGATTCCTTCAATCTTACTAACAGGCTTATCATGCAATAATGATAAAAGGTGCAATGTCATTCCTTTCAAAGAAATACCTAAGAAACCTAATCCTAATAAATATAAATCATGAAATATACATCCAGCAAAATACTTTTTCCTCTTGCGGCAAGCACCCTTCTGTTCTCATGTCAACAGCAGGAGAAAAAAACCGGCCAGCCCAATATAATTTTAATCCTGGTTGACGACATGGGATTTTCCGATATATCTCCTTTCGGATCGGAAATAAGAACACCAAATCTTCAAAAACTTGCTGATGAAGGTCTTATAATGTCCCGCTTTTATAATGCAGCCCGCTGCTGTCCCTCAAGAGCTTCCCTTCTTACCGGTTTGTATCCGCATCAGACAGGTCTGGCAGCCATGGCTGATCAGCGCTATGATATTGAAGGATACCAGGGTTATCTTTCTGATAATGCTGCGACCATAGCAGAATTGTTGAAATCGAATTCCTACAGAACCTATATGACTGGAAAATGGCACGTGGGGGATGTCCCAACCTCAACTCCGGCAAAACGCGGATTCGACAGGACTTATGCTTTTCTGAACGGAGCAACAAGTTATTATAATCTTGAACCTTACAGGGATTCCAGTTGGATTGAGATCACCGGCAGCATAGATCTCACAATGCATCTGGACGGAAAAGATTATGTTCCCCCAGATACCGGCTTCTATACCACGGATGCTTATACCGATTATGCGATAAAATTTATAGAAGAAGATAGTGCGAAGAACCAACCTTTCTTTTTATATCTGTCTTACAATGCACCACACTGGCCTTTGCATGCTCCGGAGGAAGATATTCAGAAATATGAAGGAAAATATATGGCCGGCTGGGATGCACTTCGAAAGGAGAGATTTAAAAAGCAAAAAGAACTGGGAGTAATTCCTCCTGATACCGAACTTTCCCCCACAGATGCCAAATGGCTCGACTGGAACAGGTTCACTCCCGGCGAAATTGAGCGCTATGATCGTAAAATGGCCGTTTATGCTGCCATGATAGACCGAATGGATCAAAATATCGGAAAGCTTCTTAATTATCTTGAAGTAACTCATCAATTGAACAATACGCTCATTATCTTTCTTTCCGATAATGGAGGGGATAGGTCAGATGAGATCGCCTTCACAGATAATTATGATAAATCCGGTCCGATAGGCAGCGAAAAATCATTTACAGGTTACGGTCCGGGATGGGCAAATGCAAGCAACACCCCCTTCAGAGAAGCAAAAGCCCGCACTTTTTTCGGTGGCATTGCATCCCCTTTCATTGCCTGGTATCCATCATACATCAATTCCGGGGATATTGTCGATTTCCAGGGCATTATAAATGATATCATGCCTACCATACTCGATTATGCCAAAGTAGATTACCCGGATGAATATAATGGTCATGAATTGCCTCCACTACCGGGAAGAAGCCTGAGATCCATATGGGAAGGTAATCATGACCAGCGTATAGATCCGCTTTTCTTTGAACACTTCGGCAATCGTGCCGTTATTGACAGAGAATGGAAGCTTGTAAGCCTGGCCAATGAAAACTGGGAGTTATACCATGTTGTTAACGATCCGGTTGAATTGAACAACCTGGTTGATTCTCTCCCGGATAAAGCTTTGGAGCTTGAAAAATTATATGAAAATTGGGCAGATAGCCTGAATGTTCTGCCCCTCGATGAACATGAAGAACACAAATTAAAAAGATAAATCAACCCGGGTGGGGTGGGCATACAAAATAATTTAAGAAATAATGAAAATACCCAAAATCATCTTTTTTACATTATTATTCTTCGGGATTACTTCCTGTTCAGGATTCAGACCCTTTAAGGATGACGAAGCTGTAAAGATCTTTATAAACAATTCTTCCCAGGTAGTAATGGGTGAAGATTCCTGGGACGGGAGAGAAGATTGTTCCGCACATGCCTACCTTAATAAAACCACTTCAGGGCTTCTGTTTACCATTGAAGTGTATGATGACTCGGTAAAAACCGGTAATCCTGAATCCTACATGAATGATGGTGTTGAAATATACATGGATATGCGTCCTCCCCGTCTGCGGGAAAATAATTATTATCAGAAAGGAGTCACCCAGGCAGTGATTCTTCCGGAGCCGGGTAAAAAACAACTGGCCCCAATTGAGTGGTTTCCGAAAAATTATGATTCAGCCATCCCGGGCACCCGGGCATTCACTGAACTCCGGGACAGCGGCTATGTTGTGCAGGTAAGTATCCCATACTCAAGCCTTCGCAGGAAACATTACTGGCCGAGGAATGAATTTTATTTTGATGTAGCAATCAATGATGCCGACACCGGAAGCAGAGAAAGTCAGATGATGTGGGCCGGAGGGAGTGATAACTGGGATAATCCGCATAACTTTGCTTCAGTGTCTTTTGAGGAAAAAGTGGTTAAAGAAGTAAGACCTAACATTGTGCTTATTTTAACCGACCAGCAAACAATGGATGCCGTCGGAGCATATGGAAATCCATATCTTCATACACCTTTTATGGATGCCCTTGCTAAATTCGGCGTAAGATTCACAAAATCCTATTGTACAGCCCCTGTATCGGCACCCTCAAGAAGCTCAATAATTACAGGACGGATGCCTCATGAAACCCATGCAAATTATAATGGCCAAAGTCCGGATTCTTCCATTTTCAACCTTGGCCAAATGCTTGAAGAAAAAGGATATGAAACTACCTGGGCCGGGAAATGGCATTTACCGGAATTATTCCCTCATACAACTCAAAGAAGCGTTCCGGGATTCGAATTGCTTGATTTTATAGAGGAGGAAAACATATCTTCCAGAGGAGACGATACAGATGATGCATTGGCCGGAGAGGCAGTAAAACATATCAAAGGAAGAAGAAAAGAACCCTTCCTGCTGGTAGTTTCTTTTCAGAATCCCCAGGATATCTCGGCTTTCCCTTTTAAGCCAAGTGCTTTTCCTCCACCGGCAAATATTCAATCAACACCGCCTTTACCAGATAATTTTAGTATCAATCCACTCGAACCGGAATTTTTGCAAAATGCCAGAAACCGGTCCAGCTACGAAAACGCAATAAGCCAGACCGACACATTTGGCCCGGATGACTGGAGAAATTATCTTCATCATTATTATCGGAGAATTGAAAAAGTGGATGCAGAAATAGGCAAGATCATCAAGGCCCTTGAATCGGAAGGTATGGATCAAAATACCCTGATCGTATTCACATCAACAAATGGTGAAGGAGCGGCTTCTCATCAATGGGCAGGAAATTTATCACTATATGAAGAGAGTGTTAAAGTTCCCATGATAATCACCTGGTTTGGGAAGAACGAACCGCGAACAGATAATGAAAATCTGGTATCCGGATTGGATATCACCCCTACCCTGCTCGATTATGCAGAGGTTCATATCCCTGTGTCCCTCAGGGGGAAAAGCCTCAGAGGATTAATCGAAAAGCCCGATACGGTTTGGAGAGATTACCTGGTTACAGAACTCGCAATTGATCCGCTGGACAGTTTTAAAACCGGTAGAATGATTACAGATGGGCGGTATAAATACAATGTCTATAGCTACGGCAAACGGAATGAGCAGCTTTTTGACCTGGCAAGAGATCCGGGAGAAACAAGGAATCTTGCCTACGCGCCTGCTTATGTAGAAATAAAAAGGCGTTTAAGACAGGAGCTTGAGGAATGGATTGGGAGTACAGGTGATTATTTT
>CAZGTU010000144.1:0-8999 GCA_964528675.1 uncultured Bacteroidaceae bacterium
ACCGACCTCAAAAAAATCCCCGCTAAAACGGAGTTTAAGCGGGGATTTTTTTATTCTTACCCATCATCAAGCTTTGCTTGAATACAAGGTGGAAATAATAAAGTACCCAAATTCTGAGGTACTAGTGATTTACTGGGATTTAAAGGAAAGTTATATTGTCCTTTTTATTTCCCTGATGCGTTTCGACAGGTCAGGAACATAAAGCCAAATTACGTTAACGCCTTAAGAATTCTAAATACACAGATGGCACAGTTCGTCAGATCTTCAGGTGAAAAATAATTATCATTCGTGAAAAACAATTATTTATTGATGAATTCATGAAGAACACTTATATATTCAAAAATTCATGAAAATTAGTTACAAAGCTGATTGAAAACATCTTCCGAAAGTGATTTTTCACACTTGATTTCCCTTCTAAGATGTATATACTGCTATTTTGAACTAAAAAAAGTACTCAAGATATTGATTTTACCATTTTGATCAATAATTCAGGTTTTTTTGATGATTTGAAGAGCCTTCCGAATTAATGAAAAGGAGTTTGTTCCAGGATTATTTTTTCTTGCCTTGTTTTCATTAAGGAAAAAATTCTAAATCAAAGCAGAATATTATTGAATAATATCAATAATTAATGTAAATTGAGAGGGATAACGAATCGTGAACCCGTACTCTGATTTATCCGATGAATTTCGGCGTACTGAATGAACCTCCTCCCATTAAACTGACAAGGTATCTCAGTTATTAATCATGTTGCTGCACTATCCTTCAAAAAACCTGCAACCATGAAAACGCTTAATTCCTTAACGCATGTCTTGTTTATGACAATTGCTGCCTTGATTATTTGTGCGAATACACTTACCGGGCAACAACCAATCAACATGTCTGTCGAGAATAATCTCAATGAGATTGACGGGCAATATTGGAATTCTATAAGTGAGTCAGATGAAAATTGGCTGTTATTCAGCCGTGATAATACAGGACTACCAGGAAATGAAATCAGGTCTATTATCGTTGATGATTTTAATAATATATGGGTAGGCACTGGAGGAAGAGGTCTGGCAAAATACGATGGCAAGGTGTGGAAAGTATATAACGAAGAAAATTCCTGGTTGCCCAGTGATCATATTTTTACTCTGTCTGAAGATCTCTCCGGAAATATCTGGATTGGCACAGGCCTGGAATACGGTTTTGCCAAATTCGACGGCAAAAACTGGAGGGTATATAATCCTATGAATTCACAGATCCCCCCCTCACAAATCTATTCCATTGCTTTTGACAATGAAAACAATATGTGGATCGGAACATTCGGCAGCGGACTTATAAAAATTAAAGGTTTATCCGTTTTAGACGAGCCGGAATGGACATTTTATAACACGGGGAATTCTGAGTTGCCTGACAGCAATATTAATGTCCTGAGCTTTGATAACAGCGGTATTCTCTGGATCGGCACTAAAGAAAGTGGTCTGGTAAAATTTGACGGAAACACATTTACCACTTATGATAAAACGAATTCAGACCTGCCGGCAAATCATATCAAAACACTTGCGATCGATGTAAATAATCACCTCTGGATCAGAACGCCCAGTGATGGCCTGGTAAAATATGATGGTTCGGACTGGACTATCTTCAATTCCACTAATTCAGGACTTCAATCTGATAAAATAAGTTCAATCTCAACATGTAAGAACAATGACTTATGGATAGGAACCGGCGACGGTTTTTTTAGATATAAAAACGATGATGGCCTTATAGATCCAGAAAAAGAATATTCTTCAATTTCTTCGACATTTATGGCTGAAAATGGGATTTTCTGGGGAGGAACATCAGGAGGAGTATTATTTAAATTTGACGGAAATGACTGGACTCACTACTCTCCCGAAAATACAGGTTTACCAAACAATAGCGTCAGGGTTGTGAAAGTGGGCACATATGGAAACATCTGGATTGGACTCACAGGAGGATTGGTCAAATTCGATGGATTATGCTGGTATAATTACCAGCCATCTAATTCCTATATGCCAGGTTATGATGTACGCGATATTGTGTTAGATGAAGAAGGTAATACCTGGGTCGGGACAGATAATGGCCTGGCGATGATACCGGCACTTTCTCTACCTGATCAGCACTGGCCAATTTATGATACCGGCAATTCAACTTTACCCACCAATTCGATCATGCATTTACACCATGGCAATGGGAATCTCTGGATTGGTACTTACCAGGGCCTGACAAGATTTGACGGAGAGAACTGGAGAACATACACTACCAACAATTCAAACCTCTCCAATAATGATATACGATGCATAAAAACAGATATTGATGGCAATATATGGATCGGCACCTTCGGCGGGGGCTTGTGTAAAATAGCCGCCCTTTCATTGAATAAACCGGACTGGACTGTCTTTAATACAGATAATTCAAGCTTGCCGGATAATATGATTTACGCACTGGAGCCGGACAGCAGCGGGAACATCTGGATCGGTACTACTTATAATGGACTGGTCAAATATGATGGCAATAATTTCCATATTTATGATACCACCAACTCCGGTCTCCCTGATAATAACATAGAGTCGCTGAAACTGGATAATGATGAAAATCTGTGGGTTGGTATGCGGTGTGGCGAAGTGGCAAAATTTGACGGCACTGCCTGGACTGTTTTTAATCCTGGCAATTCTGAGTTTCCGGTTTACTCTATCGATGCAGATGATTATAACAATAAATGGTTAGCTATCCATAATATCGGGATAGCTGTTTACAACGAGAATGGCCTTCAGGGAATCTGCGAGGAGCCATTAACATTATCCATTTATGCCAATATCACAAATGGAGAAGCACCATTGACAGTAACGTTCAATTCCCAGGTGACAGGAGGAATAGAACCATATACTTATGCCTGGGATTTTGGTGACGGAAATACCAGTACGGAAGCCAAACCTGATCATACTTTTCTGACAACCGGTAAACACAGGGTGATCTTAACTGTAAGTGATGATGATTTAAACACTTCTTCTGATACAGTTTTTATTGATGTATCAAAAAAGCAGGACGATCTCTATTCCAACTGGCAGATCTACAAGGTTGGAAATACAGGTGTACCCTTTGACCCTGTCGAGTCAATCCTGGTGGATAATTATGATAATCTCTGGGCAGCTACCCTGGGAAGTGGCCTGGTGAAATTTGACGGCACAGTATGGAAAGCCTACCAGGAGGAAAATTCATGGTTGCCGAATGATGATGTTTGTACGCTTGCCAAAGATCTTTATGGTAATATCTGGATTGGTACTTATGATCATGGGCTTTCAAAATTTGACGGTAAGAACTGGAGGGTCTATACGCCTTCCAATTCAGAGCTTCCCGATGGCGCCGTTACTTCTATTGCATTTGACCGGAACAATAATATATGGTTCAGTACGAATGAAGGAGACCTGGTAAAGGTCGAGGGATTATCTGTTGCTGATGAACCAGTATGGACTTTATATAATACCGAAGATTATGGTTCTTATGACTCAAATTATATTTTGAAGATTGCGATTGATTCCACCGGTATATTATGGATGGGAACATTGCAAACCGGATTGTTAAGTTTTGATGGTGATACATTTACCACATGGACTATTCCTGGGTTCTCAGATGATAGAATCTCCATGATCGTGACAGATCAAAATAATAACACCTGGATCGGCCATAATGAGGATAAGAGGCTTGCCCGCTACAACGGGACAGACTGGGAGATCATTGAACCTGACCTTTCCGGAGCAGATGAACCTTATTTTTCTTATGATAAGATCAAATCACTTGCCGTTGATGATAATAATGACCTGTGGATAGGAACTGACGGTGGACTGATCAAATATAACGGAAGTGAATGGTCCCTCCTTGTCCATGGCAGAGACACCAGATTTATAGATTTTACGAGCAATGGGGATGTATGGGCCGGCGATGGATATACCATTTTTACTATCACAGAAACAGATACTATATTTTATGATCCTAATACAACCGGTTTACCATTCGATGACGTGATGGCAGTAAAAATCGATTCACACGGGAACAGCTGGATAGGAACCTATTATGGTTTGGCCAGAATGGATGGATTAAGATGGGAAGTCTATCAAATGTATAATTCCGATCTGCCGGATTCTTATGTCAGGGACATAACAATGGATGATGAGGGAAATATCTGGATCGGCACAGGAAGAGGCGTGGCAAAGATACCGGCAATTTCTCATCCGGACCAACCCTGGACGATTTATAACAGAGATAATTCAGCTTTACCCGGAAATGCAATCCGCTGCCTGCACTACGGCAACGGGAATCTCTGGGCGGGAACCAGCTTAGGTTTTGCCAGGTTTGACGGCAACAACTGGGAGGCCTGGACTTCAGAAAATTCTACACTGCCAGGATATGGTATAAGATCGATAGTTACAGACAGAGACAGCAATATCTGGCTGGGCACCTATGGCAGCGGCCTGATAAAGCTCAGCTTTGAACCCGGTTATAATGAAATGTTCTGGGAAGGGTATAATACCAGTAATTCAAATCTGCCGGACAACTATATTCCTGCACTGGAAGCTGACAGCAGTGGGAGCATCTGGATTGCAACCAATGGGGGCGGACTTGTGCGGTTCGATGGGGAGGAATTCACGATCTTTGATTCAGGAAATTCAGAACTCCCGGATAATTTCACTGAATCTCTCAAACTGGATGATGAAGGAAACATTTGGATTGGGATGCGCTACGGCAATGTTGCCAAATTTGACGGGACAAACTGGACAGTATTTAATTCCGAAAATTCGGTGTTGTCTGGTGATGCCGTTTATTCAATAGATGTTGATAAATCTGGTAATATATGGATTGCGACGGATGGTGGCGGAGTAGCCGTATATAACGAAACAGGGATTGTCAGCATGAAGAATCTTAGCCTTTCGGGCAAGCTTTTCCTTGACAGTGGCAATACACCACTTTATGAAAGCATGGTGGAACTTTACGCGCTGGGAAGCACAGAATACAAAGAACAACTTATTCTGTCCGGCACCAATACCTATGAGTTTACAGGTCTCGAATACGGGCAATATACACTAAAGCTTATCCCCGATACATTAAGCTATCCTGAAACCCTTCCTACCTGGATGGAACATTGTCTCACCCGTGCCAATGCATATTATGTGTCACTGAATAAAAACATCACCGACAGGGATATTACTGCCATTCAGCGTCCTGTTCCTGGCAGCGGGACAGGTACAGTAACAGGTTCATTGGTTAAAGGCAGCAGTGCGAAAAGTAGCATAATTATGTCAGGCACAATTAAAAACACAGGAATACCCCTGGAAGGTTGCTATGTCTTCCTCCTGGATGCTCAAAACGGGACTGTAAAAGCCTTTGATATCACCTCGGCAGGCGGCAAATTTATTTTCAATAAGCTGGAAGATGGTGAATATGTATTTTCTGCTGACTACAAGGGACTTCATATGAACCTGTCCAATCCTGTCCTGAAAATAGAAAGTAACAATGATACACTGAGTGTTTTGGCAGTGGCAGGTGTCGAAAATATTGAAATACAGTCGGAAGTAGTCAGTAGTTCCGGGACTTTCCTGGAAAATAACCTTAAGGTTTACCCAGTTCCTGTGAATACATTTCTAACTATTAGTAATACCGGTCATAAACCCCGGAACATCATTGAAAACATAAGAATCATAAGTCCTAATGGTATTGTACTTTATGAAAATGGTACAGCTTTATTAAAGGGTTCGGATATTGAAATAGACTTTAGTAATTTTGTCCCGGGAATTTACCTGCTTCGAATACAGGGCGAAAATAAGTGCCACAATATTAAGATCATTAAAAATTAGGCAGAGAATTGAGACCGGGAATGGATTGCAAAAAACGTAAAACAGTCCAGGTACAACCATGACTTATCTGTTCTCACTATCTGTAAGTAGCTCTGTAATTTTCACGGAAAATGATATCACTATATGCAAGTACTCCTGTAAATCTCCCGGAGCAGGATTATACTGGTATGCAAGTGCTCCAGTAAACTTCCCGGAAAAGGATTGCATCGTATAAGTGGTTCTTTTAACCTTCGGGAACAGGATTGCACTACTAGGCAAGTACTAACGAAAACCATGCGGAAAGGCGCTGTGATCATATGCAAGTGCCTTCATAAACTTTCCTGAAAGGAATTATAGTTTAGGAAAAATGCTGTCATGAATCATTTTATATCTTTCCATCATTTCTTTCAGGTTTTTTGTAAATGGCATACTGCTTTGGGAGCACTTCTTCATTATCTTTTTCTTTCCTGTGGGATAATTTTAGAATTATTTGCATTCAATTCAGGGAAAATCGTATCTTTTCTCCCGATATAATATCTTACATCATTATGAAGACATTAATCTTAATTTTCATCCTTTGCTTTTTTTCATTGGAGATTACTCAGGTACATGCTCAGGATAAGGAACTTGGTATTGGCGATAAAGCGCCACATTTCAAAGCAGTTGCTGACAACGGGCAAACCTGGAAATCCGAAAACATTATCGGCAAGAAGAATCTGGTGGTTTATTTTTATCCTGCAGCTATGACCGGCGGCTGTACTAAACAGGCCTGTGCGTACCGTGATGCACAGGAGGACCTTTCGTCTGTGGATGCAGAAGTTGTTGGTATTAGTGGTGATGAAGTCGAGAACCTTGAGCTCTTCAAAGGTGTAAATAATCTGAATTTCACCCTTCTTTCCGATCCTGATGGTAAAATAGCCCGGCTGTTTGGAGTCCCCGTAAGGGACGGGGGATCCATCGAAAGAGAGGTGGATGGCGAACTTCATACTTTAACAAGAGGCCTTACCACATCCCGCTGGACATTTATCATCGATAAGCAGGGCAAGGTGATCTACAAATCAACCGAGGTGAATGCTGAGGAGGATAGTAAGGCAGTGCTTGAGGTTCTAAAAAACTAAAAAACACAGCTTACCCAAAAATAAAACTGAGATAGACTATGCGCATTCCCTTTCACCAGATGCAGGAAGTCCTGTTCCATCTTTTTATAAAGACTGGTTTCAATGAAGAAAATGCCCGTTTACTGGCAAAAGTATTTACCGAAAGCACATTGATGGGGGTTAATTCCCATGGGATTGACAGGGTTCCCCTTTTTGTTGAACAGATTGAAAAAGGCATAATTGACATAAATGCAGAGGCAGAAAGAGATGGGGCTTTTGGAGTTATCGAACGATGGGATGGAAACCTGGGTCCGGGTATTATCAATGCAACAAAGTGTACGGATAGAGCCATCGAACTGTCAAAAACACATGGAATGGGCCTGGTGGCATTGCGAAATACCAATCACTGGCTCAGGGGCGGAAGCTATGGTTACCAGGCAGCCGAGGCGGGTTGCATGTCCATCCTTTTTACCAATACCAAACCCAATATGCCTCCCTGGGGAGGAAAATACAGCCGGATCGGTAACAATCCTTTCGTTGTTTCAATTCCTCGTAGTGAAGGACATATTTTACTGGATATGGCACTATCGCAATTTTCATTTGGTAAAATAAACAGCTACCGGATAAGAGGTGAACAACTTCCTTTTCATGGTGGATGGGATAATGAAAATAAATTATCCCGTAACCCTGATAAGATATTGACCAGGGAACGTGGATTGCCTATAGGATACTGGAAAGGATCAGCTTTTTCAATTGTCCTGGATATGCTTGCAACAATATTATCTGCCGGAGATTCCACTTACCGAATAGGTTTGAAAGAAATGGAAACAGGCATATCCCAGGTATTTCTTTGCATTTATCCTGGCATTTTCAATGACAACGAGTTGCAGCAAAAACTAATAGATGAAATAATCGATTATACCCACGATGTGGAAGCTATGCATCCAGGCGGAAAGACATACTATCCCGGTGAAAAAAGTTCAATGACCAGGACCCGGAACCTGGAGGAGGGGATTCCTGTGGATGATGAGGTATGGGAAAGAGTAAAAAAAATCTCATCATAATTCTTAGCGGTCAAATTCTGATTCGGTTACTAAATTATCTTAAAATTCATAATGATTTTCTATTAAAATAATCTATCCAAGAGCCTGAAAAGCTTCTCCTCTATTATGCAATTGCTCGTGTGCAATACCTGGAAAAGGGTGTAATGGTATGCAAGTGCTTCCGTAAAGTTCCCGGAAAAGGCCTCCGAAAATCTGGACGTGGTCATAATTGAAAACGCAAATATCATCAAAATGGAAGTTAAAAATCCGAGTTCGGAAGTAATGGATATCTATCTGTTTAATGATAACAAAAGAGAAATTTTCAGCAAAAGAGTCGGGCTTGGAGAAACCCTGGAAAGCCAGTATGATTTTACAAAATTGAAAAATGGCACTTACACTCTTGTATCGGAAGTTGCTCATATGAGATTGAACAGGGTCATTGAAGTGAAAGGTTCCCAGGCCAATCTGGTAGATAGTTGTCATTCCTTTTTACCTGTTTTTGCTCAAAAGGATGACAGGCTCCTGGTTCATTATGTGAACAATGGGGGAGAGGATATTGGTTTCAGTATAGAAGATAATGAAGGTGAAATTTACGATGCTTTCTTTGACAATAGTGATACCATTTTTACAAAACCATTTTCTATAGAAAATCTCGAGGCGAGAAATTATAAATTTCATTTTACTTCAAAAGGCAATTTTTACACGCATGAGTTTAAGGTGGAATGATTAAAATCTTCAATTGATCAAAGTAGAGATAATTGAAAAAATAGTCAGTCTTATTTTAGGTTTGTAGTTGTCTTTCTGTTACTTCTTTCTTAATAAAAGCTTAGAGAATTATTCTAAGCTTTTTTTCTTGCATTAAATCAAAGACTAAATTGTGGGATATAACAATTTGACTAAAAAGATTCTTTTAATCCTAACGTGGACGAGCCACAACTAAACAAATGATAAATCTCAAAATACAAATAACTGAAGTTTCGCACAAATCAATACAATGTTGCCACAGATCCTCCAAAGGCGGACAGGTTCAC
>CAZGTU010000145.1:0-8983 GCA_964528675.1 uncultured Bacteroidaceae bacterium
ATTCCTGCTTTTAAACCTGCAGTTTTCAATGTACCAATGCCTGAAACTGTTTTCTTCCGGCTTATACGGCGAGATCTTCCAAGACTGTATTTACCGGATAGCAAATCGTAAAATTTCAATCCGATAGTGTAAAGAAACTCTTCATAAAGTGAAAACACAGGTATTATGAAAGATTGTTTTTTGACAATATGGGGAGCATTTTTTCTCAGCCTTCCTCTTTCCACGCAGGCTTCCCGAACAAGACCTATATTTCCCTGAGCAAGATAGCGAACACCTCCATGAACAAGTTTAGTGCTTTTACTTGAAGTAGATTTGGTAAAATCAGAAGCTTCGAAAAGGATTGCAGAGTACCCCCGGGTAACTGCTTCAAGAAGAACCCCTATTCCTGTTGCACCTCCTCCTATAATAATAAAATCATACTTTTTGCCACCAGACCTGATCTTTTCGATCATCTCCTGTCTTTTCATGGATTTTTTTAATAAAGATAGGAGTTTTATAGCGGAAAACCAGTTGCGAAAACAAAAACGGCATTAGAGGTGAGAATAGGAAATAATAACTCAGGTATGAACCTGGGAAGTTTCTACTTTTTCTTTTCTGATAACAGTTTCAAGAACTTCTCTTGCCGGAGTAGGCTTGATTTTGAACTTTTCTTCAAATTTGGAGCTGTTAAACAGATAATCTCTTTCAAACTGATATGTCATTTCTTTTAATTCCTTCATGGTGGGAATGAAAATTCCCATTAACCCGAGCATATAAGATTTAATTACTTTAATTTTTGGTTTGGAGCCTGTAATTTCTGCCATCATCTCCACCCATTGTCTTCCGGTGTAAGGTGTCTGATCGGCAGGAAGATGCCAGGTCTGATTATAAGCTTCCTCGGTGTTTCCAAGTATAGCGGTGGCCTTTGCTGCATCCTGGGTGTAGATGAAATTATGAATCTTGTCATCACGCCCGAACCACATGGCCGGTTTGCCCTGTTTCATGTTCTTGATAGCTGTTTCATAGATCACAGAATTATGGCTGCTGAGAAAATCGGGTGCACGTGCAATGAGGGCAGTTAATTGGCCGCTTTCCACCTCTGAAAAGATCCTTTCAATTAGTTCTTTCCTTACCTGGCCTTTCTTGCTAACGGGTCTTAGAGGTGTTTCTTCTGTCATTCCGTTTAAGTAGTCCGGATCATAGGCATATACATTATCAAAGAAAACCAGTTTGGCATTATGCTTTTTACAGCCGGAAATGACTGCATCCATGAATTTGGGCCAGACTTCCCTCCATACCTTTGCTTTGTATTCAAAACCAATGACAACGTAAACAATGTCAGAACCTTCAATAGCTTTGTCAACCTCATCAGGATTGGTTAGATCGGCAGGAAAAACATGATCCGAAGGATTAATGGGCTTTGGATTCCTGCTTACCAGGCGAATATTTTTTGTGTATTTGTATAATTCTTTGGCGAGATAATTACCAATTGCTCCTCCTGCTCCTAATATTGTTTGCATAATAAAAAATATTATTTATTGTGGTTTCATCTCAACCAACAAGTTTATTCCTGTATTGTTTTCAAGCGGATATTAAATGATGAGTCCATTTCAAATAGTATTTATTTGGATAATTCCATCTTAAGGCCCCAGTTCACCCAGGCTTAAGAATTGTTGATAATAAGTGATTTAGTAAAAGGAGGATTTTGTAAAAAGGCAAATTTTTTAATAAAGATGGCTTATTAGACACTTCCTTCAAGAGAAGAATGGATTTTCGGCCTGGGTACAACAAGGCAACTGAAAAAATCGACCAGAAAAGAATGTTAAGTAAAGGTTTCTTCACGGTATATGGGTTTTGAAATCAAAATAAGAAAAAACCAGGGTATAAAACAGACAAAGATCCTTAACTTTTTTACACAGTTAATTGTTAAAGATAATTTAAGCAACATCACAATGAAAAAAGCTATAATAATTGGTGCAACAGGTTTGGTAGGACGCGAGTTAGTTAAACTTGCAGTTGAAGATCCCTATTTCAGTAAAGTAAAAATTTTTGTAAGAAGACCGGCCGGTTTTCATCATCCTAAACTGCAGGAAGAAATCATTGACTTTGATGCCCCGGATATATGGAAAGATAAAGTGAAAGGCGATGTTCTTTTTTCTGCCCTGGGTACTACTTTGAAAAAGGCGGGAAGTAAAGATACCCAGCGTAGAATTGACTACGATTATCAATATCAATTTGCCAGGATTGCATCGGAAAATGCCGTGCCCGAGTATGTCCTTGTTTCTGCTCCGGGAGCATCTCCTAATTCCATGATCTTTTATTCCCGTATCAAGGGAGAACTTGACAGGGAGGTAGAAAAATTAGCTTTCAGACAAATAACACTGATCAAGCCATCAATTCTTGTTGGTGAGCGGGATGAAATAAGAAAAGGGGAGGAGATAGGGATTAAGGTAATGAACGTTTTTAAAAAAGTTCCAGGTCTCAAAAAGTACCGGCCTGTTCATGGAAGCACCGTAGCAAGATCAATGATTAATGCTGTGAAGTTGAATAAAGATCAACGACTGCAAGAATACAAACTGGATGAATTGTTTGATTTAGCAGAAGAGAATGAAAAGTAGAATTTCCCTCATTTCTTTTAAGGAACATACCTAAAAAACGTATTCAATCCTTACCCAGTAAATATCGTTGTTACGTGTAAAGAATAAGTATTTACCATCGGGAGAAAGAGTGGGATTGGTTTCTGTAAGTGTTTTATTTATTGTTTCATTCAATTTTTGAGCCGGGGTCCAGTGTCCTTTTGAAGTTTTGAAACTAATGTAAAGTTCTGAATTGCCATATCCAAGTGCCTGACCTTCAAAAACAAGTGTCTCACCATCGGAAGAAATAAAAGGATGGGTTGCTCCCGGAACTGAATTGATTTCTTTGGGCAGATAAACAGGCTCCTGGTATTTCCCATTTTGAACTTCTGAATAATATATGCCCATTTGTTTATTTCGGTAAGAAGAAAAATACAATGTGCCATTTGAAGTAGTGCTAATGCTGTTTATCCAGTTGGCATTCAATATGTTTTCGTGATACCTGGGCTTGCTCCATCTGCTGTTCAGTCGTGTGACTTTCCAAATTTCTCCAATATATGGAGTGATCCCGGGCTTCCTTCTTTCCGAAAAGTAGAATAAAGCTCGTCCATCATGAGAAAAAGCCGGCTCGGATTCATTAGATTCACTTGCAAAAGAAGGGGACTGAGGCGAAGTCCATTTTTCACCTTTTTTCTCAAGAAACAATATGGAACTTTCTTCTTCTCCATCTTCATCTGCCACGCTGCGGGTAAAAAATATTTCCTCTCCTCCGGGTGAAAATGCAATCCCTTCTTCATGTGACATTTTTTTTGAAATTACACCGGGAGCAAAGACTCGTGGAACTGAATCCGGCAAAACCGGATCGGGATATTTTGATAAATAATCCTGACCATTAACCGGACTGATTAAAATAAAAGTGATTATGAAACCTAAGATATGATTGTGAAATATTTTTTTCATTGGTGTCTGAGATTTGATCGGTAAAAAAACAAATGCACTGTAATCATTTCAACGCAAAAATACAAACATTATGATGTAAATCGGTTTAACGGACTGCATAGTTAATATCATTTGGAGGAATTTTTCTTAGCTATAATAAAGATGGAATCATCCGGAAATACCTCGGAATATAATTCCGAGCTAATAATGGTAAATGTTTTTGAAAAAAGATGGTCAAGATTTTTTTTGCGATAGTAGACAAAACGCAATCCACTTAAAATTTCTTCCCGATCGCCTTCCCAGAAGCTGTGCACGACTATACCATCTGAATTCAAAATTTCATGTTGACGAATGAGCGATTCTGTTAATTCTTTTTTTGATAGATGATGCAATACTTTATTGGAAAATATACAGTCATACTTCCTGTTTGTTTCAATTTTATGTGCATTGAGAATATGCAGATCTGCTTTTGGATTTTTTTCCTTATAGATGCTTATAAACTCTTTAGAGAGATCTGAACCGGTGACTTTATATTTTCGTGAAAGCAAATCCAGATCCTTGCCGGGTCCCATTCCCAGTTCGAGAATTGAAGCTCCTTCCTTCAGATGCTTTTCGAGCTGACGGATGAGTAATCTACCATCATAGGGCCTGGCCATTTTGATATAATCCTGAGCATTTTTCCTGTTGTTGTAATAAAATTCCTCTTTCATTCATTTTATTTCTTTCCTCAGGTTTCTTTCCATCTCTTCGCTTGAAAGTGTTTCAACCACTTCTGCAATTCGCCATTGAACCCCCTGAAGATCCTTCATTGCGGCTTCTTTCAATCCATAGAACTTCATTTCAGGTTTAGAAAGTGACTCGGCTTCCTGCTCAAGTGCAGAAAGATAGGTTGATTGAACATCATGCGTATATACATACACGAGTGCTTCCATGGGGGGGTGACCTTTTTTTGCTTCACCTATCATGATAACGGAGTTCCTGATTCTAGCCTCTCCGTGGATGAGGTGTCCATCGGGATGGTAAACTCTTTCAATTATCTCTGCTCCAAAAACATTTTCGATAAAATTCAATTCTGCCTCTATATCATTTACCATTAAATAGGGGCAGGCAACATTCCGGCCTTCGAGAGCAGGACTTTTTGATATTTTCATTGCAATTTCTTTACAAGTTATAAAAAGCAAATACTGAGAAAAAGTTTTCTTTACGATGGTTCTTTAGTCAGGTATGGCTAAAAAGGTCCTGATTTATTAATTTCTACAGCATTATTGGCTTTTCCGGGCATTTCTCCTCTTGTGCCAAAAACTTCTTCAATTCTTTCTCCGGTTAATCGTGTGAACCAATCGGGAGTGAGATTCTCAGGAACATTATCTCCGGTTTCCTCCATCCATGTTATGAGTATTTCTGATAATTCTTTTCTTATGGTTTCATATTCTGCCACATAGGCAAGGTTGTTTACTTGCATAGGATCATCGTTGCAATCGAATAACTCTTCTGCAGAACGTGGAAACTCAAATATCTTATTTTGCACGGAGGAGATCACACCTGATTCTTTCAATTCCAGGAGACTGGTAAAAGATGGAGAATTTACAGCATCGGCAGGACCCTGGTTTGGAAACTGAGGTCTGGAATTCAGTATATACATTAAGTCTTTTGTTCGTACCATTCTTTCATGGGCTTCATAATCGTGCCAGTTATGCTCTGCAAAGACATAGGTTCTGAAAGATTCGGATGGGTTACGGAGCAATGATGAGAAACTTTTACCCTGGAATGATTCCGGAATGCTGTCAATTCCTGCCAGATCTACCAGTGTAGGAGCAATGTCAATTACACTGATCATACTCTCGCAGATACCGTTTGTCTGATCAATACCTTTGGGCCACTTCGCAATAAAAGGAGTTTGCATACCTCTGTCGTATACGCGGGTTTTGCATCCCGGAAATGGGCGTCCATTGTCTGCCATAACGATGATCAGGGTATTTTCCAAAACGCCTTGTTCCTCAAGCTTTTTCTCAACTTCTCCAATATAATAATCAAAGCGTTTAATTTCATCGTAGTATCTGGCTATATCTTCACGTGTGGGTTCATCGTCAACCAGATAAGGTGGCACTGAAATGGATTCGGGATCATGTGTGCCGCTGAATTCGTTTTCACCCCAGGCCCGATGTGCATCGATGGCTGCCAGCCACAGGAAAAAAGGTTTATCTTTTGGCCTGTTTTCAACAATTTCAAGCCATTTGCCTTCTCCACCATTCATGATGATGTTATCGTGAAGGGTGTCAAATCCGCTTCTTAAATGTTTACCGGCATGCCATTTTCCTGCCTGACCGCAATAATACCCATTTTCTTTAAGCACATCAGCAAATCCGGTAAGATCAACTTCAGGTTCTGTATGCAATTCAGCAGCCCCCGTATTATGCGGATACCTTCCGGTCAAAATACTTATCCTGCTAGGGCTGCAGGAGCTGGCGGTAAGGTAGGCATTGGTAAAACGGATGCCTTCAGAAGCCATTCTGTCAATATTTGGTGTCTGAACATTCTCATTACCATAACACCCGATATCATTCCAGCTTACATCATCAGCTATGAAAATGACAAAATTCGGCAGGGTTTCCTTATCCCCTTTTTGGCAGGAACCCATGGCCAGTAAGGCCATTCCGGTAAGCGCAGTATAAATGGTTTTCTTCATGATAGTTTAAATTCTATTTTTTTTTGATTCACCGTCAGGCACTAATTACTGATTGATATTTTACCGGAAGGCTCCGGAGTAACTTTCAGGTCCTCAAGTGAGTTCCACTTATCACTATTCTTAAACCTGTATATTACCGTATAATTCCCCGGTTCGAATACGAATGGTGTAAATTGATTCCCCTGTATTCTCAAGGAATACACCAGTTCTTCATCTGAAGTGTTATACACCCTGATAACCGGTTCTTCATTTTCTCCGAAATCCAGTGTGGGCAGATAACCGTAGCGATCTTCACCGTAATTATCCAACTGATCCACAGTCAATGGCCAGCCCGGAAACTGATTATCTTTTTTTTCAGATGAGAGATCGGCCATAAAACGGTAAGCTTCCGATTTTATAGTTCTATCATCACTGTTGAAAGTTATAAAGCCATATCCTGAGGCTTTTTTATCAGCTCTCACATAACGATTATTTGCTTCGATATCTTCTTCAGGATTACCAACTGCATATACATAATTCGGATTTTCAAATATATCCGTATAAAGTCCTGTGTTAGGATTGTCATGTTCCGGTCTCCCTTTAATCTCCCAACCCAGCTTGTCGGGAAGGAATTTCCTCTGATAACCAACGGCAATCGCCGGGGTACAAAATGCCCAACCGGCATCGCGGTATTCATCTATGCCATACTGAATTAAAGAAGGAAGGTGCTGATCACCCGTAATATGAAAAGCAAATGCTTTTCTCATAAGCTTTAGAGCCCTGTCTCGGCCTGATTTTGGCCAGCCACCCGAATCCATATCACCATAAAGGAACATGTCGTCACCTCCATGGTGAGTTGCTGCATTGGTGAATATGGTCTGACTGAGCAAGACCTTTAAATAACTGTCTTCCCAATCCTGTATCCAGTGTTCAAGAAAATTAATCTGTCGGTCACCCAGTAATTTTAATCCTTCCTTATCCAGTATTGAAGGATCTTTTATGGGTTTTTTAATGTGATCTTTTCTTCCTTCCCAGGTTGAAACAGCTTCCGGTCCTGATTTAAATATCCGGTCTCCTACAATTGCGAAGCTCACACCACCATAAATCAGATCGGTATAGTATACATCGATATCCTGCTTCATAGGTTCAGGATCAAAAGGGTCGGGAAGATGTGAACAATTGGTATGCACCACAACATTTACCATTTTTGCCGGTTGCACAAAACCTCCGATTGCGTCCCTGTTCTCTTCCCAATTTTCAGGACTAACATTTTTTCCGCCTTCACCCCACAGGTTTCCCTGGTAAACTTCGTGGTCATCAGGAATGGCTATGGTTGGCCGGTCGCGCATCAGATCACCAAAAGCCCAGCCAAACATATACCACTTTCCCAGGTAATTTAATATGGCCATATCTGCGGGAAATCGTATGATACCATATCCTCCGTTTGCTTCATATATCTGATCACCAGAGAAATATAAGATATCAGGGTTCATTTTATCCAGATTTTCCACCAGGGGTCGATAGGGAAATCCGTAATGATACTGGCAGGTCATTCCACCCATTGTAAGCTTACCTCCCTTAGGATCCTTTCGTATAGTTCCTTCATAGTAATGATCATCTCCGTCTAAATTATAAACCAGACGATATTTATGATCCATGGTATCTGTCCAGTTTTCAACCTTAAAAACTGCAACCCTGGCATCAGGATCTATATCGGAGGAACTCAGATCAATCCAATTCTGACCATTTTGCATCTGAAGCATAACCGTTTGCGGATCATCAGTTGAAATTGGGGGCATCTGTGCTGTCATCTTCAGAACTCCTTCACTGAGGGTGTACATTGACCATAGCACGGGTCCGAATGTACGATCCGGATAATTTTGGACATTAGCTCCCGAAAGGCTTATATTATCAAACCAGTAATTAGTGCCCTGAGGAAAACTGCCCGATTGAGAATGGTTGCTTACCAGGCTTATCATCCCGTCAAGGTTTTCAAAATCAGAAGTTTCCAGTTTGAGGGAATTCCCTCTTGTATCAATTATTTCGGCGGTCAACAGCCTGATGACATCATCCTGCTGGCCTTCCACCCGCAGGATAAAGGATGATTGATCGAAAGTTTCCGGGAGCAGGAGTTTCTCATCTGCCAGGAAAAATTCCTCGGAATTTCTTATTCCTATATCAATTCCTTCTCCAAAATAACATAAGGAGCGGTAATCGGAATCCGTATTATCTTTAATTGCAATCCTGATACCTGCGCTTCCCTGTCCTTCCCCTCTTTTTAAAACACCCATCTGGACAGAAAAATTAAAACTTCCTTCTCCCGATATGTCTGTAGTTAAAAGATTGACCCGCATATTGGCTCTGTCTCCCACACATTCAATCCTTCCGTCTTTGATTTGCCAGTCTTCAATCGGAATGCTCCAGAATTCTTCTCCTATCCATATACGGTCATTAGTTTCATCAAAATCATAGGATTTGTGAATTTTTTGTCCGCAGGAAGTGAAAGCTAAAGAAATAATAAGGATTAAAACAAAGTGAAAAATTGCATTTATGGATTTCATGATCCGGGAATTAAAGCTGTTAATTATTTATGATTTCTTAACTGAAGTTTCGCACTATTAATAAGATATGTTGCCACAGATTACTCACAGCCTTTGGCTGTTCATGAGATCGCTATCGCTAAGTTCACAGATTAATACTATTATTCTCACTCGTTGTTATTAATTTTCGCAGATTCTTTCTGTTTTTACAGAAAGGTTTCTGCGTCAATCTAATTAGTACGAATGCAATTAATATTCTTAATCTGTGAATCTGTGGCAACATT
>CAZGTU010000146.1:0-8754 GCA_964528675.1 uncultured Bacteroidaceae bacterium
AGTCGTCCCAGAAGTAATTTGAACTGGTTGTGAAATTTTGGCTTTTTTCTGAGTTTCATATGTAGATAAAGAAGCGGGTACAAAAATATCAAAAGCCATAAAGAGGTGCTTTGTTTTCTGTCGATATCAAATTCAGCTTCATGAAAACCATTTTTAACTGCAATGTAATTATATTGGTCTAAGGTTAAGGATGCAACATGCTGAAGTCCGTTATAGTTTTTCAGGTCCAGGGGACCGAAACTATAAAAAAATCCTCTGAGCAGGAATCGAATTCGGGATTTCAACGATAAAATATTCGGAGTCGACAGGTAAATTTGGCCGTCAGGTTTTAGTATTCTGCTCAGTTCACTAAAAAAAACTTCATGGTCAAGTATGTGCTCACTGACTTCAATCGCTATTATTAAATCGAAAGTGTTATCCGGGTATGGAAATTTTTGGGTGATATCTACTTTTTTGCATTCGATTTTGTCAAACCTGAAGTTTTCAGGAAAAAGGTCACATGCGGAAATATCATAATTAAGATCATAAAGTTTTTTTGTAAAAGCTCCATGCCCAGCCCCTACATCCAGTATTTTCAAGTTTGGACTAATAGATTGTCCTACAAAATAGTTAAAGAAACTCTCATGAGTTCCTGGCATTGTAATGGGTTTAATTTCGTTCATATTTTTGTATTAATTCTGTCAAAGGTTTTGATCATTTAATGTATAACGCACTTCAGAAATCCAGCATATTAATACGATAAACCGTTTGTTAAATGATCTGCCCACTGTTCAATGCGTTCATCAGTCAAGTGGCACTCATTGTCCTTATCCAAAAGTAGTACTCCAAAATGAATCCCTATTTAACAATAATTTTATGCATTGTATATGTTTCTTCTGTTTCAATCCAAATCAGATAAACCCCTTTGCTTTGTCCGCCAAGATCAATTTCATTTTTGATTCCCTTCTGCCAGAGTAATAAATTACCCAGCAAATCATAAACCTTAATTTGCTTAATCGGTACCTGCTGGTTTTTAATAATAAGTTTTCCAGACGTTGGATTCGGATAAAGCAGCATGCCATCCGACATCTCCTTGTTGATAATGCCCGAAGCCTCATCCACAGTTATGAGGATGGTATCTGAGGTGGTACATGAATTTGCGCTATAATTGGTCACATTCACCACAATTTCATGGGTGCCAATACCGAGCTCTTTACCATGCAGGGTAAGCTGATGAGTTGTGTCTCCGGTGTTCCATGAATATTCAAACCATTCATAATCATATCTGCACTGGTTGCTTTCAATAACAATGGAATCGTTTTCATTGATGACTGAATCGACAGGCATATCAAAGTCGGCCACACACCCATTATAGTGTACTTGAACAGTACCCTCGCTGCTACACCCGTACTCATCGGTAACCGTAACATAATGCCAGTTGCCACCTGTAATATAGATTGATTGGGTGCGTTTCCCATTACTCCATCGATATTCAGCTCCCTCACCTGCGGAAATCAGGATAGAGTCTTCATTCTCGTTAAAGCAATAATCCGTAACCGGGGTGGCAACAGGTAAGTTAAGGTCCACGGAGATGGTATCCTGATACTCATTGCCGTTCAGTACCACGGTTACCCAGACCTGCTGAGGTCCCATCCCTGTTCCCAGGGTATCAATAACAGTGATTGATGAGTCGGAGCCCGTTGACCAGTTATAACTCTCAAAACCCACTCCGGCATTAAGAACTACCTCATCACCTGCACAGACCCTTACATCCTCACCCAGGCCATACCTGACTGTTTCAAATTCCTCGGCCCCGATATCGGGCGATACCCCATCACGAATATTTCCGTCCAGATCGGTGGTAATAGCTGGAATTGGTGTTCCTGTGTTACTATGCAAAATATGTTGCGAATACCAGGTAGAATCGTTCAAAAAGGCAGGGTTGGCCGATACTGAATTGGCATCGTGGCCAGTAGCAGAAATATAATCAGAAAAACTCTGATATGTCGTAACCGACCATTCTCCTAGCATTTCTCCATTGGTGAACAGATTATTGTGATCAGAAGTATAATTCGGAATACCATAATAAAAATTAAAAACCTTTCCCCGTGCCAGGTTGACTGCCACATTGTTTTTCAGGTCAAAAATGTAATTATGGGATCCGTTTCTAAACCAAATATTGCTTTTGTGATTATTGCCAGAGATAACGAAGGTGTTATAATAGCAATAGAATTCATTTTTGGGATTAATCAGGTTCAGGTATTTATTTGAAAAGGACTCAAAGGATATAAAGTTATTGGCCATGAAAATATTTTGGGAATATGAATCAATAAAAACACCTTCCTGTAATTCAATTTTCACCCTATTTTTGCAGATGCTGAGGGAGTCTGTCAAACCTCCTTCAAAACCACGAAAAACGGAAGTTTTTGTGTTTATCGTGTTTTCCTTAAACATGATTAAATGGATGTTCTTAAAACTAAGAATACCATAACCCTGATTTAAAAATTGATTGTTTTGTATTTCTAAAACATCGGTTCTGGTAAAAGCATTTTCCTTAACAATGGCCCTGCTCCCGTTTATGAAGGCATTGTTGATAAAAACCTGGGATGAATCAACCGATTCAGGCTGATAATAGATAAGCACAAGGGAATCGTTGTTTTCCCGGGTTTCAATTCCTCTAAAAATATTTCCTTCAAACAGGCTGTTATTTACACGATTTGAAAATTCAATCAACCGTCCGTAATGGCTATTTTGTGCTTCAAGGGTGATGTTTTGCAGCACAAAGTTGTCCGGCCCGTCAAGTTTGATCACGTAGTTGTCACTCTTTGGCGCATCAAATGTAATGAGCACATCTTCTGCATTGCCCGAGGCTGATCTGAAGATAAGGGAGTCTTCTGGTTTTTTCCCTGTAAAGTTGTTTGGAAAAACAAGCTGTTCATTGTATGTGCCCGGGGTAATCTCAAAGACTACAGTACCTTCCATGCCGCATAGGATCAATGCAGCAACAGCATCGTTAACGGATTCATAGGCTTCACCTGCACCAATTGATATTATCCCGGATAATGGTTCGGTGCATGTGCCTGTCATTACATCAGCCCCTATGGTTACATTTTCCTGATCCCTTTTGTCCCCATCAAAATCATCTGTTATTTCCGCTATGGACATGCCTTTTCCAAATAGTTGTAATTGCTCGATATGTAAATCCGAATCAGACACAAACCGGGGATCAAGGGTTAAGGAGTGATTCCCTTTGCCAAGCGATTGCCATGCCGTGAGATTCGAAATCCAGTTATCCGTGTAAATAAACCTTTCACCGGTAGTGTAAAGCACATTATAATCGTAATGTATGTTTCCGGGATTGGTTGAATATATAACCAATCCATTGGCTTTATTGCTAAAAATGTTATTGTAAACCTTGATGTTGTTACCGCCCTCTTCCTGGTTGAAAGCCCGGCTTTGCTCAGCATCGCCAATAACATTGATATTGTTATGGTAAATATTTTGATAAGAACTTCCTGATAACAATATGCCGGCAGAGAGTTGATCGGCAGTATAATGCACCATATTGTTAGCCATGAGTGCCATGCTATCTGAAGTGGATGTGCAATTAACCAGGCCAATACCAACCCATTTGGTGTTAATGGTATCTGAATGAGATACCTTATTGCCGGTAATCTTTTGGAATTGCTGGTATTCAAGATATAAGCCAGCTTGATGTTGATCAACCAGGGTGTTACCGGTTATTGTATTACCTGTAGGTAGCATACCATCCTCTCCGGATAAGGTAATCCCGTTTAACCCACCCGTTATGGTATTCTTCACAAACAGGTTGTCACTGTTGTTGCCATTCAGTGCATAAATTACCGGGGCAGAAACTCCATTTCCATTAAGTCTATTCTCTTTTATGACAATATTCGTAGAGTTATTTTCCAGTCTGATAACAACGGAACTGGTATCATCCAGCGCATTCATGGTCATGTTCTCAAAACCGACATAGCTTGCACTATCGAGCATAACAATATAATTGGCAGTGTCTGACGATTTGTATTCAAGAACGACATCTTCAGCAATGCCGGTAGCGGATCGGAGAGTAACAGTTTTCTGTACTGATGAAAGCGGGATATGAGGTATCAGAATCTGTTCCGTATAGGTGCCGGCATCTACCAGGAAGATAACAGAATCGGCAACGCCCACGGCAACAATGCTGTCAATAGCTTCACCAAAGGTTTTGAAGGTGCGGGAAGGACCAATTTGATATTCCCCGGCCATGGCAACACCCATGTCAACCTCATCAGCGCCAATGTCGGGATGTGAGTCATCACGGGTATCTCCATCGAAATCTTCAGAAACTTCTGCCACCGGAACCCCGGCAGAATTCAGACGGAGGTCGTTGGTGTGCAAGTCATTCTCGGATATAAATTCAGGTTCGAAAAAATAAGAGTGGGCATCCTGGGCACTGGAGTCCTGCCAGGCTTCAAATCCATTAACATCTTTACCCAGCCACTGGGTCATTCTTATATTGTTTGAATACATTAAATTATAGTCAGAGATAAAGCCGGTTGAATCGGAGCATGTAATGGCATAACCGATACCGTCACTATACAGGATATTATTTTTAACTTCAATATTTTTTCCATCAAGATGCAGGGCAATAGCTGAGTTGTAAGTGGCATTCAATCTTACCGAGTTAAAATATATTTTTTGATGATCAGAATTACTTATGACAATACCCTTGGGAGCACCTGAAATCTCCTGGGCATTAATCATGTTATTAGCGATTAATCCGTGCTGGCTGTGTTCTATGCTTACACAGGTTGCCGGACTGTTGTTATTGTAAATCTTATTGCCCGAGATAATATATGTATCCTGCCATATAACCCGCACCGGGTAGTACAAAATATTCAAAAAATTATTCCTCAGTATTTGATTGTTTTGCCCATATTCAACCTCACTCCCGGATAGATATATGCCATTGGAACCGTTTGTGAAGGTATTTGATTCGAATATGTTATGGTTCTCTGCACCCGACCCTGAATAAATTAGTTGTGCATTAACCGATGCTGCATCCTGAGTGATAATATTATTTACAAAACGGTTGTTGGAAGCACCATTTTCAATGATTACTACTTTTGGGTAGCTATTGTTTTTTGATACAATTTTTATTTTATCGAAAGTAATATAATCAGCTCCATCCAATTTTATTGTATAATCATAAGATGATGTGATAATACTGGTATCGGCGTCAGGAGAGGTAAAGCTTATGGTATTTACAGATGAAGCCCCGGATATTTTGGGGATTCGGACAACCTCTTCAAAGCTGTCATTCTCAAGGATAAACCTTGTTTGGCCGTTTATACCATTGATTATCATCGCATCAATAGCCTGATTAATGGTTTCGTAATCTGGTGTTGCACCTCCTATTGAATATGTTCCACTGAAAGGCACCGGATTTGGTGTGAATTCGCATGCCCCTATATCCGGGTTGTCGACATTCCTCGCTTTACCTTCAATATCCGTAGCTATAGCATGAGCACCGGTACCGGAATTGTTCAGTGCAGGATGTGTTGGAGTCCAGGAAGTATCGGCTGCAAAATAGGGATTAACCGATACGGAGTTAAGTTCTTTGTTTCTTTCCTGCCGAACCAATTCAAGACTTTGATGATCAAAGTTTCGTGTCAGGTAAGGCCCGTTTGAATATAGGTTATTATAGTTTCCATAGGCATATCTGCCTGATAATACCGCACCACCTGCCAGGTTTACAAAGTTATTGTTGTTTGATTGCAAAGATATAGTATAAAAATCAGCAGGATCCCTGTAACAGATACTTGACTCATTATGTCCGGTTATATGGATGGTATTGTGAAGTAACTGAACGGTCATTCCGAATGAGGAATACATTTGAATACCAATATCTGGCTCGGTTGTATTCAAGTACAGGTAATTATTAATAAGCGCGTTGTTCTCACCCCTGCCATTAATATCAATACCTCTTCCTCCGTTATTCAGATATATCCGGTTTTTTTCAATTGCAAAATCAGTAAAATGTTCGTAAAGCAGGATAGCTGTTGCGCGATGATTGGAATAAAAAAGATTGTTTTTGATTGAAGATACACGACCGTATACCATAAAAACAGCTGTATCTTGCTGGTGATAAAACATATTATCGGAGATGGACATGTCATATGAACCCTGCCAGTGAATTGCCTTTTTACCCTTTAAAAAATGGTTGTTCGAAAAAACAATGCTGGAATCATTTAAAACTGGATCATTAATATTACAAACAAGTTCATTGCTATTTTCAACTCCTTCAAACCGGTTGTTCAAAAATCCATTGTGTTTTGTTCCATTGGTTATTTCCACAACCCGGGCGTAGGATGTTCCGGTAGCCTGCAGGGTCATATTCTTAAATGTAATATAATCAGCGCCATCAAGTTTCAGTGTATAATTTTCATTTTCAAGTGTAGCAGCATATGTGAGTATCACATCGGTGCTGTCGCCTGAGGCCGATTGAAATGTAATTGTTGTACTGTCAGTTGCCCCGCTTATCTCGGGTATGACCAATTGTTCGGTGTAGGTGCCGGTTTCAACAGTAAATAGCACGGAGTTGCTTATTCCCAGTGAAATCAAGGAATCAACAGCTTCGGAAAATGAACCAAAATCGCCTGTGCTTCCGATTGTATATTGACCGTTTAAAGAAGAGCTTTCCTGGAATTCAAACACTCCCATATCAACATAATCCGGTGTACCCGTGCCGGTATTACGGGCACCAAAGTCATCATGACGTAACTTTCCGTCTAAATCTGTTAGGGGTGCCACATCACCATTTCCTGCATCGATGCAGGGTGAATTGGCAGCCAGGTAAAAAGTGCCGTCGTTAACAAAACCCGGGTCGGCTGTTATATTGCCTGTTCCGTCAATGCTTTCAGGTGTGCAACTATAGGTAATATTTAATGGATTGGAAGCCAGGTTATAAACACTGTTATCCGATGCTAACAACTGGATATTATTCGAGAATATACAATTCACTATTTCTGTTGAGGTTCCTTCATCGCATATTGCTCCTCCATAATTATGACCATGATTTCCGGTAAACGTACAATTAATAATCTGTCCGCTGTTTGTTTTATGAATAGCTCCGCCATTCAATGCTGCCATGTTATCAATAAACAGGCTGTTCTCAATCACTTTCCATCCGCATATGACAGCTCCTCCGTGCCCTGTATTTGCCTTATTGGATTCGAAACGGCAGTTGCTGATGTTTCCGGGAAAGTATGCAGCGCCACCATGGCCATTACTTCCCACGCAAGAATTATTTACAAATGAGCTGTTCGTGATAATTTCTGTGCTGCTGGCATAAATAGCTCCACCATGACCGGTGGCTGTGTTTTTTTCAAAAATGCAACTGTCAACTTGTAAAGATCCCGAAACGGAATTTACTGATGATATAGCACCACCTCCATAATCAGCTCCTGTGGTTGAGCTTTGATGGTTCTCATAAAAATGGCAGTTCGATATAAGGATATTCTTGCAGCCCGACATGAAAATAGCACCCCCATTGTCCAGGGCAGTGTTATTCCGGAAGGTGCAGTTAGCAATGATCTTGTTCTCGTTTGCTATCATCCAAATGGCGCCACCTCTTTGAACATCGGTACCACCGCTGGGTGATGCATACCCATCTTCTATTATGAAACCGTCAAGAGTGGCTGCGTCGGTATTGGCAAATTCAAAACTAATCACATGATATGTATTATCGGTGCTATCATCCACTACACCAATATCACCGCTTAAAATGGTTTCGTTATTAGTAAAATCCCTTTGTGACAAAAGGGTTTCGCTACCATCGAATCCCCCATACAAGGCCATTTTTTTATCAATGGTAAAAGTTGCTAAACGGGGCATGGCCTCAGCTTCAGGATAATAAGTACCAGCGGCAACCCATATTGTATCGCCTGCAGAAGCTGTAGCCAGGGCATCATAAAGGGTGGTATAAGCATTCGCCCAGGTTAAGCCATTAGCACTGCCTGTGGCATTGCTATCGACATAATAGCGTGTTTGTGCAAAGCTAATCACTGAGAGGTTGGATATAAGAATAACGCAGAGAAAAAATCGAACAGGGAAGCTAATTTTTTTCATTGCAACAAAAGCGTTTGTAAAAAAATGTAATAGTAGGGTAAATTATACGGACCAATTTACATATTGTTTACATTATAGCACACTATATTACAGGAAAACAATTAACCATTGATACATTCAACCAACTCACACATGGGTTGTTGGATTAAGAATGGCTTCTTCACGGTTTTTCAGGTTGGTGCTGATAAATTCATCAAGCATTTCAAGGATGGATTGGACTCGTTTTTCAATTCCGGGGTTATGTAATGCAATTCTGGCCTGCACGACTTCGCGAAGCATTCACCGGCACGAGGAATGGCCAGCTTATCCTGCCCAGGATAGCGCCTCCGCAGAGCAGCTTCAACGCTCACGGAAGTGAAAATGAATATAGGCCGAAGGCCATATATTCATTGAACAGCGCCCTGGGCAGGCACCAGAGTTGGGCCAAATTTCCCCTCCTGTCTGATTACTTTGACATATACCAGCGTTCAACCGACTTGTTCGTCCCGGAAGGTGTGGTTATACTAAACACGAATTCAGATTCTGAAAATGATTCTACCACATATTCAGTAACAGTTTGTCCGGCTGTCAGGATCAACTTTGTATCGGTATTTTCATATGTAAAATCACTTCCATTAAAATTGCCGCCGATATCAGTTCCTG
>CAZGTU010000147.1:0-8743 GCA_964528675.1 uncultured Bacteroidaceae bacterium
CCAAGAATTCCGTTGCCAAGGATGATCAAACCACCCCAGAGACCACGGTCTGAAGTTGAAAGATCAGCAGGATCACTTAAATCATCAATCTCTGCAGTGAAAATAATAGGATTACGTGGGTTACCCACAGCATGAATCTTTGCTCCCTTTGTAATAATAAGAGCAGAAGCATTGTCTCCGGTTGTGGGTGTCTCCTTTCCCTTAACTACCGTACCTGCTTCAATGGTCAGGGTTCCCTCTTCGAGGAATACAAAACCATCAAGCATATAAACGGTATCCGAATACCATGTTGCAGAACCGGTCAGATCAGCATCTGTAACGGTCACAACATTCTGAGCAATTCCCAGTTGAAAAACCGAGAGTAAAATAAACGACAGGATAAAATTTCTTTTCATGTTGTTCTTTGTTTTTTAATTATTGATTTGCAATTCTCTTCTCTTAAATCCGATACAAATAAACTCCAGCTATATTAGATAAGTGTGATGTAAGGATTATTTATACCTTATGGAAAGTTTAAATTAGCATTAATCGCAAGTAACAATTTTTTAACTTCTCCCGGGTAAGAATAAAAATGAACATTACATGAATTTTTGTTGTTGAAAATCTTTAAACAGATACCGGTCTTCTGTTGTGAAAAGATCATTAAAAGAGTTTTTCAGATAATTTACAGATTGGCATTTATTTCATTCAGTAATTTTTAACTTTACAGCCATTAATACACTAGTTTTATGAGTAACCCGAATAACAGGCAATACACGAACGGTGAGATCACTGTATTTTGGAGGCCCTCCAAATGTATACACGCCACCACCTGTTTCCGAGAATTATTAGATGTTTATAATCCTCGAAAACGACCGTGGGTGAACATGGATGGAGCATCGACAGAAAAAATAATTGAAGTAACCGATAAATGTCCCACCCAGGCCATTTATTGGAAATACAATAAAGATCTGACAGAGGAAGAAAAAGCCAATAATTACCGAAAACAAGGTGCCGAAGAAGAGGTTAATCCCGAAACCCTTCATGAAGAGAAAAAAAAGGAAGCAGAATCTTCATTGCAAATTATGCCAAACGGCCCGATTCTAATTGAAGGAGATTTTAAAGTCATAGGACCTGAAGATGAAGAAATCAAAACCATGGTAATGACTTCCTTTTGTAGATGTGGAAATTCAAAAAGCCAGCCATTTTGCGATGGCACACACAGAGTTGTTGGCTTTAAAGATGATTAAAATATACCCTTATGGCTACAGTATGCAAAGTTATTAAAAATGGTCCCCTTGAAGTAACAGGAAACTTTGAAATCACCGGGACAGACGGGAAAAAAATGAATATTCAGGGACCGGTTTACCTCTGTCGCTGCGGAGGTTCACGAAATAAACCTTTCTGCGACGGGACTCATGGAAGGAATGATTTTCAGGGCTAATGTCGTTGTGATGAATTATATTTGTGAAAAAATTATTCATCACCATGAATAAAAAAATAAACCTATCTGTAAACTCTGAGATTGGCGAACTCGAAGCAGTAATTCTTCATAAGCCCGGTCCGGAAGTCGAAAATATGACCCCGATGAATGCTGAACGGGCACTTTACAGTGATATTCTGAACCTTTCAGTAGCGGAAAAAGAATATTCACAACTAAGTTGTATACTTGCCCGGTTTGCAGAAACCATATATGTAGAAGATCTTTTAAAAGATATACTGGACGACAGCAGCGTAAAAGACAAACTTATACGAAAGATCTGTCAAAATGAATGTGTTAGCGATGTAACTGATGAACTCCTTTCTCTTTCGCCGGAAGAGCTTTCAAGACAATTAATAGAAGGAGTACCTATTAAAAGGAACAGCCTTACCAATTATCTCAGTAACAATAATTATTCTCTCAGGCCCCTCCATAATTTCTTTTTCACGCGCGACAGTGCCGTTTCCGTATACGACCGTATACTAATCTCAAGTATGGCCAACCCGGTGAGAGAAAGAGAAGCATTAATAATGCACACGATATTTGATCATCATCCTGCTGTTTCAACCACAACCATGAGCAAATCAGGATATCCTCTTCCGGCAGAAAACATAAATATGGAGGGAGGAGATATTTTGATTGCACGAGACGATGTCATTCTTATGGGTATCGGTCCGAGAACCAGCTCACAGGGTGTAGATTTTCTCCTGAACCGGTTAAAAGAAAAAAAGCAAAAACAACATGTGATTGTCCAGGAATTACCACATAAGCCGGAATCGTTCATTCATCTTGATATGGCCTTTACCTTTTTGGATACAAATGCCTGCATGGTCTATGAACCGCTCATAATTAAGCCTAATCGCTATGCAACCGTGCATATAACCCTTGATAACGGGAAGGTTACATCCATTAAAGGAGTCAAACACATCCCCGACGTACTCGAAGAACTGGGCATGCCATTGGATATTAGCTATTGTGGAGGGCGAAAAGATTCCATCATACAGGAAAGAGAACAATGGCACAGTGGAGCTAACTTTTTTGCAATAGCACCGGGTAAAGTCATTGCATACAGCAGAAACGTCTATACCCTTGAAGACGTGAATAAGAATGGCTATGAAATTATTCGCGCGAAAGATGTGCTTTCAGGAAAGATCAATCCTGAGGATTATAAAAAGTTTGTAATCACCATCGAAGGTTCTGAACTTTCCCGCGGTGGCGGTGGGGCAAGATGCATGACGATGCCTTTAATGAGAAAGAAAGTTTAAAAGAATACCGAAGGATCTTAGCAGTTTGCCAACGCTCAATGGCAGTACCCTGAGCTATCAACCAGGCTTTCCTTACTCCGGCGGATTTTTCGCCATGCACCTGCGCTTAAAGAATCGCCGGAGAAAACTTCTTGCGCAAACATAAGACTTCTTCCCCCCGGAGAAGGTGAAAAAAAAATCTTTTCCTGTAACAATCGCTCACCTAAATCGTCAGACAAATACAACACCTGAAAATATGTTTAGAAACTACTTCCTGATCAATATCCGTAATTTTATCAGACAATGGAGATATTCCTTAATAAATTTATTGGGTCTGACAATTGGATTAACCGCTGTAATCATCATTCTGATCTATGTATTTCATGAATTCAGTTACGACCGTTTCCATAAAGAACCGGAGAATATATATCGTATAGTTACAGATATAAATATGGCAGGCAATGACCAGACCTTTGCCCTTGCTCAAACCCCGCTTGCACCTGAAATTAACAGAAGATATCCTGAAATAACATCATATACCAGAATACATCGGCCCTGGAATTCCATTCTCGTTGCCAAAGAAGATCAGAAATTCTACGAGAAAAAATTGATCTATGCAGATTCGGGATTTTTTAAGACATTTGATTTCAAAGTCTTACAGGGGAATCCAAATAATTTACTTGCCCGACCTTATACCATGGTCTTGACCCTTTCGATGGCGAAAAAATATTTTGGAGAGAAAGATCCAGTTGGCAAAACATTGAGCATAAATAACAGACATGACTATGAAATAACCGGGATCCTTGAAGACCCTCCGCGCAATTCCCATTTCAGTTTCAATGCCATACTATCATTTTCCACCTTTTATGAAGGAAACAGGGCAAAATGGATGGACAGTTGGATAGGGAATATAAATTATTTCAGTTATATCAGAGTCAGACCGGGTACACCACCGGATGAACTGGAAGATAAAATTAATGAAACAGTGGTGGAGAAAGCCGGCCAGGCCTTCGAAGATTATGGCTTTAGGCTTTATGCACATCCCCAGCCAATTACAGACATTCACTTAAAATCAGATTTTGAGCATGATATACAACCTCATGGAGATATTACCAATGTTTACATTTTCATTGTCATTGCTTTTGTTATCCTGATCATTGCCGCCATAAATTTTATGAACCTTTCAACTGCCAGGTCTGCCAACAGGGCAAGAGAGGTCGGTATAAGAAAAGTGAACGGAGCAAAAAGAAGGATGCTGATCATTCAGTTTATCAGTGAATCGATAATATATTCATTGATGGCCTTTATATTGGCATTAATACTTACAGAATTTCTGCTACCGGGATTCAGCAGACTGATGAACCGGGAACTGAGCTTTTCCGTCAGCCAAAACTTAAATAATTTCCTGATCTTTCTTTTCATCAGTGTATTGATTGGCATCGCTGCCGGTCTCTATCCTGCCTTCTATCTTTCGAGCTTTAAAGCAATCAGGGTATTGAAAGGAGAGGTGACCAGGGGGAAGTCCGGGGCCTTTTTCCGGAATGTGCTGGTGGTGATCCAATTCACTATCTCTGTAGTGCTGATTATCGGAACTATAATTGTTTTCCAGCAAATTTCATATATTAAAAATAAAGACCTTGGATTTAAACACGAGAGTGTAATTATTGTGCCATTGAGAAATAATGATCTGACTGATGATTATAAATCTGTAAAAGAGAGAATCGAAAATATTCCGGGTGTAATTGAAAGTGCAGCTTCCCAAAACTTCCTGGGCAATGAATTTAGCGGAAATGCATACCGGTTTAAAGGAATGGCTCCAAATGAAAATATATTGATGAATTTCATTGATGTTGATGATGAGTATATTGACCTCTTTGAAATGAGAATCAAAGAGGGAAGGAACTTTTCGGAGGATTTTGGAACAGATGAAGATGCGGTGATTATGAATGAGATTGCCGTTAAACATTCGGGACTGGAAAATCCGGTGGGAGAAACCCTATGGGGACCGGATTCTTCCAGGAAAGAAATTATCGGTGTTGTTGAAAACTTTCATTTTGGCTCTCTTCATAAAAATATTGAGCCCTTGATCATAGCTCATAATCCAAACCGGTTTAATTATTTAAACATCAAACTCGAAAATACGAACCTGCAGAAAACTCTTGATAAGCTATCAAAAGAATGGGAAACGATAGATCCTGAAAGACCCCTGGATTATTTTTTCCTGGATACTACTTTTGAAGAAATGTATAATGAAGAAAAGAGGCTTGGAAGCATTTATTTCTACTTCTCTCTGCTTGCGATTCTTATAGCACTATTAGGCCTATTTGGTCTTTCCTCATTTATTACGGAACAGCGAACCAGGGAAATCAGCATAAGGAAAGTACTGGGGGCAAGCTCTAAGAACATTGTATTAAAGCTATCCTCCAGTTTTATGCTACTGGTATTGATTTCAAATCTGATAGCATGGCCTGCCGCCTGGTACCTCATGAAAAACTGGTTGAATAATTTTGCCTACAGAGTAGAGATCAATCCCTGGGCATTTGTTGCGGCAACCATTATTTCATTGATTATCGCATTTTTCACTGTGAGTATACAATCATACAGGGCATCTCTTGCTAATCCTGCAAATCAATTAAGGAATGAATAATTATTGGATGTAGCAAACAGATATAAGGTTGCTTCTCAAAAAAGGTAAAGAAGACAATTGGTTCTTTACTTAAGAATAATAAAAATCCGGGAAAAAAACCTATATTAAATTCCTGTTGTAAAGCTTTTCCGTGCCGGGAAAGTGAATAACACACAGAATATTATAGGCTATTTCTCTCTAAACGAGCTCCTTAACTCTATTAGCGGCTTCCTGAAGCGTTATGGCCGAATATACCTTAAGGCCTGAATCATCGATAAGCTTTTTACCTTCTTCAGCGTTTGTACCCTGAAGCCTTACAATAACCGGAACCTCAATATCACCAATGGATTTATAGGCATCCACAACACCCTGGGCTACACGGTCGCATCGCACAATGCCACCGAATATATTGATGAGTATAGCTTTTACATTGGGATCCTTCAAAATGATCCTGAATCCGGCTTCCACAGTTTCAGCGTTTGCAGTTCCTCCTACATCAAGAAAATTTGCAGGATCTCCACCTGATAGCTTTATGATATCCATGGTAGCCATGGCAAGGCCGGCTCCATTTACCATACACCCAACATTGCCATCGAGCTTAACAAAATTGAGATCATGCTTGGATGCTTCCACTTCAGCAGGATCTTCCTCGGTCAGATCACGCATCTCGGCATAATCAGTATGCCTGAATAAAGCATTGTCGTCCAGGTTCACTTTCGCATCGGCTGCCAGCACCAGGTCATCGGATGTTTTAAATACCGGGTTAATTTCAAATAAGGATGCATCCGATTTAGTATATGCCTTATATAATGCAGACACAAACTTCACCATTTGCTTAAAAGCTTTTCCTCCCAGCCCCAGGTTAAAAGCCACCTGGCGGGCCTGAAAAGGAAGTAAACCGGTTTTCGGATCCACTTCCTCCTTAAATATCAAATGAGGCGTGTTTTCAGCCACAGCTTCAATATCCATGCCGCCTTCTGTTGAGTACATTATAATATTCTTACCGGTATCCCGGTTTAACAGAACACTCATGTAAAATTCACTTATCTCACTTTCACCGGGATAAAAAATACCCTGTTCGATTAATACTTTATTCACTTTCTTCCCTTCCGGCCCTGTTTGATGAGTGACAAGGGTCATCCCCAGAATATCTTTGGCGTAAGCTTTTACTTCATCAAGAGATCTGGCTATTTTCACACCTCCACCTTTACCACGTCCGCCGGCATGGATTTGAGCTTTTACAGCCCATGTATCAGCATTGGTCTGTGATTGTATTTTTTTGGCAGCTTCAATGGCAGCTTCAGGTGATTCGGCAACATATCCTTCCGGAACAGGTACTCCGGCTCCTTTTAAAATAGATTTAGCCTGGTATTCATGGATATTCATATCTCTAGCTTTTTATTTTCAAATCACGAAAATATCCATTTTTTTTCATATAACTAAGAGAATATTAGATATTTTAGCGTTTCGGTAAATACTAAGTTATGAGAAAATTAAGGATTGAAGAATTGAACAGGATAAGTGTGGAAGAATTCAGGGAAGCCGAGAAAATCCCGGTTACTGTAGTCCTGGATAATGTCAGAAGCTTAAATAACATTGGTTCGGTATTCCGGACATGTGATGCTTTTCGTGTTAAAAAAATTTTTCTCTGTGGCATTACGGCAAAGCCTCCTCATAAAGACATTCATAAGACTGCCCTGGGGGCAACTGAATCTGTTGACTGGGAATATGTCAAAGAAACCACTGAATTAATAAAAAAACTAAAGAATTCCGGATATACCATTTTCTCTGCAGAACAAACAGATAAAAGTACATCACTTGAAGACCTCTCCTTATCTTCCGGAAAAAATTACGCTCTTGTATTTGGTCATGAAGTAAAAGGTGTAGATCAGAAAGTGATTGATCTCAGTGATGCAAGCCTTGAAATACCCCAGTATGGAACAAAACATTCATTAAACATCTCTGTAAGCGCCGGGATAATTATCTGGGAGGTGTTTAAAAAGCTCCGGAAAAACTAAAAAAAAAGCCGTTCCAGGATGAGGAACGGCTTTTTTAATTAAAACTTCAATAACTATTCAACCAAATTTTTAAAAGTATCATTTTCAAAATATTCGGCAAATACTATGTCTTTCTTAGCCCTGTCTTTCATCTGAGCATCCATATCAAATGCCATTTCAAGGCTGTCGAATACCAGGTCATCTTTATCCTGACGAGCAGCAATAACAGCCTTCACATAGTACTTCTTAGCACTTTCTTCTTCTGTATTATTGATAGTTGTGAGAGCAGCATCATAGTCATCCTGTAACAATTTAGCCAGAGCAGCATTCACTGAATTTGTATTACCGAAATAGCTTTCTGCGGCACCATAATCACCCTGCATAATTTTAATAATACCAAGGTTATAGTTCACTGCATCACCGGCACCCATGGAAGCCTGGAAAAGTTCTTCAGCTTCTTCAACATTTCCCTGCATCAGGGCAACTACACCAAGGTTGTTATTGACAATATCATTATCCATCATTTCTTTTGCTTCCTCAAATGCTTCACCTGCTTTATCTGCTTCACCCATTAAGGCATAAACGTAGCCGATATTATTAGCAGCCCTGAAACAATTTGGGAAATTTTCGTGAGCTTTCTGATAAATAGCAAGTTTTGTTTCAAGATCATCATGAAGAGTGGCAGCATAAAGTACCTCCTCAAGATCGAGGCTATCAGGATCTGATGCCCATACTTGCTTTATTTCTTCGTCTGAAAGACCGATTTTTTCAGCATCTACAAGGAATCTTGATCTTCTGAGTTCAGGAAGTACATCTTCTTCAAGCACCTCAAATGCAGCAGCGAGGTTCCTGATTTCCTGTTCTCTCACCTGAGGATCGGAGTACATGGAAAGAACACGCAGTATCAACTCTTTGTCAGGAACATCGGATTTTTCAAGTTCTTCTTTAAAACCTTCCCAGTCTTCGGGAGTATAATCCATAGCGAGAAAACCTTCTTTAGCAGCAGATTCAAGCTCAGCTCTACTGGCTTCTCTGTCAAAATATCTTTTTGCAGATTCCTGCCTGTCTTCTGCCAGTCTGTCATTGAAATCAAATGGTCCGTCAGGCGAAGCGTATCCATGTAATTTCATCCCTTTAAGGTTGGTTCTCTCATCCTGCTCAGCCATTTTGAGGTATTCACTCAGTCCTTCCATATCTTCTTTGGTAACCTCTGAGTTCCTTACATTGCTTCTATTAATAATGTAGTGAATATCGGCCCTGTATGAGTCAGGCGTGATTCTTTCAAATTTATCTCCAACCATAACCGGTTTTGGATCTACCATTACTAATTTCGGTGTTGTAACAACTCCGTCAGCAATCTTATAATCATCAAATGTCATGGTATTGCCTTTCATTTCGGCATCCACCCTGACAACCA
>CAZGTU010000148.1:0-1318 GCA_964528675.1 uncultured Bacteroidaceae bacterium
AACATGTTTCTGCGTTGGATGGTCCGGAAAGACGACAGAGGAGTGGATTTTGGGTTATGGGAAGATATTCCTACGTCTGCATTATATATTCCCCTTGATATCCATTCGGGAAGTGTGGCACGTGAACTGGGGCTTTTAAAGAGAAAGCAAAGCGATTGGAAATCTGTGAGTAAGCTTACTATGAAGCTCAGGGAATTTGATCCTGTTGATCCTGTCAAGTATGATTTTGCTCTCTTTGGGCTTGGTGCAATGGGAAAGGATTTGCCGGGAATATAAAAAAAAAGACCCTCAGGGTTTTCGAAACCCTGAGGGTCTTTTTTGAACAAAACTTAATCTTTAATCCAATGCCAAATCAATGGTTCCAATTCAAACAGTTTCTCATAAAACAGGATAAATCCGCCATGAAGGTAGGTACCGACGGAGTACTGCTTGGGGCCTGGTCATCAATCCCGTTACGCTGTGAATATGCATTAGACATTGGTACCGGTACGGGACTTCTGGCTTTGATGATAGCACAACGAACATCTGACACCTTAATTGATGCAATTGAAATTGATCGGTCTGCCGCATTTCAGGCCTGTGAAAACATCCAAAACTCGAAATGGAAGGATAGGATTATGATTCACCCGAGATCTCTACAGGATTTCACAAAGACCAAGACCGGGAAATATGACCTGATTATTTGTAATCCCCCATTTTTCACAAGGTCAAAAAAAACCCCGTCCATCGAAAGAGATCTTGCCAGGCATGATTCGGAATTACCTTTATCGGAATTGTTCCACTATACCTCTTTAACAATTTCTGATCATGGTAAATTTAGCCTTATTTTACCTGCCGGGAAAGAGGAAGAAACCTTTGATCTGGCATCAGAAAATTCCTTCTATTGCCACCGGATAACAAAGGTACTGCCAACACCTTTGAAAAAAGTTAAAAGGCTTTTGCTGGAATTTTCAAAAGAGCCGGCAAGTTTGAAAGAAGATGAGTTGATCATAGAAGAATTCGGGAGACATGGATATTCAAAGGAATATAGGGAACTGACTTCTGATTTTTATCTTAGACTGGGGCAGTAATGGTAATGCTATTGTCCATGGCGGTCTAACTGTGACTTAGTGTTGTTAAATGTTAATTGAATGCGCTGAATTTCTATAGAAATCCAGCAGAGGTCTCTCCCCAAAATGTAAAGCCCTTCATATCCAAATGTCATTCTACATGGTCCATTCCTTTTCTTCGCATTCCCGGCAGAGACGCCCAGGATTGGCCGTCTCTACAACCCCAACCAAAGATAATCTTCAAGCCTGATAGTTTATCCTCCATGGTC
>CAZGTU010000148.1:1418-6730 GCA_964528675.1 uncultured Bacteroidaceae bacterium
ACTACGTATCACTCACCAGCATATCCCTTTCCTTAAACTCAATACCAAACTCCTTCAACTCTTCAAGAACAGGTTCATAAATCTGTTTTTCCGTTGGAATCTGCACCCCTTTCAGATCTGTTTTTCCTTCAAGAATCAATTTGGAAGTAATGGCAACAGGCAACCCCACTGTTTTGCTCATAGCTGTCTCACTTGAATTTTCGCCTGTTATCACAAGAGTGGCGTAAAGCTTACGGTGGTCACCAAAACGGATATAGTCGAACTGGTGTTCCATTACGATCATGTCCCTGTCTTTTTTGTCCATTCCCCATTTTTGTTCAAGGATATGTTGCAATACATTGGCAGGAGTCAGATCTGGAAACCCTACTTTTGTTTCTTCAAACAGGCCCAGCCATTCAAGCTTTTTCATTAATTCGGAATCAGGTTTTATTTTAAGATAATCACAAACTTTTTTTTCTACAGGATCAAGGATGTTATATGCCAGAAAGCTGTTGGTAAAATCCCTGTAGGTCATATTTTCCGTATCATCCATGGTATAGGTGTCGTCGGTTGCCCCAAGTTGAACAAGGGCATCCCAGGCTTCACAGAATCCGGGGCGACGTATTGTACCCCTGAACATGGTCGATAGATCAAAAAGTCCGTAATTTTCCTGATATTTTAAGGAATCACGGTTGGGATAGACCTCGAACTGGCCAAAATCCGGGATCTCAATGATTTCATATCTTTGAAAAAGCTTATGATAAGGGATATATTTAAATTTACCGTTATGAAGAAACCTTGCACCTCCCTGTCCTGCAAGCACTACCGATCTGGGTGCCCAGGTAAATTTATATCTCCAGGGGTTATTGTCATAGCTGGGAGCCACAAGTCCTCCGGTAGCAGACTCAAAAGCAATAAGTTTATCACCTTCTTCTCTTAATCGGTTAATTATTTGCATGGCCGACATATGATCAATTCCCGGATCCACCCCAACCTCATTCATCAATAGAATGTTTTTTTCTTTTGCCTGGGCGTCCAGGGATTGTATATCTGTTGAAACATAGGAAGCCGTGACCATATTCACTCCGAAACGGATACATTCTTTAGCCACCGTAAAATGAAATTTAGCGGGTAGCATTGAAATGACCAGGTCTGTTTTTCTGACTTCCACAGAAAGCTGATCCGGATTGTCTACATTGAAAAAAATAGCTTCTCCCCTTGAGTGCTCTCCGATCTTTTTCTTTGCGAGATCCAGAGAGATATCTCCAAGACGGATATACCAGTCATATTTTTCTGAATTATCAAGCATATATCGGATCAAAGCCGTGGAAGATAAACCTGCTCCAAGTATCAGAATATTTTTCATACCTTATGTATTTTAAAAATTTAAAAATACAAGTAAAGCAGATTCATTATTTTTCTGAAAGCCTCTTATATAACATGTTTGCAAATGTTTTACAAAAGGTATCCCAAGTTATCAACAGTCCTCGTCTTTTCAATGCTTTCTTTTTATTTTTGTTGCAAACTTTTTACATTTTGGGAGAGAAGACCAGTAAATATGTGGATACCCCCTTGATGAAACAGTATTACAGCATCAAGGCCAAACACCCGGATGCGGTTTTATTGTTCCGGGTGGGAGATTTTTATGAAACTTTTGGAGAAGATGCCATCCGTACATCGGATATTCTGGGAATAACCCTTACCCGGAGGGCAAATGGTGCTGCCTCTTATGTGGAACTGGCCGGGTTCCCTCATCATGCGCTTGACACCTATCTCCCAAAGCTTGTCAGAGCAGGACAAAGGGTGGCAATATGTGACCAACTGGAAGATCCGAAACTTGCTAAAAAGATTGTTAAAAGGGGTATAACAGAGCTGGTAACTCCGGGGGTGAGCCTAAATGAAAATATACTCGACCGGAAGGAAAATAATTTTCTTGCCAGTGTTTACCTTGAAAAAACCAGGGCCGGGATTGCTTTTTTGGATATATCAACCGGTGAATTTCTCACAGCTGAAGGGAAATATGAATATATCGACAAACTGATAAATAGCTTTAAACCCAAAGAAGTTCTTGTGGAAAAAAGAAAGCAGGAGCTTTTCCGCGAATCGTTCGGGCATAATTTTTATATATTTCCTTTAGACGATTGGGTTTATACAGAGGATAATGCGAATGATCGATTGCTGAAACAATTTCAGACTGCAAATCTCAAAGGCTTTGGAATTGATACATTGAAACTGGGGATACTTGCTTCCGGAGCTGTGCTTCAATACCTTGAGATTACCCGTCACGAAAACATAAGCCATATTTCCAACATTTCCCGGATTGAAGAGGATAACTATGTTTGGCTGGATAAATTTACCATCCGCAACCTTGAATTATTCCGTTCTATTTACGATGAGGGGAGAACCCTGATAGATATAATGGATAAAACAAGAACTCCCATGGGGTCAAGGCTGATGAAGAGGTGGCTGGCCCTTCCTTTAAAAGATATTCCTGCCATTGAAAACAGGTTGGATATTGTTTCTTTTTTTGTTGAGAAAGAAGCCATCAGGGAAAAAATCCAATCTCTGTTAAAAAATGTGGGGGACCTGGAGAGGATCATCTCCAAAGTTGCCGTAAACAGGGTAGCCCCCAGGGATCTTATTCAACTCAAAGTTTCACTGTCTACCCTGGGGCCCTTGAAGCAACTATGTGAAGATTCGGGTGTGGAGGCCCTGAACAAAATTGCTTCACGATTGGATCCCTGCGAGGAGATCCGGGAAAGGATAAAAAAAGAGATAAAGGATGATCCTCCTGCACTGATCACAAAAGGAAATGTTATTGCTGATGGTGTGTCAGAGGAGCTGGACGATTACAGAAACATTGTTCATAGCAGTAAGGAATACCTGGCAAATCTTCAGAAAACGGAAAGCGAGAGAACTGGTATCTCTTCGCTGAAAATTGGCTTTAACAATGTTTTCGGGTATTACATTGAGGTGAGAAATACCCACAAGAGCAAGGTCCCTTCCGATTGGGTGAGAAAGCAAACCCTGGTGAATGCGGAAAGATATATCACTGAAGAATTGAAGGAATACGAAACTAAGATACTTGGAGCAGAAGATAAAAGCCTGGAACTTGAAGCAATGCTTTTTCAGGATCTCATAAATGCGATTAGCAGTTATACGAGTTCGATACAGCTCAATGCCTCAATGCTGGCGCATTTGGATTGTCTGTTATCTTATGCTGTTATAGCGATTGAAAATAATTATATTCGCCCGGATTTAAATTATGAACATAGGATATCTATTAAGAAAGGTCGTCACCCTGTAATCGAAAAGCAATTACCCGTTGAGGAAGAATATGTCCCTAATGATATTCTGCTTGACCGTGATGAACAACAGGTTATTATTCTAACCGGTCCGAACATGTCGGGTAAGTCTGCGCTGCTTCGTCAAACAGCCCTGATTGTACTGATGGCTCAGACAGGTTCATTTGTACCGGCAGAAGCATCTGAAATTGGGATAGTAGACAAAATCTTTACCAGGGTGGGAGCTTCTGACAATATCTCCCTGGGAGAATCAACATTTATGGTGGAAATGCTTGAGGCTGCCAGCATTCTCAATAATCTCTCAGATCGAAGCTTGATCCTTTTGGATGAAGTTGGCAGGGGAACCAGTACCTACGATGGAATATCCATTGCATGGGCAATGGTGGAATATATTCATGAAAATCCGAAATTCAGGGCGAAGACATTATTTGCTACCCACTATCATGAATTGAATGAAATGGAAAATTCTTTTCCCCGGGTAAAAAATTACAATATTTCCATAAAGGAGATGGATGATAAGGTAATTTTCATCAGAAAGCTGGTAAGAGGGGGGAGTGAACACAGCTTTGGGATTCATGTTGCACGTATGGCAGGCATGCCCCGTTCGGTAGTGAAAAGGGCAGGAGAGATATTAAAACAGATGGAAAGTTCTGTGGAAGGCAAATCTTTATCAAGACCTGTGGGAGAAATTGCCAGTAACAGGGAAGGATTTCAAACCAGTATTTTTCAGCTTGATGATCCGGTGTTGAAGCAGATAAGGGATGAGATTTATAATGTGGATATTGAAAATCTCACTCCTCTTGAAGCATTGAATAAACTGAATGAGATAAAAAAACTTACAGGTAATTAGTGTCTTATGCCAGGAATGCAGCAGCCTTTGAAAAAATTTTTTCAAAAGCTTCATCTACCTGGTCCTTAAAAGTTTCATTTTTGACCGGGAAAGGCATTTCATGATAGTTAGGATAGGGAAAATCCATAACTTCCATATTCGAAGGAGGACGTTCTGCAAGTCCCATCAGGGCTTTACTGATTCCGGGGCTTGGTATAACCCTGTCATTCTTCATCGAAATGGCATATATGTGCTCTTTCCTGCTTTTAAAGATCCGTTCACGAAGAGATTTCAACCGGTCCGGGGCGATCATGGAACGGAACGCCATTCCCACTTTGCTGTTGTTGAAAAAATCAGCAAAGGCGCCCTGTTTTTTTATTTGAAATTCAAGATCACTGGTATAGTAATTATGAATTTTATGATAAGCTACCGGGTCCATGATCAATTTTGAAATCCCGTTCATTTCATGAAACAGGGAACCGGCGCAAAAAAGAAATAACTTTGAATCACTTAGAAGCTCGTTCGGGTTTGCAATGAATAAAACCTGGGCCAGCAAACCTCCTATTGAATATGCAAATATATCAGTGTGAGTGCCCCGGTGGAAAAGAGGATGTTTACCTTCATAAATATCATTTAAAAGAAAAATCAGATCATTGGATGTTTGCAATCCGGAAAGAAAAAAACGTTCCGGTATTTCTGTAAGTCTTTCACTCAGTGCACCGTTGATGAATGTACTTTCGGTGTTTCCAACATGATATTTTGATTGCCTTTCCAGGGCTGTTTGCATCATTACATGACGATTGGTCCATTCAGGTAAACTGCGGTTAAGGTGAAAGGAAATGGGAAAAAGAATAATGCTTTTTCCTGTTTTCGAGGCAAGATAATCGGCCCAGCAGAGGTATTTATCCCATTTTCTTTCGTTGAGTCCATGAAGCAAAAGAATTGCCCCGTTATTAATATCGACATTTCCGGGCCTGAAAACCGGATATTGAAATTCCCTGTTTTGGATAATATTTTCATCATTTCTCGCGCCCGGTATGGCTTCACGTAATGAAGTCAGATAATGGACTTCTTTTCCGTCTTTTCTGTTTCCTGAATTAAATTCAACCCATTCTATGTTTGTTCCGCTCGCAGATTGAAAGCCATTCTTATTAGAGTTTTTCCATTGTTCTCTTAAATTGTAATATGTTTCCGTAAAA
>CAZGTU010000148.1:6830-8726 GCA_964528675.1 uncultured Bacteroidaceae bacterium
GCCAGGGAGGGGTGAAATCTGCTATAATATTATTTTTATGGGGTGAAATCCGCGCTAAATTCAATACCTTTGTTATTTGGTATACCCATTAAATTAATGACACTGGTTGAATCGAAAATACCGGATTTCCTGACCGATAAAAAAAATACTACCCGGCAATTGATTTTTACGTCGGTATTTGCGCTTGTATTTATCAATCTTTATTCACCTTTCGGCGTGAATACCTGGTATAATTTCACTCAGATTCAGTTATTTTTTTATTCCAGTCTTGTAATTCTTGCCGGTCTGGTGATCATTGCTATAAGCCGGATTATTATGTACCGGTTCACAAATCATAATAGTTTAAGCATTGGGAATTACATTCTTTGGATTGCTGCTGAAATAGTCAGTATGGCAGCCGTATATGTGCTGCTGCAGTACTTAATCATTTCACCCCCCGATAATCTTATTTCGTCTTTTAAGGAATCAATAAAAGTTACCACACTGGTATTGTTGATGCCTTATACAATTTCATATCTGTATTTTTCATGGCGGGAAAAAAACTTAAAACTCGAAGAACTATCCACTTCTAAAGAAAAAGAGTCCGATCCTGTTCCGTTTCATATTTCATTCCATGATGAGAAAGGGGAGTTGCGTTTATCGCTAAAAACTGAGGATTTGCTGTATTTGGAAGCTGCAGACAATTATGTAAAGATCCATTATCTTGACGGGAAGTCTAATAAGAATTTTATGATCAGGAACACTTTAAAGACTTTCGAGCAGGAGCTGACAAAATGGGGAATCATCAGATGCCACAGGTCATATATGGTTAATATTTCATGGGTGAAGATTATAAAAAAAGAAAGAGACGGTCTTGTACTTGAGATAGATGTTCCCGGGAATAACAGTTTGCCTATCTCAGAAACTTATGCTCAGGAAGTATTAAGCGCTTTTTCAGGATTGGCAGGTGTTTAGTATAGACCAGTTTCATTTATGGGTTTACTGATCTTATCAATATTCATACCGGTCATGGCTTCGTATGTTTCTGCGGCTTCAAGCATTTCTTCATCATCTTCTTCGTAATACCAGTTGATTTTAACCGCTCCATCTGCGGTGTGTATTTTTTTTACTCTTTTCATTACATCCATAATACATTTGGATGTACTGGTGTTAAAGTGCTCAAGATCAATGACCAGTGTGATTTTATTTTTATCAGTTGTAATATATTCATCCAACCAATCTATCAAAGGTTTGTAAAATTCTGCAGAATTTTCGGGATTTGAACGTCCCTTTAATTCCACCTGACCATTTTCAGGATCAGCCAGAACAAAAGGAGTTTTTAGGGTCGCATCATTTTTTATTTTTTCCATAATCCATTATGAAAGATTAAATTCTTTTTTTGGGAAAGTATGGTCTCCCGGATTGACGTGATTAAAAATAAAAAAAAATAATTTAGAAAAGCCTGTGTTTTATCTTATTTCTCAACAGATGTTGAAAAAACCCAATCCTACTCCCTACTCCCCACTCCCTACTTTTATCTAACTAAATCCCGTAAAGAACTGACTTATTGCAGTATAAACATTCAACAAACTCCTACCGCCCAACTGCCATAATTCATGAAAAAAAACCTATTGTATCGTGGAGACCCACTGATTACCGCTTACCGTTTACTGTTTACCCTGGACACTGCCAATAACAGTTAGATACCCGGATATGCGGATCCGCCGCTTAGGGACTTCCTACTCCCCACTCCCCACTCCCCACTCCCCACTCCCCACTCCCCACTCCCTAATCCCTAATCCCTAATCCCTAATCCCTAAAAATATACCGGTCGTAGATCAACAGCAACACAAAAGTAAATGCCCCCATCCCTGCAAGGACAAATCCAAAGCTTCCCGGATTATTGGTGGTCCATAA
>CAZGTU010000149.1:0-8650 GCA_964528675.1 uncultured Bacteroidaceae bacterium
TCTTAGTAGCGGGGGTAGGACTTGAACCTACGACCTTTGGGTTATGAGCCCAACGAGCTACCAACTGCTCCACCCCGCAATATATTTTACATTTTCTTTTTAAATCTATTTTTCAAAGGACTTGAACCTACGTCCGCCCGGGGTTGATATGAGCCCAACGATCCGCCGCGGCGGATCCACCCCGCAATATAATTTTCAGTTCCTACATCACGTTAGCGGCTTGCAAAATTACAATAAATAATAAGATATACAAATTAGGAAAATAAATTTATTTAATCTTTTAAGTAAATTCTTCATTACTTAAATGATCATTTCATTGGTGTCCCATTAAAAATAGATGGTTACTAATAAAGCAAAATAGACTTTTAATTATTATTGATATTCAGTGTTTTACAAAATGATAAATTTAATTTTTTCAAAAAATTGTCAATCAAAAAATCAAGTCCGTTTACTTTTTAAATAACAATAATCCCTTTTTATTCAGTATGATACGACATATAGTATAAATTTTTATAGGACATTAGTGTGATCATTTTTCAAAAGATTGCAATTATGATGCACATTTTTCAATATCAACATTAGAGCTAAGTTCTTGCTTATATTCTTTGCAGTTGGTTCCTGACATATTATTTCAACAGTTACTAATATCGATGCCTTCTCCGAGTTACCAGTGGATATCACAATCTTGAAATGTCCTTGTTTTATTTGCTCATTCTTACTTTTTCTTCGCAGGATGTTTAGCGGAAAAAAGTGAGCTATATATTCCCAGGATGAGGCCTGTGAAGTTTAATACTGTGCTTTAACTTCTCGTTGAAAAATGCTACCCGAGAACCTGATCCTTGTAATTCTGTATAACCAAAACCGCTCAGCATCCTCTTTAATTCATTGTAAGTAAAGTCCTTTGGTCGTGTCAGAAACCTGGAAGTCAGTTTTTCAAATTTTGTCATCCAATAGAAATTTGTAATACAAAATTAATAAAGATTTTTCAAAATGCAACTAAAATGTAGTCACATAATATCTTGATGCTTATTCCTTAGCCAGGTATTTTTTGATTATTCAGAAAGTTAATCAGTTTTACGAAATCTTTACTTAGCAAATTCAGGATTGAGGTAATGCTGGCCCCATTGATTTTTTTTGGAAATATTTTCATTAACAATTACATTCACTTTTTTTTATTAATCATCTTTTTAATATTTGTATAGTCTGGTCTTCAAACTTTTGGCTATGAAAAACGATTCTGACATTCAAAGGCTTTCCTACTTCACCCTTAATCAGTCAAACGAACCATTCTTCTGGATTGATGAAACAGGCAGCATTCAACATGTAAATGAGGCAGCCACGAAATTATCTGGATTCGAATACAATGAAATCGTTGGCAGGAAAATTTATGATCTTAATCCGGATGAAGATGAACAGATTTGGCAGGAGCGCTGGGAAAAACTGAAATCAGAAAAACGCCTGGTATTTGAAAAAAGGCAGCCAAAAGGAGACGGCACAATCGTCGATATAGAAGTAACACAAAATTACATCGAATTTGATGGTCATGCTTACACCGTAAGCCTTGTGAAAGATAAAACCCAGGAATATTCCATACGCAAAAAGCTGGAGGAGAGTCAGCGACGGTTATCGACTCTCATGGCGAATCTGCCCGGCATGGCTTACCGCTGTCTGTTCGATAAAAACTGGACCATGGAATTTATAAGCAAGGGGTGTCACAAACTCACTGGCTATCTACCCAATGAACTGATGGATAATCAAATTATCGCTTACCAGGATTTGATTCACGAGGCAGACAGGGAGCGGGTTTGGAAACAGGTGAATGAAAATGTGAAACAGGATAAACCCTTCCAAATTAAATACCGCATTACTACTTCCACGGGAGAGGAAAAATGGGTGTGGGAACAGGGTTCATCTGTCAGAAACGAAAATGACGAAATATTGGCACTGGAAGGCTTTATCACCGATATTACTGACATCAAGAAAGCCGAGATGGAGCTCATCGCAAAGGAAATGATTGTTCGCAAGCTGAAAGACAAGCTTCAGGAAGAGTCGGTTTATCTTCAGGAAGAAATTAAACTGACAAGCAATTTTGAGGAGATCGTTACAAAAAGTCCGAAGTTCAGAAAAGTACTGAAAGACATTGAACAGGTTTCGTCCACTGATTCCACTGTACTGATCCAGGGCGAGACCGGTACCGGGAAAGAGTTGATTGCCCGCGCTATTCATAATAACAGCAACCGTAGCGAACGTGCCCTCATAAAAGTGAACTGCGCTGCACTGGCTCCCGAATTGATTGAAAGTGAATTGTTTGGACATGAAAAAGGATCCTTTACCGGTGCATACAACAAAAAGGCAGGCCGCTTTGAACTGGCTGACAAAGGAACAATTTTCCTTGACGAAATCGGGGAACTGCCCCTGAACCTACAGGTAAAACTTTTGCGCGTTTTGCAGGAAGGCGAATTCGACCGACTGGGCGGAACTAAAACTATAAAGGTCGATGTTCGTGTGATTGCTGCCACTAACCGCAACCTGGAAAAGGCAGTTGAGAAAGGTGATTTTCGCGAAGACCTGTATTATCGGTTAAACGTTTTCCCTGTATTTGTGCCGCCACTGCGCGAAAGGAAAGAGGATATCCCGCTGCTTGTGAATTATTTTGTAAAAAAATACGCTGCCAAAACTGGTCGCCAAATTAAGGAGACCTCCGAAAAAGTTCTCAATAGTCTGACCGAGTACAACTGGCCCGGTAACGTGCGTGAGCTTGAAAATATTATCGAACGTGCAGTAGTCTTATGTGTTGGAAGCCGCTTGGTTTTCGGAAACTGGGTGCCGGAAAATAAAATCAGTTCCCTCGAACAAATCGTAAGCCTTGAAGAGAATGAACGTAATCACATCCTCAAAGCGCTGGAGGCTACCAACTGGAGAGTGAGTGGCGAAAATGGCGCCGCAAAGCTGCTCAAAATGAACCGCACTACCCTCGAATCGCGCATGAAAAAACTGGCAATCCAACCGTTAAAATAATTGCTGATATTTCGTCATCTGCCGATATTTCGTCAAATATCGATCCTTACCTACTTCTGCCCAATTTTTGCATTCCAATTTTATCTCCTTGATTAAATGTAATTTACATTGCTGGTGTTTCAAATTTATTAAAGATTGGCACATCTATTGTCTAATAGGATTCTAAAAAAAAGCACCACGTCTGGTATTGGTTGGCGACGGCTTTGGCAAGTTTGCCATCAACATGGAAAAAAACAGCCAACAGCATTCCCGATGCTGATTTCAAAATACTCAAAGGAGGCCTCGACCCTTCCAATATGGTTGTCGAGGAGGCCTTTAACAAGGTAATAGAGGAATTTATAAGAAATAATAATAATTAATATCCATAATCATGAAACTGAAAAATGTATTGATCTTTATTATGAAAACACTTCTCATCTCGGCTGTTATGCTGGTGGTTACTATAATAGTCAGCATGTTCCGTCCACTTTCTGCAGAGGGCAACACAACACAGGATGAGGGACAAACAATGCTTTTACTAATGACTGTTACTACGGTTTATGCCCTTGTAATTGGGCTGGTAATCAAAAACGCAAGGGGTAACAGGTTACAGCTCATACTGGGCCTGATACTAGCATTTTATGGTGTACAAACAGTAATCGGGCAGATAGAAGCATTGTTTTTCCTCACCCCTCTGGGTGAAAAATGGGGTGCAGGAAGTATTCCTGTGATTGAAATGCCTATGGATTTTATTATCTCCCAGTTTATTATATGGGGGGCTGTAACGCTTGTCGGTATCCCGTTGGCTGTAATGATGTTTGATAGAAGAAAAAAAGAAAACCGAACACCTATTCAATGGATTCCAAAACTGAGCAACAGGGAGTGGTTACTTAGACTCGGACTTGTTATTGTTACATACGAATTGTTGTATTTCGGATTTGGCTATTTTGTAGCATGGAAGAATCCAGCTATTCTGGCCTACTACCAGGGAACGGATCCCGGCAGTTTTATTGCGCAGTTGGCTAATGTGGCAAGAGAGACACCAGGATTATACGGACTACAGGCATTCCGTTCATTACTCTGGGTGGTCATTGCTTTTCCAGTTATTAGTATGCTTAGTCATAAAAGATGGACAGGTGCAATTATGACCGGGTTATTTGTCAGCCTCCCCATGAATATTCCTCATATCATACCCAATCCTTATATGCCGGCAGAAGTGAGGGTTGTTCATTTTACAGAAACAGTAATCTCCACTTTTATTTTTGGTGTAATTCTCTTCTGGTTATTTAAATCAAAAGAAAAAAAGCAAACTGGTTATTAGACTAATACGTTTTCAGGAAGTGCTGCATGACTTTAGTTGTGTTAATGACTTTCATTTTGTCTGTTTTTTACAATTTTTCTCCTATGCCTTGAGCTTATTTTTACCGAATAAATTAAAGACGTTAATTATGACAGCAGAAATTCGGATTCACGAACTTTTTAAAAAGTACCCAAATGGCACTGAAGCCCTTAAAGGTATAAGCCTCGAAATACAGAAGGGGCAGTTTTTCACACTACTTGGTCCAAACGGTGCCGGAAAATCGACCCTGGTAAAAATTATTACCACCTTGATTAACAAGGATTCGGGCGATTTTAGTATTTCTGGAATCAATCCTGAAATAAATCAATCAAAAATTCAGAAAATTATTGGTGTTGCATCACAAGACAATGAGATTGACCCAACAGAAATAGTTGAAAATTTATTGATCTTTCAAGGCAGGTTATTTGGCATGAATAAAACAGAGGCAACTATACGTGGAAATGAATTAATTCAATTATTTAAACTCGAAAAGGAGAGGAATAAAAAAGCAAGTGCTTTATCAGGTGGAAATAAACGCAGGCTTCATTGTGCATTGGCTCTTGTTCATCGTCCCCATATTTTGTTTCTCGACGAACCAACGGTTGGAATGGACCCTGTGGCACGAGCTAACTTTTGGGAAGTAATTACACATCTGAATAGTAGAGAGGCGGTAACTGTTTTCCTTACAACACAATACCTCGATGAAGCAGATAAACATGCTACTGAAATGGCTCTCATTGTCGATGGTGTAATTCAGTATTCGGGAACCATCATTGATTTTAAGAAAATGGTAAATCACAATGGCGAGTTGTCTCTTGATGACAGTTATCTGCACTATATCAAATCAATATCTAATCAAGAACCTACAAAAAATTTAAAAGAACAATACTATGAATACAGCAAATATATTACTTATTGAAAGAGGTATAGTCAAGTTATTAAAAAATCCTTCATCGCCTATAATGGGTTTCGGTATGAGTTTGTTTTTCTTGTTAGTTTATAATGCCGGAATTGGTGGAATTGGTTCAATGGAAGTTTTTGGCACTGGTGGCTATTTATCATTTGTTTTTCCCATTACTATTATTTCATTGGCAATGGGCTCTTCGGCAGGAGCAGGTCAAACACTCAATGCCGATATGCAGTCGGGATATTTTAAAAGACTATACTTAAGTCCAGCCCCCCGATGGATTTTAGTAGTTGCTCCCATGCTTGCCGATACAATTTCTTCAATGATTTTCACAATACTCTTAATTGCTATCGGAGCATTATTTGGAGTAAGTTTTCAATTTGGTCTAATGTCTGTTTTCGGAATATTGCTACTATCATTTTTATGGTCGCTTACTTTATGTGGATTTTCCGCAGGTATTATGCTACGTACCGGCCAGCATCAAAGTGCAGCAATAGTAACTAACGCAGTTTTTCCATTACTTTTTTTGAGCACAACATTTTTACCCAGAGAGTTGATAACTGCCGATTGGTTGCTAACGGTTTCATGGGGAAACCCGGTAACTTATATCCTTGAAGGAAACAGGTACTTACTTGGCGGAACTTCATCTGCCAGCTTTTTCTACATTGGGTTAGTAATATTTGCTATAACTTCTATTGCTTCAGTTACTTTTGCATTGTCAAGTGCAAATAAAATAAAGGTTTAAGATTATGAATAGAGACAAAATAATAATTAAAAACGCACATACTAACAATCTCAAAAACATAGATATTGAGATTCCAAAGCACAAATTAGTAGTATTTACAGGTGTTTCGGGCTCAGGGAAATCGTCATTGCTTTTTGATACAATTTATACAGAAGCGCAGAGACAATTAGTAGAGACATTTTCTACATTTGCCCGCACCAGAATGCCTAAATTGTCTCGTCCTGATGTAGACGATATTCTCAATTTGTCAACCGCCATTGTTATTGACCAAAAACGAATGGGAAACAACCTGCGGAGCACAGTGGGAACAGCAACAGAAATTAACACCTATCTGCGACTGCTTTTTTCACACATTGGGAAACCTTTTATTGGCCCTTCATTTTATTTTTCTTTTAACCATCCGGAGGGCATGTGCCCGCATTGCAATGGATTAGGAAAACAAATTAAAATTGATCTTGATTTATTCCTTGACAAGGAGAAATCCATTCGTGATGGTGCTATCTCGCATCCACATTATAAAGTTGGAGGTTTCCTTTGGAAAGAGTTAGTCAGTTTAGATATAATAGATTCAGAAAAACCGCTAATAGAGTTTTCAGAAGAAGAATTGGAGTTACTATTGTTTTCTGAACCTTTTCAGATAAAGAATGCAAAAGAAAAATTAACTTACAACCGAAACTTTGAAGGAATAGCCCGTAAACTCGAAAAAGCTGTCGCCACAAGGGCCGAAGATGAAACCGCCAAAGAAGATAAGAACGCCTACACAAAATATTTTAATTATCAACCATGTGAACAATGTGGTGGCACAAGATTAAATGAGCGGGCAAGAAATGTGACACTAAACGGACTTACCATTGCGGATGTATGCCGCTTGGAACTGGTTGATGTTCTTCCATTTTTACTGAATATAAATGACGAAATATCGAAGCCAATTTTGCGGAAAGCACAATTTTTACTTCAACAGCTTGTTGAAATTGGTGTGGGCTATTTGTCGCTTGATCGTTCGGTAGGCACACTTTCCGGAGGTGAATCGCAACGGGTAAAAATGAGTAAGCAAATGGACTGCAACCTGGTGGACATGCTTTACGTTCTCGATGAACCTTCTATCGGATTGCATCCCCGGGATACAGAGAACCTAATGAATATCTTGTTTCGATTAAAAGAAAATGGAAATTCTGTATTTGTGGTAGAACACGACCCTGATATTATCCGGGCTGCTGAATGGATAGTAGATATTGGACCCAAAGCAGGGAAATATGGAGGAAATGTGGTATATAACGGTGAACCCGAAGGATTACAAAATATCGAGAGTACCACAGGTGAGTATCTTCTGAAAAATGATATCCCGATCGTTAAGCGAAAGCAGGGAACTTCATTTTTTGAAATCAAAAACGCCACCGCGAACAACCTAAAAAATGTATTCGTAAAAATTCCCAAAGGAGTATTAACCTGTGTTACCGGAGTTGCCGGAAGTGGCAAAAGCAGCTTGATACACGAGTGCTTTGCAAAACAACAACCCGATGCAATTGTTATTGATCAGTCGCCCATTGGAAAATCATCAAGAGCAAATGCAGCGACATTTATTGGTGTTTTTGATTTAATACGAAAAGAATTTGCTTCCGCAACCAATTCCAAAGCCTCATTGTTCAGCTTCAATTCAAAAGGTGCCTGCCCCAAATGCAACGGACAAGGTGTTTTAACCTTTGAACTTCATTTTTTGGATTCGGTAAAAACAATATGCGATGAATGCGAAGGAAAACGTTATCACCCCGAAGTGTTGGAATTGGAATTCATGGGCAAAAATATTGCCGAAGTACTTGATATGACAGTTACTCAGGCCTCCGATTTTTTCGATTCATCAAAAATAAAAAAACACATGGTTCTTTTACAGGAAGTTGGCTTAGGGTACTTAAAATTAGGACAGTCACTTAGTACCTTGTCTGGCGGCGAATCGCAACGATTAAAAATTGCAACTGAATTGAAAAAAGAAGGCAATATTTACATTATGGATGAACCAACAACAGGACTTCACATGTCGGATATTGATAATTTTTACAAAATCGTAAAAACATTGGTAAACAACGATAATACAGTGATTATTATTGAGCACAATCTTGATATTATTAAATTTTCTGACTGGATAATTGATATGGGGCCAGAAGGAGGGAAAAATGGTGGCGAATTAATATTTCAGGGATTACCGGAAGATATTGTGAATTGTGAGCAGTCTATTACAGGAAAATACTTGAAAAATGTGATTTAACCAGTCCTATTTGCAAGCACATTGCCAAATTCCCACGAGTCAACGCTACAACCAAAGCTTTGTCAAAGAGCTTGCAAAGCCAACCCAAGTAGCCGCCTTTCAGGACGGTTTTAGGATTACTCACGGCTTGTTTATTTTTAAGGGTGTTTGTGAATGCTCCTCATTTGCCCACGCTCAAAATACAAAATACATTTGTGCTTCATGGATAGGTTGGTTCTGATTGAGAATGACATCCAGATTACAAATAACAGGCTCGAGATCGATGTTGATGGTAAAAATGTATCATGGTCTGGAGAGATTGAATAGAATGCCGAAGATGAGGTCATTATTAGTTGTGACGAATAAAAACTCATTTCAGAGGTATAGCTTAGCACGCTGAAATAATAAGTTATATGATGACAT
>CAZGTU010000150.1:0-8561 GCA_964528675.1 uncultured Bacteroidaceae bacterium
AGTCTCATGAGTTGTGAGGTAAATGATAACGGCAGTTTCGGGGATTCGGTTAATCCTTTATCCAGACATTCCATTACCTCAATGGCTTCATATTCATAGCCGTTTTTGATAACATTGAATTCATGATGGCTGGTTGACTCTCCCTCTATGTTTACAGATATTGAGGTGGGCATAAAAAACATGCGGTTCATCTTGATCCTTCCTTTCGTTCCTGCGATATCCGCCGAAGTTTCCGTATTTACCCGAAAGGTACTTGAAAGACTTGCCATTGCACCATTCTTATAAACAAACGATATGTTGCAACTTTCATCAGCCCCTGTGGCTCCTTTGATTACATCCACAACGATTTTATCAGGATATCCAAGCAGTTGAAGACTGAGAAATATGGGATATATACCAATATCGAGGATACTTCCTCCGCCAAGCTTTAAATTGAGTAATCTTCCCTCAGGATCCGGATGGATCTTAATTCCAAAATCAGCCTTAATGAATTTTATTTCGCCTATTTTCTCCTGCTCAATAAATTCCATGGCTCGTTCCATATGGGGAAGAAATCTTGTCCACAAGGCCTCCATGAAAAAAACTTTTTTCGAGACAGCAAGTTCTCTGAGCTCTTCAAATTGCCTGGAATTTATCGTGACCGGCTTTTCGCAAAGTACATGTTTTCCTGCTTCAATGCTTTTCTTTGCCAGTTCGTAATGCAGATTATGTGTAGTAGAAATGTATACTATTTCAACATCTTCATCTCTGATAAGATCATCATAGCTACCATACCATTGATTGATGTTGTATTGATTAGCAAATTTTTCTGCTTTATCAACTGTCCTTGAACCAACAGCATATAAAACACCATTATCAATAGCATCAATGGCCTGGGCAAATTTATGGGCAATATTTCCAAGTCCGAGTATTCCCCAGTTGTATGTTTTCTTCATAGATTTTTATTTTTAAGATAAATAAACGTTCTTGATTATAAATTGTTGAAAAAAATAAGCCTGTAAGAATTAGTTAAATTTTTAACGAAAATAGTTAAATTGTCAAATCCCTGAATATATTTTTTTATTTTTTTTACATACAATCATGAATGAAATTATAAGCCGCAAGAATTTATACCTTGATTTAGCAGAATTACTTGGACAAAATATTTCCTGTGTTATTGCAACAGTGGGAGAAACTGACGGATCAACACCCCAAAAGTCCGGCAGTTCAGCAATTTTCACAGCTAAAGGGCTTATATACGGTACAGTTGGAGGTGGTCAGGTAGAACATGCTATTCAGAAAAAAGCTACAGATGCCCTGAATGCTAAACGATCCGGTTATTATCCTTTCGACCTCAATGACGATATTACTGACCCAGATCCTGTGGTGTGCGGTGGTGAAATGGCTGTATTAATGGATGCTTCGCCCGAAAAGCATTTTTTAACTTTTCAGAAACTACAGGAATCATATTCTCACAGAAAACCCGGTGTTCTCATCACCATTGCAGAACCAGATGAGGAGGGAGGGCAAAAGCTTAAACGTTACTGGTTTAACCGGGACGCGAAGAATGAACTTACAGGAAAGATCGCAAGTGAAGTAACAGAAATGGCAGAAAACATGTTCAGGCGAAATAAGCCCGGTGATTTCAATAAAATTACAATGGAAGCACCTGGTAAGAAAGGGGATACACTGGTTTTCTTTGAAAGTATAATTCCTTTGCCGGAACTCATAATTGCCGGTGCAGGTCATGTGGGTAAAGCATTATCACATCTGGGCAATTTGCTCGATTTTGAGGTAACTGTATGGGATGACAGGGAAGAATATGCAAACAAAAATAATCTCCCGGATGCCACCAGGGTGATTTCAGGGACTATTGAAAATACGCTGGCAAAAATTAAAGTCACCCAGGATACATTTATTGTCATCGTTACGCGTGGTCACAGGCTAGACTCTGAAGTGCTCAGAAAATTTATTGATTCCTCTGCCGGATACATTGGAATGATAGGCAGTAAGAAGAAGATTATTCAAACCCGTGAACTTTTCATTGAAAAGGGCTGGGCTGGCGAAGAGCAATGGGATAGGATACATGCTCCAATTGGTCTGGACATTAATTCAAAAACAGTTCAGGAAATAGCAGTGAGCATTGCAGCCCAGTTGGTACAGATTCGTTATCTATTAAAGAATGAAAAATGAATGATATAGGGGCCATAGTACTTGCAGCCGGCGCTTCCACCAGGATGAAAAAGCAGAAGATGCTTCTTCCATATGGAGGTGAAACAATTATTGAGAGAGTTATTAAAAATATTAAATCTGTAAAAGAATTCAATATTCATGTTGTTCTGGGTTCACATTATGAGGAAATAACTAAAAAAATCAGTAATTTGCAGGTGGATATTTGTATTAATGAAAACTATCAGGAGGGGATGCTTTCATCGGTGATTTGTGGTTTAAGTGCTGTCTCAGAGGATGTCAAAGCTGTGCTTATTTTTTTGGGAGATCAACCGCAAATACCCCCGGAAGTTAACCGGAAAGTCATTGCTGCCTGGAGAAAATCTGAAAAAGGAATTGTTATTCCGATATTTGAGGGCAGAAGGGGACACCCGACATTGATTGAAACCCGGTACAGGGATGAAATTAAAAATCTCGATAACAATCAGGGTCTAAGACAACTGATGAGAATTTTTCAGGAAGATGTATTTGAAGTTGAATGCGGTCGAAATGAAATATTGAGAGATATAGATACTCCGGAGGATTATCAAAATGAAATAAGCTTAGGAACTAAAAAATATAACTTATGAAACAAAAAGTTAAGTTTGAGCTGAATGGCAAGAAAGTGGAAGCTACCTACGAGGGCAGTCAATCTCTTCTCTGGGCGCTTCGTACGCAATTCAACCTTACCGGTACTAAATACGGTTGTGGTCTGGGATATTGCGGTTCCTGCACGGTTTTGATGGATGGTGAGCCTGTCAGATCCTGTGGAGTTTATCTTGAGTTTATTGAAGGATCCAAAGTAGTCACTATAGAGGGCCTTGAAAAAGATGGTAAGCTTCATCCTGTCCAGCAGGCTTTTGTTGATCATGATGCCCTGCAGTGCGGATACTGTACACCTGGAATGATCATGAATGCTGTTGGTTTATTAAACCGTAATCCCAATCCCGGCAAACAGGAGATTATTGAAGGGATGGATGGAAACCTTTGCCGTTGTGGGGCTCATACACGGATCATTAAAGCAATTGAACAAGCATCTAAAGTAATGAAAGGAGAACCGGCATCATGAAAGCAGATGATATTAATAAGTATTATTTCGACGACTTTGATAAAGAGCCTGTGAAGTTTGACAGGCGAGATTTCATAAAAAAACTTGGTGGAGGCATCATTGTAGTCTTCGCGATTCCACACTTTGCACTTGCAGGGAAAAATGGAAAACCCGGTCAGGAGGATAAACCGGATTTCAACGCCTATTTGCGTGTCAGAGAAGACGGAAAAGTTGACTGTTTTTCAGGAAAGATTGAAATGGGTCAGGGAATTAACACCTCACTGGCACAGGTGCTTGCCGATGAGCTGGAGGTTCCTTTTGAAAGTGTGAACATGATCATGGGGGATACCGACCTTGTTCCTTATGATGCAGGAACCTGGGGCTCGATGACTCATCGATTTCATGACCCTTTGCTTCGTGCTGCTGCCGCGGAGGCAAGAATAGTGCTTATTCAACTGGCCTCAGAGGAACTTGGAGTACCCGGAAAAGAACTTGAAGCTTCCGGTGGAGAAATATTTGTTAAAAATAACAGGAACAGGAAAATAGCATACGAAGAGCTTACCAAAGGAAAAAAAATCGTTCGTTCCTTAACCAAAGAACCTGAATTAAAAGATCCCAAAGAATTTGATATTATTGGCAATCCATACCTCAGGATGGATGCAAAAGAAAAAGTGACAGGAAAAGCACTCTATACAGCAGATATTCAGTTGCCAGGTATGCTTTATGCACAAATCCTCCGTCCTCCCCAGCATGGAGTGAAGTTACTATCACTGGATACATCGAAGGCAGAAGCTTTGGAGGGTGTTAAAGTTTTTCGTGAAGATGATTTTATTGTGGCTCTTCATAAATCTCCGGAAATGGCTCAAAATGCCATTTATGAAATGGAAGCAGAATGGGAAAGTTCCTCTTCAGATGTTAATGATGAAACAATTTTCAGTCATATCCTGAAGAATGCGAACAGGAGCGATATACGTCATAAAGGAGGTGATTTGGAGAAAGGCAGGGAAGAAGCGGATATTGTGTTTGAGGAAGAATTTCATGACGGATACAAGGCGCATGCATCCATTGAGACTCATGCCGCTACATCTGTTTACGAGGGTGGGAAGTTAACCATGTGGGTGTCTTCCCAGACCCCCTTCGGAACAAGAAGGGATGTCGCAGAATTGTTGGATTTACCTGAAGAAAAGGTTCATATCAAACAGATTTACCTGGGAGGCGGATTTGGAGGAAAAATATACAACAGGCAGGCAATTGAAGCTGCACGCATAGCTGTGGCGATGGAAGGAACACCTATCCAGTTGAGTTGGACACGCCGGGAAGAATTTATGTATGATATGTTTCGCACTGCCGCAGTGGTTAAAATAAATTCAGGAATTACCCCTGATGGAAAAATAACTTTCTGGGATTTTAATACCTATTGTGCCGGAGCCCGGGGTACAGATATGTTTTACGGAATTCCTCATCACAAAACCACAATTTATGATGGAGATGAGATTCACTTTTTTGGAACAGGTGCATGGCGTGCTCCCGGGAATCCCACCAACACCTTTGCCCGGGAATCCCATATGGATATAATGGCCCATAAAATTGGTATGGATCCTTTGGAGTTCCGCATGAAAAATGCTCCTAACCTTCGTGCTACCCGATCCTTGCAAGTGGCAGCAGATAAATTTGACTGGAAAGGCTCAAAATTACCTGAAGGTCATGGAAAAGGACTGGCCCTGGGAATTGATGCAGGAACCTATGTAACCATCATGGTGGAGGTCAAAGTAGATACCTCTTCCGGCGAGGTGAAGGTGCTCAGAGCAGTGGTAGGACAGGATATGGGACAGGTGGTAAATCCTGAAGGCACCGATATTCAGGCTGAAGGTTGTGTAAACATGGGACTGGGCTATACCTTAACTGAAGATATCCAATTCGAAGGAGGAGATGTGAAAAACAACAATTTTGATGACTATCAGTTGCCTGTGTTTTCAATGATCCCTGAGGTTATCCACTCTGTTAAAGTGGATGCTATGGATGAAAAAGCCCAGGGAGGAGGTGAACCTGCGATCATTTCAGTGGGCGGTGCTATTGCCAATGCAGTGTTTGATGCATGCGGGGCCCGTGTTTACAGGATGCCGTTAACCCCTGAAAGAGTCCTGGAAGCATTGAAGAAGTCCTGAAATACACTTTAAGTCTTATTCTTTCAATATGCAGATCTTCTCGGCACAATACCTGAACATGTGATATCCTGCTGCCCCCTCACTCACTATTTTCAGGCTTAGCTCCGGATCATTTATCCTGACTGCACCGATAATATCCACATTGTGTTCAAACAATATATCAGGAATGATACTGCTCGAGGGCCCGGTAACAATAACCTTAGAATCAGGTGATATACTCTCAAGCAGTTGATCAAGAGTATGGTTCACCAGGGTGAGTCCTGTAATTATTACAATATCTGAACCTGGCAATATTTTTGAAAACTCTTTGGCCGGCGTGTAGTATTTCCTTTCATCCTTTTCAAAAGCCTCCTCATTGTACTCAAGGACAAATAATCGATTGTTTGTTTGAGATATTTCTTGAATATAAGATTGAAAAGCCCCAACAAGAGTAATGGTCTGGTTTTGTTCAAGGTCAAGAAGATCAATAGGATCGGTATTTGCTAGTATTTGATAGCCCGGATTTCGCAGGATTTCGGAAGAAAGGGCATTTAATGCTGCTACTCTCAGTGTATCGATTAAAGGCCCTTGTTTTTTACATTCAAATAAATCAAGAATGCTTTTTCCGGTAATATTGTTCGGTGTAAAATCCCCGTAATCTCTGGATTCTTTCTTTCTATGAATTTCGGAGTTCACAGGTTTTGCAGTGCTCGATAATCCCGTGCTGCCATCAGACAGACTTATTGCTGTCATATACAGACCTATCCTGACTTCCCTGATAAACAGATTTTCAACTTTATCCTTATAGCTGTTTTTCAGCACATGTATTGTCTCATCTAAAATCATAGATTCTGATGTAGGGGATAAGCAGGGTAAATTCTGAATTCATTTTCATAAGAACTCAGCTCAGGATCTTTTCGATCTCATCCTGCTCTATTCCACTAAGGTTTATATTATTCAGAAGATTAAGGTTATCATCCAACTGTTCTACACTGCTTGCACCAATAAGGACGGAAGTAATCCTTTTATCCCTTAATATCCATGCAAGGGCTAATTGAGCGATGCTCTGGCCTCTCTTTTTTGCGATCTCATTGAGCATTTTAACTTTTTCCAGCTTTTCCTCCGTAATGAATTCTTTCTTGAGAAAGCCATGTTCTTTATCTGCCCGGGAACCTTCCGGGATTCCGTTCAGATATTTATCGGTAAGAATTCCTTGTGCAAGAGGTGAAAAAGGTATACAGCCTATTCCTTTTTCCTCAAGAATATCGAGGAGTCCGTCTTCAATCCATCTGTCGAACATATTATACCTTGGCTGGTGGAGCAGGCAGGGAGTTCCCAGATCCTGAAGTATTTCAGCGGCCCTCAGGGTCTGATCGGCAGTATAATTGGATATCCCCACATAAAGCGCTTTTCCCTGTTTTACTGCATGATTGAGTGCCATCATGGTTTCTTCAAGAGGAGTATCCGGATCCGGCCGGTGGGAGTAAAAAATATCTACATAATCCAGCCCCATCCGCTTAAGGCTCTGGTCAAGACTGGAGAGGAGGTATTTGCGAGAACCCCAATCTCCGTAGGGACCTGGCCACATGTAATAACCGGCTTTGGTTGAAATTACCATCTCATCCCGGTAGGTTTTGAAATCTGAATTCAGAATCCTCCCGAAGTTTTCCTCTGCCGATCCGGCCGGAGGTCCGTAATTATTGGCCAGATCAAAATGCGTAATACCCGAGTCAAAAGCATGATGAAGGATCCTTCTGCCATTCTCAAAAACATCCACTCCTCCGAAATTATGCCACAATCCGAGTGAGATGGCCGGTAGTTTTAACCCACTCTGACCTGCCCGGTTATAGTTCATTTTATCGTACCTGCTGTTGTCTGCTTTGTAATTAATCATAATAGAACAATAATATTAGATGAGTAATTATCTGGATTTTTTAGTATTTTCGGAAGCCTAAAGTTAGTTATAAAAACAAACCAAACATAATTCAGGATCATGAAAAAGCTATTCTCATTTCTCCCGTTCATTTTATTACTTTCATTAATTTCCTGTAATCAGGATAAAACTGAAGCTAACTGGAAAGAATTCATCGATGATCAGCTAAGCTTTGCAGTTGAACAGTATAAAGAGATGAATAAAGTATTGCCCGATAGTCTGACACCCCGCACCTATGAAAATGGCAAACTGGTTACAGCCGGAACCGGTTGGTGGTGCAGTGGTTTTTACCCCGGTAGCCTCTGGTACCTGTACGATCATACCGACGATGAAGAACTTAAGAATATTGCCCATGAGAGGACAATGATACTTGAAGAAGAAAAATACAACACAGGTACACACGATCTGGGATTTATGCTCTATTGCAGTTTCGGCAATGGCTTAAGGCTTACAGGTAATAAAGAATACGAGGATATTCTCCTTACCGGGGCAGAAAGTTTAATGACCCGTTATAATGAAACCGTAGGATGTATCCGTTCCTGGGATCATGGTGAATGGGAGTTCCCGGTGATTATTGATAATATGATGAACCTGGAATTTCTTTTCTGGGCTTCTGAAACAGCCGATATAGAGGATTATTACAAAAATTGTATTTCTCATACGGAAAGGACCATGAAAGAGCATTACAGGGATGATTTCAGTTCTTTTCATCTTGTGGATTTCGACACCATAACCGGCGAGGTGATCGGGAAACAGACCGTTCAGGGTTACAGCGATGAATCGGCCTGGGCAAGGGGGCAGGCCTGGGGGCTTTATGGATTTACCAGTGTTTACCGTGCAACCAGCGATCCACGTTACCTTACTCATTGCATAAATATCGCAGATTTTTTACTTGATCATCCCAATATGCCCGAAGATATGATTCCTTACTGGGATTTTAATGCTCCCGATATTCCGGAGGCAAACAGAGATGCGTCTGCCGCCGCAATAATGGCCTCAGCATTTCTTGAATTAGCCAATTATGTTGAACCTGACAGAACCGAACGCTACAGGGAAGCTGCCAAAACCATGCTGTATTCACTTGGCACCAATTACAGGGCTGAAAAGGGAGAAAACGGAAATTTCATTTTAAAACATAGCGTAGGACATTTGCCTGCAGACAGCGAGGTGGATGTACCGCTTACTTATGCGGATTATTATTTTATTGAGGGATTGATGAGGCTGGAGGAGATAATAGAATAGGGTTTAA
>CAZGTU010000151.1:0-8519 GCA_964528675.1 uncultured Bacteroidaceae bacterium
TTAAACCATTTTATTATCTTTGCATTTCAAAATTTTCCACAATGAAAGAATATAAAAGACACCTTATTACTGCTGCTTTACCTTATGCAAACGGGCCTATTCACCTGGGACACCTTGCAGGCGTTTATGTTCCTGCCGATATTTATTCACGATATCTTCGACTCAAAGGAGTAGATATGCTGTTTATCTGCGGTTCCGATGAACACGGGGTGCCAATAACCATAAAGGCAAGGCAGGAAGGGGTCTCTCCCAAGGATATTGTTGACAGGTATCATGAGTTGAATAAAAGTTCTTTTGAAAAACTGGGTATTTCTTTCGATATATATTCCCGTACCACCAACCCTGTGCATTATGAAACAGCTTCAGAAATTTTCAGGACACTCTATGATAAAGATAAATTCCTGGAAAAATCCACCGAACAATATTACGACCCGGAAGCAAAACAATTCCTGGCCGACCGGTACATCACCGGCACCTGTCCGGAGTGTGGAAATGACAATGCCTATGGTGACCAGTGCGAGAGTTGTGGATCATCGCTTAATCCCACTGATCTTATCAAGCCTAAATCCACCATTTCCGGTGCTGTTCCCGAACTAAAGGAAACAAAGCACTGGTTTCTCCCTCTCGATCAATATGAAGATTTCCTGAGAAACTGGATACTCGAGGAAAACAAACACTGGAAACCCAATGTTTACGGTCAGTGTAAATCCTGGCTGGATAGCGGACTGCATCCACGTGCCGTAAGTCGTGATCTTGACTGGGGTATTCCTGTGCCTGTTGATAATGCAGAGGGAAAGGTGCTTTATGTATGGTTCGATGCTCCAATCGGATATATTTCGGCCACCAAAGAGCTTACCCCCGACTGGGAAAAATACTGGAAGGATCAGGATACCCGGCTGATTCATTTCATTGGGAAAGATAACATCGTTTTTCATTGCATTATATTTCCCGTAATGCTCCAGGCAGAAGGTAGTTATATTCTTCCGGAAAATGTTCCCGCCAATGAGTTCCTGAACCTTGAAGGTGATAAACTGTCAACATCCAGGAACTGGGCAGTCTGGTTACATGAATACCTTGAGGATTTCCCGGGCAAACAGGATGTCCTGCGCTATGTGCTCTGTGCAAATGCCCCCGAAACCAAGGATAATGATTTTACATGGAAAGATTTCCAATCAAGAAATAACAATGAACTTGTTGCTATCCTTGGAAATTTCGTTAACCGTGCACTCGTCCTTACACATAAATATTTCAATGGAATAGTCCCGGAAAAGGGAGAACTAAAAACCGAAGATCAAGCAATCATTGATCAATTCGCGGTATTAAAAGAAAATATTGAACGGGCACTCGATGAATTTAAATTCAGAGAAGCTTTAAGAGAAACTATGAACATGGCAAGGCTTGGAAATAAATACCTTGCCGATACAGAACCCTGGAAGCTGATAAAAACAGATGAAGAAAGGGTAAAAACCATTCTTCACATTTCCCTGCAGCTTACAGCTAACCTGGCTATTCTATTTAATCCTTTTCTTCCTTCCACAACGGAAAAATTGAGGGGATTCCTGAACCTGGAAGACCTTAAATGGGAAGATGCCGGAAAGAAAAACATACTTGCGGAAGGTCATAAAATTGAAAAGCCTTCACTTCTGTTTGAAAAAATTGAAGACAAGGTCATTGAAAATCAACTGAAAAAACTGGAAGAGAACAAAATTGATAATGAAAATGGCGCTCAAAATCTGGCTCCGGCTAAAGATGAGATATCTTTTGATGACTTTAGCAGCATGGATATACGCGTAGCCACTATCCTTGATGCAGAAAAGGTGGCCAAGACCAAAAAACTCATTAAAATGACAGTTGATACGGGACTGGATAAAAGGACGGTAGTTAGTGGGATTGCTGAATATTATAAACCTGAAGATCTGCCGGGAAAAAAGGTATGCATTCTTCTAAACCTTGCTCCCCGTAAGATCAAAGGAATAGAATCACAGGGAATGTTATTACTGTCAGAAGAACCGGATGGTCAGCTTTACTTTGTGGAACCCGGGGAAAATGCAAGCAATGGTTCACAGGTGAATTAATGTTCTATTCCAGGTTCATTAACCAGGCTGTCTCCATCCCGGTCTTTTCCCTGAACTCAACCAGCTTATTCAAAGCGGTGACTTTATCTTTGTAAGAAATAGCACTTACCCTGTATATTCCGGGACGAGGTTCAATTAACAAACTGGGATATCCCTGCATAGTTAACTCCTGCTGCAGCTCCTTTGCATTTTCATAATCCCGAAAACTTCCTGCAATAATATGATATTCAACATATTCCTCGTCAGTAGCGGTGCCGGCCTGTGCTTTTTCTGCAGCAGCACCGGGCTGTGCTTCTTCCCCAGTTTCATCCGGAACATCAAGAGCATGTTCCATCTTAGAGGCTGAATCGAGGTCTTTCTCCATGCCATCCACCATTTCATCGAAATCAAATTCCTCATCCTTGATGGCTGAAAAATCGTCGTTAACCTCCATTTCTTCAGAACTGCCAAAGATGTCATCAAAACTGATTTCATTTTCAAAGAAATCCAACCTTATCGGTATAAGAATGAAAGCGGCGACTATCAATATCGCAACTCCGACTATGGTAAGACCTATGTTCAATCTTCTTCTGACCGACCTTTTTCTCATTTCCATCACTGTTGTAGGAGAGTAAGGAGGGGCCGGCGGAGGAGGCGGAGGTTCCTTTTCAGGCTCGATTTTCTCGCTCTGAGGTTCTTCTTTGTCCTTAATTTCTTTTTTCTCAGATGGCTTTTCATCTTGTTCTTTTTTACTATAACCGCCGGTTACATAAGTTTCTTCGAACTTGTGCATGTCCTGTTCTTCATCAAGGACCCAGGCCATTTTTTCGCTGTGGAATTCTTTTTCTTCTTCAGCCTCATCCTCTGTTAAATCTTTTTCTTCCCCGGAGCCTTTTTCTTCATCCTTAAATTCGAGGCTATCTAGTCCATAACTTTCCGGATCTCCAATGAAATCAGGGTCCTGATCAAGTCTGACATTATTGTTCTCATCAAGCGACAAGGTGCAAACTCCTTCTATCGTAAAAGCCTCGCCCTTATTGAAGGCGAATTTTATATCATCTATGAATTCAAGTATTCGCTGATTTGCTTCTTCAAGACTAATATCTTCACCTGCTGCGATATCTTTTGCAAGAAGATTATCATCATCAGCACTTTCTTCTGATGTAAAAATTAATTTGGATCCCGGAGGACGGATCTCACCTTTTTCCAATCTTGCCTCGGTACGGATCTTTTTTATCTTCCCCAGGCCGGGCAGGTTGATTGTTTCATGCCTCAGCAGAAACTCGGAGATATAATTATGAATATTCAATTTTTTCTTGATTAAGAGTGGGTTTTTGTCAAAATTAATAGTGTAATTCTTACTCTCCAAACAAATTTACTAACCATTCATAAAATGTAGATCAATTTTCTGAACGATAATATTTATCTTAGCATGTTGAAATGCAAAAAATATGATGAAAAAAATTCAGATGGTCGATTTGCTTTCACAATTCCGAAAAATTGAACCGGAAGTGATGCAGGCAATAAAGACAGTAATCGAAAACTCAGCTTTCATAAAAGGTCCTGAAGTCAAAGAATTTGCAGAAAAACTTGAGAACTACCTTGGGATCGATCACGCTATCCCCTGTGGCAATGGTACTGATGCCCTCCAGGTAGCACTCATGGCTCTGGATCTGAAACCAGGTGACGAAATAATTACCACACCCTTCACTTTCATTGCTACCATTGAAGTCATTAAATTACTTGGTCTAAAACCTATCCTTGTCGATATCGAGGAAAATTCATTCAATTTAGATGTAAATCAAATAAAGTCCGCTATAACAGAGAAAACAAAAGCTATACTTCCTGTTCATCTTTTTGGCCAGTGTGCAAATATGAGTGCCATTACGGAGATTGCCCATGAAAAAGGTCTTTTTGTTGTGGAGGACACAGCACAAGCCCTTGGTGCAGATTATTTCTTTGAAAAAAACACTTCAAAAAAGGCCGGAACCATTGGCGATATAGGCTGCACATCCTTCTTCCCTTCTAAAAATCTCGGAGCTTTTGGTGATGGGGGAGCTATCTTTACCAATGATGAAAAACTGGCAGAAAAAATTTCAGCCATGGTGAATCATGGTATGAAGGTAAAGTATCATTATGATTATGTAGGGGTTAATTCCAGATTAGACACCCTTCAGGCAGCAATACTGAATATTAAGATCAAATACCTGGATGAATATCATCTGGCCCGTCAGAAAGCCGCAGAATATTATGATAATTCACTAAGGGATATTGACAATATAATTATTCCGCCAAGATTAAATTATTCCAACCACATCTTTCATCAATATACATTGAGGGTAAAACACAATAAACGGGATGATCTTAAAAACTATCTCAATGAACACGATATTCCGGCTATGATCTATTACCCGCTTGGCTTGCATCTACAGGAGGCTTATAAGGATCTTGGGTATAAAGAAGGTGATTTCCCGGTTACTGAGAAAGCATCAAATGAAGTTCTTTCTCTTCCCATGCATACAGAATTAACCCGTGACCAGCTTAATTACATCTGTAGTACAGTAGAAAATTTTTTCAAACAGTGAAAAATGGAAGAAAAGCAATACTTCTCGCACGAAACAGCGGTAATAGATGAAGGCTGCCAGATAGGAAAAGGAACCAAAATATGGCACTTTTCACATATTATGAAAAATTGTGTAATTGGGGAAAATTGCAATCTAGGTCAAAATGTGGTCATCTCACCAGAAGTTATCCTCGGAAATAATGTTAAGGTTCAAAATAATGTCTCCGTATATACCGGTGTTATTTGTGAAGATGACGTATTCCTGGGCCCTTCCATGGTATTTACCAATGTAATAAATCCTCGAAGTGCGGTCAGAAGAAGAGATCAATATATGAAAACCCTTGTGAAAAAAGGAGCAAGTATAGGAGCCAATGCAACCATTATTTGTGGAAATAACATCGGAAAATTTGCATTTATCGGAGCAGGTGCAGTGATAACCAGGGATGTAAAAGATTATGCCCTCGTTATCGGCAATCCGGCAAAACAAACAGGATGGATGAGTGAACACGGACATAAATTGAGATTTGATGAAAACAATATTGCGATATGTCCGGAAAGCGGTGAAAAATACAGCCTGGAGCAGGAAGAGGTGGTTAAATTATAAAGTATACTAATATGACAGTGAAGAATTTTTCTCTGATTGGAGTTGCAGGATATATTGCTATCCGCCATTTGAGAGCCATTAAAGAAACCGGCAACCACCTGGTTGCTGCACTCGACAGATTTGATAGTGTAGGATTTATCGACAGTTATTTTCCGGAAGCTGACTTTTTTGTTGAATTTGAAAGATTTGACCGGCACGTTGATAAATTGAGAAGACGGGGTAGTAAAATTGATTATGTCAGCATTTGTTCACCTAATTATCTTCACGATTCTCACATACGTTTTGCCCTGCGAAGTGATGCAGATGCCATCTGCGAAAAACCACTGGTACTGAATCCGTGGAATATTGATGGTTTGCTTGATTTTGAAAAGGAAACCGGAAAGAAAGTCTACAACGTTCTTCAACTTCGTTATCACCCCTCCATTCTCGAACTCAAAAAGAAAATTGAAAATGCCCCTGAAGACACTATTCATGAAATCGATCTTTCCTATATTACCAGTCGTGGAAAATGGTATCATTATTCATGGAAGGGGGATATTGAAAAATCGGGAGGAATAGCCACCAATATCGGAGTACATTTCTTCGATATGCTCACCTGGATATTTGGCGATGTGAAAGAAAATATCGTCCAGATCCTGGAAAAGGATAAAGCAGCCGGTTATCTTGAACTTGATAAAGCCCGGGTGAGATGGTATCTGAGCCTGGACTATGATGACATTCCCGATGAGCTCAAAGCTAAAGGCCAGCGCACATATCGCAGCATCAGGGTCGACAATGATGAACTTGAATTCAGTAGTGGTTTTACCGATCTTCACACCACAACATATGAAGAAATCCTGAAAGGAAATGGTTTTGGTCTTACAGATGCAAAAAGCTCCATTGAGACTGTTTATACCATCAGGAATTCGAATCCTGCCGGATTAAAAGGCGATTATCATCCAATATTAAAAAAATTATATAAATAAATTTTACTATGTATTCAGAAATTTTACAAAAAGAAAAAAAGATTGCGGTGGTAGGTTTAGGGTATGTTGGCTTACCCATTGCACTCGAATTTGCGAAAAAGGTTCCTGTAATCGGATTTGATATTAAAGAGGACCGGGTAAAACTCATGCGTGAAAAAATAGATCCCAGTAATGAACTGGAATCTTCAGACTTTGATAATACTGATATATTTTTCACGTCCGATCCTGAAGATCTAAAAAAGGCAGATTTTTACGTAGTGGCCGTACCCACTCCAATAGATGAATACAAAAATCCGGATCTAAACCCGCTTTTAAGCGCTACCAAAACTGTTGGGAAAGCTCTTAAAGCGGGCGATTATGTGGTGTATGAATCAACAGTTTACCCGGGTTGTACGGAGGAAGATTGCGTTCCACTGCTTGAAGAAAACTCCGGACTCTCATACATCAAAGACTTTAAGGTGGGTTTTTCGCCGGAGCGTATAAATCCGGGAGATAAAAAACATACCCTTACCAAAATCGTAAAGGTGAGCTCCGGCTGTGATACCGAGTCTGCAGAAGAAATAGCCCTGGTTTATGAAATGATAATTCAAGCCGGAGTGCATCGTGCAAGTTCCATAAAGGTAGCCGAAGCTGCCAAGATCATTGAAAATTCCCAGCGTGATATCAACATTGCCTTCATGAATGAACTTTCAATGATCTTTAATAAAATGGGGATCAATACTTTTGAAGTTCTTGAAGCTGCCTCTACAAAATGGAATTTTTTAAATTTCTTCCCGGGACTGGTAGGCGGACACTGTATAGGTGTTGATCCTTATTATCTGACCTATAAATCAGCCAAATTCGGCCATCATGCTCAAATAATTACATCCGGAAGAAGCATAAATGACGGGATGAGCAATTATGTCGCGAAAACCATTGTTCAAAAACTTATTGCCAAGGATAAAAACCCCAGGAATTCAAAGGTGCTCATTATGGGTGTGACATTCAAAGAAAATGTCAGTGATATAAGAAATTCAAAGATTGTAGATGTGTACAGAGAATTAAAGGACTTTGGACTTAATGTGGATGTTGTGGATCCTCATGCCTCTACCAATGAGGTAAAAGAAGAATATGGTTTTTCACTTTCCCGTACCATTAACCCCAGGTACGATTGCGTTATGGTAGCGGTAAATCATCATGAATATATGACATTGAATGAGAAATATTTTAAAGAAATATCCTTTAAAGAATCTCTTTTTGTAGACCTGAAAGGAATTTTCAGGAACAAGATAAAAGATCTGGATTACTGGAGTCTATAAAAAAAATAATATGATACTTGTTACAGGAGGAACCGGATACATAGGGAGCCACACCTGTGTTGAATTAATGGAAAAAGGACATAAGGTTGTAATAGCCGATAACCTGTCAAATTCTTACCGGGATGTGGTTGACCGGATAGCCAATATAACCGGTGAAAAACCTCTGTTTGAAGAAACTGATCTTTCAGACAGAGCCCAAACTTCAAAGTTATTCGATAAATATAAAAACATTCAGGCGATTATTCATTTTGCTGCCTACAAAGCAGTTGGAGAATCTGTTCAGAAGCCCTTGATGTATTATCATAATAACATTAACTCTCTAATATATCTGCTGGAGAATATGGCAGAAAGATCGATCCAAAATTTTGTATTCAGTTCTTCCTGCACTGTTTACGGAGAACCGGATTCCTTGCCTGTGTCGGAGGATTCACCTATCAAACCTGCTAATTCTCCTTATGGAAATACAAAGCAGATCTCGGAAGAAATTTTAAAAGATATAAGTCATGTCAACAAAAAAATAAAAGTAATTTCTCTCCGTTACTTTAACCCCATAGGAGCTCACCCTTCAGCGGAAATCGGAGAGCTTCCGCTTGGGGTACCGGATAACCTTGTTCCTTATATCACACAGACTGCCTATGGTATTCGTGAGGAATTAAAAGTTTTCGGAGATGATTATAACACCTCCGATGGTTCTGCCATCAGGGATTATATTAACGTAGTGGACCTTTCAAAGGCTCATGTGGTAGCCATTGAGCGTCTGTTAAAAGAAAGAAATAAAAAGAATTTTGAAGTCTTCAACCTTGGTACAGGCGCAGGAAATTCCGTATTTGAGGTGATAAAGGCCTTTGAAAACGCAACAGGAGTAAAGCTGAATTATAAGATAGCAAACAGAAGAGAAGGAGATGTTGAGAAAGTATATGCCGACACCCGCTTTGCCAATGCCGAACTGGGATGGAAAGCTGAGAAAGGCCTGAAAGAAACATTGCTAAGTGCCTGGAACTGGGAAAAAAAATACAGAGAAGAAATTGAAAATAA
>CAZGTU010000152.1:0-8505 GCA_964528675.1 uncultured Bacteroidaceae bacterium
CTCATCTTTAATTGAACCTGCCAGCACAAGTTTATATTCTTTTTCATATTCAAGTTCTGCTGAAGGCTCGAAATAATAATGACCTTTACCTTCTATGGTGTAGATATTGGCACCGCGGGTTCCGATAGATTCCCCTTCAGGGGTGACTATTTCGACCGCATTGATCAATGATGAATTATTAAGTGGCGCATCAAAAATCAGCCTGAATTGAAGATATGGACTGATGTCAGTTTGCTCATCTCCGGGGAAACTGGTTTCAAGAGAATAACGATTACGGTCTCCGGTGATGAAACTCAGGCTATAAGAGGTGTCCAAAGAAACTTCCCACTGATGCTTTGCTGTTGAGTCAATGAATATGGTATAATTTGTATTGGTTTCATAAGGGATGACCGGCAGGAAAGAAACCTTCAGGTAATCTTCATCCCAGGTAAATGTTCCGTCTATTGCAGGTTCTATAGAAAAGGCCTCTGCGAAACTGGCAGAATCCATGTTCATGTCGAAGGTGAAGATGACAGGATCGTAACATCCGATTGTTTCACCTCCTGAAGGCGCAGAGGATATGAGCTCCGGAGGCATGGTTTTATCAGCTTCCAGCCAGTGGTTATGATAGGTAAATGCATGTGGCTGCACAGTTAAAGAAACTGTATCATCAAAGTATTCATAAGCAGAAAATTTCAGATTGTAATCACCTGGTGGTATACTGTCAAAATAATAATATCCCGTATTCAGGCTATCGACAAAGTATTTTTCTCCTGTTTCAAGGATTTCTACAAAAGCATTATTTACCACATTATATTTATCAGGAGATCCTTCAATATTATAGTTATCTTTTACCAGAAGAGAATCTCTGATGATTCCTCCAATATTTCCAAATGGTTCATTTCCCGGTAACTGAAAATATTCTTCCATTGCATAAAGCATATTCCAGGCTTCCTGTTTGCGATATTCAAGGTTGAGTAGGCGATCCATTTCCGGCCGGTAGTCGTGCATGCTTCCTTCAGAAATGATACCGGGTACCTCTAATGGGTAGAGAACCCCATATCCATAGGTCCAACTGGGGTTAAGTGTGAGATCTCCAATGTAATTCGAATCTGTATTTGTCCAGTAAGTAGCTTTGTTGGTCACAAGATGTTGCCATAAAATTCTTGCCCATACCTTTGCTTCCGGAATGGCCGGAGTTTCACTTTTGCCATTGAAGATGGTCATGCAGTAATTGGTAGCCTGGTTTCCGGCGTTGGAATGAATGGAAATAAACAGGTCTACTTCATTCTGGTTGGCTATTTCAGCTATTTGTGATAAAGGTAAATCATCCTCGGTCCGATTGAGCACCCTGGACATGATCACCTCACAACCCCTTGCCTCCAGAAGGTCTCTCAACCACAGGCCTTTGGTCAGGTTGCCTTCCGATTCCCAGAAACCGTTGGGCATGCCTCTGTCATCGGGATCATGGCCTCCATGTCCGGGATTGATCATTACTTTTAAACCGGTAAAATCAGGGCTCTGGGCCCTGGAGCTATAAAGAGTCCCGATAGATAAAGTCAGTAGTATTATAAATATCTTTTTCAAGGTATTAGCTTTAATCAGTAAAACTTAAAGGGTAATTTTTATTTTTTGATCTTTATTTTCATCAGATAGATATCTCCTTCGAGACTGTGATAGACTATCCTGTTTCGTTCCGGGGATACTTTAGGGTACTGGGCAATTATATCTGTTTTCTCAGTAAGGTTAATTCTTTTTCCTGAGTCAAGATGTACTGCGATTATATTGGATGAAAGGACTCTTTCCCCATCATCTTTGTCTTCCATTCCGACAACCCAATTTTCATTAAGCCATTGGGGGGCATTAAGATATCCAAGATTGTGCAGGATATTTCCTTCCAGATCGGAAACATAAGTACCGTCTCCGGCTGCTGTGAACAAAATTCTGTCTTCACCGGGAGAAAGTGATGCCCAGATATAAAATTTATTTCTCGCCGGACTCAGTTTTTTTTCTTGATTTTGATCATTTACTATGGAAAGATTTTTCCCCTGGATTTTTAAACTTTTAGTTTTATTGCCTGGTGAGTCAACTGCGGTGATCTGTCCTGTTTCAGAACTATATCTTTTATATTCCGTCAGCTTTCTGCCTTCTCTAACATTTGTTTCGGAGAAAATTATGTCTCCATCCTGTTTTACAGTGTAATCCGAACCTGCACCTCTTGCACTGGATATTTCCTGTTGTTTTCTTTTACAACGGTTATATAAAGTGAGTCCTTTGCGGTGCTTACCGGATAATAAAATTTCTTTATGATTTTTTCCAAAATCAGGGAAATAAGCTTTTTCTTCAACAGGTAGCTTTTTGACCCTTCTGACTTTTATCTCCTGCGTAAAAGCTGATGCTGTAAAAAGCAATAATATGATAAATGGAATAAGTTTTTTCACTTCCCTTCTAATTTTAAATAAGTAACGATGATAATGCATTTTTCTTATCTTCCCGGTATCCTTCTCCAGTTAGCTGAATTGTTACCGTAAGTAATGAAAAAGAATAAAAGAGGGCAGGACATTCCTGCCCTCTTATAAAGAATATTATTTAGTTTTAACTACACGTTCGATCCTGGTATTACCATTCTCTCCGGTGAGTTTAATGATGTACATACCTTTCTGGTATGAAGCCATATTGATATTCATAGTGCTTTCGCCGTTGTTGTCAGCAGACATCATGACTTTACCACTTAGATCAATGAGAGTAACTGTCCGTACATCTGAACAATTGTCAATTGTAAGAACATCGGCTACGGGGTTCGGATAAATCATCACTGCGTTTGCAAACTCATCATCCATTCCAACACCGATAATAAATACCCAGTCGGACATGGCAGGTTCACCAACGAGGAAGTCTTCTCCTCCTGTAGTGGTAGCCGGTATAACTTCAAATGCAACATACTTACCTGCAACATCTTCTGTTATTGTGTAAGTGATGTCATTTTCACCCAGAAGCTTGAGCATATCACTTCCTTCAGCATCTGAAGCATAATACCACTGATACTCGCTTCCTTCTTCAAGATCGCCATTCACATCTGAGTATGTGTATGATCCTGTAAGCGTTTCTCCTACGCGGGTTTCACCTGTAATGGTAACATCGGAAGCAACAGGAGCTTCAGCACCAACAACATTGACCACTGCTTCAGCAAGGAATGGATTCAGAGGCATGCCATCGAAGGCAGTCACACTTCCGGTTCCGTCATAAGCGATAGTTACAGCCTGTCCTTCTGCAACAGGTTCTTCAAGTGCGAAAGTCAGTACATTAGCATCCGTTCCTGTACCGTAAATTGTGTCTATGCCAATGGCTTCAGTATCGGCCATGATGGTCCATCCTGTTACATTGCCGATGGAATCAGGCATGTTTTTACTGAATCTTACATAGATTTCTGTACCTTCAAGATTGGTTTCGGCATATTCAAACATCGGAAGCTCAAGTGTACCTGTCCAATGCGCAAGACCTTCGTTGGCTGAGAGCATGAACAGATGGAAGTTGTCTTCGGTTGTTTGAACATGAACGCCACCAAGCTCCTGGTTAGCAGTCGATAGAATTTCAGAGGTGCCTACCTCGATATGAGGAACGGAGGTGATATCTTTTACGATTACATTCCACTGTCCTTCTTCATTCTTCTGATGGAAAGCCACCAGTGTACGATCTTTAAAATAGAAGATATTTGGTGAATTGGATTGGTTATTGCTTTGTCCTACACCTTCAATAGCTCCCACGTACATTCCTTCATGATCAAAGATCTGGGCCTGGAATCCGCGTCCGTCAATAATAAAGTCGGAAGTTGCAGTGGCATCGAAAGGAGCAACTGCAGGTGTGGAACCAACAGATGTCACGTTTTCGAGAGTTATTACTGTGCCAGCATCAACAATACCTCCGGTAACCACCCAGCGTACTACCTTATTACCGGCTGCTGTAGCTGCATAAATGACAGCATCGGACGATACATCACCTACAACGGTAAATTTATCACCAAGTCGTAATGATTCTGTCGCTGTAAATTCAATGAACCTGGTTGGTGCTGAAAGTTCATTTTCCCATTTATAAATAACGAATGGTTCAGCACTGGCATTAATTTGCAGCGGGCATGCAAGGATCTGACCATCATCTGATACTTCCACATCGCTGATCTTGAAGAGACCTACATCCATGCCTTCGGTGTTCATTTCACCAACCAGTCCGCCATTTGCTTTATCAAGAACGAGAAGTTTGGTTCCTCCAAGTCTGCTGGCAATGTAAATGTGATCGGCTCCAACAGCGAATCCACGTTCAGTGCTGCCTGTACCTATAAATTCGGGAGTGCCATCCAGTTTTTTAGCACGTATCCATTCTCTGTCAAAATCACCATCATTTGTAGATGCCGTTGCAGCGACTTCAGTAGCTGCTGTTACAGGGTCTCCTTCGAGAAGCTCACCTGTAGTTGCAACCGGGGTAATTTCAAATATGAGATGTTTACCAATCATATTCTCATCTACAATAAGGGTATAATTATCAGCACCATCAATCTGAGCCATATTGGTTCCGTCTGCGTCATCTGCAGTGTACCATTTGATCACTGAATTACCTTCCGGATCATCTGTACGATCGGTGTAGGTATAAGTACCGTAAACAACTGCCCCTGCTTCGGGTGTCCCGTGAACCATAACATCTGTGGCTACAGGTGCTTCCGGTTCAGGTTCAGCAGCAATAACACCGGTAGTGTCAAACACTTCTTCGCCTACTTCACCGCTTTCAGTTACGGGTGTAACTCCAAAGAATACATATTTTCCTTCATCGGCAGTAACAAGCTCATAACGGTTTGTATCAGCAGCCAATTCAGTTTTGGCTCCATCGATTGCATCTGCACTATACCATTTCAAAAGGGTATTTCCTTCAGGATCACCATTCAGATCAGTATAAGTATATGTGCCGGTAAGTATTCCTGCAACTTCTTCACGACCTGTGATTGTTACATCGGAGGCTGTGGGAAGAAGTTCCGGAAAGAAAACAACTGAATCGGAAACAACGGTAACTTCATCTCCTTCGAGGAGTACACCAGTTTCTGCCACGGGAGTTACACTGAACATGATGAATTTATCATCATCAGCCGGCTTAACCCTGTATTCAAGGGTGCCATCAGCAACTTCAGCCATGTTTGTACCTGATGCATCATCAGCGGTATACCATTTGATTATTGATTCTCCTTCAAGATCACCATTTTCATCAAAATAGGTGTATGAACCCTGCAATACCTCATCAACTGCTATAGGACCTGTGATTGCCAGGTCGGAAGCGACAGGATATCTTGCATCGCCTGGTGCGAGAGGTCCAATGAATCCTGATTCAAATAAATGTGAATCATCAGAAGCCGTTCCACTGGAAGCAATTGCCAGAATGGAGTAGGACAGATATTTGCCTACATCATCACTGGTCACCGTATAAGTCAGATTATTCTGGTTACCTGTGATTTCTGTTTTATTTGTACCTGCATCATCATCAGATAAGAACCATTTTATTTCTGAAGATCCTTCAGGATCACCGTTGATATCTACATATTGATAAGTAATTTCAACAGTGGAATCAACCATTGCAAATCCGCTTAACATAACATTTGTGGCAAATGGTGCTCCTTCAGTGGCATTAGCCTTGATATAGTTATCGCTTGAAAGTGAGTAAATTACATATGAACCATCGGGTAGTCCCATAGCCTCAAGCTCATGACCAACTCCATATTCTGGTGGCCAGCCTGCGGCTATTGCCGGTATTCCTGTTATTTCTGTAACGCTGTCAGCGCTTGTTACATCGGAGAAATCAGCAGCTTTTCCTGTAATATCAATAATTTGTACGACACTATCTTCTCCAACAGCAAGATAGGTCATATCACCAACGCTAAATTGCTCTACATCATGAGTTTGTCCGGAAAAGACTCCTGCCGGGATGGATCCGGTAACGTTTCCTGTACCGTCAATTAAGGTAGGCTGATTCAGGGTTGTGTTGTTATACCAGAAACCGTCTGATATTTTTGTTCCCAATACCTGAACTGTAGCATTTCTTCCGGCATCAACATCTGTTAACGTAAGAGTTACAGGATCTGTTATATTACCGTCAGTAATTTCAAAATAATATACACTTGCTTCTTCGAAAAAAGGTATAATAATGCAGGCATCTTCCTTCATATTACCATGCACATCAAATCCGGGGCCGAAGTCAATGTCGTTTCCGGATTGGTCTTCCCAGAGAAGCACCGGATCTGCATCTTCATTTTCCCAGTAATACAGTTTCTGGGGGTTAAAGTTATTGGTTGTTACAATTGTCGCCAGTATTCCTCCATCATTGCTAACGGCTACATCACGAATACCATAACCGTTTGCAGCGAGAGTAAGAGGTTCAAGTGTAAGCGTTTTAACCAGAGATCCATCGGCTGCATTAAGTACATGAATCTGGTTCAGTGCAGCATCTGCTGCCTCGGTGGCGCCACCGGCAGTACCGGCAACATAAACATGATTGGTTAAAACATTATAGGCAATACCTCTTTTGTCCTTGCCTATATTCCAGTCGGGTGTGATTTTCCACACCTCTGCGGGTTGTGCCTTCACCATGATGTTTCCCAGAAGGAAGACCATGATAAAAAGAGACATAATCGTACAAGTTCGTTTCATTTTCAGCTGGTTTTAATTAATAATTAGAGAAAAAATTATTTGACGATGAATTTATCCGATGATATTTTGTTTTCATAGACGACCTGGTACATATAAGTTCCTGAAGGATAGCTTGAAACGTCCAGATGAATTTCCTGTTTTCCGGGTTGTGCTTTATCAGCAACAATTCCCATGAATTTACCTGAGAGGTCAAATACTTTCACGGAAACTGCTCCACTGGCATCTGAGGGCAGGGTGAAACTTACCGTTGCCTTATCGGTGGCAGGATTTGGATAAGCGGAAACCGCAAATTCATTGGTTTTGTAACGTTCAACCGAGGTTTCCAGTCCATCAATCCTGTAGCATGCAATTCCATTACTTGGGCCACATATATAAACGTAGAGCTGTCCGTCAATGGTAGCAAGATCGACAGCACCTTCTCCATAGGCATTTTCGAATTCAGTACCAAAGCTTGGAGTAAAGCCAATTACATCAGCATCGGTTACATTTTCACCATGTTTGGAAATGTCAAAAATGAACGCACTCTGATCGTCCGAGAACATTGCCATATATAATTTTCCTCCGAATTCATGTGTGCGTCCTGCTACGGGTGTTCCCGGAAAACCTTCGGTATCAATTGCCACCTGGGTGAGGTTCACTCCTTCTGTTGTGAAAAGGGTTGGCATAAATCCCCTGCCGCTTACATATATCCAGTCTTCTTTGGAAGGAACATCAGCAACGGTGATGGAAGTCCCGGCATTGGAAATGTCCTGAAGAGTGATAACCTCGGGTTCTTCAGATACCACACCGGCATTTACATCCCAGCGAAGTAGTTTATTGCTTTCTCCGGGAGCTGCATAGATCTGGGCTTCGGTATCCCAGTTGCCATGGACACTGAATTTATCACCTAATCTGTAGCCACCTTCTTGATAATCGATGATCATAGTCGGGATGTCCTGTTCCCAGCTCCAGCGGTATACGCGGAATGCTTTAACGGTAACAGCTCCATCCTCTCCTACAATGTCGGGGCCCGAAGCGAGAGTCATATTGCAGGCAAAGATGCTTCCGTCTTCAGTTGTAACTACATTATTTAAAGGATAACCGCCTCCAAATGCAGGTTCTCCGGAAGTTATTCCTGTTGTAAGAAGCTGGGAAACACCAAAGGGCGGAGCTTCACCTGTCATAGGGTCCAGCACATATACATGGGGTTCTCCCTGGTCAAGTACACCATCACTGTCAGTGTCCTCTGCATGACGGCTGGATACATAAACATGTCCGGAGTAATCACTGTAAACAATTCCTCTTTCTACACCTGCGAAAGAATTGTCACCTTCTTCCACTTCCGAACCATCAGTAAACCATTCAGGAGCATTTTCTCCGTAATGAGCCCACACTTCAACAAAAGAGATATCTCCCTGGGAAAATCCCTGATGAAGAAGTAAAAGCGAAAAGATAATACTAAGGAGTAAAGATTTCTTCATAGTAGTTGAATTTTGATTGTATTAATTAATATTGCTATCATAAATCGAGAAGTAAAATTCAAAATTTGTATCTTGTATTACAAGTTTTAAAATATGTTATAAAAATATAGTTCTTTTAAATTTTCTTTTATCCGTGTATTTTTCCTGTGCCTGAGAAAACTAAAAACTGTTAATTTTGCTTTATAGCCTTATATACAGACATATGAAACGCTTTTTCAATATACAAATATATGGGGTCACTCAGAATAACAATATTTATTAAATATGTTTTTTAACATGAAAAAGTAATATGAATGATGTATGACCAATTTGTTTTTCTATATAATTTTCATTGTTGTCCGGTAAAACCGAACTTTAGTTAATATTTTTATTTAATCACCTGA
>CAZGTU010000153.1:0-2178 GCA_964528675.1 uncultured Bacteroidaceae bacterium
GGAAGGAAATTCACCCCAAACCAGGCGATTAACAATACCACGAATGCCAGACTGAGGGTCCATAAAGGGGCGTTAACCTTTTTGGGATGCTGGTAGCGGAGGTGAATGTAGATGAGATAGACCAGCCAGGTGAGGAAGGCCCAGGTTTCTTTGGGGTCCCAGGTCCAGTAATGTCCCCATGCCTGTTTTGCCCAGAGTGCACCGAAAAGGAGTCCCAGGGTAAGAAAGCCGAACCCGAGGTATACCAGGTTGTCGGCAAGCAGGAGAACATTCTTTTCCAGCCGGCCTGCATAATTCTTGTAAAGTCCGTAAATGGCCACAAGGGTGGAAACGCCCAGCACGGCATAGCCGAAAATGTATACAATTACATGGGGGACGAACCATGGACTCTGCAGAGCAGGCATCAAGGTTTTGTCGTAATTCTCGGGTTTACTGAGGTTTATGGCCAGGAAAACAAGGGTCATTAAAATGGCGTACCCTAACAACCATTTGTATTTCCACCGGAGATAAAAAGCCACACCTATAATGGGCATGAAAAAAGCATAGAATAAACGTGTTTCTCCCAGTGTGCGGAGGGGAGGCCTTTCCAGGTGAGCCCAGAGACTGAAAATGAAAACAGCGATGGTAATGATACCCAGCGTTATAATTCCAACTCCGATGTAATTTGCAGTGCTTCTTTTTTTGCTGAAGAGCACAACGATTAGGCCGGCAAGCCATAATATTGCCGATCCGTATGCAAATGTGGGGAAATCGATCCAGTTCATGACAGATCCTCCTGAGGTTTTTTTCCAATAGTAAATAAATAAATTGCTCCGGCGATTACCATGAAAATACCGACATAAATAACGGGTAACCATGGATCTCTGATGGCTTCGATCACACTCAATCGCGACCATCTTCCCAGGCGCTCATCGTAGGAAAGCTGGTATAGATTCCATCCATCTACCTTTATAGGTTCATTAACTACCAGCCGGGTGAGTTTTATGTTGCCGTCGGGTTCTGTAATTTCAATTTCAGAACTGTATTCCCGGGGCTCGGGTTGTGTCATAGCAAGACTATATCGCTCGTTTAATTGCATGATAACCGGTGGTTTCATTATCCCACCGCTGCTTATGTAGCCTTCTTTTACATTGCCGGTCTGAGAATGCTCTGCGCGTATCTTTGCAACAGGAATTGATGAAGTATCGGGTGAAGGATAATAATTGCCAAGACTGTCTTTCCGGGCCGTTTTATAGAATTCTTCAACTTTAATATCCCATGAGGCGATATTAATCTCCATATCTTCTTCTATCATGGTAAGATTGTTGTCAATTCCTTCGGGTATTTTATATGAGTTGGTTTCTAAATCAGGAGTGATATAAGCAATCTTGGGATTAAAATAATCAATATCGAAGTCAATAAGCTTTAGACTGAAAGGTAGTTCCCTGGGCTGACGGTCCTGGGTATATCCGTACCATACCGATTCTCCTTCATTCACATATATATTAAGTCTTGTCAGGTCCCCGGCACCCAGACTCCCGGAAAGTACGATAAGCCATAATCCGAAATGGTTGAGCATAAATCCTGCATTGCGATAAGTGAATTTATTGGCCCTTCTCAGAATCACCAGTCCCAGCGTGGTTAGCAAATACATTCCGGAAAGCAGGAAAGTATAGGAACCCTGAACATGAGAAAGTCCTGTAATTTTAAGAAATTTCGGAGCATCTGGATTATTCTGTATGGTTAGCCCCAGGATAAGTGTCAGAAAAGTGAATAATACAATGGAACTTATGGAAGCCGGTACACGAGAAAGCCATTTGACTGCCGGAATATCGGAATAGAAGAAATGCAAAAATACCAGCAAAAAGGCAAAACTGATGCCCACAAAAGCATTCATGGGCCAGGAAGGTAATCCAAGACCCTGCCCCCCCGCCAGCCATTCAAGCAAACTTCCGACAACAAATATTATCAATGCAACAGTAAACCCCTGCCTGTATTCTTTCCGGACTCTGCCTGATTTATTATTTTTCATCGCGTTTCGTTGATTTTTAGCCAAAAGTCAAAAATAGGATAATTTTCGATCTTTCAAGGGTAGGAGGGAAGGGAGGTTTTCTTGTTTTGAATGAATATAAATAGTGGATGAACCTGTGCTGAGAAGCTGGAAGGAGGAAGAAGAAGCTGGAAGCTCGAAGCTGGAAG
>CAZGTU010000153.1:2278-8499 GCA_964528675.1 uncultured Bacteroidaceae bacterium
AGGAAGAAGAAGCTGGAAGCTCGAAGCTGGAAGCTGGAAGGGAGAAAAGGAGGAAGAAGAAGATTTAAACATAACCCATAAACCCATACCTGCCCGCCACCGCGAAGGCCAGTGCAATGGCAGGCGGGAACCCATAACATAAAGAAGCTGAAAGTTCAATGAATCCCTGTTTCCAGGAGCGATCGGTTGCCGAGCGGCGGTTACTGAGCGACAGTCGAAGTAAGTCGAGGTAAGCGAACTGGAAACAGATGGATGAACCTGTGGTGAGCGTAGTCGAACCATTGAATCCCGAGCGTCAGTCGAGGGATCTGTGAGGGATTAAAGATAATGAGGTGAAGATAATGAGGGTTTATCTATAGATTGAGGGGATTAATTATCCGGAGGGAATATTTCCGAAATCACATCACCGATCACCATTCACCGATCACCATTCACCGATTACCGATTACCGATAACCGATTACCGATAACCGATTACCGATAACCGATTACCGATTACTTCTCCCCATATCCATCAATATCCCTCCTGAGTTGTTAATACCATATAATTAAAATATGCGTATTGTTTTGTATTTTTACCCTACACTAAAAAGGCTAATATCATGAAGAAGTTTTTCCGTATACTTTTTATCGTTGCCCTGGTGCTATTCCTTGTTATACTTGCCATACCTCTGGCTTTTAAGGGGCAGCTAATGGAAATTGCCAAGCGGGAAGTAAATAAAAATGTAAAAGCTGAAGTTAACTGGAGTGATTTCCATGTGTCATTATTTAAAGGTTTTCCGGATCTCAGGGTTTCGATGGAAGACATGTCGGTAAAAGGGCAGGGGGCTTTTGAAAATGATACCCTGGTCTCTTTCAGTAGATTTTCTGCTGATGTGGATCTTATTTCTGCTTTTTCAGGGAAAGTGAATGTTAACTCCATTATACTTGACCGACCGGTGATAAGGGCCATTGCCCTTGACGATACCACCGTGAACTGGGATATCACCTATCCATCTGAAGAAGTTGAAGAGCCCGAAGAACCTGATACTGCTGCTATGGGATTTGAGATTAATCTGAAGGAATTCAGAATCAATGAAGCCCGGATAAGCTATTTTGATGCCGTTAGTTCGACATTTGCCTCTGTCGAAGATCTTAATTTTCTTCTTTCAGGAAATATGTCTGAAGAATACACAGATCTGACAGTCAACTCCACTGCTGAATCGGTTACAGTGGATTTTGATAATGTTGAGTACCTGAAAAATGCCTTTTTTAGTTTTGATGCTTTGCTGGGAGCCGATATGGAAAATATGAAATTTGAGATCAGTAATAATGAGTTGAAGATCAATGATATTATCCTGGGTCTGGAGGGCTTTTTTGAAATGACAGAAAATGATGATATTGATCTGGATGTAAGATTTTTTACACGGGAAACTGCATTCCGGTCGCTGCTTTCCATGGTGCCTGCCGTTTACATGGAGGATTTCTCGGATTTGAATACTTCGGGTACATTAAAAATCGAAGGAAATGCCAGGGGTAAGATCACGGATGAAGACTTACCCGAAGTTGATCTTTTTTTACTGGTGGAGGATGGATACCTTGCTTACCCTGATCTTCCGGAATCTGTTGATAATATCAATATCGATCTGAAGGTTTTTTACGATGGTGTTGCAGAGGATAATTCCAGGGTGGACCTTGATAAATTCCATATGGAAATAGCCGGAAATCCGATTGATATGAATTTTAGCCTGAGAACACCCATAACCGATATGCAAATGAATGGTGGGGTAACTGCCCGTGTTGATTTTGCCTCCCTGAAAGATGCCATTCCTATTGAAGATATGAATCTTGAAGGTACCATGAATGCTGATATCGAAATTATGGGGAAAATGTCGGACATTGAAAATGAAAATTATGAAGAGTTTCGTGCTGACGGAAAACTGGAAGTTATGAATGTTATGGTGGAAGGAGAAGACATACCGGCACCGGTGAATATTAACAGTATGCGAATGCTATTTTCTCCCAGATATGTTAATCTCCAGACCTTCGATGCCTATATAGGCAATAGTGATATTCGTATGGACGGAAACCTGGAGAACTTTATACCCTATGTTTTCGAGGACGAGGTTATCAGGGGGAGTCTTAATTTTAGATCTGGTTTACTTAATTTGAATGAAATTATGGCTTCAGAGGATTTTGAAGAAGAAACTACTGAAGAGGACACTGTGGCAATGACTGTAGTTGAGGTTCCTGAAAATATTGATTTTGAGTTAACAACATCAATAGATAAGGTTATATACGACCAGTTGGAGATTGAAAACCTTGAAGGAAAGGTAATTTTGCGGAATGGCGTATTGAACATGGATAAGCTAAATATGAATGTTCTGGATGGCACCATGATGCTCAGTGGAGAATACAATACCACAGATGTAAGCACCCCGGTAATAGAAATGGAGATGGATGTGAACTCTATAGATATTCAGTCTTCTTTTTATGCCTTCAACACTGTAAGACAACTTGCACCGGTGGCAGAAATGGCAAGGGGAGATGTTTCGGTTAATTTCGATTTCGTAAGTTTTCTCGACAGCACAATGAATCCGGTCATGAGTTCTATTGTTGGAAACGGAGGGCTTCAAACCGGGGAAGTAAAGCTTGAAAATAGTAAAACTTTTAATCAAATAGGGAGTTTATTGAATATTGAAGGACTGGCTGACAGGCAGTTTAAGGACGTTGATCTCACTTTCGAGGTAAGAGAAGGAAGGGTTTATGTAGATCCCTTTGACACAAAACTGGGCTCGGTTGATTTAACCGTATCAGGCAGCCAGGGGCTTGATCAGAGTCTGGATTATGAGCTTGATTTTGAAATACCCAGGGCACAGTTTGGAAGTGCAGCAAACGAATTTCTTGATGATCTTGCTTCACAGGTCAGTGCAAAAGGTTTTGATATCAGTCCGGGAGATGTAATTAATGTGAGCGTGAATGTTGATGGTACTTTCAGTGATCCTGAGGTTTCACTGGGTACAAGGGAAATCATTTCCGACACAAAGCAACGGGTTAAGGAAGCGGTTGAACAGCGTGTAAAAGAGGAAGTGGAAAAAGTGAAAGAAGATGTAACCGAAAAGGCGGGTGAAGAAGCTGAAAAGATCATGCAGCAGGCTGAAGAAGAGGCGGAAAAAATAAGGCAGGCTGCAGCAGAAGCCGGGGAAAAGCTTATTGGTGAAGCAAAACTGAGAAAGAAGCAATTGGTTAAAGAAGCAGGAAATAATCCCATTAAAAAAATCGCAGCGGAAAAAACCGGCGACGGATTGATAAATTCAGCGGAAAAACAGGCGGCCAGATTGGAGGCTGAAGCGGATGAAAAGGCTCAGAAAGTCATTGACGAGGCCAGGAAAAGGGTAGAGGAATTGAAGAATCAATGATTTGTTGACAGTGAATATGGCTGTGTTTTTTTGATGAATAAATCAGATTGATTCAATTACAGAGAAGCATAGTTTACAAAATAAAAAAAACCGTCCGGGAAGGACGGTTTTTGTTTTTCGGGTCAAACCATCAGAATCTTTTTTCCTGGATCCTGGCTCTTTTGCCTGTGAGTCCGCGCAGATAATATATCCTGGCTCTTCTTACACGTCCTTTTTTATTGATTTCAATTTTTTCAATAAAAGGAGAAGCAGCAGGAAATATTCTTTCTACTCCAACATTACCTGACATTTTTCTTACCGTAAAAGTTTCCCTTGTACCGGTACCTTTACGCTGAATAACAGTTCCGCGGAACATCTGGATCCTTTCCTTATTTCCTTCTTTGATTTTATAATGTACCGTAATTGTATCACCACTGTTAAAATCGGGCAATTTATTTTCGGTAGCAAACTCTTTTTCAACAACTTTCATTAAGTCCATTACGGTCGGGATTATTAAGTTATTAGTATCCTAAAATTTAACAGGGTGCAAATGTATAATAATTTTTAATTTAACACAAGTTTCCAAACCCATTAATTTCAGGTCCGAATTGTTTAATGTTCATCACCCGGAACCAGTAATTTATTGCCGGTATCCTCAATAACCCTCTTTTTCCATGAGTCGGGATAACCTGGCTGGTCTGGTGAAGCGGGATTTCCGTAAGGATTTCTTTCAAAAACTCCCCCGCTTTCTTTTTTAATGTTTCCGTCGATATATTTAACGAGGAGAAATTCACCAAGCTGTTTCCATTCTTTCACAGTTTGATTTCCTGCGCTCACAGAATAGTCTGTCAGAAATTCAATGGCTGCTTCTTCATCGGCTTTCATCAGTTCAAGTGCAGCCCTGTCAATGGCTTTTACTTCTTTCGTAAACTGGTTTTCCAGCTTACTTTGCAATTCTCTTACATCTTCCATCATGTAATTATATCTCAGATAAGCAAAGTTTGAAACCAGGCTGAAGGTCCAGAATGCAGAAGTAGGAGAGTAAGTAAGTAAATCGCCATTACCTACGGCATAGCTTTCGGGAACCCTGGTCATTCCACAATACATGGGTACATATACGGTTGCGGCTGCATCATCAACGCCAAACCAGAGAATGCCGCCAACAGGATCGGGTAACCATGAGCGCGCTTCAGATACAAAAGAAAATCCGGTTTGCTGCGTGGCTGTGGCACGTTCGTTACAGTATACCTTATCATCTCCTTCCACAGACCATGTAAGTGGGCGCCAGCGATAGGGAAGGCCAAAAGGTCCGGCACCGGCATCTTTAGTCATATCATAAGGGGTACCTTCAAGATGATCTCTCATGAAATTCATCAGATCAAGATTGGAGAGCTTGCGGTTTGGTTTTATCCACAGGGGCATGCGGTTTTCCAGCTCATGACCTGCAGCGTATTCTTCGTACTGATCCATGTCATCATTAATCTTTCTGAAAAAAGACCAGACCCTCATCTCGCAGAAACGGGCACCACCAAAATCAACAGGTGCATAAACATCTGAGAAGCTAAAATCTTTGTCTTTTCCGTCGAACCAGCCAAAATCCCTGGCTACATCGATAACATCACTGGCATATACAGTGGTGATCTCCGGATTGAAAATTTCATCCAGATCATCAGAAGAAATAGAGCTTTCTTCATCTTCAAGAGGGAAAGTCTGTATTCTTGCCTGGTTGGCATGACCTGATACATATCCGTCGGGAATCATTCTGGCTACCCATACAATACCTTTATTATCCGGACCCTTACCAATAAGTTCCATGATCCATACTTCATTGGGGTCTGCAATGGAAAAAGATTCCCCTGAACTGTAATATCCATATTTTGAAGTTAACTCTGAGATGGTTTTGATGGCTTCCCTGGCAGTTTTTGCTCGTTGAAGGGTAATGTAAATCAATGAACCATAATCAATAATACCGGTAGTGTCGCGCAGGTCACTCCTTCCTCCGTAGGTGGTTTCTCCAATGGTCAATTGATGCTCATTCATATTTCCAACCACGCTGTAGGTATGGGGAACCTGTTCTATTTGCCCCAGGTATTTATTGGTGTCCCATTCATAAACATCAAGCATACTGCCGGGCTCGTGATCCGCAGCAGGCCAGAAATACAATTCTCCATATATTACATGTGCATCTGCTGCATAGGTGATCATGGTTGAACCATCCTGGGATGCTGATTTTGTAACAAGGAAATTAGTACATGCCATGGCAGGCATTAAACCGGTAATCAAGCTGACAAACAAAGCTGTTCCTGTCAATTTTAAGAAATTTTTCATAGAAAATAGTTTTATAATTAAAAGAATATTGTTACAACAAAAGTTTAATTGAAACGTTAACTATAATATTTAATTGTTTTTTGAAATTGAGGGGTAAAAATATATAAATATCCTATTTGAGGGCTAAAAAATATATTTTATTGAGCATGAAAGACATGTTTTGTTATTTTTTGTAAAATTTTAAACAAAACCTCGGTTCAAATGTTAATTTTTATTAAAAAAGTAACAATTTTGAATAAAACCCCGTATATTTGTAACAGTTATTTGAAAAAAGCAGGATTAACATTAAAATAACAATTTATTAATTAATCTTTTATTTAGAAAAAAATAAAAAACCCTAGATTTGTCATGTGATTAATTGAAAACATAAGCGCCTCTGGCACGATAATTGAAAATAAAAAATTAGGGTTAAAAATATAAGAGTAGTAGTTTTAGTTAGTAGTTTAGTTGGTAGTTTTAGTTAGTAGTTTGAGAAAAAAGGATTCGCTGTGACAGCGGATCCTTTTGTTTTTTGGTT
>CAZGTU010000154.1:0-8412 GCA_964528675.1 uncultured Bacteroidaceae bacterium
AAATTCTTAATAACTTTTCCCCTCTCTCCTAAAAACCTGTTTTTCTTTTCATTAAATTTAATTTTTAAAACAAATGCAACCATTTATAGCCCTTACAGGGTCTACAACTTGACGGATCCATGTTTAATGAAAAGGAAATAGTCCAAAGATGCATCAAACATGAAAGCAAGGCTCAAAGACAGCTCTATGAGCATTTTGCACCAGGATTACTGGGTGTTTGTATGAGGTACACCGGAAACAGAGCTGAAGCGGAGGATATTTTACAGGAAGGATTTATCAAGATCTTTAAATATTTAAGGGATTTCAGGGGAGAAAGCAGTCTTATCGGCTGGATGAGGCGGATCATGATCAACACTGCCATAACCTATTATCACAAAGACCTGAAACATAAGCACCATCTTGATGTTGATGGTTCAAAGGAGCTTAAGACCGGCAGTTGTGAGTTACCAGATATTGAATTCACCCGGGAAGAAATGATGAAGGTTATTGATAATCTCCCAAGAGGATACAGAATGGTATTTAACCTTTATGCGATAGAGGGTTATAAGCACAGAGAGATAGCAGAGATCATGGATATTGATCCAAACACTTCCAAGTCACAATATTCACGAGCCAGAAAATTGGTTCAGTGCAAATTGAAAGAAATGGGTGAAGAAAAGAAAATGAATACATAACACAACATGATATGTTGAGTTATTATTTAAGAAGAAATGAAAAAAAATAAAAATATAGAAAAACTGTTTCAAAAAGCCTTTGCCGACTATCAGGAGAAACCATCAGATAAGGTTTGGAAAGGAGTCCGGCAAAAGCTGGGGTGGACTAATTTCTTACATTTTCGATGGGACAGTTTTAACATTTATTACCTGGCAGGTCTTTTGATTCTGGGGGGAGCTTTCTGGTTCATGATCTCAAATGATCCACTTACACCTGAAATAGCTGAAGAGTCTCAATCCGAAGCTCCGGCTGACACTACATCGGAAAGAACCAGGGAAAACTTAGCAAAGGAACCGGATATTAATGATAAAGAAGTTCGGGAGGATTCATTTGAAAGACAAAAATCTGCTGTCGAAACACATGTTATAAAAGAAGCTTCTGAAGACACAGCAAAAAAACAACCGAAAGAAATAAAGGCCACGATCATTGATAGCCTTGATGAAGAAAAACCCCTTCAAAAAGAACCTGATTCCAGCCTGCTGACGAATGAATTACCCCCCGAGGCAGAAGAACAATTAATACCAGATACTTCAGAGTTAAACTATACCACTATACCTAAAGCCTTTTTCATACCTTCTGCCTTTGAAGGTTGTGTCCCCTTGCAGGTAAGCTTCGAAAGTAACAGTCCGGGAGCTGTTAAATTTGAATGGAGCTTTGGGGATGGAGGTAATTCCGAAGCCGAAGATCCTATTTATATTTTCGATGAACCCGGAAATTATTTTGTCAACCTCACAGTTCATGGGGAGAATAATGAAATAAGCACATACTCTGAAATAATAACAGCATTTCCCAATCCGGTCGCCCTTTTTGAAATGGATATTGATGATATCCACGGAGAGGGAAAAACAGTCTATTTTTATAACTATTCCCGGGGAGCTGAAAAATATAAATGGTTTTTTGATGATGGCACTGTATCGAATCTGGAAGAACCAACAAAAATATTTGAGGATGAAAAAGATCATACTATCAAACTTGTCGCAATCAGTAATAATGGATGCAAAGATTCAATGATATTGGACGATGCATTCACGATTGATGAACCTGAAATTGTATTTCCAAATGCTTTCACCCCCAATCCTGAAGGCCCCACAGGAGGTTATTATTCTGATAATCTGAATAATAATGATGTTTTTCACCCATACATGCTGGAAGACCCACTTGAATACACTCTCAGGATCTTTAATAAAACCGGTAACCTAATCTTCGAAAGCAATGATCCCTCCATAGGCTGGGATGGTTATTATTTACAGGAACTGCAACCCCAGGGCGTTTACATCTTTAAGGTAAAAGCACGTTTCAGGAATGGAAAGCAGATCGTGAAAATGGGAGATGTGACGCTGATACATGAGGAGAGGTGGTAGGGGTGGGTGAATCATGGACGATAGACCAGGGACCATAGACCATAGACCATGGACGATAGACCATGGACCAGGGATGGGAAGATGTGAAAGCTGAATCGTAATGTTAAGCGGAGAGCCCAGTCATCAATAATTCATTGACTTAAAGAACAATGCTCCTTACCTAATATCAATTTCCCATAAAACGTAACTAATACAGGTGTCTTACGTTAAAGAAGGTATATTAACAGAAAAAATACTGTTAATGAATTATTTATTTACAAGCCAAAACAAAAAAGTAAATTCAGGTTTTTTGAATTCTTTTGAGTAGATTTTTAGATCCTAAGTGTATTGATGTGAAGAAAATCCTGGTGACCATATGCTCCTTTTTCTCTTTCCTGTACTTAAGTGCACAGAGTGATGTTCAGTTTACACAATTTTATGCCAGTAAACTTTACCTGGCACCTTCATTTGCGGGGGCAATTCAGCAGGACAGAATATCCCTTTCTTACCGCAACCAGTGGCCAAGTCTTCCCGGTACTTTTGTATCTTACACCTTTGCATACGATCATTATTTTTCCAATTTCAACTCTGGTGTGGGAGTTCTGGTTCTGAGGGATGTTGCAGGATCGGGAGACCTGAGTACAACAAACTTTGGCATCCAGTATTCTTATAACATCAAAATAAACAATGACTGGCACGTTAGACCGGGTGTACATTTTTATTTCATGCAAACCGGACTTGATTTCGACAAGTTAACATGGAACGATCAGATCTCGCCCGGTGGAACAGGACAGACCAGCATTGAGCAACCTCCGCTGGACTCAAAAGCTGATGTTGATTTCGCCAGCTCCATCCTCGCCTATTCTGAAAAACACTGGCTGGGTGTCACATTTGATCATATGCTTAAACCGAGGAATTCACTTTATGATACCGAAGAATTTGTTCCCCTGAAAGTTTCAATTTTCGGAGGAACCCAGGTCGTGAGAAGAGGACGCTTACTTAATCCCATAGATGAAACCCTTTCCCTGGCCTTTCTTTTCAAAAACCAGGGGGGTATAAATCAATTGGATCTGGGTCTATACTGGTACAAAGAGCCTCTGGTTGTCGGACTATGGTACAGAGGTATACCCTTCATTAATAATGAAGTACGGGGAGATGCTGTAGCCGTTCTTGCTGGTTACAAGATTGATAATTTTTCTGTAGGATATTCTTACGACTTCACTATTTCAAGATTACTGGCCTCTACAGGTGGTGCGCACGAAATTTCTCTTATCTATGAATTTAAGACCACCCGTAAACGTGAGAGAAAACACATGATACCCTGTCCTGAATTCTAACCGACTTCGAGAGCTTAAGTATTTTACATTAACGGAATCTCTACATTTCCTGATTCTCCGGAATAATTCATAATTTATTTAAAAAAATTCACATCCTCGAGGCTGTTTTCCTATTAGCTCTTTTATAGTTCCACATCAAAGACTATATTTGCAGATATTATTAAAATAATAAAGAATGAAAAAGACAAATCTGATAATTAACATTGTATTAATTCTTGCATTAGCAGTCCTTTACATCCTGCATTTTACCGGAACAGGTAAGAAAGATAAAGCTGTCGAACCAAAAGCCGCAGAAATTCAAAAAACCAGTACTTCAGGTGATATTGACTTGCCCATAGCTTATGTGAATATTGATACCTTACTCAACAATATGACTATGTATGAGGATATTACTGAAGACCTTACTTCCAGACAGCAGAGACTCGAAACTGATTTTTCTTCCAAATACAGAAGTTTCGAAGAAGAAATCACAGATTTCCAGGAAAAAGTTCAAAAGGGACTGCTTACCAGGAGAGAGGCTCAACAACTTGAAAGTCAGCTCACCAATAGAAGAATGGAACTGGAAAATCAACGAAATGATTACATGATGGAATTGCAGGAGCAAAATGCAGTCGCACAGAACAGGGTAATTGACTATATCATGGATTATCTTGAAGGTTATAACAGTGATGATAAATACAGGTATATTCTTTCTTTCAGCTTTGGTGGCGGGATTCTTTATGCTTCCGATGCACTTGATATAACACAGGAAGTGCTTAGAGGTATCAATGAGAAATATGAATCGGAACAAGCATCAAAATAAGAGATCAGGCTTTGCCGACAGATACCTGGAAAGATCAGTATCAGCCAAAGAATATATTAAAAATCCTCCCGATAAAAATCTAAAATATATTGTCGTTATTCCGGCATTTAAGGAATCCGGGCTTATTGAAAGCCTGGATTCTTTGTTTATGTGCGATGACATACCTGAAGGAATTGAAGTAATCACTGTGATCAACAAGCCCTGGGAAGCTGATAATTCTTCATCACAACATAATCAAAAGATCAAAGAAGAAGCAGAAGAATGGGCAAAACTTCATAATACAGATGGGAAAAAATTTTATTTTATCCAACGGGATGCCCCTGATCAAAAGAATTCAGGCGTGGGGTTTGCAAGAAAAACCGGAATGGACGAAGCTGTTCGCCGGTTTAATCAAATAAAGAAACCGGAAGGAATCATACTTTCGCTCGATGCAGATGTTATCGTGGAAAATAATTATTTTCTGGCAATACATACGCATCTGAGAAAAAATATTGATACGGACGGTTTTAATATACGATTTGAGCATCCCCTCGAGGGTGAACTGGATGAGAAGATATATAAAGCCATTGCACAGTATGAATTGCATCTGAGATATTATGTACAGGCACTGAGGTATGCAGGTCATCCCAATGCCTATCATACCGTTGGATCTGCCTTTGGAGTCAGAACTGATGTTTATTGCCAACAGGGAGGCATGAACAAACGGCAGGCTGGTGAAGATTTTTATTTTCTTCAGAAGATCTTTGACCTTGGAAATTTTTCAGAATGTAACTCCGCGTGCGTAATACCTTCCCCCCGGCCTTCCAACAGGGTGCCGTTCGGGACAGGTCCAGTTGTAGAAAATTTTCTCAAAGAAGAAAAGGACTTAACAACCAATCATCCGGAACTTTTTCAAATCCTCAAAGATTTCCTAAGTTTAACTTCAGTGATTTATGAACAGACAATGACTTCTGATTTTGCCTTTTTAGATAATCTTCACCCGCTGTTGACCGGTTTTCTCAGAAAGAACAATATAGAGCAAAAACTTATCGAGATCAGGAATAATTCCTCCGGCAAAGAGGCTTTCTTAAAACGTTTTTACCGGTGGTTCAATATGTTCCGGGTTTTAAAGTTTTTAAATTACAGCAAAAAGGAATTCCATGATATTCCGGTAACAGAAGCAGCAAAAGTATTCATAATGAAAGAAGGGATCAGCTATACGCCCCGGTCGAATGCCAAAGATTTATTAAAAATATACAGGGAAATACAAAAAAAATGATGATTTAGTCTTCCTCTTCCACGATCACAAAAATATCCTCATTATCTCTCTTCATGAGATATTGTTCACGGGCAAATTTTTCGAGATTTTCCGGACTGGTCTTTAACTCAATAAGCCTTGCCGAATCAGAGCGTATCCTTTCCAAATAATACTCATGATTCTTCTCCAGTTGATTGACCTCACGGATAAGATCATAACGATCGATCAGGTTATTCTGATCAAAAAACATTACCCATAATACCAGCAAAACAGTGGATACAAGATACTTATTCCTGACATAAGGACTAAGAAACGAAGCGTATTTCTTCAAAAACTTCAACATATCTTTGCGAAGATAATGAAAAAGCAACTATAGATTGATGGAGGTAAATTTGTTTTTTCAACAATGTTGTTGGAATTCGGTGAGGATCAAATAGAAATCCCCTTTCAGACATAGACCCTAAGGGTTTTCGAAACCCTTAGGGTCTATGTCTGAAAGGGGATTTCTCTAATCAAAAGCTCCCTATTCTTCTTCCATAAACGGATAGTTAAAATGTGAAGGTGGAGTGAAGTTTTCCTTGATGGTTCTTGGAGTAACCCAGCGCATCATATTAATCAGGGAACCGGCTTTGTCATTTGTTCCTGATCCGCGACTTCCGCCAAAGGGTTGCTGACCCACTACCGCTCCGGTTGGTTTGTCGTTGATGTAGAAATTACCGGCAGAATGTTGCAACTTATCACTGGCCATTTCAATGATATACCTGTCCTTGGCGAAAATAGCTCCTGTTAATCCATATACAGAAGTCTTATCCAGTACGTCCAGGGTCTCCTCGAATTTATCGTCATCATAGACATAAATTGTCAACACAGGACCAAAAAGTTCTTCCTCCATGGTAATATAATCAGGCTTTTTGGCAAGGATAACAGTAGGTTCAATGAAATACCCTTCCGATTTGTCGCACTTACCTCCGATGATTACCTCTGCATCTTCATCTTTCCTGGCATTTTCGATATACATGGAGAGTTTATCAAATGAAGGCTCATCGATAACTGCATTAAAGAAATTTCTGAAATCTTCAGCAGGTCCCATCTTAATTTCAGAGATCATTTTCTCCAGTTTCTCTCTCACTTCTTTCCAGATACCTGCAGGAATGTATGTACGGGATACTGCAGAACATTTCTGACCCTGGTATTCATACGCGCCTCTAACCATGGCAGTAACAAGATGATCTATGTTCGCTGAATTATGTGCCATGATATAGTCTTTTCCTCCAGTTTCTCCAACAATCCTGGGATAGGTCTTATATTTCTTGATATTATCTCCCACTGTCTTCCAGATACCCTGGAATACTTCCGTTGATCCTGTGAAATGAAATCCACTGAAATCAGGATGTGAAAAGATCACATCGCCTGCTACCGGACCTGATACAAAAACAAGGTTGATCACGCCATCAGGCAAACCTGCTTCCAATAGGATATCCATGATCACTTTTGCAGAATACACCTGGGTGTTTGATACTTTCCATACAACAGTATTCCCCATCATTGCAGGAGCGGTTGGAAGGTTACCTGCAATAGAGGTGAAATTAAAGGGTGTTAGAGCAAAAACAAAGCCTTCAAGCGGACGTTGCTCAAGCCTGTTCCACATGTAATCACCTGAGATGGGTTGCTGATTGTACACCTGCGACATGTATTCCACATTGAAACGGAGGAAGTCAATCAATTCACAAACTGCATCTATCTCGGCCTGGAATGGATTCTTTGACTGCCCGATCATGGTGGCAGCATTCATTTTATAACGGTACTTTGTGGAAAGTAGCGAAGCTGCTTTCAAAAATATGGATGCACGCTGTTCCCAGCCAATGTCTTCCCATTTTTTCTTGGCCTTCAGAGCTGCATCTATAGCCATTTTCACATGACCTGCATCACCTTTATGGTAATGACCAAGAAGATGCTTCAGATCATGTGGAGGATACATGGGCACCTGGTTATCGGTGCGCACTTCTTTTCCATCAATGATCATGGGCACATCCACTTCTTCAGAACGTGCTTCCTGAATTGCCTTTTTTAGTAATTCTCTTTCCCTGCTTCCGGGGGCATAACTTAATACCGGCTCATTTACAGCCGTGGGTACTTTAAAAAAACCTGTTGCCATTCTCAAAAATTATTACTTGGTTATACTTATATTTACTTATCTACGGGAATAAACTATGTAAAACTATTCAAAGATATTTTCATTAATCTTGAGCTTTGTCATGTAAAGTGATATTTTACAACAGTTATTGCCCTCTTACCCATATTTTTTACAACAGGTCTCTCTTCAATCCTATACATCGAAATGCCATAAACAAAATTCAATATCATCTGTTATGATTACAAAGTTATTTAGATTGATTTTAAATTTAAAACATTATTAATTATGGCATTCAAATTACCTGATTTAAAGTATTCATATGATGCATTGGAACCACATATCGATGCACGTACAATGGAAATCCATCATACCAAACACCATGGTGGATATACAACCAAACTCAATAATGCAATCGAAGGAACCGACCTTGAAGGAAAAAGCATTGAAGAGATCCTCGGCAATGTTTCAAATGCCTCAACAGCAGTCAGGAACAACGGAGGAGGATATTACAATCATAATCTTTTCTGGGAAGTAATGAGTCCTGACGGAGGCGGAGTTCCTTCCGGAGAGCTCATGTCAGCAATCAACAAAAATTTTGGTTCTTTTGATTCTTTTAAAGAAGAGTTTAATAAGGCGGCAGCTACCCGTTTTGGATCCGGCTGGGCATGGTTATTGAAAAACAATTCCGGTCAGCTCGTGGTAACTTCCACTCCCAACCAGGATAGTCCGGTTATGGATATAGCAGAAGTAAAAGGAACTCCCATTCTCGGACTTGATGTATGGGAGCATGCATATTACCTTAAATACCAGAATAAACGCCCGGAATATATTGAAGCATTCTGGAATGT
>CAZGTU010000155.1:0-8396 GCA_964528675.1 uncultured Bacteroidaceae bacterium
ATATTTCCGGTGATGTATTTTATCATAATCGTAGTTGTTAATAATACGCTTGTGGGATTACTTTTATTTTATCCTCATTTATTCCGAATGAAATCAATTTAAACTTGACATTTTCATTATAACAACCAAAACCTATTATAAAGTCTGGAGATAAATCCCCATAAATCAAAAATTCTGCCTGCTTTTTTCTTTTTAAATTCAAGTTTTCATTTCCTCCCCAATATGGAGCATTTACTGCTTCCCAATCAATAATTTTAACAAGTTCTATAATTTTTGTGGCATCATAAAATGAAGTTAACATATCTGTTGCATGTCCATCAGAAAAAAAATAGCTGATGTTTGATGAAATTATTTTACTAATTGAACATGCTAAGTAAATAATATCGGAGGGAGGAGTTGCTTTTTCAACGAAATTTCCTCCATTTTGAGCTACATATAACATTGGCATTTTAACCCCAAAATAAAAAGGAATATAATCTCCAAGCGTAATTGAGTCATATTCATTATTAGGATTATAATCTCCATTATCAATAATTACAGTTCTTTTACTTCTGGTATCAATTAATTGTGTATCGCCAATATTTATATAATCAGGATTCCTATTTTGAGAATCCTTATGTGTAATGCCAAATTTGAGAATATGTGGAATATTCTTGTAATTCTATATATTTTGACCTTATCCAGTTCCACTATTCTTCATTTCAAAAGATAATCAAATATATTAATAAACGATCATTTAAAACTAAACTCTTTATTCATAAATGCTGAAAAAATATTATTATACCATATTTTCTTAATTAAATGAAATTTATACGATTATTCACAGTCAACCTTTTTAAAAATTTGAACTATCGGTCTTGAGTAACATGAGTGTAACCCATGGTTGTTGACGAAACCGTGATCCCCGCCGCCCGCATGTTTAAAAGAGCCTTCCTTGCAATAGATGATATTGAACATGGTTTTGCCAATGCTACTCCATTATAGCTTTTTGAATTTTTGTATCGATGGTTAAATCGCCCAAAACCGATCACATCCATGAAAACCCAGAATCAGATTTGATCTTGTAGAATACAATATCGAAAATTATTAGTCCTTAATACGAGTAAAAACATCTTTATAAGGTTTGCGAATATTACCTTTATTAGTAATAATACCTGCACTTACAAGTGTCTTTCTTGCATTTTCTTTAGTATCCGGAGAACTCTCCAGTCGATCTGCAATCTCATTTAATATTTAAATTTGTTCTTCACTCATTTCAGAAGATGAATAATGTTCTATTACAAAGTTAATTACTTTTATCTATCCATCATAAGTCTTACAATACCATTCTACCTTAATCCCAAACCCGGACAAAATAGGAATTATTTCAACTAACATCCCCCATTAGCTTCGGTCGCTCACATCGCTTACTTCGCTTTATTCGCATTCTCTCCTCGCCTCTTCTCTTTCCCATCGCTAATATCGCTTACCTCGCTAAAGTCGCTTCAGTCGCTTCAGTCGCTTACATCGCTTACATCGCTTACATCGCTTACGTCGCTAAATTCGCCATCCCCGCCCCCCAAAAATACCTCTACCCCTCCCAATCCCGGATAATAATCCTGTCCCGATACATTTTCACCTCCAGTTTTTGTTTCGCCCTCCATTTTAACTTTTTAATATACTCCCTGGGTATGGTTATCCCATGACTGGTACCCCCAGCAATTTTTGTCAGGCTGCGGATATGCCTGTTTTCAATTTTTCTGCGTGCCATAAGCTTTGATTTTATCTACGTAGTAAAATACGTATTATACTACGTAGTTCCAAACCATTTTTTAAACATAGATGCACAGAGTGTGGATGCTATAGATTTCGCAGAAGAAAAAAGAAGCCGCAGATCCTCCAAAGGCGGACAGGTTCGCAGATTGAAGATGCTATGAAAATTGCCACAGATTCACAGATTGAAGCGGACAGGTTCGCAGATTGAAGATACTAGATTTTTGGATTTTTTGTATCAATGGTTATAAATCGCCAAACCGGTACCCTGCAGTAAACGAACATTAGCCCCGCATCGAATGCGGAACCAATAAACTATAAACCTCTTCAATAAACCATAAACCCATAAACGATTAAACGAAGCCTCATCCTCACCTGCAATCGCCCAAAACTGATACCCTGCTCCAATATCTTTCACTTCATTATACTCCTCTCACATTTTTTCACTATCTTTAAACATCATGGCTCATCACCTCAATATATCCAAAGACCTAAATCACAACTATTTCTGGGATGTAGAAATAAATAATCTTCACCCTGAAAAATCCAAAAGACTCATTATCGAAAGAGTCTTCTCCCTGGGATCAGTGAAAGAAATAAAAATGATAATTAATTATTATGGCAAAGATCAGGTGATCCATACCCTCAAAAATATTAATTACCTCGACCCAAAAACCCTTAACTTTGTAGCAAAACTGTTTAATATCCCACTTAAAGAATTCAAATGCTGCACACGCAAGTCCTCCAACCGGCAACATTGGAACTCCTGAGATCTCTCCAGGATAAAGACTACCTGAGTAATTTTCATCTCGCAGGTGGTACTGCACGGTACTTGTCAATAATCCCACCCTCAAATGGTCAACAGTGAAAGAAAGAATTGAGAAAGAAGTGTTTTCAATAATGAATTCAGGGATTGCGGATTAAGCGAAGAAGGATTTTGTGCTAAAAAGGATGCAGTTTGACCGAACACGAGTTAGTGTTATAATACCTGTTTCCGAGGCTGGTTCCAAAAGTCAGGTTAATCTCTTGTATTTCTGATGCTTAAAAATCGCTGTCATTAGCATTTCGGAAATGCAATTCCTAGCCCCAACCACCCTTTTGACCATTCACAAAAATTATTATATTTGTAGACTAAAGGTCCGAATTATTCAAACTTCCAGTTCATGATGAAGAATGACTTAATATATACCTTCTATAAAGATAAAAGAACAGTTTTTACTTTCAATGAAATTGCAATGTTGATGGATATATCTGATCATTCGAAACTGAAGAATAGAATCAATTATTATGTAAAAAAAAATAAAATCAAAAATCTGAGAAGAGGAATTTATGCTAAAGAGGCTTATTCCGCTGAAGAGCTGGCCTGCAAAATATACAAGCCTTCCTACATCTCCCTTGATTATGTATTGCAAAAAGAAGGCTTGATATTTCAATATAATCCTGGAATTACCGGCATCAGTTATTTAAGCAGGACAATTAAGATTGAAGAAAAAAATATTACGTACAGGAAACTTAAGAATACAATCCTGATAGATACATCTGGAATTAATATGTCAGATACAGGTATAAATATTGCAACACCGGAAAGAGCATTTCTTGATACCTTATATTTTAATCAAAATTACTATTTTGATTCCCTCATTAATCTGAACAAAGATGTTGTTTTTAAATTGCTTCCGATATATAAATCTGTCACATTGAACAAAAGACTGGAAAACTATTTCTGACATAATGTACCATGCTTGATATTAATAAACATAAGTTTTTCCTGGTATCTGTTTTAAAGGATATATACTCAGATACTGTTCTCGCAACTTCATTAGGATTCAAGGGAGGAACGGCACAAATGCTTTTTTATAATCTTCCACGCTTCTCAGTGGATCTGGATTTTAATCTCCTTAAAAAGGAAAAAAGCAATGAAGTGTTTAATTCGGTTAGAAAAATATTACTTAATTATGGTAAAATACGGGATGAGGCAGAGAAACATTTTGGTTTAATTCTGGTGCTTGACTATGGTGCGCATGAGCGCAACTTAAAAGTTGAAATATCAAACAGAATATATCCCGATAATTATGAAGTGAAAAATTATCTGGGCATTCCTGTTAAGGTCATGATGAAATCTGATATGTTCAGCCATAAATTATGCGCACTACTCGACAGGAAACAATTAACAAACCGGGATATTTTTGATATATACTTCTACTTGAAGGAAAAAACCCCCGTAAATAAAACAATTATTGAGGAAAGAATGAATAAAGGTCTTGAAGAATATTTGGATTTATGTATTTCCAGGATTAAAAAAATCAATCCGGCATCTTTATTAAATGGCCTGGGAGAACTCCTTGATCAGGACTTAAAAGCATTTGTCCGGAAAAACCTGAAAACAGAGCTCATTCAATTACTAAACATTTACCGTGAATTCCCAATACTGTCTATCCAATAGATTATTCCAATTCGACCCCTTGCCGCTCCTCCGCCCGAGGCGGATTCAGCGGCACGCGGATCCGGTTCGTACCACGCTTATTTTCATGCACATGGAGTGAGGGAAAGAAAATTCAATGAAGCTCAGTTTTTATGAGGTTACCAACCGAAATAAAAACTGTTAGCTGAATTAATCCCGCTACTGCGGAAACTCTTACTTGAGCGTTAAAAAATTAATTTTAAAGGATTATAATAACTTGATTGACACACAGGTTGATTTGATGCGAATAAGACGTAAAATTGACAGCAGAATTGAACCACATCCCTTTAGAGAAAAAGACTTTGACATCACAAATCCAATTGTAAATGAAATTGTTAAACATGGAAAGGATGTTGATTCCGGGAATTGAAAAAATTGTTAACCCACTTACCCCAACCGGCATCACCGCATCCCGCCTCTAGTAGCATTGCCCTCCGTAATGTGTATTTACTTCGGCGGGGATCACCGCCACGTCATTACCACGGGTTCCACCCGTGGCTATTGGAATTCGACCCCTCTCGGGGTCGTTCTATGCCTATTTTCAGCACATCATCTGGCAATATAACCAACCCAGAGCCAAACCCCATTTTTTTGTCACCGACAAAAAAATATACCCTCTGTGCCCTCCCAGGAGCACGCGACTCCAACGCCCTGCTATTCCATATTCCTCTCCGTGGCCCTCCGTGTCCCTCCGTGCAACCCCGTGTACCATCTTCCCGTGTCCTCCCCAGAGCACGCGACTCCAAAACGCCCCACAATTCAAATATTCCCCCGTGTCCCAAACGATTTACCTCTCTTCATTCGGCAATATCCCCAAAATTTCCCATTTTTACCCTCTTTAAAAAACAAACAAAATGAACAAAACAACCCCCACATCCCCCTCCCAGTCGCGCGGCATCCTCCTCTGGATCGAAAAAGCCGGAAACAAACTCCCCCACCCCTTCTGGCTCTTCGTATGGATATGCGTTTTCATCATCCTCACCAGCGCCCTCACCTCATATCTCAAGGTATCGGTGATCGATCCCCAGGGCCAGGAGATCGCCGCCCGTAACCTCCTCTCCGGTGAAGGACTCCGCTGGTTCCTGGAGAATATGGTGACCAACTTTGCGCATTTCGCTCCCCTCGGACTCGTCCTGGTGATGCTCATGGGGGTGTCTATTGCCGAGCAAAGCGGACTCCTGGAGGTGATCATGCGCCGCCTCGCTTTCTCCACCCCCAAAAAGATCATCTTTCCCGTGATCTTCATCATTGGCGCCTGCGGAAACATCGGATCCGATGCAGGGGTTGTGGTTGTGCCTCCTATCGCAGCATTGATATTCATGCAGCTCGGTTATCACCCCATCGCCGGACTGGTAGCAGGTTATGCCGGTGCTACCGCCGGATTCACAGCTAATCTATTTATTGCCGGCACCGACGTCCTCCTTGCCGGCATCAGCACACAGATCACCGAGACCATGGATCCCCCCATGGAGGTTGCCGCCACCGCCAACTGGTATTTTATGATCGTATCCACCTTTATGCTGGGCATTGTGGGAGCCATTGTGGTGAGACGCTTTACCATCCCCCGTGCAGCAAGCTTCTCAGGCATGGAGCAGGTAGCCGAAGTATCGAAAAAAAGCGCAAAGCTTACTTACAATGAAAGAAAAGGCCTCAGACACGCGGGATATGCATTTCTTGCCTTCGCCCTGGTGGTTATAGCACTCACCGCCCCTCCCGGAGCACCCCTGAGAAATCCCGAAACCGACTCGCTGATAGTAGAATCCCCATTCCTCCGCGGACTCATCCCCATCCTCTTCGTGATGTTCGCCCTTCCCGGCTATTTCTACGGTCGTGCGGTAGGCACCATTACAAAGTTTGATGATCTTATCAAACACATGGAGCACGGCATGCGCAACCTCGCCGGCTACATTGTATTGATGCTCGTAGTGGCCCAGTTCATATATATGTTCACCTGGTCCAACCTCGACACCATCCTGGCCGTGGAAGGAGCGGAGTTCCTCAAAGTCACCGGACTCACAGGACCTTTGCTCTTCATCCTCTTCATGCTCCTCATCGCCTTCCTGAACATCTTCATGGGCAGCGGCTCGGCAAAGTGGGCCATCTTCGCCCCCGTCTTCATCCCCATGCTCGCCCAGCTAGGCTACAGCCCCGCCTTCGTCCAGCTCATGTACAGGGTAGGCGACTCCGTTACCAACAGCATCAGCCCCCTCTACGTCTACTTCCCCCTCCTCCTCGGATGGGTCCACCAGTACGACAAACGCCTCGGCATAGGAACCGTCATCTCCATGCTCGTCCCCTACGCCCTCTTCCTGTTTGTAATGTGGACGATATTGTTGTTCGTATGGTTTGCGTTTAATTTACCGATTGGGGTGGGGGAGTTTATTTATCTCAAATAAGAAAGCCACAGGATTGAAAGCTATGCTTTGAAACATAGGTTACCAGCTTGGTTAGAGACCCGCCGGGAACGGGTCGTTAGGGTCCCGCTGATTAGCGGGACGTTAGGGTTACCGCTGCGCGGTGCCGTTAGAGCCCTCCCCCTGAAAAAAGGAGAACAATAAACCCTTCCGAAAATTTAAAACACCCGGAACGAGAAAGAGGTTTCTCCCTCGTATCCTCCGCTATCGCTCCGGCTACTCAGTCGAAATGACAATTCGAAACGGTAATGGAGTGAGGGAAAGAAAATTCAATGAAGCTCAGTTTTTATGAGGTTACCAACCGAAATAAAAACTGTTAGCTGAATTAATCAATGCTTATTGAGGAAATCTCGCTCTCTCACACTCACTCTGTACCCCGGGGCTATAGTTATTTGCCTCCTCCGGAGACCTGCTTTTTGAAGCACCTCGACCCAAAAACCCTTAACTTTGTAGCAAAACTGTTTAATATCCCACCTAAAGAATTCAAATGCTACACACGCAAGTCCTGCCGGATACATTAATTACCCAACATTAGCTACCTGATTTAATATATGCGATTTTATAGCATCCCAGTCTATGGCTTGTAGCATTATAGGAGAATCATCTTTCTCTGCATCCAGAAAATAAGAGAGGCTTTTTAAAACCAATAACTCAGAACCATCCTCGTATTTTTTGTTATACAGGTTGAGCATTTCTCTCAATGTGTATTTTTTTAGCAGGAAGAATAGATCAATAAAATCCTTCTTTGTTCCCCTTCCAGTGATCGCTGCAAGTTTCATTGCTGCAATATCTTTATCGCCTGCTAACCTGAGGCCGTCCTCAATTACTGCTTCCTGAAGCCAGGGGTAGCTATAATTGACAATATCCGCCTTAATGCCATTGATGATGTAGATTCCTATATTTGCGCTTTTTTTGATCGTTGTGAATTTCCCAAGCTTATGAAGGGCATTCGAAATCTCATATTCATCGCCCCTAATAATTCCAAAAAGATCAATATCAACAGATTTTCTGTGCCCGGTCTGCAGCGCCAGGGAAGTTCCTCCAGCCAGTCGCAATTCGGCAAAAGCGGGTATTTGTTGCAACTGTTTCAGAAGTCCCAATGCTGGGGAATCGATTGTTTCGTAGTGTAGCATAGAAATTTTTCGATTGAAATACCAGAAAGCAATGCGACAAATGAGGCGGACCGTATATCCAGATCCCTGATGTTCATGGCGGTTTTTGCAATTTCTTCGATCCCATAATAAGCGCGAACAATCCTCCAGTCGGACATCAATCCATAATCAAGGGTTCTTTTGATGATCAGTTCCCTGTTCTTTTCAAAGTCAAGCCGGTCCCTCTCCACATCCCAAAAAAGATGCGGTGACAGATCCCTTATGTTTATTTTTTTTGACATAATCTCAATCCTAACATCGAAATAACAATTCAAAGATAGTGCTTCACACTGACTTTTTGAATAATCCCTCCCCTAAAATTCAATGAAGCTCAGTTTTTATGAGGTTACCAACCGAAATAAAAACTGTTAGCTGAATTAATCCCGCTACTGCGGGAACTCATACTTGAGCGTTAACAAATTCCTTTCATTGCTTCCGACTGTTTCAAATGAATAAACATCATTCGACACGAAAGCAAAATATTAAAACTCCCCCCCGAACAAAGAAAAAACAATAACCCTTCCAAAAACATAAAACACCCGGAACAAGGGAGAGAGGTTTCTCCCTCCTAGCCGCCGCTAGCGCTCCGGCTACTCAGTCGAAATGACAATTCGAAAC
>CAZGTU010000156.1:0-8361 GCA_964528675.1 uncultured Bacteroidaceae bacterium
AAAAAAAATTAAGAATTTTTAAAAAAAGGGAGTTTTCTTTCTGACACTAATTAAGACCGATTTCAAGTGATATGAGGATTTTAAGATTTTTTTAAGGAATAAAGTGAATGGGAAAAGGAAGAGGGTAAACAGATATAAAGAAAGAAGAAATCCTTATTTAGCATATTTGCTGGTAAATTTCTGGCAAAAAGAAAGGGTTACAAATTCTTAAACCTGCAACCCTTTGATGTTCCTGGTGGAGCATATCGGAATCGAACCGATGACCTCTTGACTGCCAGTCAAACGCTCTAGCCATCTGAGCTAATGCCCCAATTTTTCAAATTTAAACCCACCTTTCTCCAACGGCGGGTCAAAAATAATATTTTTTTTGGTTTTCGGCAACTATGAATTGAAGATATAAGATTGCTGACAAGCTGACAAGTGTGATAGCTATTCAAAGATAAAATTCCGGACTCTCTGTCTTCTCCACTAAATCCATATTTATTATATTTACTATATCAATCCTAACTCAGACGCAAATGCAAATCGGCCAAACCCTCCACATCACAAACCGCTCCTCCTGGCGCAAATGGCTGGAAAAAAACCATGACTCAGCTCCAGATATCTGGCTTATTTTCTACAAAAAATCCAGCAATAAACCCTCCATACCCTACGATGATGCTGTGGAAGAAGCCCTCTGCTTCGGATGGATTGACAGCATCATCAAAAAAATAGATGATGAACGGAGAGCACAGCGCTTCTCTCCACGGAACCCGAAAAGTGATCTTTCTGAACTGAACAAGGAGAGAATTCGCCGGATGATGAGAGCAGGAAAGATGAAACAGGCCGGCCTGGATCGCATAGAAAAGCACCTCAGCTATAAAGAAAATGGCTCTCCCTATCTGAAAGAATTTGAAATTCCTGCAGATATACTTAATGAATTGAAGAAAGATCCCGTAGTGTGGGAAAACTTCAATAACTTTCCCGATTATTATAAAAACATCCGTTGCGGATTTATTGAAGGGGCAAGAATACGACCCGAAGAATTCCGAAAAAGACTGGATTATTTCATAAAAATGACTGAACAGAATAAGCGTTACGGTTCAATTAAATAAAAAGAAATGAAAAACCGCATCAGTGAAAAAGAAATAAGCAGGATCTATAAAAAAGCATTGAAAACCCGGGGGATCCTGAATAAAGATGATACTGCCATTATTTTTTATGATCTGGACTTTCTGGAGGAGCGGCTGAAAGAACTAGGAGCAAATTTCCCCGGAGATACCCTTCATGCTATAGCCATAAAAGCCAATCCGCTGAAAGCAATATTATCAAAGATCAATGATCATGGGTTCGGACTGGAAGCCGCTACCCTTCCGGAATTAATACTTGCCCTGGAATGTGGTGTCCCGGAAGACAGGATTGTTTTCGATTCACCATGTAAAACCATGGAGGAGCTGGAGTTTGCACTTCAAAATGATATTTACATAAATGCCGACTCCTTTGATGAGATTGAAAGAATTGCTGCTCTCACTAAAGATATTGATTCAAAAAGCTCTGTAGGTCTGCGCATAAATCCACAGGTGGGCACAGGTGCAATAAAATCTACCAGTGTTGCAGGAAACATCTCCAAATTCGGAGTTCCCATTTCCACTAACAGAGAAAAAATCATTGATGCCTTTTTAGAATATTCCTGGCTCCGTGGACTCCATCTTCATATTGGTTCACAGGGAATGCCGCTCGAACTCCTGACAAAAGGAGTGAAAATAGTTTATGAACTGGGAGAAGAAATTAATAAAGCACTTGAAAATGCAAAACAGAACAGGAAAATCGAATTTTTCGATATTGGGGGAGGCCTCGCCGTTTCATACCGGTTTGAAAAAATACCGGTCGGCATGGCAGATTACCGCAAGAGCCTTGAGGAAAATATACCTGGACTTTTTAATGGAAATATACGTCTTATTACCGAATTCGGAAGATACATACATACCAACACCGCATGGGCAGCTTCGAAGGTGGAGTATGTAAAACGTGAAAAGGATTACAACATCATCATGTCTCATCTGGGGGCGGATTTTATGCTCAGGGAATGCTATAATCCACGGGACTGGCAACACGAGATCACCGTGCTCGATAAAAATGGAAACCTGAAAAATGATGCACCAAAAGAAAAATATTTCATCGCAGGGCCCCTTTGTTTTGCGGGTGATGTGATAGGTCATGACATTGAACTTCCGCGGGTAGATGAAGGTGATGTCATAATCATCCACGATGTCGGAGCCTACACCCTCAGCATGTGGTCGAGATATAATAGCCGGCAGGTGCCAAAAGTGCTGGGATATGGCAAAGACATAAATAGTTTTGAGGTACTGAAGGAGAGGGAGACGGTGAGTGGGACTATTGGGTTTTGGGGGTAGGGAAATAAATTAGTTGTGCAGTTATGCAGTTATGCAGTTATGCGGTTGTGCGGTTGTGCGGTTGTGCGGTTTTCATTGATTGGGATAACCGGGGGTTGGTGTTTAGTGCTGGAGATGAGCTGATTATGAGTTATGCGATTATGTGTTTACCTGCATAGTCGAACCATACAGTTGCATGTGGTGAGTGTATTCGGACCATGCAGTTACTTGTGGTGTGAAGTGAAGTTGAACCATGCAGTTGCTTCTGGTGAGCGTAGTCGAACCATGCGGTTCATTCAAACTTAATATGAAAATTTCACTCTTTTAAAATACTTTTACCTTATTATTTCTTTATAATTCCAAATAGATGATCTCAGTCAAAAACCTCTCTGCATCCTACAAGCGTTCGGATAAAGAGATCTTGAAAAACATCAGTTTCAGCATAGAAAAAGGCGAAATATTCGGATTTCTGGGGCCCAGTGGTGCAGGCAAAAGCACCACACAGCGCGTAATCACAAGGATACTCGCAGATTATTCAGGAGATGTGTCTGTTCTGGGGAAAGACATAAAAAAATGGGGTATTGATTTTTACAATCATGTAGGGGTTGGGTTTGAATTACCCAATCATACCGTTCACTAAAACACAACTGGAAATACTGATCCTTATGAAAACATTTAGCCGAATCATAAATATCAGCATCACTGATCTGACCCTTATACTCAGGGATAAATCCTTATTGCTTTTGCTTTTTGTCCCTTTCCTGATCCTTCTGGTTTTACAATTACTTGTACCTTTTCTGACAGGTTTCGTTCCGGTACTCCCGGAATATTATACATTAATAGTAGCCCTGACAGCAGTTGTATCCTCTTTATTTCCGGGTTTCATAATGGCTTTTATCATTCTCGATGAGAAAGAACAATATCTCACCGATATGTTTAAAGTTCTTCCATGGTCAATCAACAGCCTTTTAATGGTCAGAATAGCTCTGAGTTCATTAACAGGTTTTATCTATAGTTTGATTATACTCACATTTTCCGGCTTATATGAATTCACTAACACCCAAATCATTTACACCTCGGTTCTCAATGCTTTTGCTTCCCCCATAATGGCCATACTTGTTCTTATATTTTCCCAAAACAAGATTGAGGGAGTGGTATATACCAAGGTCTTTAACTTCGTTCTAATGCTCCCTGTTGCATCATTCTTTATTAATGAATTCTGGAGATATGCCTTTGGTCTTATCCCTAATTTCTGGTCGTTTGAATTGTTATTTTCCAATAATAGTTATCATCTTCTGTTTATCATCGGATTGCTTATCAATCTAACATGCGTTTCTGTCATTTACAGAATACTGGCAAGGAAACTACGGGAGGTATAATAATAGTTATGAAGCAATTCCCGCTGTGCCCTCCCACGAGCACGCGACTCCAATACTTCATGCAATTCAAAATATTCCCTCTGAGATCTCTGTGATAACTCAGTGCAACTCTGTGTAAAATCTTCCCTGTGTCGTACTAGAGGACAGCGACTCCAACACATCCTCCTATTCAAAATCCCCCTCTGTGGTTCTCCGATTCCTCAGTTTATATTCTGATAAAAACAAATTTTTAAGCAACATTTTTATCATTCCTTTCCTCTTTCCTTCAATTTTAAATCAATTTTTCGGATAACGGTTTTGCTGGCATTACAATTGACAATCCGCTCCGTTTTTCTATCCGGAATTTCCATTCACCGCGAGCGTAACCGCGGCTAAGGTAATTCGGGCCCTCCAGGCCCGTTAATACATCATCCTCGTCTTAAATAACATCATCCGGCTAATTAACCCTTCGAGCGATTCTCCCCTTCAACCTTTCGTTAAACCCTCATTATCTTTACCTCACTATCCCACCTCATTATCTTTACCTCATTATCCCACCACATTCTCCTCCCCCGTGTCCCACGGACCTGCTTTTCTCCATTTAATCACTATATTGCAATTCAAAGAACAAAAAAAATCATCCACATGAATTGCCACTCCATCAAAACCGGTTTAGTGCTCTTATTTTCTTCTTTAATTATAACCTGTCCCCTGAATTCCCAGGTATCCGATGCTTCAAAAAGAATTGATCTCGATGTTAACCATAATATGATCCTTGGTGAGAGTCCCTCGGAGAATACAATAGAAATAACGGCTCCGGAAATCATAAATAAAATTTCAGAAGATAAATATCTGGTGATAGAGTGTCAGCAAAATCAAGAAGTAAGCGGAATAATTCATCTTGAGTTTTTCAAGAAGGATAATTCGGATGACGGGATTGCAGATCATCCTTCTCTTAGCTCGAAAATTGGGTTGCTTCCCTATCTTCAGACATATATGGTTTTCCCTTTCAGCTACCTCGATGGACAGCAAATATTCATTCCCCGGTATCCGCGCCAGATGAAAGGTGTGGTGTTCGGAAACCGTATCGATTTTGATGATCTGGGAAAAATAAAAATATATGCAGCATCCGCCACCAAAGAAGAAGGGATCCGGATCTTTCAGGGCTTCATTACCGATAAACTTCCCGATTTTGATAAAATACCCGAGACTGAAGTTGTGGACAATTACGGGCAGTGGATGGCAAAAGACTGGAAGAATAAGATAAATTCACAAACGGAATGGAACGAACATTTCGATAATCTTGAAAAAATGGCTAAAGCAGATGCGCAGCATTCCGAAGGGTTTTCTGAATTCGGGGGATGGAAGGAATTGCGATTTGATTCCACAGGATACTTTCATACACATCATGACGGTAAGCGCTGGTGGTTTGTCGATCCCCATGGATATGCTTTTCTAAGTATGGGCATGGATGTAATAACGCCCGGCGTTCCTGGTGTCCTTGAAGGCAACGAGAAGCTCTACAGGAATATACCCGAAAAATCAGGGCTGATGAAAGATGCATTTGGTGAGACAAGGGATATGGAAATGCTGGATTTTTTCCGTGTTAATCTAATAGATGCTTTCGGCGAAGACTGGCGTACTCAATGGACGGATATCACAAAAAATAAACTCATCTCCGCAAATTTTAATACCATAGGCAACTGGGCGGATAAAAGATTCATGACCCGGGCCGACATGCCTTATGTGTTGCCAATGAATAATTTTCCTCAAACAGATGTGAAACTGTACCGTGATTTTCCCGATGTATTTTCACCTGAATACCGGAGAAAAGCAGTCAAATTCGCTTCCCAGTTGGAAAAATATAAAGATGATCCCTACCTTATCGGTTATTTCCTCCGGAATGAACCCCAGTGGGCCTTCGGGGAAAAAAACATTGCTTTTGAAATGCTTGCTACCGATAAGTTTTCTTATACAAGGGCTGTTCTTGCTCTCTGGCTACAGGAAAAATATGTCAATATAGATTCATTATCATCGCACTGGGATATGGAATTCGAAAGCTTTGTTGACATCCTCAATCTCACTTTGAAAGACTACCCTTCTGATAGCTGCCGCTCAGATCTGTGGGAATTCAGCAAGCATATGGTCAGAAAGTATGTGGATGTAATAAGTGAAGAAACCCGCAAAGTGGATTCCAACCACCTCAACCTCGGGATGCGATACGCTTACATTAGCAGTGAGCTCCTGTATGTCGCAGGGGAATCCTTCGATGTCTTTTCCATTAATGGATATCATGCACCGGGTCCGCCGGAAACAAAAGAAATTTATGAAAAGTCCGGTAAACCTGTGTTAATTGGTGAATTTCACTTCGGGGCTACAGATCGCGGACTTCCCTCCACCGGCTTAAGAGCTGTAAAGAACCAGAAACACAGGGGCATTGCATACAGGTACTATCTTGAACAGGGCTTCCAAAGGCCCGAGATGATCGGCATTCATTATTTCCAGTGGATGGATCAGCCCATAATGGGCAGATTTGATGGTGAGAATTACAATATAGGATTTAATGATATTCTATATCAACCTCATGAGGAGCTTTACAAGCAAGCGAAGAAGGCTCATATGAATGTTTATCCGGTTGCGGCCGGGGAAAAAACGCCGTTCGGGAAAGAACCGAAAGAGACAAAAGCGATAGCGTTCTGAAGAGTTATGCAGTTAACTGTGTTGAGAATAAGCAACTTAGCAAAAGTCTCCGCCTAGGCGGAGATTTAGGGATTTTTAAAAGTTTTAACACTTTTCAGAGTAGGCTCAACGATTCAACGATGAGAGCCTACTCCGAAAAGTGATTATTAAGGCATTTCGTCTTTAATACCCCCGGTCCGCCCAGATGCTAAAATTGAAATCCATTTATGGACATTCATACTGGAAATTGGAGAGCTAAATTATTTTTTCTGCGCTGTGGAGCAATTTGCACCCTTTTACTTTATTAATTCCGTAACAAGAGAGAGGTTTCTCACCCCCACGAGCAGAGTAAGAGTGAGGATACTTCCCTTGGTGTATTATTGACGGAGCAAGAGAGAGGTTTCTCACCCCCAGCGTTTGGCAAATAAAATCATTATTAATGCTTAGCTATTCTCCTGCCAAACGTGGGGGATTCGAAATGACAACGTAACGCGGTGTATCGGAGGCCTGCGGTGCGGGGTTGGGGGGTGAAAAGACTTTTCGGAGTGGCCTCAACCCTTAAACCCTTAAACCCTTATTCCATCAGCTCCTTCCTGATTATCCTGTAATGCGGATCATATGCTTTAATATATTCCCCACTATGATGCATCACATATTCACCCTTTTCCAGCATTTTCGCTAATTCAGCTTTATCCTCCTCAAAGTTCCCAATCTCCACATCCATCTCTTCAATAACCGAAAGGATCTTATTCCATTCTTCCTGCCATTCTTCAATTTCCGGTACCTGGAATGTCGCTGCACTCTCAAGGAAAAGCCTGCTGAATTCAGCAAGTGAAATTTTACCCTCAGTGATAAGACAAAGATCCACCCTGACAAAAGTATTTTTATAACCAGTGCCTTCAATAGGTTTGTGAAGGGAGCAACCATCTACTTCCTTTATTTCATTCTGAAGATAATTCAGTGATGCTTCAGGATTTTGCAAAAGATGACCGGGTCCATAAAAATCCTGGAAAAAATTCTTGTAAATATCTTTCAAATGAGAAACAGGATAATGCTTCATCTGATATTTCACAGCCAGCCGGATTTGCTTTTCTTCATTCATAGAGCAGCTTGTTATTATTAGGATCAATACTAAAATAAACGATGTAAAGCCAGCTTTTTTAAGCATTTTTTGCGATATTTATTAGAATTATCAAGCATTAAAGAAATTCGTCCGATCGATGGAAAGAGAAAATTCATGAATTTTCTTTACAAATAACATCCCGTGATGTATCCCCATATTTTTTTGTCACCGACAAAAAAACCGCTGTGTCCTCCCAAGAACAAAGCGACTCCAAAACGTCCTGCTATTCACATTCCCCTCCGGGCCCTCCGTATCTACTCCGTGTATACTCTGTGTTCCATATTCCCCGTGTCCTCCCCAGAGCAAAGCGACTCCAAAACGTCCTGCTATTCAATTCTCCACTCAGTGGTCCTCCGTGTTAACTCCGCGCCCTCCGTGTCCAATCTTCCTCTGTGTCCTCCCACGAGCAAAGCGACTCCAATCCATACTGCCATTCAATTCTCCACTCAGTGGTCCTCCGTATTAACTCCGCGCCCTCCGTGTCCAATCTTCCTCTGTGTCCTCCCACGAGCAAAGCGAATCCAATCCATACTGCCATTCAATTCTCCACTCAGTGGTCCTCCGTGTTAACTCCGCGCCCTCCGTGTCCAATCTTCCTCTGTGTCCTCCCACGAGCAAAGCGAATCCAATCCATACTGCCATTCAATTCTCCACTCAGTGGTCCTCCGTGTTAACTCCGCGCCCTCCGTGTCCAATCTTCCTCTGTGTCCTCCCACGAGCAAAGCGACTCCAATCCATACTGCCATTCAATTCTCCACTCAGTGGTCCTCCGTATTAACTCCGCGCCCTCCGTGTCCAATCTTCCTCTGTGTCCTCCCACGAGCAAAGC
>CAZGTU010000157.1:0-8351 GCA_964528675.1 uncultured Bacteroidaceae bacterium
AGGCCTTATTGTTTTTATTTCAATTTTTGTCTGCTACTCCTGCAAAGACAGCCTTGACCCAAATGCCGAATACATTTGGGTTCCCGGTATTTTCGACAATCATATGGTTTTGCAACAGGGACAGGAAAACTTGTTATGGGGAAAAGCAACGCCCGGAAGCAACCTGAGCATATCCATCCATGGTTTTCATGAGATTGTAAAAGTTGGATCCGATTCAGCATGGAAAGTAAAACTTCCTGTTTTAGATGCAGGAGGAGCTTATTCTTTAATTATAGCTGGAAGAGATTCAATTGTAATAGAAAATATCCTGGTAGGAGAGGTGTGGTTGGCTTCCGGACAATCAAATATGGCCTATACAATGAGTTCCCTCGGTGATTACTATGCCAGTGAAATGCTTAATGATCATAACGACAGCATTCGTTTTTTAAAAGTGGGTAAGGCCAGCTCAACAGCATTAAAAGATGATATTGAATCCGGTGGATGGAAATCAGCAAACAGTGAGAATATTCCTGATTTTTCAGCGGTTGCTTATTTTTTCGCTAAAGCAATATTCAAAGAATACAGGGTCCCGGTCGGCATTATCAATAGCAGCTATGGTGGTACTTCCATTGAACAATGGATTAACCAGGAAAGAATAAAGCAGTTTCCTGTTTACGACAGCATCTTAAACGCTGTGAAAAATACCCCTGAAACAGAGGAACATATCCGGGAAAACCAAAGAAAATGGTCATTACATATCCAGAACGACTTTGATTATCATAAGATTGACGAATCAGACTGGAAAACGATTGATGCTCCGGAATATTTTGAAACACGGGCATATCCTCAAACCGATGGACTGTTTTGGTTAAAACGGACTTTTGAGTTGCCGGATGGGAACCATGAGCAATCGGCTTTAATGCACCTTGGCACAATTGATGATGTTGATGCCACTTTTGTAAATGATCAATTTATTGGTAATGGAACCTGGTGGGATCAACTGAGAACCTATAAGGTAGATGGTTCCGTTTTGAAGACGGGAAAAAATGAAATAGCAATTGCCGTGGCCGATTTTTCCAGCAATGGGGGTTTTGGAGGTAAACCCGGGCAGATGAAGATTCTTTTTAACAATGATAGTATCCCTCTGACCGGAAAATGGGAATGCACATTTGTTACTGCCAACGGGGGCTTTCCTGCCTTCCCTTTCAGTGGAAAGGGTTCAGTTCCCACCGGACTCTACAACGGTATGATTTCTCCGGTTCTGGATTATGGAATGAAAGGGGTGATATGGTATCAGGGAGAAGCAAACACGGGTAATTCATACAGGGCAAAAGAATATGCCCGTTTGTTTCCGTCCCTCATCCATGGTTGGAGGGAAAAAAAAGATAATTCCAAGTGGCCATTTTTGTTTGTTCAACTGCCTAATTACAATCCCCGAAAGTATCATACGGGAGATAGTGAGTGGGCTCTCCTGCGTGAATCTCAGCTCAAAACCCTGGATGTCAATAATACAGCCATGATTGTAACCATCGACATTGGCGATGCGGATGACATTCATCCCAGGAATAAGAAAGAGGTGGGTGAAAGACTATTTCTGGCAGCAGAAAATGTAGCTTATGGTAAAGAACTTGTTTACTCTGGCCCTGTTTTCGATTCGATTGAAACAGATAAGGGTAAAATAAAACTCTTTTTTAAACATGTTGGTGGTGGTTTAATTACCAATGATAATAAGGGGCCTGAAGGATTTGCCATTGCCGGACCTGATTCGGTTTTTTACAGGGCTGATAATTCATCAATCCTTAACAGCAATATGGTGATTATATCCTCATCAAAAGTTAAAAACCCTGTACACGTGAGATATGCATGGGCTGATAACCCCAAATGTAATCTTTTTAATAAAGAAGGTTTACCAGCATCTCCGTTCAGAACAGATGATTTCTAAATTCAGAAGTATATAAAAATACAACTTTCAAAAGCCCGCTAACGGATGAGCCTACTTTGAAAAGTGTAAATTATCAATGAAATAAAATGAAATAAGATAGACGTTAATTTTCGTAAAATATGGTGTTATGAAAATAAAATATTTTTGTCCTCTCTGGGGTTCTGAAAGTTTAAACTTCGGGGATTTTTGTGCAAAGGTAAAGGATGCCGGCTATTACGGAGTTGAAATGAGTTTTCCGATGGATAGAAACAAGAAAGAGGAAATACTTAAGATAATTGCCGGCCATGGACTGGAGCATATTGCCCAACACTGGGAAACAATTACATCAGATTTCAAAGATCATAAAACACAATTTAAGGAAAGGTTAGCCAATCTTGCATCTACAGACCCTATATTTATAAATTCCCACACGGGAAAAGATTATTTTTCTTTTGAACAAAACCTGGAATTAATTGGATTGTCTGATGAAATATCAAAAGTCACAGGCATGGAGATTTATCATGAAACCCACAGGAGCAGGTTTGCTTTTGCAGCCCATGTTACCAAGCATTTCATCAGGGAAATACCTGACTTAAAATTGTCCGCAGATTTTTCGCATTGGTGCTGCGTGGCTGAATCTGAACTTGATGATCAGCATGAGGCCTTAAACCTGGCAATAGAAAGATCGTTTCATATTCATGCGAGGGTAGGTTTCCCCGGGGGACCACAGGTTTCTGATCCCAGATTACCGGAATGGGAAAAAATAACGAAAAAGCACCTAGACTGGTGGCAGAGAATTAAAAAAGCACGGGAGAAAGATGGTCTTGATGAATTGTCTGTAACTTCAGAATTTGGCCCTTTCCCCTACATGCAAAGAATACCATTTACACTCGCAGCATTGGCCAATCAGTGGGAGATTAATGTTTACATGAAAGATTTATTAATGAAAGAGTTTCAGTTTTAACATTTTATGTTGCAATAGTCTCTCCAAAAGTAATTATTATTACATTCAAATTTTATAGTTATGGCGAATCGAATAGATCCTGAAAATTGGGATTATAGCCTTGTTGGGAAGCAGAGCAAAAAAGCAGAAGAAAGTGGGCTTGCTGATGCACTCTGGTATACTTCCCCGGTACCAAGGGAAAAGATGAGAGAATTGCTGGTGAGGAAAGATGGACCTGCTATAAGGGATACTTTCATTTGGTTTTCACTAATATTTGGATCTGGTTATCTCGTTTTTTTGTTTTGGGGAACATGGTGGTTTATTCTGCCTTATGCAGTTTACAGTGTGCTATATGCCTCTACTTCAGATTCCCGATGGCATGAATCAAGTCATGGGACTGCCTTTAAAACAGCCTGGATGAACAATGTCCTTTACGAGATATCTTCCTTCATGGTTTTCAGGCAGTCTGCCGTGTGGAGGTGGAGTCATACCCGGCACCACAGCGATACGATTATCAGGGGACGTGATCCGGAGATAGCAAGCCCGAGACCAGCCAATTTAAAGGCTATAGTACTGAACTTATTCGCGATTAACAGCGCACCGGCCGAGTTGCGTAAGATGTTAATACATGCAAGCGGGAGGATTGACAAGGAAGTAGCCACTTACCTGCCAAAAACTGAATACAAAAAAGTTATTTGGAAGGCCAGGATATATTTATTTATATTTATTACTGTGATATCACTGGCAGTTATTATGCAAAGTATTTTGCCATTACTTTTCATTGGCTTGCCTACTTTATTTGGTACGTGGTTGATGCCAATTTATGGTTATACACAACATGCCGGTCTTGCCGAAAATGTCCTTGATCACCGATTAAATTGCAGGACAGTATACATGAACAGGATAAACAGGTTTTTATACTGGAATATGAATTACCATCTTGAACATCATATGTTCCCCCTGGTACCTTATCATAACTTACCAAAGTTGCATGAATTGATAAAAGATGATTGTCCCACGCCTTATAAAGGAATAGTTGATACATACCGCGAAATAATCCCTGCATTAATTATGCAATCCAAAAATCCGGAATATTATATTAAACGGGAAATACCTACACCCTCTACTAATACTCAGGACGTTTCGGTTAAAAAGTTTGCAGGACAAAAAGAAGCGCGGGATAAAGCAGGTTTCCTGGAAGTATGCCCTGGTACGGAATTACTGGCTGATGATACCGTACAATTTGATTATCAGGGAAAAACATATGCGCTCTACCGAACTTCTGATAAGAAAATTTACGCAACTGATGGTATTTGCACTCATGGTAATACACATTTGGCAGGTGGGGTTGTGATAGGAAACCAAATTGAATGCCCTAAACATAATGGCCGTTTCAACCTGACAGATGGTACCGTGGCCCGCCCTCCTGTTCAGGTGCCACTAAATACTTATGATATCAAGGAGGAGAAAGGCAAGGTGTATATTAATGTTGATAGACCCCTGGATGGTAACGAAAAGGCCAAAGCTCATTTTTTTGAAGTTTTAAGTAATGAGAATGTATCTTCCTATATCAGGGAATTGATACTAAAACCACTTAATGGATCATTTTCATATCTTCCGGGCCAGTATATACAAATGGAAATCCCGGCTTATGAAATGAAATTCAAAGATCTGTATATCACTCCCCCTTTTGATAAAATCTGGAAATCTGAGAACCTCTACAGCTACTTTGCAATGAATAAGATGGTCTCAAAAAGAAATTATTCCATGGCTTCAAACCCGGGAAATGAGAGTATCATTCGTTTTAATGTTAGGATGGAATTCCCTCCCCCGGGGCTAAATTGTTATGCCGGAATTGGGTCATCATACGTATATAGCCTGAAAAATGGTGATAAGGTTACTTTGTATGGATCGATGGGGGATTTTCTTATTAAGGATACTGAGAATGAGATGGTTTACCTCGGTGGTGGAGCTGGTATGGCCCCTTTAAGAGCCCATTTGGCATACTTGTTTGAAACCATGGGGACAAAAAGGAAAGTAAGCTTTTGGTATGGGGCAAGATCTTACCGGGAACTATTTTATGTCGATTATTTCCGGGAAATGGAGAAAAAACATGGAAATTTTACTTTCCATCCGGCACTTTCTGAGCCCTTGAAAAATGATAACTGGAATTCCTATACTGGTTTTATTCATGAAGTATTGCTTAGGGAATACCTTGACAATCATGAAGATGTTAATAATATTGAATTTTACCTGTGCGGTCCCCCGGCCATGATCCAGGCTGCCACAAATATGTTATCCAAACTGAATGTAGGTGAAGAAAATATTGCATTTGATGAGTTTTAGGTACATAAACAAATTTCATTCAAATTTTATCATATCTGCCAACTGGATAAAATAATCAGTCGACCAGATGGTTAAGGCTTCAGGTTTTTGTATAAAAGGAAGTACATCCGCTTTTACCATGTCTATGTTGGTCTTTTCAATCTTGTTTTTGAGGAGGGTGAGAAAATGATCCTTTGTAAATTCCTCAGGAATGGCATTTCCGGTTTGTATAGCTCTTTCTTTTAAATGATTAAAATCAAGTGGGTAATTATTTCTTACATACCATTCAAAATCATACCAGTCGCGCCCTTTTACCCTGTTTCTCCAGTTTCGGAACAGCAAGGCGTGCATTTTTCCTGCATACAGGCCAGGTATGGTGAAACACCTCGTCATAAAGGAAAATGGCAGTAACAACAAGCGATGCTCTGTATTGAAATTCTGAGGGGGGTTTTTATCAACTTCAATTTTCACTTTAACAGTCCGTTCGGTTTTAAAAGCCAGATCGTACATTTCTGTGTTATCCTTCAGGAAAGCCGATTCAACAGTGGAAATATGTTTTTTATCCTTTTTTGTAATTTCTACCTTCCTGCCGATCGCGGTAAACTCTTTGATAATGGAATCGAAATAATACTCAAGGGTAAATGAATCGTTTTTTTCAAGTAGTGAAAAGTCCATATCTTCTGAAAAACGTTTTATTCCATGAAATATCCGTAAGCATGTTCCCCCGTAAAATGCGGCATGATTAAAAAAGCCTTCCCTGTAGAGTGCGGCAAGGGTTACTTGCTGCATTATTTCATGAATTGCATTTAGCTCGTCATCCCTGGTCTGGATGGTATACCGGTTAAACATCTGATTAAAAATGGAATTCATGCTATTGGCCTTTTAATTTGTTGATATACCCGAGCAAATATTGTATATCTGATCTTTTATAACCCGTGTTGGCACATTCCCTGATAATGCCCTGATTAAAATTTATGATTGCCTCTTCGTCTATTCGTAAATCTTGAATTATATATTCTCCGGCTGATTTCACTGATTGTAACCGTAACCCTGATGTTGTAAGCATAAGATCGCAAAGTGCTTTTTCAGGGCTTGCTATTATATAGGCATACGAGTTGTCAATTATTTCAAGGTTTAGCCCTATCGGATAATAATTCTCAGGAACATGTATGTAGTGAAAGTGGCCTACCGGGGTACTATATACTTTTTTTCTTTTCAGGGTAGCTGATTTTGTAATATATACCCTTTCCGGAATAAGCCCATGATAGGCCAACGCGCTTTCAAATGATACATATGATGGCCCCCGCAGGTGATTTGCTATCAATTCGCGGGATAAACTCTGGCCTGTAATTGTTCTGGGAACAGAATACAGCCCTCTTTTTAATCGTAGAAGCATTCCCTCACGGGTTAAACTGCTTAGTTTATCTTTAGGCGAACGGTATTCAACCAGGCTTTCATGAAGGACACCCTGTGTTATAGGTACTAAATTATATTGTTCTAGATTTCTCACACTACAAATATAGCAAAAAATACTTGGTTAATCAAATATTTACGAATAAATATTCATAATTAGCTATAATTTTTTAATGAAATGTTATCTGCTTACGTACTTCATACAGAATCTTTTAATGTGTAAAACAAAACAATGCCTTCAAAAGGTTTTAAGATGGGGTTCGCACGAATAATTTCCCCTTCTAAGTTTATGTATTCATATTTATTGTCCAGCACAACTTCTTTTTCCTTGTCATTTTCATTAAAATGCAATATGGATAATTGATACTTTTTGCCATTTATTTCGGGAACGAACAGCGTGGAGTTTTTGTCGTGTCCATATAAGTTTGTCCACCCGGCAAGGGTTAACTCCCGGGTAAGTTTTTGATGTTCTTCTACTACCATTGTTTTTATATGGTACTTTTCCCGTGGTGCGCTATAGAGATTGCTGTCAATTACGCCCGGTTCAAGCATTGTGCCCCGGTGGTTTGCAAGGCCTGTGGTGTGGAGCATATTACCGGTTAAAATAAACTGGTTGCGGGTGATATGATTGCCGAAGTTTCCTTTGGGCTTGTTCCACTCCGATATCCCAAGACTCTGTTTATTGTCATAGCAGAGGTTGTTACTGACCTGTATCCTGAATGAAGGGGAGTTGATCAACAAGGCTGTTCCTGTTTTGGTGACAATGTTATCTCTTATTTCTATATCTTTACATTTATTGTCAATATAAATCCCTTGCCTGATAAGATGGTGGCCAACGGCCCCTTCAGTATTGCCAACGCTGTTAATTATTATGTTTTTCCGTATGATGTTATTATATGTATAAGATGTATCCACTCCCCAGCAATGGAACATGCCCCCATCGTTAAGGCTAAGCATGCCGTTTTTCATCACGTTATATTCACAAACACTTTTGTGCCCATCCATTCTGATGCACATGTACCCAATGCTGTCGATATAATTATGGGCAATCTGGTTCGAGTTGGATAAGTCATTTAAATCATCATAACTCTTTTCTTCATTGATAATTGCTATGGCCACTGCCCCGTTTACCCCGTCAATTCCATAGCCCTGGTGCAGGCCGATGTTTGTTAGGTGGTTTTTGGCAATATTGCTATGGCTAACTTCAATAAAATGGATTCCCCCACCCAAAATATGATCAAATCTGTTTTCCGTTATCTTAATGTTCGCACATCCATTTTTACCTTTTATGCCATATTTCCCAATACGCGAAAAGTTACAGTTTGTTATGGAAATATTGTTATTGTTCCCATTTAGTATAACGGCTTCGTTAACCTGGTACTTGAATGACAAATTATTAACACGGATATTCGAAACTTCTTTATACAAAATAATACCGCTGTTGATAAAACTGGCGGTAATACCGGAGGGTTTATGGGTGGAGCCTGTATAAATAAGCACTTTGTTTTTTGAATCGGAATAATACCACTCATTTGCAAAGTCCAAAAACAATTTGCTGTTATCCAGGTAATATCCCCAACCTGGTTTGCATGTACTAATGTATTCTTGTTTGTTGAACAATATTGAATCAAATTTCAACTTGTAGTCCTGATATGATACAACTTCACGATACTCGAATTGCCAATCGTTGATCCTCATTCTTACCGTGGTGCCAATTAGTTGGCTTTCAGTGAAAGGAAGGTCGAAATCCATGAGGTAGTCAGTACCTCC
>CAZGTU010000158.1:0-8081 GCA_964528675.1 uncultured Bacteroidaceae bacterium
CCTTGTGAAGAAAATAATATCAGAACTACCTGATCCCATCTCAGGGGATCAGGTAGTTACGCTTTTTTTATCGCAGAAAAAAAATGTCGTAAATTAGCCCGAAAAAAACCAGTTATGCAACAGATACTTCCGATTTTTCCCAAGGATATAAAGGTGGTAAATTATCAGGTAGGATTCAAGCAGATGGATGACTTTGTCCATTATTTTGTAAATGGAATGCCTGTGTATTGTCATCAGGTGGATGATAAGAACGGTTATCGTTATGTATTGGCGACCTTTGTCAACAATAAATTTTGCAGCATCAAAGAGTTGAGAGAAGCATTAGGGGTAAAAAAGAAAAATGTAGAACGCTATGCCAAGGCCCTGCGGGAAAAGGGCATGTCTCACTTTTTTAACCGAAAGGAGACTCGTGGTCAATGCTACAAGTTTACTGGCGAAAAGATGAATGAGGCACAACAGTTATTAGACCAGGGATATTCTCAATACCGTACGGCAAAAATGATAGGGGTAAGCGAGAGTGCTATCCGGTATCACAAAAAGGCAGGTAATTTAAAAAAAAGTAGTTGAATCCAGGGCGGTTCCGGCCACCACTCCCCGGGAACGGGATATTGCAGTTTTTCCAGGAACAAAACTCAAGCTGGTTTACAAAACCACGACATTAACTCCTGCGTGAGATCAGGAGTTCTGAAATTAAGCTTATAAGGCTATTCAGTGTAGCATTTATCTTTTATTGAATTAAATGAAGTGTAATATCCAGAAGGATCAGTAAATCACTGCAATCAGCTTTTTAGGTTATCCCGTTATTTATCTCATAAACAATATTGGGATTGATAATAGTAACTATTACCCCTGATTTATTATCTTTGAATTAATGAAAATAAATAGCAAGCAGTTTGCTAAATTAATCAGTAATTAAATCCAAAAATCATATTTTATGCTTAAAGGTATATCCCCTCTGTTGAGTCCTGAATTGCTGGCCGTGCTGGCTCGTATGGGTCATGGCGATGAAATTATACTTGCCGATGCGCATTTTCCCGGAGAAAGTGTAAATGACCACGTTATTCGTGCTGATGGACTTAAGATCCCCGAACTTCTTGAAGCAATACTACCGCTTTTCGAACTGGATTCATATGTTGATCATCCCATTGTTATGATGGCATCTGTTAAAGGCGACAGCCTCGATCCGCTGGTTGAGGATTCCTACCTTGAAAGTGTTTACAAGACAAATCCCAAAATTGCTCCCATTGAGCGGATTGATCGATTTGATTTTTATGACAGGGCGAAGAATGCTTTTGCTGTGGTGATGACGGGGGAGACGGCGAAGTATGGAAATATTTTGCTGAAGAAGGGGGTGACACCGGTTTAGGGAGCAGTTGGTAGTTCCTCAGCGACGGAGCTGCATATTCGGGTATCTAACTTTTATAGGCAATATTCAGAGTAATCGGTAATTAGATCGATGATCAGTTTGATCTCATCAATTCTTATAATGACAACATGCTAAAATTGAAATTCATTTATGGACATTCATACTGGAAATTGGAAGTGAGAGAGAGATTTCCTCAATGAACATTGATTTATTCAGCCTAGACGAAGGGGATTACTAATGACAGACATTGGTTGTATATGGATTGAGGGAATCCTAGCCCCGGGGCGCAATCACTAGCACAGGGTGCAGCTTTTTGTACAAGGATGATAGTAATTCCTAACCCCGTTGGGCATTCGCGTCAACTTAAGATTATGGTGTGGTGAAAGACCCTAATAATATTTGAATCACAGGGGACACAGGGTTGTTTTCACAGGGCGCACAGAGGAAACGGGAAAACAAGGAATGCATGACGTTGGAACACAGAGATATTTTTTGGCGAGCCAAAAAATGAATTGCCTTGAGATGTTTATTGCTTTTAATTAAGCTTATTAGCCTGGTTGTGATTTAAAAAATGATTGCAAATCATTTTCCCTCTGTGTCCTAACGTATTGATATTCCTAATTTTTCTCCGGGCTCTCCGTGTTCCCCGGTGTTCCTCTGTGTAAAATCCCCCTCTTCGTCCTACCCCGAGCACGCGACTCAAAAACGTTCTGGCATTCAATTATTCCTCCGGGTTCTCAGTGTTTCTCCGGTGCTCTGTGAAAATAACCCTGTGTCCCCTGCCCGCCGAAGTACTGGTCCGCGTTTGGTAGGCGGGTCTGTGATTCAAAAAGTGTTTTAGTCTTTATGATGTATTGTATTTGAGGAGGAAGAAAAAAACAAAAAGCATTATTCTGCAAATTTCTCGAAGAATTCTTCCAATTCTTTTTTAGAGGCCAAATCTCCTGATTTGATATATATCTTGTATTTGAATTCGACAGATTCACCGGCATCAAGTTTGAAATTCAATTCATTTTCACCTCCGGAAAATACTGCCTGCCCCAGAGGATTTGCCGAAAACAAGCCATAGGTCCGGGCATGCCAGTAAGTGGGATATCCGGGGTTATCCGGATGATCCATAATGACAACTGAAATCTTTTCTCCATCTTTTTCCGCAGAAAGAGACATCCATTTTGCTCTCGTTCCCCAAACATCAGAGTCTTTAATGCCTTTACTGCTCAAATATTGCCCGTTAACTCCCTTATTATTAATTATTTTTTTATTTGAGGGCTCTCCTGATTCATTGATTAGCTTCAAAGGTTTATCGGTGGGAAATTCAAATTCCCTGGCCATTCTTATTGCGAAAAATCCCTCTTTGTTATCGTTGAAATTAACCGGTTCCGATGTTGCTGTGAGGGTCGTGTGTCTCTCAATTGAGCGTGATTTTTCATCTCCATAGAAAATAAACCGGGTATCTTCCTTAAGCAGATTATTTCCTTCATGATCCCGCCAGCTGGCTTCTATTTCAAGAATGCCTTTTTCCTTGTTGCTCTCTATTCTTTTTATGCGCTCATGTTGAACGGTACCATAATGCTTTTTCTTTTTTTCCGGCACTTTATAAGAATTATTCCAGAAATCGAGACCATTAACATCACCATAATTCAGCCAGTGACCTATATGATGAGGGTGATCAGTACGTTCGCCGGGTCGGGGATCAAGAGGAAATCCCCGGGTCACGATTACCCCGGTTGCGGTCCGGATAGGGTAGAGGACGGGTTTTTCCAGCGTATCGGACCAGATATAGGAAGTGAAAGGGGAGTGGTTGATACGCACTTCTACCTTATTGTGCGAGGGAATCTCCTTTATCATTACGGTGTGTTCCGGCTGATTCTGGCAGAAATTGAATAACGGAAGTGATATTAAGAATAGGCTTATTAATATAAATCTGATTTTCATTATTTAAGATCTTTTCTGGTGAAAAATTGCTGTCCACACCCGCCTGCCAATGTTAAAGCTTGTGCTTCGGCGGGCAGGAATGGGCACAACTGCACAACCTGCCCGCCGACGCTATGGCCTTTCTGTGACAGGCAGGCTGCACAACTGCATAACTCCCCAACTGCATAACTGCATAACTGCACAACTGCACAACTGCACAACTGCATAACTCCCCAACTCAATACCTAAACACTTTATTTCCCGCCATCACCTCCTGGCTGGCTTCGTCGAAGGTCACTCGCTGTCCGGTACGTAAGGCAGCTGTAGTCATAATAACAGCTATGGAGTGATTATAGCCTGCCTCCACAGGGGCATTGGTTTCCTCGCGACTGCGGATGCAATCCATCCAGTTGCGCATATGAGTGGTTGTCATATTATCGGACCCTGTATCTGCTGCGGTGGTGACTTCTACTTCCGGGAGTTTATATTCTTCAAGAAGGAATGGGTCCATATTCATTCTGCTGGCATATCTTTCCGTTAATCCGCCTTCAGGGGTTACCATATTATTGGCAAGATTGAGTGACCCTCCGTTTGAATAGTAAACCTCCTTGACACCTCCTGCCGAGTTATGCTGACGTGATGAATAAATAACCTGGAATCCTTCTTCCGGTTTATTCACAGATCCATACTCGAAAACTGCAGTCATGGTATCAAAATTCTCCCTGCCATCTTTCCACATGTATATTCCCCCGTTTGCAGAAACGGTCCTTGGATGAGGAATATCTGTAAACCAGTGCACGGTATCTATCTGGTGACACATCCACTGTCCGGGAATGCCCGATGAATATGGCCAGAATAGTCTGTATTCGAGATATTTCCTTGGATCCCATGGCTCGAAAGGACGATTCATGAGATATCGATTCCAATCGGTATCTTTTTCTTTGATGGAGGCTGTTAATTCTGGTAGCCTCCACCTTCCCGGTTGATTTACGTTCCAGGTCATTTCTGCAACTGTGATCTTACCGAATTTTCCTGATTTGATAAATTCATTGGCAGCGTGATAATTGGATCCGCTTCTTCTCTGGGATCCGACCTGCACCACTGTACCCTTTTCTTTGGCTGCTTTCAATGCCACCCTGGCATCGGCCATGGTTTCGGCAAATGGTTTTTCAACATACACATCCTGGTTAGCTTCCACTGCCTGGGCGAGATGAAGCGCATGCTGGAAATCTGCCGTACTGATGATAACAGCATCGGTTGTTTTGGAATCGTAGAGTTCCTCGTTATTACGGTAAGTTTTAACCTTAATGCCTTTCTCATCAAAATACTCCTTAGCTTCTTTTCTTCTTCTGTTCCAGATGTCAGAGACCCCTACAATCTCCATATTTGTGGCTTCAGACTGACTTAAGAAAGCAGGAATAAGAGATCCTCTTGCCCTGTTGGAAAATCCGACAATGCCAACTCTTAGCCTGTCATTAGCACCCATTATATTTCTATAACTCTTTGCAGTCATCCCCATGCCACCGATGGTTATTCCTGCTGCTGCAGCGCTTGTGTTTTTTAGAAAGTTTCTTCGTTTCATGATTTGATTTTTTTTGATGAAGATAGGAATAAAAGGGGAAAGTTGTGCAGTTACCTGTGGTGAGCGCAGTCGAACCATGCAGTTATACAGTTTGCTTTAATTGGGTTTTTACTTCGGCCACCAGCAGCCATAACCTTAGTCTTGCGGATAAAGCGTTCTCCGGCGGCAGAAGCTTTACGCTTGCGCATGAGCTTGTACTTCCTCCGAGGCGGATCCAGCGAAAGGCATAGAGCGTAAGTGTATGGTGACGGACTACAGGCAGGTTGCATATATATTTAGAGAGTTAATTATCAAATCTCACTCATTCTCAATCGAAGAAAAACTGCATAACTGCACAACTGCACAACTGCACAACTGCATGGTTCGACTGCGATCACCACAGGTAACTGCACAACTATATAACCACTACTCATATTCCAGCCACGCTGTAGCTTTCGCATCCTCATCCGTCCTGAACCTGATCCACCTGGCTTCGAAACTATCCGGAAACAGGTATTCAAGTTCTTCACCCGGATTAACTTTAAAACTTTTATATTCCATCCAGGGACCATGGCCTAAGGGATCTATTTCAAGGGTGAAGGTCACGGTTTTTGGACTATTATGAAAGAGGGTGAGCGTTCTTCGATCATAAAATCCTATAAGGTAAGGATCTGAAGGGATGCCTTCTGTAACATTGCTGTTTTTCCACGGACCTCCGTGACCTGTGGGTTTGCCGAGTTTCCACAGGTCGTCAATCACTCCTGCCCAAACTGCAGCATTACCGTCATCAGAAACAAAAATATGTGGATTTTCTTTGTTCCTGTTCGGATCAATTCCTGTCATGATTAGCATTCCGCGATAACTGGCATAGTCATGAATTCTGAAATTATGAGAACTGATGGGGCGTATCTTTGCGAATCCGTCAGCGTTTTCGGCAGGTAGTTCATAGAAGGTCCCATGACAGTTAAAAAGATCTCTCTCAGTGGCAACTTCACGGGCAAGTCTTAATGAGGCATTCTGTGTAAATGTGGTAAATTCATTTTTACCCAGAGGGAGTCTCCATCTTCGTCCTTTATCATCAATTATCAAACCAGAAGATTTTTCAATTGTGATCACATCTTCCGGAATAGCGAAGGTCTCATTTATAAATTCCCGGGTTTCCGGATCATCTTTCTTCACGAGTTCCATATTTGCATTGAGTTCGTAATAGCCTGTATTGGTTTTTTCTGAATTATCAAAGTGAAAGGCTGATATCCCAAGTGATCTTTTGTTATCTCCCAGGCCGTAAAGAAGTCCTCCGACAGCCTGTTTATTATCCACAGGAGCAAGACCTTTGAAAATTTCACAAGGGACTGTATCTCTCACCTCTTCATCGGCCAGTGAAAAGATAAGGCTTCCCCTGGTATCCCGGTCGGTTTCAACCTTTATCCATTCACCCTTTTCATCTTCTTTGAAGACGATTTGCCTGCTTTCACCGGGAGCAATTTCAGCTTTTTTAAAAGATGAATATTCGCCGGTTCCGTTTTTATCCAGCTTAAAAATAAATGTGGTATTCCTTTCACCTTGATTATCAATCCAGCATGTTCGCACCGGCCAGCCTGAAAACAGGAAGGGTTCTGAAAGAGTAAAGGCGGAGATCTCTTCATCCAGCCATACAGCACCCCCGGCGGTCGAGGGGCCTAGATTTTGTAAGGATGCCTGATCCACAAACCACAGATTGGAATTAGATTGTCCGGGTCCCTGAATTTTTCCTTTTACTTTACGCTTATTCAGGAATTCCTTCTGTGCCGAATCGTCGCAACCGAATACAATTTTATCCTGCCAGGAAGCGAAATCTCCAATTACCTTCAAATAGGCTGAAAGGGGTCGAAGCCCTGCAGTATTTCCCCTTGTGAATGTAGATGGGAAATTCCAGAACATTCCATGCATGGTCATCATGAATTCGGGATCTTCTTTTGTTCTGATATTCCTGATTCGGGGCCATTCGGTATTCCAGCCATGTGCACCGTCATAGCTGTGGCTGGCTTTGGGTATGCGATAAAAACTCCAGGTATCAGTGGTTGCGGATCTCACGCCTACAAATGCTGATTTATGGTCCCAGCCTGTTGTCCAGACAGGATCTGTTTCGGGATCAGGATTGCCATAAATTCCACCCGGTCCTGTCACTTCAACAAACTGATCGCGGCGTATATTATTCCAGTTTTCGCCATCCCATTCCGCCAGGACACCTGATTCTATATCAAAATCGATAAGAGCTTTTGGCCCCAGCTCACCGTTATTTGAATACACCAGTACTCCCTGTCCGCTGTAAAGACCTTTTCCGTGTGCACCTGGCAATAAGGAGCTATAGTCCTCTTCAGGAAGATTATGACTGTCGGGGAAGAGGGTTGTTACCTCCAGGGTATGCACATTCACTTCATAAAAACCTTCTTCCATAGTAGCATAATAGATTTTATTTTCAGGATCGCTCAGGTGACGGGCATTGCCTGTATGCCTACCGGTCATTTCATCATAGGGAATAACTCTTATATTGCCGAGACTGTCAATTGCATAAGGTCCAATGAAAAGCTGTGCACTTTCTTTATGGATCATGCGGTTAGCGGGTGTTCCTCCAATGCTTTCAGGCCTGACGATCTGTTCGAGGTCAGGGGTAATCTCATACAGTTTATCGGAGGATCCATGGGGGAGGTGAGGACCATAGGTGATCACCCATAACCTTCCTGCCCATGGTACAACAGCCCCGGTACCGCATTCTGCCTCGTTGTTGTAATATGCCAGGTGGGGATAGATCCCGGATATATTGAGAGGACTGTCTGCTTCTTTAAGATCCCGGTTTTCGTTGTTTTTACAAGAAAAGGAAATAATTAACAGGATAAACAGGAGATGCGTAATTTTCATATTTTTCTGTAGTTTGATTATGTTTTGCTTTTAAGGGTATTAAAATACAAGTATAAGAATATTGAAGCTTAAGGCAAACGCTAATCAGTATCCATTCTCCAATTTCTGCTCCCCTTCAACTCTTAAGAAGCTGAAAGCTGAAAGGAAGAATTGGCGAAACTCCCTGCAACCCCAAAAGCACTTCAACCCATCAACCCATCAACCCATCAACCCATCAATCCTTCCCTGCCCGCCAACGCGCAGGCTTGTGCTTCGGCAGGCGGGAACCCTTCAACTTATCTATTCCCCCTTCTCATCGCTTTCCAGAATCAGTTCCATGTATTCTTCCAGGTGTTTCTCATA
>CAZGTU010000159.1:0-1536 GCA_964528675.1 uncultured Bacteroidaceae bacterium
GTTGATTAAGTCAACCAGAGAAGGTATCGAATATGATACTTTCGATAAACTATCTGGCAGATTTCCTTTAAATAATTCGGATTGGTCAAGAATATTAAGTTTATCAGAACGCACAATGCAGAGATATAAGAGAGAGAAGAAAAGGTTTGACCCAATACATTCCGAAAGATTACTGTTAATCATGCTTTTATTTAAAAAAGGAGTTGATGTTTTTGAAAATTCCGATAATTTCATCAAATGGTTAAATTCTGAGAATATTTCTTTAGGAGGGGTTAAACCTATAAATATACTCGATAATACATTTGGAGTAAACCTAATAAAAGATGAGTTGACTCGAATTGAGCATGGAGTATTAGCATGATTGTTTACAGATTGTCAAAGCAAAAATATTCCGATGACTTAACAGGTATTGGCGCTGAATTGGCAGGAGGAAGATGGAATCATAAAGGAACCAGAGTTTTATATACATCAGATTCGAGAGCACTGTGTACCGCTGAGATAGCTGTTCACACACCGATAGGAATAATTCCAAAAGATTACTTTCTAATTACAATTGAGATTCCAGATAATTTAAAAATGGATAAAGTAAATCCCGAAGATTTACCTAAAAATTGGAGAGCCTTTCCATATATTGGGATAACTCAAGAAATCGGAGATGAATTTATAAATAAAGGAGAGTTTTTAATTATAAAAGTTCCATCCGCAGTTGTGCTAGGCGATTACAATTATTTAATTAATCCATCAAATAAGGACTTTAAGAAGATTAAAATTATAAAAAAGGAACCATTTAGTTTTGATGAACGATTATTTAAATAAGGTACACTACAGCTAATCGAGTGGGAAGCCGCTAGGTCAGTGATCTAGCGGAGAACCCCTCACATCACCCAGGTGCGACAAGAAGTCGCTTAACATAACTGTTTAACGTTCCTTGAATGAATCAATTCAGTTAACAACCAGATCACTTTAATTCCCCAATTCAAGTCCTGTATTGGAGAGAAAGAGACGAACTGCAATGGCGAGCAAAATAATGCCAAAGAATTTCCGGAGTATATGGAGCCCGCCGGGTCCGAGCACTTTCTCAAACCATTTTGTAAGGCGCAGCACCAGGTAAACGAACACCATATTCAACAGCAGGGCTATCAGGATATTGATGGTTTCATATTCGGCCTTGAGAGAGAGCAGGGTGGTTATGGATCCGGCACCTGCAATAAGGGGGAAAGCAAGAGGAACTATAGCTCCCCCGCCCTTTCCGGGGGCATCGTGTTTAAATAGTTCAATACCGAGCACCATTTCAAACCCCAGGAGGAAAACCACTATTGAACCGGCGATTGCGAAGGAGGAGATATCGACTCCGAATATGCTCAGAAGAGGTGTCCCAATAAAAAGGAATCCGAGCATAATTACCAGTGCAACGATAGTTACTTTTTCAGCATCAATGCTTCCGGTTTTAGCTTTGAGGTCAAGGATAATAGGTATTCCGCCCAGTATATCAATAATAGCGAAGAGCACCATAAAGGCGGCAATAATTTCAACAAA
>CAZGTU010000159.1:1636-8028 GCA_964528675.1 uncultured Bacteroidaceae bacterium
AAGAGAAAATATTCTCACACATTATCTAATGAGCGCTCAAAAAACTCCAGCACAATGAAAAAAGCCTATTTTATTATACTTGTTCATGTTCTTTTTTCTTACACGCATACAGATGCACAACACGAGGTCCCTGTTATTGACGGCGAATGGTGGCAGCTCACCACCACCTATCCAGACATTTCTCCCTATTCTTATTTTACCGGAGATAACAAGGTTTGTGATTTTACCATATTCCAGGCAAAAGATGGAACCTGGCAACTGATAGCATGTATAAGGGGCAACACCTATCCCGGATCGCACAGGTTTTTATACAGATGGGAAAGCAAGGATATCACCAGATCATTCTGGGATCAGAAAGGAATATTCTGGACGACAGGTATTGAAGAACGAGAGGATGCTATGGGGCATAAATTATCTGAAACACCATTCCAGGATGAGGGCAAGCTTCAGGCGCCTCATTGCTTTAAACACGAGGGTAAGTATTACATGTTTATGAACAGCGATGCTGCCTATTGTCTCATGAGCGATGACGGAAAAGAATGGGGGTATCATAAAAACAAGGCCGGGGAATATAAATTCTTCGACATGGGAAGAGATGTCATGATTCTGGATGACAGGGATAACTCCGCCAGGTGGATTGCTTATTACACCGACGGGAGTGTAACTCCCCAGTGTGTAACAGCAAGGGATGCAGAGCAGCTCACCGGGGAATGGTCGGAAGAAAAGAAGTGTGTTTATGATGGCTACACGAACTCACGCAGCCCGATTTATCCTAACGAATTTGCCGAGAGTCCTTTTGCCGTTGCCAGAGAAGGTCATTATTATTTATTTATGCAATTACACGTTTTCCATTCTAAAAGTCCTTATCGGTTTAAAAACAAAGTAGCCGTCCTGGAGAGCACAGAATACCGCAAACGCGCCTGGGCTCCGGAAGTCATTGAAGACAATGAAGGAAATTCATACCTGGCCGCCTATCGCCCAAATGGCATCTGGATATGCAGGATGGAGTGGGAAAAAAAATAACAGTCTTTTAATATTTAAACATTAGTAAATGAATAATTCCATGAAATTTCAGCAGATGCTAATTTTAATAGTCCTGAGAAGCAAATGAAAATGATAAACCTGCTTAAAGCATTAGATCCGATACTCATTGTTTTTCTGAACCCTGTAAAAAAAACTGCAAGCTGGAAATCAAATAATAAGAAATATCAATAATTCACTACGAGTACCAGTAAAATCACATACCACCCTTATTTAAAATCATAATAAATTATTCTCTTTCTCTCTTTATATGATAAAAAGCAAGTCATAATTATTGCGTAATTTTAATTTTGTATCCAATTTTCAAAGAACTTATTCTGAATGTCTGCTACCACTACTATTCAACATAAGGGCTTCATAGAAAGTGTTTCGAAAGAAGGGATAAAGGTGAAGTTCACGAGCATTTCTGCATGTGCCGATTGTCACGCAAAAGGTGTCTGCTCTGCATCCGACATGAAGGATAAAGAGGTAACAATAAGAAATTGCGAGGATGACTATAAGGTAGGTGAACGTGTTGATATTGTTATGACACTCGGCCAGGGAAGTCATGCGGTTCTGATAGGATATGTCTATCCTTTTATTCTTTTCCTTGTTAGTTTATTGATCCTAAGTGCTTCCGGACTTAATGAAGTACAGGCAGGAGTTATATCACTGGCCTTACTTATCCCCTATTATATAAGTATTTACATTTTTCGTAAAAAAATTAATCAAAAATTCAATTTTTCAATTCGAAAAGAAGGATAAATATATATGAGTCCAATTGTTTTATATACTGTTATTTCCCTGAGCGCTATCGGGATTGTTGCAGCAGTGATCCTTTATTTTGTTGCTCAGAAGTTTAAAGTTTATGAAGATCCGCGTATTGATGATGTTGAGGAAGAATTACCTGCAGCAAACTGTGGGGGATGTGGATTTGCAGGATGCCGGGCTTTCGCGGAAGCTATAGTAAAATCTGATCATATTGGAGATCTTTATTGCCCTGTAGGGGGTAATGAAACCATGACGAAAATTGCCAACATGCTGGGCATGAAGGCTGAAGCCCAGGCTTCGAAAGTTGCTGTAGTGAGATGCTACGGTACTCCTGAGCACCGCCCGAGAACCAGCCATTATGAAGGAGCAGAAAGTTGTGCAGTGAATCACAGTCTGTATGTGGGTGAATCAGATTGTCCTCACGGATGCCTTGGACATGGCGACTGCGTTGATGCCTGTGCTTTTGACGCCATACATATGAATCCTGAAACAGGTCTGCCTGAGGTTGTTGATGATAAATGTACGGCATGTAATGCATGTGTAGAAGCCTGTCCGCGTGATATTATTGAATTAAGAAAAAAGAATCCGAAAGACAGGAAAATATTTGTAAGCTGCATTAATGAAGAAAAAGGAGGTGTAGCTCGAAAAAGTTGTAAAGTAGCGTGCATTGGCTGTGGGAAATGTGTGAAGGTATGTCCTTTCGATGCCATTACACTGGAGAACAATCTTGCCTATATTGATCCCTTTAAATGCAGATTGTGCAGAAAATGTCCACCGGTTTGCCCCACAAACGCAATCCATGAAATAAACTTTCCCCCCAGGAAAGCCAAAGAAGAAAAGAAAGAAGAAACCGTTAAAGAATAAAAAACATCAGGAGGAAAACTGTGTTAAAAACATTTGCCTTAGGAGGTGTACATCCACCTGAAAATAAGTTAAGCGCAGGTAAAGGTATTGAACCTGCCCCCTTACCGGAAACAGTTACTATACCGATTGCCCAGCACATAGGTGCTCCGGCTAAAGTGCTGGTAAAAAAAGGAGATGAAGTAAAAACCGGCCAGCTTATTGCTGAATCTGCCGGTTTTGTATCTGCTAATATTCATTCTTCTGTCAGCGGTAAGGTTTTAAAAGTCGACAAATTTCCTGACACAAGCGGTTACAGGAGAATGTCCGTGCAAATCAAAATCGAAGGAGATGAATGGACAGATGAGATTGACCGTTCCCCTGAAATTATAAAGGATTTCAGTTTAAGTGGAGAAGAGATTCGCAATAAAATTCTTGCTTCAGGTCTTGTTGGACTGGGAGGAGCAACCTTTCCTTCACATGTAAAATTATCTGTACCGGAAGGAAAAAAAGCAGAATACCTTATTGTCAATGCCGTTGAATGTGAACCATATCTTACGGCCGACCACGCATTAATGCTGGATAAGGGGGAAGAGATAATGGTGGGGATTCGACTGATGATGAAAGCACTGGGTGTGGAGAAAGCGATTATCGGAATCGAAAATAACAAACAGGATGCTATCGATTATATGTATGGTTTATGTGAGAATGAGAAGAATATAGATGTACAGGCATTAAAAGTGAAATACCCCCAGGGAGGAGAAAAACAGCTTGTTGCAGCATTATTGAAACGGGAAGTACCTTCAGGCGGATTACCCATAGATGTTGGTGTTGTTGCTTTCAATGTGGGTAGTATTTATGCTGCCTATGAAGCAGTACAAAAAAATAAACCACTAATAGAAAGGGTGGTTACGGTTACAGGAAAATCCCTGAAGAATCCATCCAATTTTCTTGTACGAATAGGAACTCCAGTTCAGACTATTATTGATGCTGCTGGCGGTTTACCAGAAGATACAGGTAAAGTAGTTAACGGCGGACCCATGATGGGTAAAGCAATAAAAACCCTCGATGTTCCTGTAGTTAAGGGTAGCTCGGGAATACTGGTGATACCGGATAATGAAGCTCACAGAAAAGAGGTTATTACCTGCATACGCTGTACCAAATGCGTGCAGGCATGTCCAAGTGGTCTGGAACCATACCTTCTTCAGGCAATGGCTGAACGAGAAATGTGGGAAGGATGTGAGAAAGACAGGATCATGGATTGTATAGAATGTGGTTCTTGCAGCTACATATGCCCTTCTAACAGACCTTTATTAGATTATATCAGAGTTGGAAAAGCAAATGTTGGCGCTATGATACGTGCCAGGAAAAACTAAAAATAAACTGATTAAAAACAGGATATGAATATACTGACTGTTTCTCCCTCTCCACATGCCGCTTCAAAAGAGTCGGTGCCAAAACTCATGTATGGAGTGGTTCTTTCCCTCCTTCCGGCATTGGCGGTTTCGATTTTTTATTTTGGAATGGGGATGATCATCGTTACTCTCACTGCTGTTGTATCCGCAGTGCTATTTGAATATTTGATCCAGAAATACCTGATGAAGGTGAAAACCACTCACCTCGATGGTTCAGCCGCCCTGACAGGACTCCTGCTGGCATTTTGTCTACCTTCCAACCTTCCTGTCTGGATGGTGGCATTAGGATCTCTCGTAGCCATCGGAGTCGGAAAAATGACTTTCGGCGGCCTTGGGAATAACCCCTTCAATCCCGCCCTTGTTGGAAGGGTTTTCTTATTTATTTCATTCCCGGTTGCCCTTACGGCATATCCTGAGCCGGGTCAATGGTGGACCTATCTTGATGCTTCAACCGGAGCCACTCCTCTGAGTATAGTAAATGAAAACCGGGGAACTGAAGTGGCAATGTCAGAGATCATGACACGAATACCCTCTCATCTCGATCTCTTCCTGGGTAAAATGATGGGCTCGGCCGGTGAAATAGCAGCATTCGCCCTTCTCATCGGGTTAATATATTTGTTATGGAAAAAGATCATAAGCTGGTACATCCCGGTCAGTATCCTGCTTACAGTAGCTGTTTTCACCGGGATTCTCTGGCTGGTAAATGATCAGAATTACGCCGATCCCTTATTTCATCTTTTAACCGGAGGATTAATGCTGGGGGCAATTTATATGGCAACTGATTATGTTACTTCCCCCATGACCAAAAAAGGAATGATCATTTACGGAGTCGGAATCGGCGCTCTTACGGTAGTCATCAGGGTTTTCGGATCCTACCCGGAGGGTGTTCAATTCGCTATTCTTTTCATGAACGGTTTTACTCCTCTTATTAATAAATATTTCAAACCCAAACGTTTTGGAGAAGTAAAAAATGGCTAAAAAAGAATCTAATTTTAAAAATATGGTTCTGACCTTATTCCTGGTCACTTTCGTAGCATCCGGGACACTGGGGTTCGTGTATGAAATTACCAAAGAACCGATAAGGATGGTGGAGATCAATAATATTAACAATGCGATCAAGGAAATCATTCCAAACTATTCCAATAACCCTTACCAGGAGTCCTTTAAGATTCCAACAGATGGCGACAGCCTGGTTTTTTATCCTGCCCAACAGGATGGCGAACTTGTGGGAATGGCTATAGAGACCTGGACAATGCAGGGTTTCAGCGGGCTTATAAAGCTTATGGTAGGCTTCGATATGGACGGAACCATCATTGATGTAGTTGTACTTCAGCATGCTGAGACTCCGGGATTGGGAGATAAGATACAGAAAGAAAAATCTGATTTCAGTGTACAGTTCCAGGGTAAAAATCCTGAAGAATTTGAACTGGCAGTTGAAAAAGATAACGGGGATGTAGATGCGATCACAGCATCAACTATTACATCGAGAGCATACTGTGAAGCAGTGCAGAGGGCTTATGACCATTTTATGGAATGGAAAAAGAATAATTAAAACATCAGCTAAAAACTAATAAAATCTCAATATGAATCACTGGCAAAATTTCAGCAAAGGTTTCATAAAAGATAACGCGGTTTTCGTTCTCTTTCTCGGATTATGTCCGACACTGGGAGTAACGACTTCGGCAGTAAACGGACTGGGTATGGGGCTGGCAACCACCTTTGTACTGGTTATGTCGAACCTGGTTGTATCATTGATAAAAAACTTCATTCCTGATAAAGTGAGGATCCCCTCCTTCATTGTTATTATAGCAACCTTCGTAACAGTGGTTGAACTGGTAATGAAAGGTTTCTTGCCCGAATTATTTACTGCACTTGGGCTGTTCATTCCACTGATTGTTGTGAACTGCCTGGTTCTTGGTCGCGCAGAAGCCTATGCCTCAAAAAACACAGTTCTCACTTCAATCATTGACGGGGCTGGAATGGGACTTGGGTTTGCTTTTGCTCTCACACTGCTGGGTGCAGTAAGAGAATTGCTGGGTGCCGGATCTTTATTCGGTTATAAGTTTATTGAAGGTGACGGTATGTTGCTGTTTGTACTTGCACCCGGAGCTTTTATCGCCCTTGGTTATCTTATTATGTTGATGAACAAACTTAAAAAGAAACTCTACTAGCCATGGAATATATATTGATCATAATATCCGCTGTTTTTGTCAGTAATATCGTACTGAACCAGTTTCTTGGTATCTGTCCTTTCATTGGCGTATCCAATAAGGTTGAAACGGCTATCGGCATGACCGGTGCAGTGACCTTTGTAATGGTGATTGCCACAACGGTTACATACCTGCT
>CAZGTU010000160.1:0-7901 GCA_964528675.1 uncultured Bacteroidaceae bacterium
CTCAAAAAAATTGTTTAAATTTGAGTAACCCTAAAAATCCAATACCATGACAACTCTGCAGATTATATTGATCATTCTTGGCAGTCTGATCACATTATTTTTTTTGGTTGCTTTTTTTCTGCCCTCATCCAAAACCCTTTATCGAAGCATAACCATTGAACGCCCACCCGATGAAATATACAATCTGGTTACCGATTTTAGCAACTATAAAAAATGGAACCCGTGGTCGGCCAGGGAGCCTGAAGCTAAAGGTGAAATGAAAGGTGAGCCGGGGAATGTGGGGCATAAATGGATATGGGATGGAAAAAAGATCGGCCAAGGTTATCTTGAGATTAAAGAACTGGAAAAAGGAAAATCTGTCAGGTCCGACCTGATTTTTTCCGCTCCACGAAAGATGACCGCAGAAGATATCTGGAAATTTGATAAAATTGATGAAAACAGCACCAGGGTTACCTGGGGACATTATTCTCTTTTAGGTTATCCTGTTGAAAGGTTTTTTGGTTTGTACCTGGATAAAATGCTTGGTCCGGATTTTGAGCAGGGATTGGTGAATCTAAAACAGCTTAGTGAGTCCCAGGAAAGTAATGAATGAAAAAAAACGCTTTTATCACAGCCTGGTGTTTCCGGGATTTTTTCTCTTTTTAATCTGGTTCATGAAGTTCGTTGAGTTTGGTTTCGAAACGGACCTGGGATTTTTAGGTATTTATCCGCATAAAATTAAGGGACTGATCGGAATTATTACTTCACCCCTTGTACATGCCGATATCAATCATCTTTTTGATAACTCCATACCCGTGTTCATACTCTCACTCGCAATTTTTTATTTTTACAGAGAGGTGGCTTACAAGGTTTTTTTTCTCATTTACTTTGCCACGGGAATACTTGTCTGGATTTTTGCAAGAGAAGCTTATCATATTGGCGCCAGCGGATTGATATATGGTTTTGCTTCATTTCTTTTTGTATCGGGCGTGATCCGAAAAAACAGGAATTTGCTTGCAATTTCTTTACTGGTTGTTTTTCTTTATGGAAGTCTTGTCTGGGGACTCTTTCCATATGATTATAAGATAAGCTGGGAGTCTCACCTGATGGGGGCAGTTACCGGGGTTGTTGTGGCCATTATTTACAGGAAGGAAGGTCCGGAATCGGATATGCAAAGGTGGATGAAAGAAATGGATGAAGATGAAGAAGATGAAGAAAGTCAGGATTTTGCCGAAGAACAAAAAGCTTAAATTATCAGGTATTGAACGTTCTCCGAATTAATGATAGATTTTATATATTATCTGATTCTGATACAAATATTTTTAAAACAAACCTGAATTAGGGTTATAGGTGTTGATTCTTCCGGTAATAAAATCATATAAACTTGAAATAAAGCCATGGAGTGAATAAACCCTTTGGCAGTTTAAGCGTTTATCAAAAAAGAAAAGGAGGATTATCAATGTTATTAAAGATGTATAACGAAAATCCCGGTCAGCGGCATGTTAAAATGATTAGTGATATCCTTAAAGATGGGGGTGTTATAATATATCCGACAGATACAGTTTATGGTCTTGGTTGTGATATTTTTAACTCCCGTGCCGTTGAAAGAGTGGCAAAGCTTAAGGGCCTGAAACCTGAAAAAGCAAATTTCTCTTTCATAGTCTCTGATTTGAGTCATCTTTCTAATTACACACGTTTTGTTGATAATCAGGTATTCAAGCTAATGAAATCGGTTTTACCCGGTCCCTATACATTTATCCTAGACGCAAATTCCAGTGTTCCCAAAATACTGAAAAACAGGAAGAAAACTGTAGGAATCAGGATACCGGACAATAATATTATCCTTGAAATTGTCCGTGAACTCGGAAATCCGATCCTGACAACATCAATTCATGATTCAGATGAGATCATTGAATATACCACAGACCCTGAATTGATCTATGAAAACTTCAAGGATAAAGTGGATGCTGTTATCAACGGTGGATTTGGCGGTAATGTACCCTCTACAGTAATTGATTGCACATCGGATGTTCCGGTAATTCTAAGAGAGGGAGCGGGAGAAATCCATGAATTGATACATTGACCTGATATTACTTTCGCCAGAAATCAGAAGAAAACAACACAAGAACGGTAAACAATTCAAGTCTGCCGATAAGCATTAGCAGGGATAGGAACCATTTTCCAAAGACCGGAATATGACTGAAATTGTCTATCGGACCGACTTTTCCTATTCCCGGTCCGATGTTTCCCAATGTTGCAGCAACTGCACCGATTGAAGTGTCAAGATCATATCCAAGGGATGCCATGATGATCATGCTTCCCACAAGGGTCAGAAGATAGAAGGAAACAAAAGCAAGCACATTTGTAATCACCTGTTGGTCAACGGCATGATTGTTGAGTCTAACGGGGATAACTGCGTTTGGGTGAATTAACCTTTTTAATTCAAGGACAGAATTTTTCATTAACAGAACAACGCGGATAATTTTCACCCCGCCTCCTGTTGAACCGGCTGATCCACCAAAGAACATTAAAACAAAAATCAACATACCAAGTATGGGAATCCATGCCTGGTAATTGGATGTTACATATCCGGTAGTGGTCATAATTGAGATCACCTGGAAAAGGGAGTCACGAATCGAATGTTCCAGTCCTTTATTCATCGTGAAAAACATGATAATTCCTATTACCAGGGTGAAAATTATTACAAAACTCAGGTAATGCCTGAATTCTTCATTTTTATAAACCTTATCAAATCTTAAATGTAAAGCAAAATAAGAGAGAGTAAAGTTTGTTCCGGCAATGAACATAAAGAAACTAATAACATAATGTATATACGGAGAATCCCAGTGCGCTATGCTAGCCTGTTTAGTGGAATAACCACCTGTGGCCATTGTGGTAAAAGCATGGTTTACCGCATCAAAAAGGTTCATATCTCCAGCCCACAGCAGAAGGGTTTCTGCCACAGTGAAAATGATGTATATATACCATAATCTTTTGGCTGTTTCTTTTATCCTGGGATGTAATTTATCAGGAGTGGGTCCGGGTACTTCGGCAACAAAAAGCTGCATGCCTCCTATACCGAGTAAAGGTAATATTGCAAGGGTCAGAACAATGATTCCCATCCCGCCGAGCCATTGAGTTAGACTTCTCCAGAATAATACCCCGTGCGATAATGCTTCAATGTCATTAAGGACGGAAGCTCCTGTAGTAGTGAAACCTGAAATAGTCTCAAAGAAGGCATCGGTGAAAGAATCTACTGAATTTGTAAACAGGAAGGGCAGGCAGCCAAAAAATGAAAATACCACCCAGGATAATGATACAACGATGTAGGCATCACGTTTGGAGATGTTTTTCTCTGCATCCCGTGTAAGTGCCCAGGCTATTCCGCCAAAGAAAATACATATCAGTCCGGCTATAAAAAAATCCAGTTCCTGATTTTCTTCGTAAATGAATGATACAGGAATGGAAAGCATCATGAAAAGTCCTTCAATCAGGAGAAGGATCCCCAGAAGCCGGAATATTATTCGGATATTGAACATTAATTAAAAAATTTCCCAACAACCGATACTGCAGTTGGAAGAGCAAATATAACCGCGTGATCACCTTCCCGAATTTCCGTGTCTCCCTGGGCAATTATACCTTTATTTTTGCGAATAACCCCTCCGATAATGGCATCCGGAGGAAAATCAATTTCTCTCAGGCTTCCCTTGGTGATGAGTGAATCGGGTTTTGCAATGAATTCCAGGACTTCAGCATCTGTACCTGTCAGGCATTTTATGGATGTAACATCAGTACTCATTGTAAAACGAAAAATTCGGCTGGCAGTTATTAATTTTTTATTTACAATGGTATCGATTCCAATATTTTCGGCGAGAGGAATATAATCTATATTTTCAACTTCGGCAATTGTTTTTTTAACCCCCATCCTCTTTGCAAGGAGACAGGAAAGAATATTTGTTTCAGAATTACCTGTTACTGCCACAAAAGCGTCCATTTTCGCAAGACCTTCCTGGGCAAGTAATTCAACATTGGATCCGTCTCCGTTTATGACAAGCGCATTATCCAGGGTATTGGATATCATATAACTTTTTTCCCGGTCCACTTCAACCAGTTTAACATAGTGCTGATCTCCAAGGTCTCTTGCTGCGCGAATTCCTATCCGGCTGCCACCAAGGATCATTATATTTCTTACTTCATAGTTTTCTTTTCCGGTATATCGGAGGAGGTTTTTTACACCACCTTTATTTGATATCACGTATACAAGATCTCCCACCTGGAAACGATCATGTCCACGTGGTATTATGGTATCTCCGTTGCGGGTAATTGCCACCGCCCTGTATTGAAGCATACTATTGGAATCGGTAACTTCAATGAGACTCTTGTCTATAATCGGGGCGTTTTTTTCAAGTTTAAAAGCATAAAGATGTAATTTACCCCCGGAAAAATCCACTACATCAGTTGTACTTGTCTGGGAGAGAAGGCCTACAATTTCCCTTGCAGCAATTTTTTCAGGATAAATCAAATAGTCAATCCCCAGGCTTATAAACATTTCCCGGTTATCCGGATATAAATACTCCTGGTTGTCAATTCGTGCAATGGTTTTACTCGCGCCCAGTTGCTTACCAATTACGGCTGCTGAAATATTGGTTGATTCCGCCTGAGTAACAGCAATGAACAGATCAGCTTTTTTTATCTTTGCTTCTTTTAAAAGTCCAAGAGATGTTGCGCTTCCTTCAAGGGTAAGCACATCCATAGTCGATCCAATTAGTTTTAACCTGTCTGAATCGGTATCAATAACTGTAATGTCATGATTCTCGTTACTTAGCATCTTCACGAGATGTGCGCCAACTGCTCCTGCTCCTGCGAGAATAATTTTCATAACTTTTTGTCAATTGAGGAAGCAAAATAACATAATATCTCCCGAATAGCCCAAATCTTTTATATTTTTTTAGTGGAAAAATAATTAAAGATCATCTGTATATGCACCGTCCCGCGATACTTTATGGTATATAACCGATAGTGAGTCAGAAAGTTTCATATCAGGAATGTAGGAAGGAATGGAAGGGCCTAATACTAATTTGTTGATATGAAAATGTTTCTGAATGTCGTTCATAGAGGGTAAAGGAGCATTGCCGATAATCATTATATCTACATTTATTTCAGAACCGGAAGTATAGTTCGAGAATATAGAATAATCGTTAATTAGAGCTATTAATGATGAACCTGCTGCATAAATATAATTACTTTTTCCAGGTAATGAAAAAAAATTATCCCCACCATTACTTTTTAATTCATTAAATGAAATATAATCCGGATCACCTGCCAGTTTTTTTGAAAAGAAGGCGGAGGTTGTATATTTAAGACCTTGCATGTCAATACTGTCATTATGAATCAGTAAATTTCTGTCGTGATGTAACAGGTTTATCGCTGTTCCATCCCGGAGATTAAAAACACAGATTGATGATTTATCCCGGTAATTGTATTTCAGAACAACAATGCTCAGGTTCAATAAAAACAATGTGCTGCCAAGGAATACGAATAAAAATTTACGGTAATAGTGAAACAACAGAAATAAAAGAGGAATCAGTAAGATAATATAAACCTGTGAAAGATTAAGATCTATATTACGGATGGTATTTCCGGGAAGACTGTTTACCAGTTCAACAGAATCTTCCATCAAACCGGTAATTCTCAATGAGGAATTAAGAAAAAAAATCGCTGCCGGAGGAATGAATAAGAAAAGAACTGATGTAAGAAATAACATCATTAACAGAGTTACAAGGGGAATGACAAGCAGATTGGTTAATAAAAAATATACCGGAAACTGATGGAAGTAATAGGCTGCAAGCGGAAACGTTAAGATCTGTGCTGAGATACTAACATTTACAAGGTCCAGTACACGCTTGAAAAATATATTTTTTGACCTCAGAATTTTATTCAAAGGCGGATGGAATAGAAGAATGCTTAGCACTGCTGTATAGGAAAACTGGAATCCTGCATCATAAATAATTTTCGGATTGATAATGACCTGTATGAATGCTGCAATAAACAAAGTATTAAATATTATTGCTTTTCGATTCATAAGACCTCCCAGACTCGCTATTGTAAACATGCTTGCGGAACGGACAACAGATGCAGATAAGCCCGTCATCAGGGCATAAAACCACAAGATCGTAATGATCAGGATAAATTGTAAAATTTTTCCGGCTTTACTTTTCTTTAGAAAAAATGTAAGATATTGCAGGAACATCCAGATCATACCTACATGCAATCCCGAAACCGCCATTACATGTATCGCTCCTGCATTTGAAAAAGAAGCTTTAGTTTCATAATCCAGTTCAGATTTATCGCCTGTGCAAATTGCAAGCATAAGTTCAGGATGTAGAGCATCATTTGTTCTGGCAATGTTTTTTATTTTTTGTTGCAGGAATAACTTGAATTGCAGGGATAACAGTTTAAAATCACTCATAAAGGATTGAAAATTTAAGGTTTCCCATTCATTATCTTTTATGTAGGTTGAAAAAAATATATTCTTCAATGCGAGATATTTTTTATAATTAAATTCATGAGGATTCCCTGCATTTGAAATTCTACTTAACCTGCTTTTTACGATGATAATTTCGCCGGGCTCAGGCAATTTTGAAGATTGTTTATGTGAGAAATATGCATTTATAAATGATCTGTTTCCTGGAATTAAATGATTATTCTTCAGGCTGAGCATACGTAATTTAATATGAGTGCTTGCTTTTTTTGGAGAAGGCAGGGAAACTGCTTCTGCAATGAGGTAATCTTTTTCGGTTGACGAAATAGTTTCCTGATTCGTAGCTGAATATCCATAACCTGCAAATAAGAACCCCACAGGAAGAAGCAAATTGCTGATTTTTCCCAATAAAACGGTTTTTAAAAAAGAGACCAGAATAATTATGATCACAACAAGAAATAGAATAAGCATTATCTCTGCAACAGGGATCTCATTATCAAAGAAATCTTTAAGCAAAATTCCGCCGATAAATGCCAGGGTAGGCCAGAATGCCGGCACTGTTCTTATATATTCTGATAATTTTAGCATCTATGCTTTACCCTTAATGCAAAAAAGGGCAAAAAATCAGCGTATGAAATAAAAAAAAATCGAACATTTAACATTTTCGAATGTTTGATTTTACAGGATATGATTTCCATTTTGTATATTTATTAAATAACTTATCAAATCTAAAATTCACAGATATGGCAAACCTTAAAACTACTTATCTTGGCATCGAATTAAAGAACCCGATTATAGTAGGTGCCAGTGATATGGTAACCCAAGTTGAAAATTTAAAAGCTGCTGAAGAAGCAGGAGCATCAGCAATTGTTTATAAATCGTTATTTGAGGAGCAGATCCAGCTCGAAAATTATCAATTCGATAAAGAATTGACAGATTATAATGAACGGCATGCGGAGATGATAGACCTTTTTCCGGATATTGACCATGCCGGCCCACGGGAATTTCTGCATAATCTGAAAAAAGCCAAAGAAAGCATCTCAATTCCTCTTATTGCCAGCTTAAATGCGATTTATCGTGAAACCTGGGTGGAATATGCTAAATTGATAGAAGATACCGGTGTGGACGGTCTCGAGTTGAATTTTTATTATGTCCCTGGTGATTTTGAAACAGAGGGAAAAAGTATAGTCGGGGAACAGATTGAGGTGGTTAAGGAGATCAAAAAAATATTAAATATTCCTGTTAGTGTTAAACTAAGCCCTTTTTACACTAATGCATTAAAGGTTATTACAGAAATGGATAAGGTTAATGCAGATGGGTTTGTATTATTCAACAAAATGTTTCAGCCTGATATTGATCTGGAAAAAGAAGAACATATGTCTCCATTTTATCTCAGTGCCGAAAATAATTACAGAATGGCATTACGTTATGTTGGTTTGTT
>CAZGTU010000161.1:0-7843 GCA_964528675.1 uncultured Bacteroidaceae bacterium
CAAAAAAAAAAAAACATCTCCAAATTTTTACGGAAAAAAGTGGGATTTATGCTCAGGGTCATAATCATATGGGTGGACTTTTAAATCTTTTACTGAATTTATGAAGTCATTATTCAGGATGGGGCAAATACTTGTAAAATCATCTTTTCTAACCGCAAGGGGCGCAAGGTTTTTTCGCAAGGGACGCAATGAGGGATGCTGAATTTCCAATAAATTCTTTGCTAACATTGTGGATTTTTTGCGAGCCTTGGTTTAAATAATCTGTGTAAATCAGCGAAATCTGTGGCAATTCCATCAGTGGCAGTTCCTGAAGTATGTCAGGTTTTAAATACTTTTAGTAAATACTATTCAAAACCCATCATCGCTGTAACTAATAATTATAAACAAAGTCTGTCAACAGAGTCGATCATATACCACTACATGGTAAGTGCCCTTTTGCCAATCAGAAACATCCGGAAAATTATCAATCAAAATTTCCCATCCCTGAGTTGAGCGATAAAAATTAGCACATTGTAAGTCAATAAAAATATCCGATGCAGTAACTGTTGGTTAAGCAATCAATGCATTGTTTTTATCTCAAAAAACATTATTTTCAACTCCCGTAATCCAAAAATCCTGATTGTGATGAAAAAAACCAGTCTCCTGACCTTTTCCTTTCTTCTCATTTTAAATATCAAAGCCCAGGAGATCAGCTTTTTTGTAGAATCCGGAGAGCGAAACTACCTGGATTGTCCGGTTTCTTTCAGGCTTAATGCTGATATCTATACCGGGAATGATGATGTTGTACTTTACGATGTTTCGAATAAAAAACAAGAAGTCATAAAATTACAGGAAGATCCGGGTCAAACAGGACTCTTCTGGTTTGTTATTGAAGGAGAATTTCGGAAAAACACCCGCAAAGATTATCTCCTCGTTTTTGAAGAAAAAGAGAACAGCCGGTTCGCTATTGATATTGATCACGAAAAGCTTGAGATCATTCTGGATGGTGACAAAGTTCTTCGCTACAGAATTGCTGAAAAATATCCTCCCGAAGGGATAGATCCCATCTATAAACGCTCAGCTTACATTCATCCATTATGGTCTCCCGGCGGCGAAATCCTTACCAACATTCAGCCCGAAAGTCATTTGCACCACTATGGATTGTGGTCTCCCTGGACAAAAACACACATTAAAGACAGAGAGATTGATTACTGGAACCTGGGAAAAGGAGAAGGAACGGTAAAATTCGCAGGCCTGATAAATAGTTTTTCGGGCGAGCTTTTTGCCGGTTTCTCCACCCTTCACGAGCACATCGACTTTGGAGCAAAAGGCCCCGATCGTGCAACAATGCTTGAAACCTGGAAGATCCGTTCATGGGATACATTTTCTGATCGTTCGGAAAGGATAATCGATTATCACAGCAATATTTACAATAATATAGCCGACACCATCATATTTAATCAATACCGTTATGGCGGAGGATTGGCATTCCGGGCAACACCAAAATGGAATAAGGAAACCTGCACTGTACTTACTTCAGAAGGAAAAACCCGTGAGAATGCCGATGGAGAAAGGGCAAGATGGTGTATTGTAGAAGGTGTTTCTTCTGTAAAAGAAGGAAGAAGCGGAATTTTATTTCTGAGTCATCCTTTCAACTACGATCATCCCGAAGCACTAAGAATATGGCCAAAAGCTGCAGCCGGAGGCACAGGAGAACTCATGTTCGACTACTGTCCGGCAAGATTAAAAGACTGGATTATAGTACCGGGAAAGAATTATCAACTGAATTACAGAATGATTGTTTTTGATGGAAAGATGACAGCGAAAAGGGCGGAGATGTACTGGAATGGCTTTGCGTATCCACCGAGGGTGGTGTTAAAGAAATAATGAAATCACATAGTTATGCAGTTGTGCAGTTATGCAGTTATGCAGTTGTGCACCGATTAAATGACAAACCTTAAACCTTAAACCATAAACCTTAAACGATTAAACCATAAACCCTTAAACCTATAAACCCATAAACAATTACCTGCCCGCCAACGCGAGAGCCAGTGCAATGGCAGGCGGGAACGATTAAACGATTAAACCTATAAACCATACCTGCCCGCCGAAGCATAGGCCAGCGCGTCGGAAGGCGGGAACCATAAACTATAATAAAATGCTAAAAGATCTACTACTTAAAAACCGCAGCTATCGTCGCTTTCACCAGGATCATCAAATATCCGGAGAAGATCTCGAAGACATGATTGACGCTGCCCGCTTATCAGCTTCGGCAAGGAATGCTCAGCCTCTCAAGTATATCCTTTCCAACGATCCCGTAAAAAATGAGAACATTTTCTCTACCCTGGCCTGGGCCGGTTATCTTAAAAACTGGGACGGTCCTGCTGAGGGAGAAAGACCTACAGCCTACATAGTCCAGCTCCATGATACCACATTGGGAGATAAATATTTCTGTGATGATGGCATCGCTGCCCAAAGTATTTTACTTACCGCGGTGGAAAAAGGTCTGGGAGGGTGTATCATAGCCTCGGTAAAAAAAGACAAACTATCGGTACTGCTTGAAATCCCCGACCATCTCAAAATCATTCAGGTAATAGCCCTGGGCAAACCCGCGGAGAAAGTGGTTATTGAGGATATCAAAGATGGAGATTTTAAGTATTGGAGAGATAAGGATGGAGTGCATCATGTGCCGAAGAGAGGAGTGGAAGAGCTTGTGATTGGATAGAATTATGTAAGTTGTGCAGTTATGCAGTTATGCAGTTGTGCAGTTATGCAGTTATGCAGTTATGCAGTTGTGCAGTTGTGCAGTTTCGTAATGGTTAAATGAACAATCCCGAACATTCCCTAATGGTTCTTCGCTTCGCTCAGAAATTTTCTAATTTCATCATCAAAACCACTGAGCGTAGCGAAGTGAAATGACGTTCTGAATTCCAACTGCATAACTGCATAACTGCACAACTGCACAACTGCATAACTTTCAGTTGTCTCTCCTGGAGCAAGATCCATTAAACCATTAAACCCTTCACCCCATCTGAAACCTTTCCTCCACCTTATCCCAATCCACCACATTCCAAAACGCATCAATATAGTCGCCTCTTCGATTCTGGTATTTCAGGTAATAGGCATGTTCCCAGACATCAATGGCCAGAAGGGGTTTGCCGTTTACGGGAACTATGTCCATCAGGGGATTATCCTGATTGGCGGTTTTAACAATTTCGAGTTTACCGTCATTATCGATGAGCCAAGCCCATCCGGAGCCGAAGACTGTTCCTGCGGCTGAACTGAACTCATCCTTAAACCTGTGGAAACTCATAAAATCCTTCGTGATCTTCCGTGCCAGGTCTCCTTTCGGTTCGCCTCCTCCATCTGGCGACATGCAATTCCAGAAGAGATTGTGGTTGTAATATCCTCCGCCATTATTTCTTACAGCATCAGAATATTTACTTACATTTTTGAAAATTTTATGAAGGTCATATCCTTCGAGCCCTTCATCTTTAACCGCAGCATTGAATTTACGGGTATAGCCTGCATGATGCTTTGAATAGTGAAGTTCCATAGTTTGTGCATCAATGTAAGGCTGCAGTGCATCATAATCATAGTCAAGCGGTGCCTGCTTGAATTCATTGGCTGATTTTGTAAAAGCTTCCCTGGCCACAGCAGGGCCTGCTAGAAAAGCCCCTGTACCAAGTAAAAAACTGTTTTTGAGAAATGTTCTTTTGTCCATGGGTGTTGTTTTTTTATTACATTTCTCAAACAAAGAAGATTATGGAAAGTTCAAAAAGTAGGTGACAGTTCCCCGGCGGCGGAGCCGCATATCCGGGTATCTAACTGTTATTGGCAGTGTTCAGGGTAAACAGTAAACAGCCTGCCCGCCGACGCGAAGGCTATGGCAATGGCAGACGGGCCTGCCCGCCGACGGGCTGGCCAGAGCAATGGCAGGCGGGTAAGCGGTAGTCAGTGGGTCTTCACGACATAATAGGTTTTTTCCATAAATTGTGGCAGTTGGGCGGCAGGAGCTTATTGAATGTTTATACTGCAATAAGTCAACCCTTTACAGGATTTAGTTAGATAAAAGTCAGTTTGCCAACTTCTTATTTAAACGCCGTCTCCAACAAGCCATCCCCTTCAAACTTCAGCCGTTCAAAATATTCAGGAACAGGTTTACCAAGAAGCTTATCAACATACATCTTCGCAAGGTACTGCCCGAGCATAAAGCCCTGCCCGCGCAGTCCGATGAAAAGCCCCTTCTCCGGATCAATGATCATTCTGGGTTCTACGTAATATCCAGACCATATCGCCTGGAAACCTACTGCGGAAAGCTCGGGGATCCAGTCAATGAAGACCTCCGACACGATCTCGGCAAAATCACGGGTATTCACCTTCAGATTCTTCCAGCTTTCGGCGGGATCTGTCGCCGGGGAGGCACAGCCTATGACCTGGCCGGTTTCAGCTAATTGCTGACCGTAAACGGCTGTGAAACCTTTGTATCTTCTTCTGTCGATCAACATGGGAAGGGGATTACCAGCAACACCCAGCATGGGTAAGCGACGGGTGATGAATGCCTGGTGACGAACAGGATAAACACCGGTGTCAAGCCCGAGCTTCGAGGCAAACTCGCCTCCTTCCGGTCCCAGTGCATTCACAAAATGCTTTGTTCTATACTTCAGGTATTCCCCGGTACGATTCTTCACAAGCACTAAATAATTATCTCCTACCCTGTTCAGATCAATAATACGTGTATCCTCAGATATATCCCCGCCTTTTGCTATTCCAATATTTCGTAAAAGATCAATTGTTCTGCCGGGTGTTGCCTGCCAGCAATTGCTGGTTATCAAAGCGGAAATATATTTTTTTGAATTTTCAGAAAATGAAGGTGAGATCTCTTCCCTGAAATCAGAAGGATGAACCATCTTTGCTTCCTGCCATTCCATCGATTGTTCGAGAGTATTGTAGGTTCCTTCATCGTGAGCGAAGGTAACGTATTTGGTCCTCCGAAAATCAATGTTTTTAACAGATTGAAGGTTTTCAAAAATTTCCAGGTTTTTGGAAGCTATATCCGATAACTCAGGCACACTGAACACAGGTCTTCCCCCTGCAATATTACGCCAGGAGGCACCATGACCATAGTTCACCATCAATGGTTCCATTCCGGCTTCAGCAAGATAACGAAATAAAGCGCTTCCTCCGATACCTCCTCCGGCTACGAATGATCTGACCTCTACTTCAGGAATTCCTGAACCATTAACAAACACATTAATCTCATCCTTATTATCCGATGGATAAAGCTCACCCATATCCAGTTGATTGGACATGGGTCCGCGCGGTGTGGGTTCACCCACCACTGAAATACCATACGAACGAATGGATTGCTTCAAACGCTTTATGCACCTTTTCCCGCGACAGGCCCCCATTCCCAGCCTTGTGGTATGTTTGATCTCATCAACTGATATGAATTTTCTTTCCCCCACTACTTCAAGGATATCCTCCATTTTTACATCATCGCAATGACAGATAAAAGACTCGGAAGGAATATTTTCAACCCCCTCTTTCCATACTATTTTCCCGGGATAATTTTTTTTCACGATGAATCCCCTCACATTCATCAATTCATCGCCCTTAACATCGAGCGCCTCCACTCTTGCAATATTTGTTTTATTCGACTTCTTCAGGACTTTCCTTACTATGCCTTCACCCAGTGCACTTCCATTATTGTCTACGAGAAAGACATCCGATCCTTCTTCAACCTCATATTCTACAGGAAGAAAAAGACCTTTTCTTTTCAGATCATAACCGAAAATAGCGAGTCCCGGACACTGGGATATACATTTCATACATCCTGTGCATTTGTCAAAATCGATCCTGGGTACCGTGCTTGTAGAAGTTTTTGTTATTGCCCCATGAGGACAGGCGAAAGCACAGGGATTACAGGCAAAACCATAAAGACAATCGATAAGAACAAAAGGTTTTTCTTTTCTCCTTGATGGAGAAGGAAAATGAGGCTCCTCAAGGACCTTAATAGGGTGCTGCTGTGAATCAATGTATTCTTTGGATATCGAAAGATACTGATTGTAATCATAGCTGTGGCCCATTTCATCAATCATTTCAAAAGCAGCCTGTTTGCCACGAAGGACTGCCGAAGTACCCTCTCCAATCCGTATTGCATCGCCCGCTCCCAGGCAATTCCTTCCGAAAACTTCCCTGCCTTTTGTGAGTAAAAGATCATCAGAAACCAGGCCGGTACATATGTTAATGGCATCGATATCTTCAATGATTCTTTCGGTTCCCGGTACAGGCTTGAAATCTCTGCTTTCAGCGATTATAGCCCCCCTGATCCCGTCATTATTCTCATTGGGAATAGCTTTAAGAAGAATACGGGAATTAACTATAGGTATCCCCAGCCGTCTTATGCGATTGGCCTGAACGGGAAATCCTCCCTCATGTGACTGGGCCTCAATTACTGCCTTAACATTTGCCCCGGCCTGCATAAGCTGATAAGATGTAAGATAGCCAATATTCCCGGCACCAACCGTCAGAACATTTTTTCCAAGAAGTGTGAATTCCTGGTTCATCATTTTCTGGACAACGGCAGCTGTATAAACACCTGGTATATCATCGTTTTCAAAAGCCGGCATGAAAGGAACAGCACCTGTGGAGATGAGGAGGTAATCGGCATCGATATAAAATACCTCCATAGTTTTGATATTCTTTACAGCCAGTCTTTTCTCCTCGAAAATATCCCAGACCGTAGAATTCAGAAATATACCCATATGATCATCCCCTGCAAGGGTTTGCGCAATGTCAAATCCCCGCATCCCTCCGAATTTCTTCTCTTTCTCAAAAAAGAAAAACTGATGGGTTTGCATCAAAAACTGTCCGCCTATCTTATCATTATTATCGATTACTATGTTATCCACGCCATGCTGATTGAGCACTTCTCTTGCTGCTAATCCGGCCGGACCTGCTCCGATAATTGCTACCCGGGTTTTATAAACCATCACGGCATTTTCCCGAAAGGTTTTCTTAACTTCAGGGTGATATTCTTTAGGTATCTCTCTTACTTCCTTCACATCATCTACAGGAGTGATGCAAATCCGGCGTACTTCACCATCAACAAGCATCTCACACGCTCCGCACTTACCAATACCACACTCAAGTGAACGATTACGATTCTTTAAGCTATGACTGTGAACCGGATAACCTGCACGATGCAGTGCAGCGGCTATAGTAAATCCCTTCTCCCCTTTTATCTCCTTTCCCTCGTAAAAAAAAGAAACTTCCTGCTCCTGTGGTACGTTCAACACCGGATGTTTTTCAATCTTCTGCATACTGCGGGCATTTTAAATGTTTTGTGCAATATAAGGATAATGGAAGCTACGGGAGAATGATGTTTATCAGGTGAGGAGATGATATAAAGCATGGTTGGAGGATGGTAGGGAGAGGTATACAGTGAGCGGTAGGCGGTAAACGGTGAGCGGGCTGCCCGCCGACTTGCTGGCTCAGGATTGGTATTTCTGTCTGCAGATTTATTTAGGCGCTTACTTCTAATATTCATGTTTTTTTTGCCAGAATATTTTGAAGCACCTTCTGTAGGATTATTCCTGGCGCTACAGAGGCATGAAAAATATTTCAACTTAAAAATTTGTTTGGTTCTGGCTTGTCCTGTTTAGGGGTGAAAAGACTTTTCGGAGTAGGCTCAACGATTAAACCTTTAAACCCATCAACCATAAACCCATAAACCATAACACCCATAAACCATAAACCCATAAACCATAAACCCTTAAACCATCAACCCTTCCCCCATCCCTCCATAAATTCTTAATAACTTTTCCCCTCTCTCCTAAAAACCTGTTTTTCTTTTCATTAA
>CAZGTU010000162.1:0-7760 GCA_964528675.1 uncultured Bacteroidaceae bacterium
GAGCACGCGACTCCAAAACGTCCTACTACCTCAGTCTCTCCCACGACTTCACCAGAGCATCATCTTTCTGAATTGCCTTCAAAGCCAGGTAAGTTAAAATAATGGATATGAAAGGTACAACAATTGGCCAAAGCAAAACGCTATCAGCTCTTTCAATCCCTACCGGTGCAAATTTTGCATAATAATAGATCATGGCTACAAGTCCAAACATCAGGAATATATTGAACAGGCAAAAACGCATCTGAAGGGTTCTTTTTTTGTACAGGAAGATTGTAATCAATTCAAGAACCATAATAGAAATCAGCAAGACTGTGAGAGGCCAGACCGACTGGGGATTGAAATCATCATCCTGAGCCTGGTTAACCGCTTCAACCTGTAGATAATTAAGCTCTAAAATCAATCCTTTATCTGCACTCACCAGCTCGGCCAGTGGATTGTTAATCATGAAGAAAAACAAAAGGGCGGCTGCAAGTAAATATATAGTTTGAATTCTCTGTATCATGATCTTATTTTTTCATACAAATATAAGAAATGGCAAGGTTTCTATTATCAAGAACTAAAGATTAACCTGAAATCTTTTTCTTAAGCTGCTGATAATCCAAATAATAAAGAATTTTTATTGAAATACTGTTAAGCTGGGGGGCATTAAGCGTATTTTTGAAATTGTCTGTATAACTGTTTACAATTAATTGCTCATCCGCCTCGATGGCATTTTTCCATACCACTGAAAGCTCACTCCCCGGTGCAAAAAACCAGCTATAAACCATATCAATATTGAAAGCATTAAAATTCCTGGCAGGCTCGTTATAATCGACAGGATCAAGATCTCCCCATTCATTCAGGAGAAAATACTTATCATATTCAAGATAGGACCAATAGTGCCTTACACGGAAGCTCAAAGAAGACCGGTTATTAAATGCATAATTCGCATTGAAAGTGTTAACCAGGGTGTTCATATCCCTTAAACCGAAATAAATGCTGTCCTCGGCATCATGGTTAATATAGCCCGGACGGTTCATATAAATATTATCTTCCAGCTCATACACCAGGAAAAATTTATCATTTATTCTGAACCTTGGACCAATTTCAAAACCAATAAATTCAGAGTCATATTGAAAAGATTTCCGGTGCGTTACTTCAGCATCAATAGCAAACCTTTTCCTGTAATCGGAGGAGATAAAAGCGCGCGTGTACATATATCCCGGTTCATTGAACTTTCTGCCTTCCACCCTGGGTTCATACCAGTCGTTCGCTTCAGGTTGAAAAAAAAGAACAATTCCCCCTGAAAGATAATTTTTGAAGGTGGCATAACTCCTTAAACCGATATTCCATTCGGAAAACTCAAAAGGATTGTAGAGAGTGGTATATTCGGTGAAAACACTGTTATAGACCCTGAGGATCTTCCAGAAAGGCTCATAAATATTATAGTTCAGTCTCAAGCCGTTGGAAAACTGGTTATTGGCTCTTATGAAACCCAGATCATTAGGATTATAGCTATCAGTTTCAAGGCGCTGCGTGTAACTCCATAAAAAATTACCTCTTATTTTGGAAAGTGCTAAATCGTAGTTCAATCCGCCTTTATAATCTCCTGCATGATCTCTGCGGGCGCTATAGGCAGATTGAAGAAAAATCGCATGGGAATTAGCCTTATTGGCGAGCTTTGTGTCAACACCGGTAACATTAGCAAAATAAGGTGAGTTAGCCCCAATCACATTGGTATTTATAACACTAAAATAAGAGTTATTGGGCAATGATTGTTCCAGAACTGAGACATTGTAATTTCGTAATTCCTGGGTTTTAAACATTCTGGTTTTACCACTTACGGAATCTTTTATTTCAGCATACATTGGATTTGTAACAGCATTCAGGAATCCGGCACTTAATCCTTTTGGAGTTTTTCCACTTATTTTGGTAGCATTGAGGATTTGCCCTTCTGAAGGATTATATCTGATGAATTCATGATCATTCAATTCTTCCGAAACTTCATAATACCTTTGGGGAGTCCCTCCTATTCTACGGGAATAAAAAATATTTGCTCTTTCAAAAAGCTCATTTCCTTCCATGAAGAAACCCCGTTTCTCGTCGTAATAGGTTTCAAAAGGAGTCAGATTTAGAATTTCATCATCCGATTCCACCTGACCGAAATCAGGTATAAGCATCATGTCCAATGTAAAGCTCTCACTGAGGCCGTATTTTAGATCAAGTCCTCCTTTCACAGAATAACCAGAATTTTCAGAGCCACTGTATTTATTGACGTAGGTTGCAGCATAAGGATTAAAAGAAAGTCGCATAGGAGGTTCTACATCCACCAGGCCGGCGAGCATTCCCGCCTGACTGTTCACACTGTTTTCTTCCTGACTTACATAATTCCAGGTTGAGAGCTCGCGGTAACGACGAATATTTCGGAAGATGTTCATTCCCCAGTTCCTGTGATTTTCGGATGGGAACCGAAGGGCGGAATAAGGGATCTTCATTTCAACAATCCATCCATTCTCAACAACTTCCACAGCACTTTCCCAGACTGCATCCCAGCTTTCATCCTCAAAATCTTCAGAACCGGAAATTGAGCGCATATCAGCCTGAACACCTGCAGCGGTAACAAAAAATCCATAAGCAATCAATCCGTCATTAAAGGGATCAAGATAAACTCCGAAGTAATCAGTCTGTGAAAGTTCATCCCGTTTTGAAAGAAAAGTAACGATACTGTCGGGATTAATATCATAGAGATGAGCACCTACATAGATGGCTTCATCATCGTATACAAATTTCACCTTTGTTTCCATTTTACTGGCTTTTCCATTATAGGGAGAAACCTGTAAAAATTCTCCGGCAGACTTACCATATTCCCAAACCGGATCACTCAAATCAGCATCAATAATGGGGGCATTGCCTGTTCTAAGTGCTTGAATTTGCTTTTTCACCGGTAATGCCAGCATATTCAAAGAAAATACTATGGAAAATACAATTAAAAAAGTTTTCTTCAACATCCTTTATCCTTATTTACTTCCTGCCAATATTAAAGGAAGATCTTCGTCACCTGATCCAATTAATAACATTTGAATTTTCGGATTCAGCAAGACCCGAGAGTGGCTTCAATGCCTCTCTGTTTAACAATCAACATATTTGTTTATAATCCATTTCATGTTCTATCGTTGTAGCACAAAAATAGTTTTATTTTTGTATTTAGAAAATGAAATATGTTATGTCTAAAGAACTATCAAATTCAGAATTAATATTGAACCCCGACGGGACTATTTATCACCTTAAAGTCAAGAATGAACATATTGCAGATACTGTAATACTGGTAGGTGACCCCGGAAGAGTCGAAACGGTTTCTTCCTTTTTTGAAAAAACCGAGGTTAAAATTGAGAACAGGGAATTTGTAACCCACACGGGTTATTACAGGGATAAACGAATAACTGTAATATCGACAGGAATAGGTACAGATAACATTGACATCGTACTTAATGAACTTGATGCAGTGGTAAATATTGACCTGGAAAAAAGAAGCATAAAAGAGAACTTCAGGAAATTGAATATCATAAGAATAGGAACTACCGGTGGGCTCCAGGAAGAGCTGGGAGTGGGATCTTTCGTTCTTTCAAAAGTTGCAGCAGGTTTTGACGGGCTTATACATTTTTACAGGGATGGTTTTACCATTTGTGATGAAAAAATTGAAAAAGCTTTTGTTGCGCATACCGAATGGTTTGATAAAAGACCGATACCTTATTTTGTTCATTCGGATGAATCACTTTTCCAATTATTAAACCATGATGTTTTTTCCGGGATTACCCTCTCCTCACCCGGCTTTTATGGTCCCCAGGGAAGACGTTTACGATTGCCGGTAACCGATCCGGAATTAAATGATAAAATGCAGAGCTTTAGTTATGACGGAATGCGAATTACCAATTATGAGATGGAGAGTTCCGCACTTTTTGGTTTAAGCTCGTTGCTCGGGCACCGTTCGGTCAGTATTTGTGCAGTTATCGCAAACAGAATTTCACTGGAATTTGTTAAAGATCATAAGAAATTAATGAAAGATTTGATAGAATTCACCTTAAACCGGATTCTGGAAATGCCGGATGAATGATTCAATTATCAGCAGGATAATTGTTAATTAAACAATATAAAAGTGAAAGACAAAGAGATAAGAGCTTTAATAAATCTTCTGGAGGATCCGGACAAAAGGGTCCATGAAGCTGTTTCAGAAAAAATTAAACAAAAAGGCACTGATATCATCCCAAGCCTCGAAAGAGTGTGGGAAACTTCCCTGGATCAGAGTCTACAACAAAAGATTGAAGAAATTATCCAGGAAATCCAGTTCAATTATGTAAAAAATGAATTGAATAGCTGGAGAGAAACGGGTGGTGGCGACCTGCTTTACGGTGCTTATCTTGTTGCTAAATATCAATACCCTGATCTGTATTTTTCAGAAATTGAACAACAAATAGAATCCTTGCGAAAAGACATCTGGCTTGAACTCCATGACGACCTCACTGCACTTGAAAAAGTCAGGGTCATCAATCATATTCTTTTTGCTGTTAATAAGTTTTCAAGGAATACAACTAATTTTTATTCCCCCAGGAATTCTTATATAAACCAGGTCCTTGAAACAAAAAAAGGAAACCCGATTTCTCTTTCCATTATATACTCGGCCGTTGCTCATAAGCTGGGATTACCCATCCACGGGATCAATCTACCCTTAAACTATATCCTTGCTTATATGGATCCTTATTTTGAGGATGAGGAAACCGGGGTATTGTTTTATATCAACCCCTACAACCGCGGAAATGTGTTAAGTAAAAAGGATATTGATAATTTTCTCTTTCAGCAAAAGCTCGAACCCAGAAAAGAATACTATACCCCCTGCTCAAACGTCTCTACCATTGAACGTGTAATTAGAAATCTGTTATTTTCTTATGAAAAGCTTGGGTATGTGGATAAAACAAAAGAAATCAACATTTTACTGAAAATTATCCGGGGAGAACAGGATTAACGATTATAATACTCACGATACCATTCAACGAATTTCTGTATCCCATCTTCAACCTTTGTTGACGGTTTATACCCGTAGTGATCAATTAAACCTTGCACATCAGCCCAGGTTTTCACTACATCACCCGGCTGAATATCCTCCATCTTCATGATGGCTTCTTTACCGGTGGCTTTTTCGATAGCCCTGATGAAATCCAGAAGTGCGACAGGACTGTTATTTCCAATGTTGTAAATACGGTAAGGAGCCGAGGATGAAGAAGGATCAGGGTTTACAGGATTCCATTTCTTATCTTCAGCAGGAGGATTAAACAAAATTTTTTCAATGCCATTGACTATATCATCAATATAGGTAAAGTCCCTCTCCATTTTACCATAATTGAAAACACGAATAGGTTCATTTTTCAGGATAGCCTCTGTAAAAAGAAAGAGAGCCATATCGGGTCTTCCCCAGGGGCCGTAAACAGTGAAAAACCGTAAGCCTGTAGTGGGAAGATTAAATAAATGACTATAGGTATGAGCCATTAACTCATTTGATTTTTTACTTGCTGCATAGAGGCTTACCGGATGATCTACATTATTTTCAACTGAAAATGGCATGTTTTTATTCAAGCCATAAACACTTGAGCTACTGGCATAAAGCAAATGCTTTACGGGATTGAATCTGCAAGACTCAAGGATATTCAAAAATCCGGTGATATTAGCGTTAATATATGCTTCCGGATTGGTGAGGCTGTATCTCACACCCGCCTGAGCGGCAAGATTTATAACAACCTCCGGTTTGAAATATTCAAATACTTCAGTTAGTGCTTCTTTGTCTTCCAGCTTTAATTTAGAAAACCGGTAATTGTTAAATATTTTACTCTGAAGATATTCTTTTTCAACATCCTCATTCTCGATATCAAAACCGGAAACGCGAAGCCTGTCCAGCTTTAGATTTACATCATAGTAATCGTTAACACTGTCGATTCCAAAAATTTCATGGTCTCCGGATGCAAGTTTGTTAGCAAGATGAAAACCAATAAAACCGGCTGTCCCGGTAATTAATATTCTCATAACCTATTATTTAGCAAAACTGACTGCCCTGGTTTCCCTGATAACAGTTATTTTAACCTGTCCCGGATAAGTCATCTCATCCTGGATTTTTTTAGCAATATCATAAGATAATGATTCTGCATCATGATCCGATACCTTTTCGCTACCAACAATCACTCTCAGCTCTCTTCCTGCCTGTATCGCATAAGTTTTCATTACACCCGGATAGGATAGGGCAAGAGATTCGAGTTCTTTAAGCCGCTTAATATAAGATTCCACGATTTCTCTCCTTGCACCGGGCCTTGCTCCCGATATGGCATCACAAACCTGGATAATAGGTGCGATCAGGGTGGTCATTTCAACTTCATCATGATGGGCACCTATAGCATTGCAGATATCCGGTTTCTCCTTATATTTCTCTGCGAGTTTCATACCAAGGATGGCATGAGGAAGTTCGGGCTCATCATCCGGTACTTTACCTATATCGTGCAGCAAGCCGGCTCTTTTAGCCAGTTTGGCATTAAGCCCGAGTTCCGAAGCCATAATAGCGCTCAAATTGGCAACTTCTCTTGAATGTTGAAGCAAATTCTGCCCGTAAGAAGAACGGTATTTCATCTTACCTATAAGGCGTATAAGTTCAGGATGCAAACCATGAATACCCAGATCTATGGCTGTACGTTTCCCTACTTCAACAACTTCTTCTTCTATCTGGTTGCGGGTTTTATTCACAATTTCTTCAATTCTGGCCGGATGTATTCTTCCGTCGGAAACAAGTTGATGCAAAGCCAGTCGGGCGATCTCCCTGCGAACGGGATCAAATCCTGAGAGGATAATGGCCTCCGGGGTATCATCAACAATGATCTCAATACCGGTGGCTGCCTCAAGTGCCCTGATATTTCTTCCTTCCCGGCCAATGATTCTCCCTTTAAGCTCATCAGTGTCAATGTTGAAGACAGTCACGGAATTTTCAATGGCCTGTTCTGTAGCCACCCTCTGAATAGCCTTAATAACCACCTTTTTTGCTTCCTTATTGGCGGTCATCTTCGCCTCTTCTACAATCTCATTAATATATGACATGGCTTCGTGTTTGGCTTCGTCTTTTAACGACTCCATCAACTGCGATTTAGCTTCTTCAGCAGAGAGACCTGATATAGTTTCCAGTTGTTCTACCTGCTGATTACGAGCCTTATCGAGTTCAACTTTTTTCTTTTCGACAACCTCTAACTGCACATCAAGATTTTTCCGGATAGCTTCCAGTTCATTATTCTTTCTCTGAACCTCTTCAAATCGCTGAGAAAGACTGTTTTCCCGTTGTTTAAAAGCGGATTCTTTTTGTGAAAGCTTAGCATTTCGTTCATTGATAATTTTTTCGTGATCAGCCTTTAGTTCCTGGAATTTTTCCTTTGCCTGAAGAATTTTGTCTTTTTTGATGAGATCCGCCTCTGTAAGGGCTTCCTTGAGTATATTATTGCTTTTCTTTTTCAATGTCATCTGAAATAAGGCCCAGGCAATAATACCTCCTAACAGCAGTCCGATCACGCCGCTTAAAAACGTCCAGACCTGAATCTGCATGATTACCATAAGTATGTTAATTGTCATGATTTCATATTATTTAAATAAAAAAACCCGCAAGGTTTCTTCAAGATTTATTAAAACCCCATATAGACATGGCTGGAGTTGCCAGTTCAGATCGAGTTTCCGTTGATTGCCGAAGCAATACCCCGAAGGGTTAC
>CAZGTU010000163.1:0-7724 GCA_964528675.1 uncultured Bacteroidaceae bacterium
TAATCCTCCTTCGCTCCGATAGCTTTCGGAGCTGCGGCGGACGAGAAGTTTGGTCAAATTGGCTTTGCCGACCGCGTTCGCATAAAGCTTTAGCGGTTGCGAAGCTCGTAAACTCGGTTCCTCGGAGTTCTACTCCGAAAACAAGGGTTCAGGGTTCTACCCTGAGGTTTAATACCATTTATTCGCACCATGCTAAAATTGAAATTCATTTATGGACATTCATACTGGAAATTGGAGAGCTAAATCATTTTTTTCGTTAGAACCGATGCATGTCATTCCGAACGCAGTGAGGAATCTCTCAATCCGGAGGATTGGTATTTCTGTCTGCAGATTTATTTAAGCGCTTACTTCTAATATTCATGTTTTTTTGCCAGAATATTTTGGAGCACCTTCTCTAGGATAATCCTTATAGACGCTACAAAGGCATGGAAAATATTTCAACTTTAAAAATTTGTTTGGTTCTGGCTTGTCCAGGTTAGGGGTGAAAGACTTTTCAGAGTGGCCTCATCGTTTAATCGTTCCCACCTGCCGAAGCTGGGGCCAGCGCATTGGCGGGCAGGCCCGCCTGCCATTGCACTGGCTTTTGCGTCGGTGGGCAGGCAGGTGCTTCATTAGACTTTGGAACTCTTGATTAGATTTTAATCATAGTAAACAATCCTGCCTGTTATCCTCTCCGGGTGATATGGCCCTGCCGTGGCGGACTTTTTTATAACAACAAAATCTGACGGTGATGATTATTTATTTCATTATTTACAACACTATTATTAAACATAGATTTGTAGAAATTCAATCTTAAGAGGTTAATCTCTTGAATGTTCCGTAGTTTCTATGTTTATTCTAAATAATACAAAGGATGGCAAAAATTATCCTGCATAGTTAAAATTGCTCCGTAACCCTTAAATAATCTGCATTTTTTTTTTGTTTTTAATTTTTTTTCATAGTTTTGGCATCATAGAATTATTCTATTATTAACTATTTATAAACCTAAATTCTTTATCTATGAAAAGATTTACAGTTTTACTGGCATTCTTGGTATTTGTATTTTCGGGCCTTTGGGCTCAGAATGTGCAAATAACCGGTAATGTTACAAGTGCCGAAACTGGAGAACCTCTACCCGGGGTGTCAGTTGTAGTGAAAGGGACAACAGTGGGTACAGTTACTGATTTCAATGGTGACTATGTGCTTTCTGCTCCCCAAGACGCAACGACATTAGTCTTCAGCTTCGTTGGAATGAGAACTCTTGAAGTTCCAATTGAAGGTAGAACAACCATCGATGTAGAGATGCAGGAAGACCGTCTTAATTTGGACGAGGTAGTTGTAACAGCAATTGGTATTTCCAAAGATGCCAAAGCACTCGGTTATGGAGTAGAGACAGTCGACGATGAGCAGATTTCCAAAGCTGCCAGAACATCTGTTGTTGATGCTCTTGGTGGTAGAGTTGCCGGTGTTCGACTGAACCGTGCTTCAGGTGATGCAGGAGCATCCACTTTTATTGAAATCAGGGGTTCTTCCTCCCTTACCCGCAGTAATCAGCCACTTTTTGTTGTTGATGGTGTTCCTATCGATAACAGTGGTAATACCGGAAACACCATTGACGGTGTTGCGGAATCTAACCGTGCTATCGACATTAACCCGAACGATGTTGCTGATATGACCATCCTGAAAGGTGGAGCAGCTACAGCTCTTTATGGTATTCGTGCAGCAAACGGCGCAGTAATTATTACAACCAAATCCGGTCAAAAGACTACTGAGGGTGTAAGAGTAAATTATAACGGTTCGGTGAAATTTGAACAAGTTAGTCAATTACCTCCGTTACAGAATAAGTATTCACAGGGTTCAAATATTTACATGGGCCTTTACGGAAGAAACGGTCTATGGATGCCGGACGAGATGGAGACAGTTGGTTATACTGCGGTTTCATGGGGTCCAGCTTTGGAAGACCTTCAGTACACAACTGATCCAGATTATGTACCAGCAGATCACTATTTATATGGAGGTATGGTGCCAATGGATGAATGGAGACAGAATTGGGATCCTAATGGTAGACTTGTACTGGCAGATAGCCTGGGTGCCTGGACTAATCCTTCTTTTGCCGGACCGATGGGTATGTCTTATGATCATTACGATTTCTTTCAGACCGGCATTGCCTATAATAACCATATAGATATTTCCGGTGGTGATGAAAGAGGAACTTTCTATATGTCTCTTGCCAACACTACTGAAGAGGGTGTAGTTCCGAATAATACCTTTAGTAAAACCAACTTTAAACTTTCCGGAACTAGAGATATAAGCAGCAAGCTTTCAGTTGGTGCAAGCATGAATTATGTGAACACTGAAGGAAACAGGGTTCAAAAGGGTTCCAATATCTCGGGGGTAATGCTAGGACTTTTAAGAACACCGCCAAACTTTGATAATAGCTATAAGTATCAGCTTCCAGATTTGAGTCAAAGATCTTATCAATTTGGGAGCGGTTATGACAATCCTTATTGGACAGTTAATAAAAACCTTTATAATGACAAGATTAACAGGTTATTCGGTAATATGAACCTGAGTTATCTTGCCACCGATTGGTTGAGCTTTACATATCGCTTTGGAGCCGATATGTGGTTCAAAGATGTAAAGGATTATTTTGAGATTGGTTCAAACGCATTTCCAACAGGGCAGGTATCTGACTGGAATTCTGTGAATCAGGATATTAACTCTGATCTTATCATGACCATTGATCAGCAGATTACACCTGACTTGAATTTTACACTTACTGCCGGTCATAACCTTTTTCAAACAAAGTATACTTATACGGAGGCAATTGCATTTGGTTTGACTGACTATGGTTATTATAGAATGAATAACTCCAGTGATGTAAGAGGCTATGAAGGTACCTCACAAAAGAGGACCGCTGCTTTCTACGGAGATTTAGCGTTTGATTACAAGGGAATGCTTTTCTTAAATGCAACCGGTCGTCAGGAGTGGTCAACCACTATGCCTGCTGATAACAATTCATTCTTTTATCCTTCGGTGAGTGCAGGGTTTGTATTTACTGAATTACCTGGTCTTCAAGGAAATACCACGCTTCCTTATGGTAAGATCCGCGCTTCTTATGCCTCTATCGCCAATGATGCTGCACTCTATGCCACTGATAATTACTATTTCAGAGCAGGTCCTGGTGACGGATGGACCAATGGAATTAACTATCCATTCCTTGGAATTAATGCATTTAGCCTTGGAGGCACAATAGGTAACACTGATCTTCGCCCGGAAAGTATGAATTCACTTGAATTGGGTGTTGATTTAAGATTCCTTAACGGAAGGTTAGGGCTTGATGTAACATATTTTGACAACCAGAACGAAGACCTTCTCCTTCCGCAGGAGATAGCTCCTTCCACAGGTTTTGGTGCTAGATACGTTAATGCCGGTACAATGCATACTTATGGATTCGAAGTGGTTTTAACGGCTACACCGATAGAAACTTCAGACTTCAGATGGAATATTGTAGGAACATGGTCTAATCCTTATTCAGAAGTTACCAAGCTTGCTGAGAATGTTCCAAGTCTTTTCCTTTCCGGATTTGTTGAGCCGCAGGTTAGAGCTGTTGAAGGACAGGCATACCGTACCCTTTATGGTTTAATGTGGGCCAGGGATGATGATGGAAATGTCCTGATAAACGATAATCCCAATGATTCTTATATGGATGGATATCCATTCTCAGATCCTGCAATGCAGCCGCAGGGACAGGTGAGCCCGGACTGGATTGCCGGTATAAACAACACCTTTACTTATAAAGGTTTTTCACTTTCTGCCTTACTTGATATTAGAGAAGGTGGGTTGATGTGGAATGGTACAAAAGGAGCCATGTATTATTTCGGTACTCACAAGGATACTGAAAGCCGGGGTGAAACTCATGTTTGGGAAGGTGTTTACGGCCATGTAAACGCTGATGGTGAAGTAGTACATATGGATGAACCTTTTACTGAAGGAACCGAAGTTGAAAGCTCCGGTGCTGTTAACACAACCGAAGTGACTATTGATGAAGAGTGGTACTGGTGGAATGGTGAAGGTAGTGGATTTACCGGACCCTCCGAACCTTACGTTGAAGAAGCCGACTGGGTAAGACTCAGAGAACTTACACTTTCTTATGCAGTTCCCAAACAGGCCCTTGGCAACAGTTTCTTCAGACATGTTGAAGTTTACTTTACCGGAATCAATCTCTGGTTAAGTACTCCCTATACCGGTGTTGATCCAGAAACCAGCCTTGTTGGTAACAATAACGGTCTGGGTATTGATTATTTCAACAATCCGGGTACCAAGTCCTATACTTTTGGTCTGAGACTTGGCTTCTAAAAATCAACGTTTAGGTATAAAAAAATTAAAAAAATAAACAACTATGAAAAAAATATTTAGTTTATTATTTGTTTTATCCATCCTTTTCGCATCTTGCGAAGAGTGGATCGATCCGGAAATAAATGTGGATCCGGACAATCCTAAGGATGTATCGGTTGGAGTTCTACTCCCTGCCATTCAAGGCTCCCTGGCATACTACTATGGAGGCATCGACGTGGTTGGAATCCAGTGTGTCTGGATGCAGCAATTGAGAGGCCAGGACAGGCAATTTGTGGCTATAAACAATTATAACATAAGAACCAGTGATCCTAATAACCTTTGGAATTCAATGTATCAGGGGGTATTGATGGATTTGGAACAGCTAATAAGCAAAGCTGAAGATCCTGATAACCTTGAGAGAAATATTGCCGGTGCTGCTAAAGTTCTTAAAGCAGTATCTTTATCTCTCGCTACGGATGTCTGGGGAAGCATTCCATATAGTGAGGCATTTTTAGGATCAGATGAGCTAACACCTGTTTATGATGATCAGCAATCAATCTACAATAACATCCAAGGATTGCTTGATGAAGCTATCAGTGATTTGCAATCTGGCTCAGATGAAAATATCGTGGGTATTACTAATGATTATATTTATGAGGGTGATCCTGGTGCCTGGCTAAAAGCCGCATATTCACTGAAAGCTCGACTTACTATGAGGCTTTCGGAGGTTACCAGTGTTAATTACAATGAGGTAATCGAAGATCTTGAAAATGGGTTTACTTCCATTGATGATGATATGGAGCAGCCTTTCGACGATGCAAGTTCTGCCGGTTACAACCCTCTTTATCAATTCATCGAGCAAAGGCCTGGATATATCAGCAATAGTTCTGTTTATGATTCTATTATGGAAGGAGACCCAAGAAATGGTATACAGGTATGGTCCGAAGATGGATTCTGGACAAGCCAGGGTTCTCCTGTTTTATTCATGGGGTATACGGAAGCATTATTCCTAAAAGCAGAAGCACAATTTAGAAATGATGCTCTTGAGGATGCTAAAGGAACACTTGTTTCGGCCCTTGAATCATCCTTAATTAAGTATGGTGTTATTGCCGGGAACGAATCATTTTTAACCGATTTTGAAGCCGAAATCGATGGATTAAGTGGTGAAGATTTCCTGGAAAGATTGATTCTTGAGAAGTACAAGCATCTTTTCACTTCGCCGGAAGTTTATAATGACTGGAGAAGAACCGGATACCCGGAACTTGAACCTGTTGTGGGAGACGAGATTCCCAAGAGATATCCATATCCACAGGATGAATTCCAGTACAATTTAGAAAATGTTCCTGAAGTTAATATCTACCAGAGAGTCTGGTGGGATGCTGACTAAGAAAGGAGCATAAACAAATATAAAAGAGGATGATTTTTTCATCCTCTTTTTTTTGGTGCGCCCACCATGGGCATTAACTATAGGGTGAAAGCCTAGAACGCACTTTGACAGTGGGAAGCGTTAGCCAAAGGCAAGGGTGTCTATCGTGAGGTAGAATCTGAAGGAAGCTGGCGGCAATCCTGAGTGCTTTCGAAACCGGTCTGGCAGCCTGTCCTGGTTATTTCATTGGGAGAGTACCGGGAAGAGCTCAAACAATCATTGCCGCACCCACCGTATTATTCGTGCCTTCTTCTACAAGTATCAGACTGCCGGTTTGACGATTCCGGCGATAAGGATCATGAAAGACAGGCTTGGAAGTCTTCACCTTTATTCGTGCGATTTCATTAAGGGAAACACCAAGATCATCATAATTCTTTTCAAGGTTGTTTATATTAACCTTGTAAGATACTTCCTTGATCATTGCCCTGGCTTCCGAAGTGGTATGCCTGAGGATGTATTTACCCCTGGGATTAAGCGGACGTTCATTTAGCCAGCATACCATCATATCCAGTTCCTGTCCGATAACAGGTTCTTTATTGTCTCTGACGATCATATCGCCCCTGCTGATGTCGATGTCATCTTTAAGGGTAATGGTAACAGACATGGGGGTGAAAGCTTCTTTCAGTTCGCCGTTCATGGTATCAATAGACTTAATGGTTGAGGTAAGTCCGGAAGGAAGAATTTTAACCCTGTCACCTTTTTTGAATATACCCGAAGCGATTCTGCCTGCATATCCACGGTAATCGGGATTTTTTTCAGATTGTGGCCGTATAACATACTGCACGGGAAAGCGACTGTCAATGAAGTTTCGGTCGCTTGCAATATGTATATTTTCAAGTAAATAAAGAAGGGTAGGTCCATCGTACCAATCCATCTTTTCACTTCTGTCCACTACATTATCACCCTTCAACGCACTGATGGGGATAAACCTTACATCCTGGATATCAAGCTTTGAAGCAAAACTGTTGAAATGCTCCTTGATCTCTTCAAAACGCTCTTCCTTATAATCGACCAGGTCCATTTTATTCACACAGATCACCACATGTGGGATCTGCAGCAGGGAAGCGATATAGGAATGCCTGATGGTTTGCTCAAGTACTCCGTTTCTTGCATCAACCAGGATGATGGCAAGGTTGGCTGTGGATGCCCCGGTAACCATGTTCCGGGTATACTGAGTGTGTCCGGGTGTATCGGCAATGATAAATTTGCGTTTGGGAGTAGCAAAGTAACGGTAGGCCACATCAATAGTTATTCCCTGTTCTCTCTCTGCTCTTAGACCATCGGTGAGTAGTGCAAGATTTACATGCTCATCACCCCGGCGTTCACTTGCCATTTTCACCGCTTCCATCTGATCTTCAAAAATGGATTTGCTGTCATAAAGAAGCCTTCCTATCAATGTACTCTTCCCGTCATCCACACTGCCTGCTGTGGTAAATCTCAGTAATTGCATGTCCAGATAGCCGGGGGCAGTGGTTTGTTTTTCTTTGCTCATGTTCTTGTTTAATTGTTTAATTGTTTAATCGTTTAATCGTTTAATTGTTTAATTGTTCCCGCCTGCCGAAGCAAGGGCCAGCGCTTTGGCGGGCAGGTAATCGTTTAATCGTTTATTTGTTTTTTTTCTCGCTTGTTTATGGTTAGCATCATTTGAACAGTTAAACACTTATAAAGATTGAACGATTAAACCTTTTCAATGATCCTTCGACTTATTTCGGTTTACTTCGACTGTCGCTCAGTAACCGCCGCTCAGCAACCGCCGCTCTTTAATTCAACATCAGTGTTTAGTTCGCTTACCTCGACTTCGCTCGGTAACCTATGCTCCTAAACACTGTGTTTCATTAAAAGTACCCCTCCTTCTTGCGGTCTTCCATCGCTGCTTCCGATCTCTTATCATCATATCTTCCCCCTCTTTCTGTAACCCGGGTTGCCGCAACTTCATTGATGATATCTTCAAGACTGTTCGCCATGGAGAGTGTCAAACCGG
>CAZGTU010000164.1:0-7626 GCA_964528675.1 uncultured Bacteroidaceae bacterium
ATAAGTCTGAAAAAATTGAGCCCTCTAAACATTGAGTTATTTCAACCCCGGAGGGAGGGTTCGGGAGGGGAAAGACAAGCTATACTTTCAATTTGTAAGTTAGCGAAAAAATATGATCCCTTTTTAGACAGCCTCTGTGAGATACCATTTCCCAAAACACTTTTTTTAAGTACTTAACTAAGCAAAAGCTTACTAAATTTGCCCTGAGAGATTAAAAGATTGAATAATGAAAATGAGACAATATCTGGCCGAGCCTTATCCTTTTTACTTCAAGGGAAGGGAACTTGTAAGTATATTGATTATCATTTTCGTGATGAGTTTCTTCTTTAATTATTTATTCGAACCCTTTAATGTTTACAGGCCTGAACATAAATACGATTTTTTCTGGATATGCTTTATTCATTCTCTCAGCGCCGTGATTGCAGCAGGCTTGTATTCATTAATAGCAGGAATATGGATATCGGAGGATAAATGGGAAGTCAGAAATGAAATTATATTTATTGCCGGATTATTTTTGATGATAGGGATCAGCCAGTTTCTTATTCGTGATCTGATATATGAGAATCCTGCCAACTGGTCCTGGGCTTATTTTTTTGAAGAGATCAGGAATACTTTTCTGATCGGAATATTGTTTGTTCTTATCCTGGTACCTCTCAATTTCTTAAGACTCAATCACAGGCATAAGCAAAAATCTGATCAGTTTGAAAGATGTCAACTGGAAAGTAAAGAGGAATCCACAGGACTTGTTCCAGTGACAACTCAACTGAAAAGCGATGATTTTTTGATGGACCCGAAAGATTTAATATTTGCCCGTGCCGAAGGCAATTATCTTGAGATTTATACAGATAATGATGCTGAAGAAAGGCTGGTGAAGAGGATGACGTTGAAAGATCTTGAGAAGCAACTTGATGTCTATCCCTTTATTATAAAAACTCATCGTTCTTACCTGGTCAATCTTCATAAAATTGATAAAATGAAAGGAAATGCACAGGGATACAAACTTTTTTTTACCAATTTCAAGGATTATGTTCCTGTATCGCGTGGCATGATCCAAAATTTCGAGAAGCATATTCAGGTGCTTTAAGCTGTATTTTATCCCAAAGTCGTGCTGCTCATCACAGTTTCCTTTTTTGCATGATCTAATGATTTAGATTTGCAGAAAAAAGAAAATTATGCGCAGATACGATTTAGACTGGTTAAGAGTTATTGTATTTTCCTTGCTCATTTTTTATCATGTGGGAATGTTTTTCGTGCCCTGGGAATGGCATCTTAAAAACAGTGTTATTTATCCCGGACTTCGCTGGCCTATGCTTTTTGTCAATCAATGGAGGTTGCCCATTCTTTTTATCATCTCCGGTATGGGTACATACTTTGCCCTTGGGAAAAGAAACGGAAAACAGTTTGCTTCCGAGAGGATTACCCGTTTACTAATTCCTCTTTTAGTGGGTATTATTTTTATAGTACCCCCGCAGGTTTACCTGGAGAGGGTGATACAGGGTGAAGTAAATGGAAATTATCTGAATTTTTGGACGACCCAGGCTTTTAGCGGGGTTTACCCCCAGGGGAATTTCTCCTGGCATCATCTGTGGTTCCTTCCTTATTTATTGTTCTTTTCTCTTTTATTGGTTCCGGTTTTTCTTTATCTGAGAAAAAACCAGAAGAATGTCCTGATCCGAAAACTGAAAAAACTAACATCAAAACGCTTTGGCTTATTCTGGCTGGCTATTCCTTTATTCCTCTGGGAATCTCTTCTTGAGCCTTTCTTCCCTTCTACCCATGCTTTTTATGGAGATTGGTTTAACATGGTGAATTATATGACCCTTTTTTTTTATGGATTTCTATTAATCAGCATAAAGGACATTTTCTGGAAAACTGTCAGCCAAAACCGGCGGCGGTATTTATATCTTGGATTGGCTTCATTTGCTGTTCTTGCAGGGATCTGGCATTTAGAGGATAACATTTATATTCATTTTATTGAAGGGGCTGTGAAAGTAATCAATATGTGGGCATGGATCCTTGTCCTTTTTGGATATGCTGCCATTTATCTGAATAAAGAGAGCAGAACCTTAAGCTATGCCAATGAAGCTGTATATCCATTCTATATTTTACACCAGACGGTAACAATTATGATGGGTTTTCTTCTAATGGATAATAGTATCGGACTTATTCTAAAGTTTACATTAATGACTGCCGGGACATTCATTTTTACCTGGTTGATCTATGAGTTTGGGATTAGAAGATGGGATTTTATCCGACCATTGTTCGGGTTAAAAAGAGGACCTCATAATATAAATCGATGGAATGTATTTAAAAGAAATTCAAGGGTTTATCCAGGCAGGTTTGAAAAAATCTGAAAAAAATCAGGGCCTGCAATAAGATTGCAGTGGGATTTTGTATCTTATAAGACCTTCGAGGTTTTACTGCCCACCGGTTTGCTGGTTGGGTACTTCTGCAGGCGGGAAAACCATGAAGGTTTTAGTAAAAATCTTTCAGAACATTATTATCTTTACCAAAAAATCCCTTAAACTATGAAAACTACCACTCTTTTTTTATTCTTTTTTTCGTTAATAATTGGCGGATGTTCATCTCAGCTAGAAGAGAGTCCCTCACTTGCCAAAAAATATTCTGAATATTTTCCGGTCGGAGCCGCTGTAGGAGGCGGACATCTTGATGACTACGATACCTTGCTTCTTAAAAAACATTTTGCCAGCGTAACCGCTGAAAATGATATGAAACCGGAAAGAACCATCAATTCGCCGGGGGAATATAGCTTTGATGCAGGCGACAGGATCGTTGAATTCGCACAGGAAAATGACATGCTTGTGAGAGGCCATGTTCTTGTATGGCATAATCAGACTCCTGAATGGTTTTTTAAAGATTCGGAAGGGAAATTTCTTTCGAAAGAAAAGATGCTTCAAAGAGAAAAACAATATATAAACGATGTCCTCGATCATTACAGGGGGAATATCTATGCCTGGGACGTGGTAAATGAAGCTATTTCGGATGAAAAAGGAAAGTTTTACCGCGAGGATACCCACTGGTTTCGGATTTGTGGTCCCGAGTTTATTGAAAAGGCATTCATTTATGCCCGTGAGGCAGATCCTGATATCAAACTTTTTTACAACGACTATAACCTTATTGATCCTGACAAAGCTCAAAAAGTTTATGAGATGGCCAAAGGTTTTATAGACAGGGGGATACCAATTGATGGGATTGGCATGCAGGGACACTGGACGCTTGAAGACGTGAATGCGGAAAATCTATCAAGTTCTATTGACCTTTTTGCTTCACTTGGACTTGAGGTGCAAATCACAGAGCTGGATCTATCCATCTATCCATTTTATCACAACCAGGAGAGGGATTCACTACCGGTTGAGGTAATTGAATTTACAGAAGATATTGAAACCCAACAGGCAGAAAAATATGGTGAAATTTTTAAGGTTTTGAGAGAAAAAGCGGATAAAATTACCAATGTTACCTTCTGGGGTGTTGCTGATGATAAAACCTGGCTGAGCCATTATTTTGTTGAAGGAAGGATTGATCATCCCCTGCTTTTTGATATTAACTATGAGCCAAAGAAGTCTTTCGAAGAAATAATGAACTTCAGGGATTAGTTTTTATTGGAAGAGCATTAAAAGGTTTTGGGGTAATTACTTTTGATTAATCAAACCCAAATAAAAATGATAAAATTTAATCCATTCTTACTACTTAGCACATTCGTGCTTCCGGCGCTTATGACCGGGTGTACTACTGCGGATGAAAAGGCTTCCCGGGAAAATGAAAGGCCCAATATCGTAATCATTTATACTGACGATCTGGGTTATGGCGATGTAAGTGCTTATGGTGCCACAGAAATTGCCACTCCTAATATCGACAGGTTGGCCAATGGCGGTGTGCAGTTTACCAGGGGATATGCTACATCGGCTACCTGCACACCAAGCCGGTATGCACTTCTTACAGGGGAATATCCATGGAGAAACGAAAGAGCCAGAATTCTCCCGGGAACTGCTCCTTTGCTTATCGACACATCTCAAATGACACTTCCAAAACTTTTGAAGGAGAAAGGTTACAAAACCGGTATTGTCGGAAAATGGCACCTGGGGTTAGGAGATGGCAATGTTAACTGGAATGAGCATGTTTCGCCAGGACCTAACGAAGTTGGTTTTGACTATTCCTGGATCATGGCGGCAACCCAGGACAGGGTGCCTACAGTGTACCTGGAGAATGGTGATGTTGTAGGACTGGATCCTGATGATCCGATTTTTGTCAATTATGAGAAAAATTTTCCCGGAGAACCTACCGGTAAAGATAATCCGGAACTATTGAAACTTAAATGGCATCATGGTCATAATAGTAGCATTGTAAACGGAATACCCCGGATCGGATATATGAAAGGAGGGGATTCTGCGCGGTGGGTGGATGAAGATATGGCGGATGTATTCCTCGAAAAAGCTCAGGAATATGTAAAAAAACATAAAGATGAGCCATTTTTTCTCTATTATGCACTTCAGCAACCACATGTTCCACGAACTCCTCATCCGAGATTTGTCGGAGAAACAGACATGGGGCCACGAGGTGATGTTATTGTTGAAGCAGACTGGTGTGTAGGCCAGATTGTAAATACGCTGGAAGAGGAGGGAATTCTAGAGAATACGCTGATAATCTTTTCTTCAGATAATGGACCTGTATTAAACGATGGGTATTATGATGATGCTGTTGAAAAGCTGGGTGACCATGATCCAATGGGAGGCTGGAGAGGCGGAAAATACAGTCTTTTTGAAGCAGGAACGCGTGTGCCTTTTATTACTTTCTGGAAAAATAAAATCGAGCCCGGAATTTCTGATGCTATGGTTTGTCATATTGACCTGTTGACATCCATCGCAAACCTTGTGGGTAGCGAGGTTGAAGGTAAAGACAGTAAAGACCTTTTGAATGTTTTTCTTGGTAAAAGTAATAAAGGAAGAGAAGAACTTATAATTGAAGCAACCTCAAGAACTGCTTTAAGAAAAGGCCACTGGATTATGATTCCGCCTTATAAAGGGCCTGCAGTAAATACACAGGTGAATATTGAGCTTGGGAATTTTGATGAATTTCAACTCTATAATCTTGAAGAAGACCCCGGGCAGCAAATAAATCTTGCTGAACAACGGCCGGAAAAGCTTCAGGAGATGATTGAGGATTTTGAGGAAATCAGGGGAAAGGAGTATAGGAAGATTGAAGCGTTGGAGTTAAAGTAGGATAGAGAGAACACAGAGAGGTTGTTACACTGAGAACCTCAGAGGGAATATTGAATGGTATAAGGTTTTTGAGTTGCGTACTCATGGGAGTGTTATTGCCACCAATGTCGGACCTGTCAGCATTGCCACTGATGGATATCCCGGAAATAACATATAGAATGTCAGTCTGTAAAATATTAAAGTCAGTGTAAGGAGATTGGCTGACCATCAGATTGTTATCCTTTCAGCAGAATATATGACATTCTTCCAACTCCCAACTTCACACTCCCAACTCCACACTCCCAACTTCACACTCCACACTCCCAACTTCACACTCCACACTCCCAACTTCACACTCTCAACTTCACACTCCTTTGATCATTGAGGCATTTCAGGAAGCTTCCATGGCTCCCTGTAGGTATGTCTGATCATCTCCTGTGAGAATGCCTTAGCATTGATGGGGTCTGTCCAGACCTTTTTGAAGGTTGGATGGCCGTCATGGATCTCAAAATTATCCTCTATTACTATTTTTATGTTTTCATCTTCCCCGATATTGGTGAATTCCATATTTTCACCATCCCATTCCAGTTCTTTATTCAGATTTTGCAGACGTACTGCTAAAACTCCCATCACAACGATTTCATTAAAAGGTCCTGCTTCACCAAAATGAGAGACCGGTTGTACGCGATTTTCCAGACTTTCTTTACATGCCCTCACCCAGTCCATTTCATGATTAGTTTCAACATTGCGCATTATTTCAGGAGGATTCGGTTTTCTTCCTGATAAAAGCATTGCATTGGCTCCGGCAAGGTCACATACAAGTGTGTCTTTGCTGCCGTGGAAGATTAGTCCGTTAGTGATATTTTTTCCCGCCGGCCAGCCTTCTGGCAGCATAGGTTTCAGTCCGCCATCATACCATGTAAGCTCGACCTCGGGAAGATCCATTTTCATTCCTTTTGCTTTTCTTCGCCCAGGAAAGGTAAATTTCACAATCTCCGCATTCGGAGCACATTCATTTAAAAGCAGTGTGGAACTACCTTGAATTTTACTTGGGTATCCGAGTTTAAGACCGAGGAAAGCCGGATGAAGGATATGACATGCCATATCTCCAAGTGCTCCTGTGCCGAAATCCCACCATCCACGCCAGTTCCAGGGGGTATAAAGTTCATGATAGGGACGCATGGGAGCCGGTCCGACAAACAGATCCCAGTCAAGCGTTTCCGGAACCCACATTCCCGGTTGTGGCCTGTTTAGTCCCTGGGGCCAGATGGGTCTGTTCGACAGGGAATCAACCTTCCGTACTTCACCTATTTCATTGTTATATAGCCACTCCACAACGGTATTGGTTCCCGATCTTGATGCTCCTTCATTTCCCATTTGAGTAGCGACCTTATATTTTTCTGCCAGTTTGGTCATTAATCTTGACTCATAAACGGTATGAGTAAGGGGCTTCTGGAGATATACATGTTTGCTGAGCGTCATTGCATGCCCGGCAGTGATGGCATGGGTATGATCTGCCGTGGCTATAACAACAGCGTCAATGGAATTATGCATTTCATCGTACATCTCTCTCCAGTCCTTATATTTCGCAGCGCCGGGCCAGTAATCAAAAACCCTCTTGCTATATTTCCAGTCGACATCACAAAGAGCGACAATATTTTCTGATTCCATGTTTTTGAGATTAGCAAAGCCTTTTCCACCTACCCCGATACCGGCAATATTGAGTTTATCACTCGGGGCTTTGTGTCCAAGTCCGGCAATCACATTGCTGGGAAGAATAGTAAATCCTGCAGTAGCTGCGGCGGCGGTACCCAGGAATTTTCGGCGATTGATTTTTTCTTTCATGAGTCTGGTTTTTAATGGATGAAGATTGAAAGGGATACAATTTAGTGAAAAATGGTCAATAATTTAAAAGAATTCGTAATAACTGAAAAACACTGTTTTAATAAATCAGTTATTGAGAAATGTTTTGATAAACCAGTACTGAGTCCACTCCGAAAAGTGTTAAAACCTTTAAAAACCCCTAAATCTCCGCCCAGGCGGGGACTTTTGCTAAGTTGCTTATTCTTAGCCGCTCCTCCGCCTCGGCGGATTGGGGGGCGTCAAAGGAATTTGTCCAAAAATACACTTTTCGGAGTGGGCTCAGTACTTAAAAAGTGGATCTTCAAACTCAGGTTTTATTTCCCTGGAAACTTACAATTTCTTTACTATTTTTTATTAACTAAAGTTTCGCACTTGATTAATAAGATATGTTGCCACAGATTACTCACAGCCTTTGGCTGTTCATGAGATCGCTATCGCTAAGTTCACAGATTAAGAATATTAATTGCATTCGTACTAATTAAATTGACACAGAAAGAGGCTGTCTAAAAAGGGATCATATTTTTTCGCTAACTTACAAATTGAAAGT
>CAZGTU010000165.1:0-7624 GCA_964528675.1 uncultured Bacteroidaceae bacterium
TCGGGGGATAGTTTAGCAGCCCGTAATCCGCAACTGCAGGTATAGCAGGAACGTTAGGTGGTATAAGAATAAACCAACATATATTAAATCATGAAAAAAATATACCAACCACAAGTTTTCATTTTACTTGCCCTTGGACTATTGGCATATTCAACTGTATCTGGACAAAGCAGGAATCCCGAACCGTCAATACATGATTTGATTCAAATACGAGCGGATGCAATCTACGACAGCCTGGTGAGCATTAGAAGAGACATTCATCAAAATCCCGAGTTATCTTTAAATGAAGTTCGGACTTCAAAGCTGGTAGCAGATTATTTGCTAAGACTTGGTTTAGAAGTAAAAACCAACATTGGAGGATATGGTGTAGTTGGGATTCTCAATGGAAAAGCTGAAGGGAATACAATAGCATGGAGAGCAGAGATGGATGCCTATTATACTGGCATGCCTGATGTTGTAGAATTTAGATCAAAGGTTGATAGTGTGAGACATATTTGCGGTCACGATGTTCACACAACTATAGGATTGGGTATCGCAAATGTTTTGACCAGATTAAAGGACAGCATCAATGGTACTGTTGTTTTTATATTTCAACCTGCCGAAGAAAGTCTTGAAGGCGCCAGGGCCATGATTGATGATGGTATTTATGATATTATAAAACCTGATGAAATATATGGATTACACATGGATGAAATACCGGCCGGAACAGTTGCCTTAAAGTCAAATGCGCTTGTTGCACATCTAAAATTTCTGACTATTACTTATAAGAATATAGAGAATAGGGATTCAGTGGAAAGCTATACAGAATCGGTATTGAATAAACATTCTACTTTGGATAGTAAACTTATTAGGGGAAAGAGAGTTGATCACGAAATTGGCATTTTCAGCGAGGGGAGTATTTTTAAGGATTTTATTTCATTTTTAGGTGGGTTTAATGTTCGTGAAAATGACCAAAAAATAACTCTTGAAACAGCCTTTTTTGGAACCGATAAAGAAAAATTGAATAGTCTACCAGAGAAATTGACAGGTGTAATAAATAAATCAGCTTTTGCCAATCAATTCGTATCTGTGACCAGCCTGGGATATCATGAAGCTTATGATATCTATAATGATCCAAGACTGACAGAGAAAGCAAGGAATACTATCTCGACCATCTATGGACAAAATTCCATTAAAACCATGTATGGTGTAGTAACAGGATTTGGCGATGATTTTGCTTATTTTCTACAGGATATACCAGGAGGTTATTATATTCTAGGAGGTTCAAATTATGAAAAGGGAATTATTTCCAGTCCGCATACCCCTGATTTTGCTGTTGACGAAAAATGTATATCAGCCGGGGTAAAGTATTTTTCATCGATGATTATTGAAAGATTTAAGGATGAATAATGACGCCAGCTAACGTTAATTGGCATAGCAAATTACCCCCACAACCAGCTTTTGTTGCAACCAGAAAAATAACTGTGATTTTCAAGACAACTGCATCAACATGATGAAATGCTATAAGCTTCTAAGATGTAAATTTACATTACAGAAATATATACTGGCTAAACTTTTATTTAATTTATAAAGACAAAATAGTTTAAGTCTATAAAGTAGAAATTACCATGAAAACAAAACTGTTTCTAACATCAGCAATTATTATTTTAAACTCTCTGGCAATTTTAAGAGCACAACCTAATAAAGAAAAAGTTCCAAATTTAGACTATGAAACTTTAACTACAGGACCCAAACAGAATGAGTTTTCTGATCAAGTATTTAAAACAGAACACATTTGGAACGCGAAAGTAACGATTGGTGATGCGATATTTCTGGGAGACTCCAAACATGGATATCGCCGCATTGTTCCAATCACAGGCGGTAGCTTTGAAGGACCAAACATAAAAGGTGAGGTTTTATCAGGAGGTGCAGACTGGCAACTTACGCGACCAGATGGAGATACAGAACTCTATGCAAGATACCTTTTGAAAACCAATGACGGGTATATTATTCAAGTTATAAATCGTGTTTTGATGCATTACTCGCCCGATGGCGAAAATGCAAAACCATATATACGCTCAGTAATAGATCTTGAGGCACCGAATGACAGCCCATATGAATATCTTAATCATGCTATCTTTTTGGGTACCCTTACTCAACCACCACCTAAACAAGGGGAAAAACCCTATGTGGTTATTGGTGTCTATAAGGTGCTGTGATCTTTGATTTAAACAACCTATTGAATTTATATTAAAAAATTTACAATGGAAGTGCTACATTTGACTGGCCGGTGAGTTAATTCCATCATAACTAAAATCTATTTAGGATTTTCTTTGAGAAATAGTTAAAAATAACTACAACCACCTAACACGCAATATAAAAAATTGGGCAGAAAGTATTAAATATGAACATATTAACAATAAATAAACTGTATAGTAAATTGAAAAATTGGTATTTAAAAATGCCCAACTTTTCATATTGCCACCGTTGTATGTAAGGCTAAAAGATAAAAACAAACATTGACCTAATATTTTTTAAACCTTACACAAATTTAAAATAGAAATCATGAAAAATTTCACATTACAAATTTTAAAGACAGCTATTTTTGCTACTTCAACTATATCTTGCGGAAATAATGTCGATACGGAGAATCAAAAAGAAATCGAAAAACCCAATATTGTAATATTGTTCGCCGATGACTTGGGGTACGGTGATTTGGAATGCTACGGACATCCCACAATAAAAACACCTAACCTTGATAATATGGCAAATGAGGGGATGCGATTTACCCAGTTTTATGTATCGGCTACTATTTGTACACCAAGTCGTGGTGCGCTGTTAACAGGTCGGCTTCCCGTACGTACAGGTATTCACTCCGGTGTTTTTTTCCCGGATTCGAAGCTGGGAATTCCACAGGAAGAGTTGACACTGCCCGAAGCGCTAAAAGAAGCGGGTTACGCCACAGCCTGCTTTGGTAAATGGCATCTCGGTCACCACGAGCAGTACCTACCCACCAATAACGGCTTTGACGAGTATTTCGGTATTCCGTATTCCAATGACATGGGTCACCGCCCGGGCTCCGGAAGATTCAGCAAATTTCCGCCCTTACCTCTGATTAAGGGAACAAAGGTAATTGAAGAAGATCCGGATCAGCGTTACCTCACCAAACGGTATACCGAAAAAGCACTCGATTTTATCCAAAGGAAAAAGGGTGAAAGTTTTTTTCTTTATTTACCTTACACCATGCCGCATACGCCAATTTTTGCATCGGAAAAATTTAAGGGAACTTCCCGCCGCGGATTGTATGGCGATGTAGTTTCGGAAATCGACTGGAGCGTCGGTGAAATTCTAAAGACATTAAAAGAACTGGATCTGCAGGATAAAACCTTTGTCTTTTTCACCAGCGACAATGGACCATGGCTGGTAAAAAAGGAACGCGGCGGTTCGGCCGGCCCTCTTCATGAAGGAAAATTTACAACCTGGGAAGGTGGAATGAGAGAACCTGCAATTGCCTGGTGGCCCGGAGTAATTCCAGCGGGTAAAACGGAAGCTGCAATGGTTTCATCGCTCGATATCTTTCCGACCTGTGCTGCACTGGCCGGAGTACAAATTCCGGAAGAAAAAGTCTATGACGGTTACAACATGATGCCACTGCTCATGGGGAAGGCAGAAAAAATAAGGGATGTTATCTGGTACTACAGGGGTTCTTCGTTATACGCTGTCAGGAAAGGTCCGTGGAAACTGCATTTTCAAACATTCAGCAATCCATATACCAGTGAGTCGGAATATGAAAACAGAAAGGAAAATCCGTTGCTTTTCAACATAGAGGCTGATCCTTCTGAAAAATACAATATTGCAGGGGAACATCCTGATAAAGTGAATGAATTAAAGGCGCTGGCAGATAAACATCTGAAAAAAACAGAAGTAGAGCCTTCCATAATCAAGCCACGGATAGAATTGTAATCAATAAAAATATTTATATGAAGAAAATTATTCTCTCACTAACTGTTTTGCTTCTGACTCTGGAGATGGCAGGTCAGCAACTGATAACTCCGGGTTATCTGTTCAATGCCGACCCTACATGCAGGGAAATTAACGGAAGGTTTTATGTGTTCACTACACACGACCAAAGTACAGTAAACTTTCAAGGACCTGAAGATTTCTGGCACAACATGTTTGATTACCATGCATACAGCACCACTGACTTTAAGTCTTGGATAGACCATGGATCGGCTCTAAGTATTCATGATGCCAAATGGGCAACAGATTTTTCGGTGTGGGATGGTGATATTGGCATTCCGGCCAATGGAAAATATTATGCTTACGTGCCATTCAGAAGTAAAAAGTTTGAAATAGGTGTGTTGGTTGCTGACCGCCCCCAGGGTCCTTATAAAGATGTGTTAGGAAACCCCTTTATTACAAACAAAATTGTCGAAAGTCATGGAATAAGTATGCAAGCTGATGGGCGAAAGAAAGGAGCACAATGCCTTAGTCCTACCGTGATATATGATAAAGACAGTATTCCTTATTTACTTTTTGGTCAGTTTAGGGTTTTTGCCGTGCAATTAAAGCCTAACATGACAGAAATGGCCGGAGATATTTTTGAAATTGATGTTCCGCTTAGGGCAGGTGAGGCTTTTGAATATATCGAAGGCCCCTGGATACATGAAATGAACGGTAAATATTACTTTTCATACATGACCTACAAAGATTGGAATGGCATTGACAATCCTAATTTTAAGGACAGTGATCCTTCTGGCCCCTATATTCGGTATTGTATTTCGGATAGCATATTCGGCCCCTTTACAAACCCCAAACACTGGATTTATCCATTGTCTGCTGATGCAGCCAACAATCAACATTCGGTTGGGAAATACAAAGGAAAATGGTATGTCACTTATCATGTTCCTTACAAGGGTAAACAGCACAGGCAGGTAGCCATTACCCATTTAAAAACCGACAGAAAAGGAAACCTTTTACCCATTTTCGAACAGGGCGATGCTTACGGGCGGTTATTTAATGTGAATTGGTTTTCGTTCAACCCTTGATTAAAATTTTCGCGGGCAGGCTCAATCGTAATTCGCACGATCAGATATATAACCAAAAATTGCAATAGAGCTTGTCTGTCTTCAAATGCTTTTTTTCCGCCCCTAAAAACTAATTTTTTCGGAAACGGCAGTGTTTCATTTGTGCGGATTAGTGATTGTGAAAGATTGATAACTAATTGATAATGAATAAGCCCAGCATACAACATGCTATAAATCCAATAGCTGCCGTGGCTCGTGGATAGGAACGCAGATGATTGAAAATTTTGTACTTCTATAGAACGACAGTGGAAGCGGCTACTGTATTTATAGCTAAACGTTAGCATTTATTTAAAAAAAACAGACATTGAAATGAAAAAAAGAACATTCGACATCATTGTGATTGTACTAATCGCATTATTATTACTCATTCTTAATCAGTTTGACTTACTTGAAAAATCAGCGAAATTTATGTTTATACCTATTTTGGCATTTTACTATGTCGGTCAATATGTAGAAAGAAAGTTTCGAAAATAGAGTATAATCTCTCACAGCTGTGAGAGATTTGAAAGCTTTAAATTTCTCTCTTAGTTGTGAAAGATTTTGAATAAATTTGAGCATGGATAAAATATCAGCATACAACAATTTCATCGGTGAAATAATCGACACGATTAATTCAGCAAGATACCAAGCATTCAAGTCTTTAAACAAGTTTCACATTGGTCAGAATTTTGAAATTGGCAGAATAATCGTAGAAAATCAGGAAAAGAATAAGTGGGGCCAATCTATTGTTGATACTTTGTCGAAAGACATTAATAAACAAATAGATGGAATTAAAGGCTATTCACCTCAGAATTTATGGAGAATGAGACAGTTTTACTTGGAATATAAGAATGAGCCAGAACTTTTAGAGATGGCAATGAAAATTCCATGGGGACAAAACATGCTGATTATTCAACAATTGAAAGACAATAAGGAACGAAAGTACTATTTGCAAGCAACCGACAAATTAGGATGGAGCCGAGCGGTTTTGCTTAATCAGATTAAAGCAAATGCTTACCAGCATCAATTGACAAACAAAAAAACAAGCAATTTTAATAAAGCTCTTCCTGTGCATCTTTCAGAACAGGCGAATGAAGCACTAAAAAGCGAATATAATCTTGATTTTCTAGGAATTACAAAACCTATTTTGGAGAAAGAGTTAGAAAACAGACTGATTGAAAATATCAGAGACCTGCTTTTAGAACTTGGCTACGGATTTAGTTATATAGGAAATCAATACAGATTGAAACTTAATCAAAAAGAGTACTTTATTGACTTGTTATTCTATCACAGGATATTGAAATGCCTAATTGCTATCGAATTAAAAACAGTTGAATTTGAACCTGAGTTTGCCGGTAAAATGAACTTCTATTTGGAACTTTTGGACGAACAGGAAAAACAAGCAGACGACAATCCTTCTATAGGCATAATACTATGTCCGATAAAAGACAATCTTGAAGTTGAATACGCTTTAAGGACAAGCAATAAACCAATTGGAGTTTCAGAATACAAATTAACTCATCGATTACCAGAAAAATATAAAGGAAAAGTACCAACATCGAAAGAATTAAAACAAATGCTAATAAAGGCTATACGTAATGCGGGGGTACAGGGTGATTTGAATGATAGTAAAAGAAATGAGCCGTAGTAGTGTGTTGAAAGTGAAGTGCATATAAATCCCGCACTACGCATAGCCTAGAACGTTGGGGGTAAGTGCTAGAAACCACCACAACGAAAAATTTTGTAATTTTACAGAAAAGCCAATATGACATTTGAAAAAACATATGAAGTTCAAAAAGATAATCGATTAATAATCAAATTACCCGAGAGATTTAGATCCAAAAAGCGGGTTAAGGTTATTATTGAGGATGTTGATGATTCCAGACAGGAAAAGATAAAACTACTTAGAAAAGCTTCCAAGGATCCATTATTCCTTTCAGATATTAATGAAGTCAATTCTGATTTTAGTGATTCTGATAATGAATTATTATGAAATTTAAAAAATGGAGCATCTGGAGAGCCAATCTTGATCCTGTAATCGGTTCTGAACAAGGAAAATCCCGACCTGTATTGATAATTAGCGAGGATGATATTAATGAATTACTAAATATCGTCAATATCATTCCCATAACCTCGAGGAAACCGGAACGAATGGTTTACCCGAACGAAACATTATTACCGGAAGGAAAATTTGGTCTTGAAAGAGAGTCTCTTGCTTTATGCCATCAAATCAGGACCATAGACAAAAGAAGACTATCTAAAAAATATGGTCAGATTTCCGATAAGAATACCCGAAGCAAAATTATTGAAGCCATATGTTTCCAGCTGGGAATTAATTATGATCAAAGCACCTAACCCCTAACAGGCTGTATATTTAAAGCCTATAATGATTTTTAAATGAAGTGAGTTTATCGAATTTTGTTTAATTTAGGTAATGAAAATAAAGGCTTCGAGTGCCGGCTCTAAACATACAGCCGAAACGTTGCGACTTGAAGTCGTGTAAATAATTGTTTTACAGAGACAGGCTCTTTGATAAAACCTGTTGTTCTCCCAACAGTACCCTTACCGGACAACTGGTG
>CAZGTU010000166.1:0-7592 GCA_964528675.1 uncultured Bacteroidaceae bacterium
CCATGGTCCTGAAGTATGCTTTGTATCCATTTTTTAGTGCATCATTACATAATCCTGCTGCTAAATAAGTTTTCCCTACCCCCGAAGGTCCCAGCAATACAAGATTAAAATTTTGTTCCAGCCATATACATTCTCTAAGCTGATTTATTTGTTGCCTTGATAGCCCATTGGTAAATGAGTAATCATAATCTTCAAGATTATGTTTTAACGGAAGCCGAGCAGTTTTATATCTACGTTCCAAGTCTCTCTGACTACGGTGATCTACCTCCAGTTTTAAAAGCTCCAGGGCAAAATCAACATAACTGGCTTTTTGCTCATTGGCATGGGTTATTACCTGTTCCAGACTGTCATGTATGCCTCTAAGCTTAAGCTGGGAAGCATAATCCATAATCACTTTTGTTTTTGTGTTTGATTTAATCATAACTAAGGCTACTTTATCGTGTTCATTTATTTTGTGATTTAAATTAAAAGCTGCACAACTCTACAACTTCATCCCCAAACTTTTTTCACATTTCCCGTATAAGTTTATACTATTTTTACAGTATCTTTCTACCCCATAAAAACATTATTTAAATATGAAAAAGATAATTATTTCCCTGGTAGCTGTTGCCTTGACTGCTTTACTATTTGTGTCCTGTGAAGAATTTGAGCAATATGATGAAACATTGCTCATCGGTAAATGGGAATCCGGTACATTGTATTACCGGTATTTTGTTGATGGTACTGGCTATACCTGGGATGAAGGTGATGATGTTATGGAAGAGGAAGCACAGGACTTCACCTGGAGCCTGGTGCAATCTGAACTTACACATAACCATATCCTTGAGATCGGTGGGACAGTGCCCAAGCTTTATACAGTTTTGGAACTGACTTCTTCCAGCCTGGTGTATGAAGATGATTTTGGAAAACGGTTTTCGTTTACCAGAGTTGAGGAGTAAACAGGACTTAAACTAAATATTTTATTCCACTATCATGAGAAGGTTTTTGAAGATTTCAATCATAACACTTATATCCTTACTGCTGGTATTGATTATTACAGTCAGCATTGCGATGTGGCTTATATTCACTCCAGAAAGACTAACACCCATTGTAAGAAATCAGACCGGGAAGTATATTCCATATCAGACGCATGTGGGAGAGGTTGAGCTTAGCTTTTTCAGCACATTTCCCCGGTTCGGATTAAAACTTAATAAGTTTACAATAATAAGTCCGGCAGAAGGTGCTGTTTCAGACACATTAATCAACATTAAGGGATTAACGGGGGTGATAGATGCAAAGAAATACTGGCAGGACAGGGATTTAATCATCAATGAACTTATTCTTACCGGGGGTTCGGTAAATGTTTTCACTGATAGTCTGGGAGAATCCAATTATGGCTTATTTATTTCAGCAACTTCCGAGGAGAGCGAAGAAGCTGAAAAATCCGGCTTTAGTTTCATAGATCTTCACAATATTGAATTTAATGACATAGACCTTTCCTATACTGATCTTGCTTCCGGAATGAATGCCCTTGTTAAAAACTTTCAAGCCTCCCTTTCCGGCAATCTTGACAAGGATATTGTGAATGTGATATTCAATGTGAATGATGGCAGGGTTTCATTTGAAGATAAAGGTGAAAAGTACCTGGAAAATACTAATGTAAGATTCAGTATTCCAGCAAGAATTTCAATTTCGGATCAGATTGTTGAACTGGATGAAGCATTTTTTTCGCTGAACGATCTGGGAATTACCCTGGATGGAGTACTTGAGAATGACCTGGTCAATGAAAATATCATTACCGATATCAGTTATAAATTAGATTCATGGCAAATTATTGATCTTATGGCACTTGTTCCTGAAAGGTACATCTCCGGTACCGGCGTGAAGAGCGTTTCCGGCATTGTTTCTTCAAAGGGAACTATTAAGGGGATATACAATGATTCCCTGATGCCATTGATGGATATCAGTCTTCAAATGGAAAATGGGAATATTGATTATCAGGAATTACCATTTCCTTTAACAGCAATGAACGGAGATCTTCATTTCTATGCTGCCATGAATGATAAAGAAGCATCCTGGTTGTTGATTGATCATTTTGAAGCAAAAACACCTTATTCAAAGATGGTAACGACCGGAAGGGTGGATCATATCTTTTCAGACATGCAACTAAATCTAAATACCAGTGCTGATGCTCTGATTGATGAATTTACTGTGTTTTTACCTGAAGATATGGATATGAATCTCAAAGGCAGGATCATCGGGGAAATAAAAACTAATTTTTTGTTATCACAACTGACAAATATGGAGCTGGATAAAGTGAAAATCTCCGGTACTACCTCGCTTATTGATTTCAGTATGGATTATGACAGCCTGTCTATGAACACCAACTATTCCAGGATTAGTTTTTCACTTCCCAATGTCAATGCTTTACAATCGAATACTGCATTTGCATCTGCCCGAATAGAATCGGATCAACTCTCCGCATCCAAAATTGCCGACTTTAACGCATCAATGAATAACAGCAGCATTTACCTGGAAATGTCGGATGTGAGGGATACTACCAGGATTCCGGATTTATTTTGCATTTACAGAAGTGACTCTCTCAGGGCAGCAATGGATACTATGAATGTTCGCCTGATTAAACCTTATGGTAATTTTGTAGTATATCCTGTTGAAGATTCTCCCGGGTTACCAGGTATTGATCTTTCTTTTTCCACATTCGGTCTTTATGCCGATGCAGGAGATAACTTTCTTAGCATAGAGGACATTATTTTCAAAACTGAGGTAATTAACGACACTACCCAGGAAGATGTTTTTCTGCAATGGCCTGCGCAGGGATCAGTAGAAATGAAAAATGGAAATATATCCACACCTGCACTTACTGAAATTTTGGAAATTCCTTCTATAAAAATGGATTTTAATCCCGAAATCTTCAATATTCATGAAAGCAGGATTAACATCGATCAATCAGACTTCGAATTAAAGGGAACTGTAAATAATGTTCTTTCCTATTTCCGGGGTGATTCACTGCTAAGGGCTGATTTTAATTTCGCGTCCAATAGCACTAACCTTAACAAGTTAATGTACCTTACAAGTGGTATCGGAGTGGAAGAAGAAGAGGAGGTCACAATCCAGGCCGGAGCTGATGAAGAGGACAGCTCTTCCGGACCCTATATGGTACCCGAAGGGATTGATCTCAGTCTTAAAGCAAGGGTAAATCAAATTATCAGCGGGGCAGATACTGCCACTAACATCAGGGGAGATGTACTGATCAATGACGGTTTGTTGGTGCTGGATGATTTAACATTCACAACACCCGGTGCCGATATGCAGTTGACAGCAATGTACCGCACTCCGCGAAAAAACCATCTTTATTTAGGGATGGATTATCAAATGATTGATGTGGAAATAAGCCGATTATTGAAAATGATCCCTGATATTGACACCCTGATGCCTATGCTTCGTTCATTTGCAGGAACAGGAGAATTTCACATTGCGGCTGAGACCTACCTGGATTCGGCGTATAACATTAAGAAATCAACACTCCGCGGTGCTTCTTCTATCAGGGGAGAAGATCTTGTACTAATGGACGGAGAAACCTTCAGTGAGATAGCTAAAAAGTTACGTTTTAGCCGGAAAGCTGAAAACCGTGTCGATTCTTTATCAGCAGAATTCACCATTTTCAGGGAAGAGATTGATATTTATCCTTTCCTGATTGTGATGGACAGATACAAAGCGGTGGTTGGTGGCCGGCATAATTTCGACATGAGCTTCGACTATCATATTTCACTTGTTGATTCTCCAATTCCTGTTCGATTGGGTATTGACATTAAAGGAAATATGGATGATCTGCAATATCGTCCCGTCACCGCCAAATACGCAGAGTTTTATCGTCCTACTTCCAGGAGGGCAGTACAAAGCCGTCAGCTCGAATTAAGGAAGATGATAAGGGAAGCCCTGATACAGAAGGTTGAGAATACAGAGGAGGAGGATTCTGGTGAGATATAGTTCCTTATTTGTTAAACTATGTTAAATAATTGATATTGTGTATATTAATCCTTAGCTTTGTCATAGTTTATTCTTATGGTTTATCAGGAATGGAATGTAAAATCACAATGATAAATGATGAACGATAAACGACTTAGGTTATTTATATTTATTAATTTAATTATTTTATTTTATGCTTTTTAAAAAGAAAATCGCTAGTTTATTAACATTAGGTTTATTTATAGTATTCGGTGTTTTTGCTCAACAGGACAGCAAGGTAACGGATAAGGAAATAGAACAATTTGCCTCTGCAATGCAGGAAATATCTGTAATTAATAATCAAATTCAGCAAGAAATGGTTAAGGCTGTTGAAGATGAAGGTATGGAAGTTCAACGCTATAATGAAATCCTCCAGAAGCAGCAAAATCCCACAGAAGACCCTGATTTGAATGGAGATGAGAAGAAAAAATTCGATAATATCAATCTCGAATTGCAGGAAATCCAAGTGGATGCGCAGAAGAAAATGGAAGAAATAATTGTAGAAGAAGGGTTAACCTTAAACCGGTATCAGGAGATTGCTAGTCTGGTACAGAGTGACCCCGAGCTTCAGAAAAAAGTTCAGGAACACTTTGAACCGGCAGGTTAAACTAAATTAAGGTCTATACGTTTTTAAGAATTGGGATTAGCATGCAAAGAAATCTGCAGGTTAGTCCCATTTTTTTATCCAAACCATTCACAACAGAAAGCTGTAAAGACTACAATAATTATTTCTTTAATATAAATTTCCTTTCAATTCTACATTACGGGAAGTTATATTCTGGTAAATAGTCTTTATTTGTGTTTATTTTATACTTCAGGATCTTCTTTTAATTTTGGACAATGAGTATAAAAAGAATTAGCGGTTGATTATTCTTGGCAGACCAAAAAATTTGTTATTTCAAGTACAGGTAATTGGATAAATCCTAATAAAAAACATCATGAAAAAACTACTACTGCTTAAACTACTGATCGTATTATTCTTTCCCCTTTCCATGGCTACCAAACTTGTTGAGGTGAGAACGGTTGATAAAGATCATATAATGGTGTATTTCAAGGATGGCGAAATGCATTACCGTGATGACGGTAGAGGTTCCAGTGCATACCGCGGCCATGATCATGCTCCTGGTGATGATTCCCTGATCGTCTATGGAAAAGAACTTGATACAGGAATTGCATCATTGCTCAGTTCGTGGATCATTACTTCAGATAATGATAAAAACTATTCGGGAAAAGGACTGAATCCGGTTGCTGTTTACCGGAAATCCAAGACAAATAATACAGATTATGACTGGAATTATAAACTGGATCACTGGATATATTTAAAGCTTCCTCATTCATTAAAACAGGGAACAAAATACAATCTTGAAATATCTCCCAAAACATATACTGATGCAACTGATGAACAGTTTGTTTTCGACATCTTTAAAAGTATGTCCGAGGCAGTGCATGTAAACATTATCGGGTATACTCATGACAGTCCGGTAAAGTCTGCTGATCTGTACCTGTGGATGGGTGATGGCGGACAAAGAGATTACTCGTCATTCGAGAGTAATAAGGTATGGATTTATGATGTTGAAACAGGAAAGGGAGAAGAAGTTGGTGAGGTAAGCTTCTGGAAAAGCAAGGATACAGATGCAGAGGCAGAAGGACGCAATATGACCGGCTCGGATGTATGGAATGCTGATTTTTCCGGTTTTTCAAAGCCCGGAACTTATAGGCTGGTAATCGAAGATGTTGGCTGCAGTGAGGAATTTGAGATCAGTAAGGATATCTATTTCGATCCTTATAAGTATAGTGTAAGAGGTTATTATTATATGCGAATAGGAGAGGATCGTATGGATCTGGATCCCGTACCCAGGCGGCCGCTTTTCATTCCTGGTGAAGATCCTGAAGATTTTACCATCTATATAACCGATCTGGATCCTTTCGATCCCGAATGGGATGATCATCCCGGAGATACATGGGATGAGCCTCATTTCAAACCTGCACATGAATCAATGTTCTGGAAGCGCAGGGTACCGGGCAATCCAACCAATTCAAATGCACGAGGAGGACACTCCGATGCTATGGACTGGGACCGTCATCTTGCTCATGTTGGGAACATTTATGATCTGCTTTTTCCTTATGTTCTGACAGGAGGAGCTGTCAATGAAGATAACCTGAATATTGCTGAATCGGGTAATGGCATTCCCGATATCATGGATGAAGCCAGGAACGAGGTCGACCTGTGGCTGAGCCTGAGACATGGTGATGCTTATGCTCATGGACTAACCAATCCGGATTCTGAGCATAAATACATGTTCCAGGCAGGTGTTACCACCATGGCAGCCTGGGCCAATGCAGCCAATTGCGCCATGATGGCTGAATGTTTCCGCATTTCGGGACATGAAGACCTGATGGATTATTATAAGAATGAAGCCGTTAAAGCTTTCAGGTTCGCAGAAAAACAACCCGACAAGCAGCTTGATGACAGACAGGATATAGGTGATGCGAAAATGCGAGGAAGGGATTTCAAAATGATGGCTGCTGCTTTTCTTTTTAATGTGACAGGCGACCGTTCATGGGAAGATATAATAGCAGAGGAGAGCCTGGTTGAAGATGCTGCATCGAAAATAGAATACAATAACAAGGGAGTACAAACCTACGGAACCGCTGCTTATTTATTGACCCCTCATGAGAGAAACTACCCCGGTTTATATGAGAACATGAAAGCTTCAGTACGAAAGCAGGCCATGGAACATAATGTAAAGCACATTTACACCCGGCCATCACGCAGGGCCTCCAACAACAACTGGTGGCAGACCGCTCAAAATCTTCAGCTTGTGATCCTTGCACACAGGATAACTGATGATACAGAAGAAAAACAGAAGTTTGAAAAGGCCATGTACCTGGAAGCTGACTGGGGACTTGGCAGAAATCCTACCAATACAGTGGAAATGACTGGTCTTGGTGAACGGCATATTGTTAATTGTTACACTACGGGAAGAAATGACGGTACACCGGGTCTCCATCCGGGGCAGACACCATATAATAATCTTTCTCCATGGGGAGGAAGTCATAATGGTAGTAATCCCCAATGGTTTGTTGAGAAATGTTACCCGGAATGGGAAGAAGGAGGATGGCCGCACCAAGAAGGCTTTTTTAATACAAGATATTCCTGGGCTAATGCAGAGTTTACACCGAGGCAGACCATGCGGGGCAAGATGGCGTTGTATGGGTATTTGTATGGGATGAGGAAATTGACCGTTTATCGACAATCAATAATATCTCCCGGGAAAATTACGAAAAACAGTTTGTGGAATTAACCCATAGCAATGATAAGTATTTGAAAGATATGCCCTGCAAATATCTCAAGGATAAAAAATGCAGTATTTACCCCGATCGTCCTGAAGAATGCAGGTCTTATTCATTCACTCATAAAGATAAATTTATTTCCAGACTTTTTGGTGTTATTGATAATTACGAGATATGTCCAATTGTATTTAATCTTTACGAAAGGTTGAAGATTATATACAGGTATCATTATTAAGGAAAGCGACTTGTCAGTTAGAGAAATCAAATCTTTTCTCCATCTGTATCTCACCGCT
>CAZGTU010000167.1:0-7558 GCA_964528675.1 uncultured Bacteroidaceae bacterium
GTAAGGCCGGGAACCTCAGCAGGATAACCAAGAACAATCGCTGCAACAGGCACAACTGCTGCAGGAAGTTCAAGGATTTCTATGATCTTATCTGCATTATATGTGGCAGTGCCAAGATAGCAGGCCCCAAGTCCATGAGCTTCAGCCTCAAGCACAACATTCTGGGAAGCTAGCAGTGCGTCAATTGCTGCTGTCATAAAAGAAAGGAAATTATCATACCCCGGCTCAGCTTTCCGGTTTCTGCACCATGTATTGAATCGGTGGAAATCTGCACAAAAAGTTATATGTACAGGCGCCTTTTTTACCATATCCTGCTTAAAATGAGCTTCCCATAGCTTTTCTCTAATCTCAGGGTTTTTATTAACTATCATGGAATAAACCTGCATATTCCCTGTAGTAGAAGCACGTGTTCCTGCTTCAAGTATTTCATTTAATATTTCAGAAGGAATGTCATCTTCTTTATATTTACGTATGGATCGATGTTCGAAAATAGTTTTTAGCATGCCGGTAAATAGATTTTAGAATTTAATATTATGCACAAAGATAAGAACAAATCAGTTCAATAATTAGGATAATCAATACAGAAAAAAATGTCCTTAACAACAGTTTAATATCATATACTTTTTCAAAAAAGATTTTTAAATTACGCGCCATTTCACAATAACTTTTAAAATCGAATAATTATGAATTACAAACTGCGATTCATTTCGCTTCTAACATCATTTCTTCTTCTTTTTGTTTTTACTGCTGATATTTCAGCAAAAAAGAAACACAAGAATGAAGAACCTGATTCATTAAAAAGCAGTACATTTTCCGGATTAAAGTTCAGAGCCATTGGTCCTGCATTTACCTCGGGACGTATTGCCGATTTTGCCGTTAATCCTGAAAAACCTTCGGAGTATTTTGTGGCAGTTGCTTCCGGTAATGTCTGGAAAACTACCAATAACGGAACAACTTTCACTCCCGTATTTGATAACTATGGTGCATATTCCACCGGTGTTGTCACCATGGATCCCAATAACCACAATGTATTATGGTTAGGTACAGGTGAAAACAACCATCAGCGTGCTCTCGGTTACGGAGACGGTGTTTACAAGAGTGTTGACGGAGGTCAGACATGGAAAAACATGGGTCTGAAAGAATCACGTCAGATTGGTGGAATTGTAGTTGATCCAAGGAATTCTGATGTTGTTTTCGTTGCCGCTGAAGGTTCTGTATGGGGTCCGGGCGGTGATCGTGGACTTTACAAAACTACCGATGGCGGAAAAAGCTGGAATAAAACCCTCGACATTAGCGAACATACCGGTGTTAATAATGTAATTATGGATCCAGAAGACCCTGATGTACTTTATCTTACCACCGAACAAAGAAGAAGGCATGTGTTTACAAAAATTGGTGGAGGACCGGAATCATCTGTTTATAAGTCAACGGATAATGGTGAAACCTGGAGAAAAATAATGAAAGGCCTTCCCTCTGTTCACATCGGAGGAATGGGCATTGCTATTTCTCCCGCCGATCACAATGTGCTTTATCTTATCGTTGAAGCTGCTGAAGACAAAAGCGGATTTTACCGTTCAGACGATCGTGGTGAGTCCTGGAAAAGAATGAGTGATCACTCTGCCAGTGGTCAATATTATAATGAAATCATTCCTGACCCTGTAGATGTAAATAAAGTCTATTCCATGGAAACAGTAAGTAAATTAACCACTGACGGAGGAAGAACCTGGAAAGCTCTCGGCCGAAAGAATCGCCATGTAGACGATCATGCCCTGTGGATAAATCCCAAAAATACAGAACATTTAATTATTGGCGGTGACGGCGGGGTTTATGAAACTTTTGATGGCGGAAGTAACTGGTTGTTTAAATCAAATCTTCCGGTTACCCAGTTTTACAGAGTCCAGGTGGACAATGACTATCCCTTCTATAATGTTTACGGCGGAACTCAGGATAATAACACACTGGGTGGACCTTCTCAGAATACCAGCAGCGCCGGAGTTTCAAATGAAGACTGGAATGCCCTTCTGGGTGGTGATGGATTTTGGGTGCAAATTGATCCGACAAATCCCGACATAGTTTATTGCGAGTATCAGTATGGAAACATGTTTCGCCACGATAAAAAAACAGGAGAGAATCTGAATATTAAACCACGTCCCAGAAAGGGTGAAAAAACATACAAGTGGAACTGGAATGCACCTTTGATTATCAGCCCGCATTCACATACAAGGTTGTACGCTTTTGCCAATAAAGTTTTCAGAAGTGATGACCAAGGTGAAAGCTGGAAAGTGATCAGTGATGATCTCACTTCACAAACGGACCGCAATTCATTTAAAGTTATGGATCGCTACTGGAGCATTGATGCCGTTAAAAAAGACGTGTCCACCAGCTTATATGGAACAGGTGTTTCACTGGCAGAATCTCCGGTACAGGAAGATCTTCTTTATGCAGGTACAGATGACGGAGTAATATCGGTTACCGAAAACGCCGGTGAAAACTGGACCCAGGTAATGAAATTCCCCGGAGTGCCTGAATACACTTATGTTAGCGATATAATGCCGTCCAAACACGATGCTAATATTGTGTATGCCAGCTTTGATAATCGTAAACGAGATGATTTTAATCCTTATATTTTAAAGAGTGTCGACAAAGGAAAAACATGGACATCCATTTCGAATAACCTGCCGAAAAACGGCACGGTTCACACGCTTGAACAGGACTTTGTAAACGAAAACCTCTTGTTTGCAGGTACTGAGTTTGGGGTATTTTTCTCTATAGATGGAGGAAAAGAATGGGTTCAGATGAAATCGGGAATTCCTACAATTGCCGTCAGGGATATGACCATTCAGGAAAGAGAAGAAGATCTGGTACTGGCTACCTTTGGTCGCGGATTTTATATCCTGGATGATTATAGTCCGTTGAGAGAACTTGCTGAAAATAAAGAAATCCTGGATAATGAAGCGCATATTTTCAAAATAGCCAATGCCCTGATGTATCTTCATGAAGGTGGAAAGTATGGCCAGGGAGCAACCCTTTTCCATGCGCCAAATCCAGATTTCGGTGCTGTGTTCACCTATTATCTCAAAGATACACCAAAAACACTGAAACAGAAGCGCAGAGAGAATGAAAAGAAACTCTTTGAAGAAAAGAAACCGATTCCTCAACCGGGTTTTGATGAATTAAGGGAAGAAGAAAACGAGATTCCTCCCTACCTCCTGTTTACCGTTAAAGATGAAAAGGGAAATGTGGTAAGAAAAATCACCAAAAGACCGGCAACAGGTGTTAACCGTATCAACTGGGATCTCAGATATGACAGCCCCTACCCGGTTCGCATGCAAAAGGATGAATTCAATCCGCTTGCGGAATCGAGTGGAGGCATGCTAGCTTTACCCGGTACGTATAAGGTAAGCCTGGACCTGATTGTCAGAGATTCTGTTAAACAACTTGCTGAACCGGTAGCTTTTGAAACGGAAATACTCAAAAACGCCACTTTAGCCCGTCAGGATGCTGAACGAATCGTTGAGTTTAATGAAAAAATTGCTGAACTGACCCGGACAATGAGAGGAGCCCAGGAAGTTGCCGAGGATAATCTCGAAAAAGTAAACCAGATGATGCAAACAGTTTCGCAGTCTAATGAAGGAAATATGGATATGCTCAAAGCATTAAGAAAAATTCAACTGGAACTTAAGGATATCCTTTATGAATTTGAAGGACCTGAACCACAGGCAAGCTGGGAGGAATTACCTCCGATTGAGATGCCTCTTAACAGACGTTTGAATGCCATTGTATATACTGCATGGGGATCAATGCACGGGGTAACCGGTACCATGGAGGATAATTATTCCATCTTAATGGAAGAATTCCCGCCGGTACTTAAGAGAATAGAAACTGTGGATGCAGAAATTAACACCATTCAGGATGAAATGAATAAGCTTGGAATTCAATGGACCCCTGACAGGATTCCCTCATTATAAATAGTTTTATTATGAATAAAAACCGCAAAGCTTTTCGACTTTGCGGTTTTTCTATTTCTTTTTCAACATTTTACAAATTTGTGTAACAATTCATATTATTTTACGTTTTAGAAAAAACATAAAAATAATTTTCAGCCAGAATGCTAAAAATATTTTTTTTGTATATTGCAAGCAATCCAATTAGCAATTTTTCGTAAATACTGTAGAACGATGAAAAAATTTAGTTTAATCCTTGTTTTGGCCTTTGTTTTAGGAATGACCCTATCCTCCTGTAATAAAAAAACATGTCCGGCTTACAGCCATCATGATCAGGAACAAAACGACAATTACGAAGGTTAATAATTCCATAAAAAATATAAATTTATTGCAGCAAAAAAGCCTTTTTTGCAAGGTTTTTGCTGCAATGTTTTTTTATACGAACTATTTCCGGTTCCAGTTTGTTATTAGGTGTAAACTTTAGGCATTGAAGTGATGATGAGAACGAGAAGATTGTTGCCTTTATTGATTGGTTTACTGGTATATACCAATTCTTTTTCCCAGGGCCAGATTGATAACCAGAAAAATATCCTCTATAAAAATGAAAGGACTTTTGGTATTTTTCTGAGTTCAAATGGTATTGGTGGTGATTTTTCATATGCAAAACGTATTAATGCAAGGAATCATACACTTTACCAGGTTGAATTATTTTCTCTCAGTCATCCGAAAGAAATCAAAATGTCTAACAGCTTTTATTCCAATAAAAGTTTTGTTTTCGGGAAGATCAATAACTTTTTTGAATTGAAAGGTCAATGGGGCCGAAGTTCTGAGGTTTACCGCAAAAATGATGCGGGCAGTGTTTCCATCCGCTATTTTTATTCTGCGGGCCCGGTTATTGGTTTACTGAAGCCTGTTTATTATGAGATCTATTATTCAACAGGTGTCCCATATGAGTATTATACCAAGGTTGAAAAGTTCAACACTTCCATACATCAATCCAATATATTTGGCAAAGCTTCCTTTTTTGAAGGCATTGATGAAATTTCTCTTATCCCCGGAGCATCTGCGAAATTTGGATTCACTTTTGAATACTCCCGAAGAAATATCAATATCAATGCCATTGAGATTGGCGCAGGAATTGATATATTTCCTAAAGAAATCCCAATAATGGCAAATGAATCCAATCAGTTCTTTTTCTTGAATCTTTATGCCGGTTACCGTTTTGGTAAAGCCATAGATATCAGTGCTGCTGCAGAGGCTCAACGATCATCAATCTGGGATCGTCTCAGGGAAAGAAGAGAAAATGCCAGATCCTTCCGGGAACAAAGAAAAGCCGAGAGAAATCCGGATAATTATTGAATCTGATTTTCTTTAGCAGACTTCTATCAAATATTTAAGATGCAGAAATATCAAAGAATTAATATTCTCTTAACTTTTCATTCTTTCATTTTTTTGTATCATTTAATTTTTATATATAAGTTTGCAATCCTGTTATCAAAAAAACAGTAAGTATTTTTTTAATTCTATAATTTATTAATTTTTAAACCTATGGCTAAAATAAAAGTTGGTATTAATGGTTTCGGCAGAATTGGCAGATTAGCGTTCAGAGCTGCCATGAAAAGAGATGATATGGAAATTGTCGGAATCAATGACCTTATTGATCTGGATTATATTGCATATATGCTCAAGTTTGACACCATCCACGGCAGGTTTGACGGAACCGTAGAAACCACCGGTGGTAAACTGGTTGTTAATGGTCAGGAAATTCGTGTAACTTCAGAACCAAATCCTGCAGATCTGGATTGGAGTTCGATCGGAGCTGAATATGTAATTGAATCAACAGGTCTTTTCCTTACCAAGGAAAAAGCCCAGGGACACATCGAAGCAGGAGCAAAAAGAGTTGTAATGTCTGCACCTTCCAAGGACGACACTCCTATGTTTGTAATGGGTGTTAACCATGATAAATATGAAGCTGATATGCAATTTGTTTCCAATGCTTCATGTACTACAAACTGTCTTGCTCCAGTAGCAAAAGTTCTCAACGATAAATTCGGTATTGTTGAAGGTCTTATGACTACAGTCCACGCTACAACAGCTACTCAGAAGACGGTTGATGCTCCATCTAAAAAAGATTGGAGAGGCGGCCGTGCAGCTTCAGGAAACATTATTCCTTCTTCAACCGGTGCTGCAAAAGCTGTTGGCAAAGTTATTCCTGATCTTAACGGTAAACTTACAGGCATGGCTTTTCGTATTCCTACCCTCAATGTTTCTGTAGTTGATCTGACCTGCAGACTTGAAAAAGATGCATCCTATGAAGATATTAAAGCTGCAATGAAAGCTGCATCCGAAGGTGAACTCAAGGGTATTCTGGGATATACCGAAGAATCTGTTGTTTCAAGCGATTTCATCACCGACCCGAGAACTTCTATTTTCGACGCAGGTGCAGGAATTTCATTAAACGATAATTTTGTTAAGGTAGTTTCATGGTATGACAATGAGTGGGGATATTCAGTGAAGCTTCTCGAACTTATTGCCCATATGGATACTGTAAAATAAAATAATCAATTACAATTTTATAAGGGTGCCAAAACAGGGCACCCTTTTTTTTTCTATTTTTGAGGCATGGGAAGAATAATGGCCATCGATTACGGACGAAAACGCATTGGTATAGCAGTTTCCGATCCACTGAAAATGATTGGTAGCGGACTCACAACCAAAGGACCTCATGAGATATTTAAATTTCTGGAAGAATATTTTAAAAAAGAAGATGTTGAATGTGTAGTGCTTGGGTATCCCCTTAAGCTGAATAATGAACCTTCCGAATCACTTGAACTGGTGAAGCAATTTGAAACTGCTTTCAGAAGAAAATATCCCGGCATGAAACTTGTTCACGAAGATGAGAGATATACATCAAAAATGGCTGTTAAAGCTATGATCGAAGCAGGAATGAAGAAAAAAGACAGGCAAAAAAAAGAAAATATTGATAAGATGAGCGCCGCGATTATTCTTCAGTCTTATCTCGAAAAAATAGAAAATAATTAAAATGATTAAATCATGATATACCCGGTTTATGTATATGGAACAAGCGTTTTAAGAAAAAAAGCCAAAGAAATACCTCGGGGTTATGAAGGACTCAAGGAGCTTATTGATAATATGTATGAAACTATGTACAGCGCAGAAGGTGTAGGGCTTGCTGCTCCACAGATCGGAAAATCTCTGAGATTATTTATTGTTGATGCAACAGCAGTTGAAGAAGATGATGAGGAATACCAGGAAGAGTTTAAAAAAGTATTCATCAATCCTGTTTTACTGGAAGAAACAGGAGAAGAGTGGTTGTTCAACGAAGGTTGCCTGAGCATCCCATTGATAAGAGAGGACGTTTCCAGAAAACCTAAAATCCGGATCCAATACTACGATGAAAACTGGGAATTCCATGATGAGATATATGATGGCGTAAAAGCAAGAATTATTCAGCATGAATATGATCACCTGCAAGGTGTTCTTTTTGTAGACAAAATAAATCCCTTGCGTAAACGACTACTTAACAGCAAATTAAAAGCTATATCAAAAGGTAAGGTAGATATTGATTATAAAATCAGGATACCGCAGGCTAA
>CAZGTU010000168.1:0-7403 GCA_964528675.1 uncultured Bacteroidaceae bacterium
CTCATGAATACCTTTGAAATCAATTTTTGGATGAATAAAAAAGTAGAGAGAAAATTATTAAAGTTTTGATAATCTTTATATTATAAAAAGTTGTCATTAGTACGTCGAGTGTTTTGCCCTTTGTAGAGAAAATTCATGAATTTTCTCTACAAACACCAAACTGTCATAATTTATGGAAAATACTTCCGTATTATGAGATCAAACTGATTACCCGCCTGCCATCGCACTGGCTTTTGCTTCGGCGGGCAGGCCCGCCTGCCGAAGCAAAGGCCAGTAAGTCGAAGGGCCGATCACCGTTTACTTTTCCTTAACTTTCTCCTCAAAAGATAATGTTCCAGTTCACTACCCCAGTAAGTAAATATCCATCCTGCGATAAAACCGGGGATTAATTCATACAGCCATTCACTAAGGGATTCATTGCTTTTCCAGATAAATACTGTCAGGGTACCTGCTATCATTCCGGCCATGACACCTGCTTTGGTGGTTCGTTTCCGGAAAAGGGCCTGTATGGAAGTTGGCCCTATAGCGGCCCCGAGGCCGGCCCAGGCAAACAATACAAACCAGAAAACTATGTCTTCTACAATGAATCCGAGTGCTACAGCAAGGTACACCAGGATTGCGACTGCCAGTCGGCTTAACATTGCCAGTCTTTCCGGTGGAATGAACTTATTTTTATGGATAATCTTTTCATAGATATCCCTGACGATGGAAGAAGCAGCCACCAGTAGCTGTGAATCGGCCGTTGACATTATGGCGGCAAAGATGGAAGCCAGCAGGATTCCCACCAGGGCAGTGGGTAAAAGTTCATTGGCAAGAGTGATGTAGGCATTTTCCGGATCCTGATCAGGCAGCATCTGTATTTCCGGGAAGTAAGCTCTTGCCACTATGCCAATCATAAATGCTCCGCCTGCAAGCAGAATATTCCATATTGTACCAACGATTGCTGTCCATTTAAGCTGCCTGTGATTTTTAATGGACATGTATCTTACCAGTATATGCGGATTTCCGGGAGAGCCAAGACCAATTCCGAGAAGACCGATCAGGGAGCCAAACCCAAATGCAACAGGGTTGAAAAAGCCGGTTTCTATGGAACTAAGCTGAGCCGTGACTTCTTCAAATCCTCCTTTTTGCATGATGCCATACAGGGGTAGACCTATTAGCGCAAAAATCATGACAATTGCCTGCAAGACATCAGTAAGACTTACGGCAAGAAAACCTCCCAGTATTGTGTAAATCAAAACAATAGAAGCTGTTATGACAATCCCGGTTCCATGACGAATGCCGAAATATGCAAAGAAAGCCTTTCCTCCGCCTACAAATTGTGCGCCAACATAGGTTACCATAAAAATAAGGAAGATGGTGGCGATCAGGATCCTCAGACTCCCCGTTTTGTCTTTAAACCGGGAAGCAAAGAAATCAGGAATGGTAATGCAGTTATGTTTTTCCGCAAATTTTCGTAGCCTGGGAGCATAATAAAGAAAGAGAAAAAATTCAACGATAGTATAGCCCACCACTGCCCAGATGGCCGAGAGACCCATGGTGTAGGATTGTCCGGTAAACCCCAGCAACAACCATGCAGAACGGCCCGAAACAACTGCTGATAAGGCAACCACAAAAAGATTCATTTTCCTTCCACCGATAAAATATTCCGAAATACCTCTTGAAGAAAAACCGGAAGAAAAGACACCTATAAGAATCACCAGGATAAAATAAGCTACGAAAGGAATTAACGCCATTAAATCCATTGAACAGGTTTTTGAAGCAATCGAAAATAGAGAATTTTTGCCAGAAAAGAAAGCCCGGGCAATGTTTTTGCTTTTTCTTCTGACTGAGGCCTGCTTTTTTGAAGCATCCTCGCTCTAACTCTTCACCTCATTATCCCACCTCATTCTCCCCCTCAGGCTTTCTTTAACGTAAACACAAATGAACTTCCCTTCCCCACTTTTGATCTGACATTGATGGATTGATTGTGCGCTTCAATGATATGTTTTACAATGGCAAGTCCAAGGCCGGTTCCCCCCTGGGCGCGCGAACGGGATTTATCGGTACGAAAGAAACGCTCAAAAATACGTGGGATATCTTTTTCTGATATTCCAATGCCGTCATCAGTGACATCAACAAGTACCTTCTGCCCCATGTCCATAAATGAAACTGTTGTTTTCCCGTTTTTCTTACCGTAATTGATGGAATTGATAACCAGGTTGTTTACCACTTCCAGCATACGTTTTCTGTCAGCTTCAACCTTAATGGCTTTATTGTAACTTGATCCGAAGCTTAATTTGATTCCCTTCTCCTTTGCCCTGATTTCGAGGCTCTCAAATACATCCTCTACAAGTTTAACAATATCAAAAGTCTCCAGATCAGGTTTAACTTCACCGGATTCAAGACGTGATATGGACTCCAGATCTTCAACAATGGATATCATCCGGTTGATACTTCTTTCTGTCCTTTCCAGATAAAGCCTGTTAATGGAATTATCTTCAAGTCCTCCGTCCAGAAGCGTAAGAATGTATCCCTGAATATTAAATATGGGAGTTTTCAACTCATGAGAGACATTACCGACAAAATCCTTTCGGTATTTTTCCAGTTGTTTAAGTTTTTTAATCTCCCGGGTCTTACTGTCGGCCCAGTCTTCCACCTCCTTATTCACCTGTGTAATAAGGTCATCCTGATCGATTTTCTTCTTTAATTCCTTTTGTGATTCCGTAAAATCATGTATGGTCTTGTAAACCGGCTGTATCTTTTCAAAAATGAAACTGGTAAGAGTATTATAAACAATTAAGTAGGTGACAATGAAAAAAATTAACAGTGCAATTATCACCGGGATCCATAATCGCTCGCTACTAAAATAATTCAATACAAGAATAATCCCTCCAAACAGGGAAGCGATAAGCAGTGTAATGTAAATTGCCAGTGCACGAGGAGATGACCGCATTGTTGTAATCTGTTATAATAGGAGCAAAAATAATAAAAGAAAACAAGAAACTATTATATAACAAATTTTATAAGTTACTGAAGTTACGCACTTATCAATAAATGTTGCCACAGATTACTCACTACTTCGACTGTCGCTCAATAACCGCCGCTCAGTAACCGAAGTTACTAATGACATCTACATGACACTGACTACTAAAAGTTGTGAAGAAGAAGTAACTTACCACTACCGATTTTTAGTACGGCGCGGGGGCCCGCCAATAATACACCCAGGGAAGCATCCTCACTACAAATACATCATCCTGCAATATACCCCATCAAATGACACACCCCATTTTTTTGTCACCAGCAAAAAAACTCCTCTGCGACCTCCCCCGAGCACCGCAACTCCAAAACCGTCCTACCATTCAACATTCCACTCTGTGGTCCTTAGTGTCCCCAGTGTCCCTCTGTGTCCAATCTTCCCCGCGTCCTCACTGCGATCTCGCCTTCTTCCAAACTATATTCCGTACTGCCATACTGAAATACTTGATATCTGTATAAACGGGCCGTTTTTCGTGGGCTTTGAGGTAGCGCAATTCTGATTCCTGTATCTCTTCGAGAGTTTTTGGAAGATCGGCATAAAAGGGAGGAATGAGTCCGGGCTTGGTTTGTATACGCTTCTGCTTTAATTCTTCAGAATATAAACTGTAATAATGTTTACTCAATGGACGTACACCTACAATTTTCATATCCCCTTTGATAAGATTGAAGATCATGGGTAGTTCATCGAGCCAGAGTTTGCGCATGACCTTTCCAATCCCGGTTATGCGAAAATCATTTTTGAACTTTCCTCCTTCCTCAAGATGATTTTTTTTGAAAACGTAATCCTGAAGATATTCTGCATAGGGATGCATCGTCCGCATTTTATAGACTTTGATCAATTTCCCGTTTTTGCCCACACGATTTAACTTTATGAAAGGTCCATAGGTAGGGTTCATGTCATATGCAGGACTCGCCTCTTTTTCCATGACAAAATAATAATGTCCGTCAATGTCTTTCTCGTCCAGCTCTTTAAATCCGCATGAGTAAAGTCTGCCAATGACTTCAGCTTTTGAAAGAACGCGATTATTCCCACGGGTCAGCAGAAAATAAATCTTTTTGGTGAGCATAAATTTTGGGAAAACTCGCTTAAGAATAAAGTCAAGTGTATAATATATCCAATTGATTACCGGGGGAAATTTATTGAGGATCCTTTGTTTTCTTTGGTCCTTGGTCTCAACACAACCCATAAAGATCCCGCCTTCCGGCAATTTTCGATTGACCGTTTCAAAAAATTTATTAATGTACTGTATGTCATTGACCCTTCTAAGATTAATGATCTTTGTGAAATGATTGGCAGGTTGAAATTCTACATTAAAACGTGTGGTTGTTGACAGACATAGCACCTTATTTTCCTCTGCTTTTACATGTTTTTCAAGAAAATGATAAGCATTTTCTCCGCATTCTCCAATAATGGCTTCTTTTACATAATCGGATGAAAGTGATATGTCTGCATAATTAATGGCACGCGTAGCTTTTCTGAGTTCATAAGCTTTAGGGGGGGGATTATACAGATCGGTTTTTGTGTTCCTGGTATGAATGAGCAGGTAATAAAGATTCGCAACAATCAGCTCAAGAATGGTCGCGACTCCCACTGTTCCGAAAAAGACGAGACGGGAATAACCGGATACCTCAAAAAGTAAGACAAATATGGCAATGGTTGAGACAGAGAACATATTTGAAATGAGAATCTGCCGCGTTATTTTATCGAACCGATATTTTTTTTTGAAACGATATTTTTTGAAGTATAATGAGGCAAGGATCCATGTCAGAAGTAATATTCCCAAACCCGTAAGGTATCGCCAGGAAAGATAATTACTGGTCCCCGGCTTGTAGGTAATAGTAATTAAAAAAGCCACTATCAGGATGATCGCATCAACTATCAGCATCCGGAAAATTCTCGCTCTGTTCATAAAATGGCCTGAATATTTTTGTAAAACTAAAGAAAAAATAACAGGGTGGGTAAGTTTTTTTTCAAATTATGTTAATAAAGGGAGGGGAACAATAAATCAGTGGAATATTCCAACTTTTTTCAAACTTGTTTTCAGACCATAATTATGTGACAAAAACACATTAACTCAAACCTCACTATGTCAATTTATTATAGAATATAAAATTAATTTGACTTTCAGACCAAATTATTCGATAAAAAACTTGCTTGGTGTAGGTTCAGGGTTTAAATTTGAAAAATTTGTTTGAAGAAATGGTTCATATTTTTTCATTCGGTAAAATCTACTCAAATATAAACCTCTAATCTATATAGCCACATGGTTGTTCAAAAGGATGAAGTTCGTTCGAAAATTATTAAAGTAGCCAGCAAGATCTTTACCAGGTTTGGGTATAAAAAAACAACCATGGAAGAGATAGCCATGGCCACCAATAAAGGGAAAAGCTCCATTTATTATTATTTTCCTTCAAAGGAAGATATTTTTCGCGCAGTAGTTGAAAAGGAAGCCGAAGAGCTGAAAAAAGACCTCAAAGAAGAGGTGTCAAATGTTGAGGACCCTATTGATCAGTTAAAGACCTATATCCTTTTCCGCATGCATAAATTAAAGATGTTGAGCAATTTCTATGCTGCACTGAAGAGTGATTCCCTTATCCATCTGGAATTTATTGAGCAGATAAGAAGAGACTATGATCGCCGTGAGGTAGAGGTTGTCTCCCAGATCCTTAAAGAAGGAATGGAAAAAAAGGAATTCACTATTGACGACCCTGAACTTGGAGCTGTTGCTCTTGTTACAGCCATGAAAGGACTTGAGATCCCTCTGTTCATTAAAAAGGAATACGGTGATATTGAAAAACGCCTGGATAATTTGATTGAGTTTTTGTTTTATGGCCTTGTGAGAAGGGAGGAGGGGGGTGAGAGAATGAGGTAGGATGATGAGGTGGGATAAAGAGGAAATGGAATTACCTAATTTAAGATAACCGGTCATCGAGCGCAGTCGAGATGAATGAAGAAATAGGAAAAAGCCGATTATGGCAACCGGTCATCGAGCGTAGTCGAGATGAATGAGGAAATAGGAAAAAGCCGATTATGGCGACCGGTCATCGAGCGTAGTCGAGATGAATGAGTAAATAGGAAAAAGCCGATTATGGCAACCGGTCATCGAGCGTAGTCGAGATGAATGGGGAAATAGGAGAAAGCCGATTATGGCAACCGGTCATCGAGCGCAGTCGAGATGAATGAGGAAATAGGAAAAAAGCCGATTATGGCGACCGGTCATCGAGCAGTGGTTGGTGAGCGGCGGTTGCATATATCCAGAGCAGTTAATAGTTCAACATTATACCTTATCACATCCTCCAATGTTCTTGTTCCATGAAGTCCGGGGAAATTAAGCAATTTAACGTAGCCGGCATTATCAATGGTTTCCCGGAGGGCTCCTCCTGAAGGGTTATGGGCATTATCAATGATCAGTTTTGCCCGGGTACGGGTGAGGGAAAGGATCTGCCTGGGTTCCGGGGGTGAGGGTCCGAATACTCCGGTTGAGTTGATGCCCGTCTCTGATGCAAACGATTGCTGGAAGAAATGGACAAGGACGGGAATAGTATCCAGACCGTTTTTTCTGATAGCTTCCTTACCGTAATCAAGCACCTGTTTTATTTCTTCAAGGTTTTTCCGGGCAATTTCTTCGTTTTGCCTTTTTTCAGCGATCTGCAAGACCGACTGTACAATCTCTTCATAATTATAACTGGTGTTAATAGCCAGTATTTTTTCGTCGGGAAGAGCCAGTCCGGCTTTAATCTGTTCAATCATTACTTCATATCCAGCATGTATGATAAGATCCGCCCTTTCAATTCTGGCTATATCGCCTGGGCGCATCTCGTACTCACTGGGGTGTACCATCTCATAAGGAGCAAGAACGGTTACGCTATCTATCCCTGCAGCCAGCGCATAGGCAGCAGTCCAGGCATTGGTGGCTATTACACCTCCTTTTGAAGAGGGATTTTGCTTACACTGGATGCTTAGAAGAAAAATAAGAACAATAATTAATCTTGTTTTCATTTTTTTCTGGTAAAAAATATAATAACAAATACCACAGATGCCAGACCTGCCACAGCAGAACTTGCCGGAATATCAACGGAAATAGAGAATAAAAAACCTGCAACGGAAAATATCCCGCCCCATATACAGGCATAAATAACCATGCTTCTTAAACTTTTAGCTTTAAAAGATGCTATTAGCGGGGGCAATAAAAGAATAGCATCCAGCAAAAGGGCCCCGATGAGTTTCATAGCCAGTGCTACTGTTATGGCAACAATGAGTATTACCATATAATAGAGTAAGCCTTCATTTATGCCTGAGGTAAAAGCAATTTCCCGATCAAAAAACATAGCTCTCAACTGATTGCGAAAATAATATTGAAAAGCTATGAGAAAAAGACAAAATA
>CAZGTU010000169.1:0-7397 GCA_964528675.1 uncultured Bacteroidaceae bacterium
GACACCAATTGCCCTCCGCCAGGTGATTTTTCAATTTTATATTCCGGGTATGATGAAATTTAATACCTCCGAGAGAATAAGAATGAAGTCCTCCCTGATGTCCTCTCCAGTTATTAAATGAAGTGGAGGTTCCTGAACATTCAAACTCCCTCGTTCCCCAGGTAAAGATGCCACATCCTCCATTATGATCAATTTCAGAATTTAATATACTTACAAATTTAGCTTCTGAAGAAACCGTCAACCCATGTCCATTTGAATAGCGTATTACACAATTATCCATCAGGATTTTCCAACCATAAAATCTTACTGCTGCTTCTGATAACCGCATGGTGGCATGCTGAAATACCAGGTTTCTCAATACAACCTTATCTTTATCAGCAGGAACACTTAATAGTCGTGCAGGAGGCCAGGCCAGAACTTCATCATCACCGTGAAGAGCAACTTCTTTATCTGAATTTAGAAAATCAATTGTATCAGCGACTTTCAACAGAATCTCATCCGCCTCATTATCAATATAAAATGAATTATCTCTTAATTCTGATTTATCCAAAACCTGTTTCATATGATAACCATTCACAAAAATCATTTCCCTGTATCTTCCAATCATTTTCGGAGGTCCATGTTCTCCCCAGGCATTATGGGGTTGAAAATCATAATTCCACGCATGTTTGTATATGTTTTCTCCATTGCTTGTCCATCCTTCATTCCAGAGCTCAGAACCTGCAATAATTACCTTCCCCGGAGTTTGACCTTCAATGATGATCTCAGTATTCATAAACAGATTAGGGTTCCCTGACTTTCTGAAAGTTAATCCATATTCACGATATATTCCCTCACTTATCAATATTTTAGAAGCTATACCTTTACCTGCGCTATCACATGCGATTTCAATTGCACGACCAATGCTTACCAGTGGAAATTCAGGATCCAGACCTGTATTGTCATCACCGGCATCAACATCGTTATGATTAACATAAATCACCTGGCTGATCTTATTTTCATCAATATCAAGCTCATCATGTTCAGCAGGTACATAAAGATAAGAGACATCCTTCATGCTACCGTCGCTTACCAATTGGAGGGTGCCAAATAAAGATGCATCCTGCCAGGCATTGTTAGTTTCGGAATTCCAGGCCATGATATAATCTTTTTTATCAGAACCATCATTATCTGTGAGCATGACATCAAGGCCGATCTTTATATCTTTTCCGGGAGTAAATCCAGGTTCGGCGATCTTCGTCCAGGGAAAAGCAATTTCAAGATTATAGCCCGTATCTGTTTTTAGATATGCAAACTCAATATCCTCTGCCGCCAGACCAGCTTTTGAATTAATTGTATCCACATCTGGTATAAACCGTACCTGGTCATCATCTATCCCATCGTAAATAGAATGTTTTGAGTTGTTTATATCCAGGTAAACCTCAACATTATCATTAAAATGATCCCTGAATGTTATTCCATGGTATATCTCGTCATCTTTAACTACTATTAAAAGATAAAGATTATCCCCATCCCATAAGGCATTGAAATATCCACTCAAATCAGAGGGATCAGGACCCTCATCACTTAAAAAATTCTTTACCAGCTTAGTAATTTGAAAATCCGGTGATTTGTTCCATTCCTCCTCAACTTCCCCATCAATGAGAGAGCCTGACTGGGACATGCCAGTTAAAGTCCAAAAGAAAAGGATTAACGGGATTAAAAGTTTTTTCATTTTTTTTAGGTTATTAAGATGAAGCAATTATGTTAAATCCTTAGTTGACATAAAGAGATGGAAGATGTCTTTATAAAAAGCAGTTTTCAATTCAAGTAATCTGAAAGATCAATTTTCACCATTTCACTGTTTCTGAAACCAATTCGGTTTGCCAGGGCGTACAATGTCTGATTTTCGTGAAACTTTAAAGGTTTTGTATAAAGCTTCCAGTCATTGGGTTCTTCAGGGTCGGGTTTTTTCCCTGACTTTTTAAAACAATAAACCACTGAAGAACCGGGAGTATTACAAAGGATCTTAAGATATTTATGGCTTATTTCAAAAACCGGTTGTTCTGTTGTGGGTTGAATGAAATCCGGCATCCAATATCTCTCTTTTTTGCCGGGGCAATGGACCTCCATGGTCACTGAGGAAAATAACATAGGTACTGTCCATTAATTTATCTTCCTCGAGTTCAGAAATTATCATGCCCACAATGCTGTCCATTTCTACTATATTGGAATATGCCCTGGCGATATCTTTTCTCACAATTCTGGTATCGGGAAAATACGGAGGTACCTTTACTTTTTCCGGAGGACATTTCAGGGGATCATCAGACTTATTCCAGATCTGTGATTCATGTGTAACGAATATATTGATAATGGAAAAAAATGGCTGACCCGGAAATTTTTCCTTCCCTGTCTCCTCTATACCAGGGCTAAATCTACAGCCCGTTATGATGAGGGTGATGGTTATCAGTAAAACAATGTTGATCATAGGGTTTCTTAATAACCGTAGTTTTGCTGAATTACATTACTGATAAGGATTTCTGCTGAATGAACGGGAATATACTCATGGATCCCTTCTATGAAACTATCCCCGTAAGCAGTTCCCTCTAATTCTTCTTTTGCCTGTCCCCATCGCACAATATCAAACCATCGATGTGCTTCCAGGGCAAGTTCACAGCGTCTTTCATGCCTTACAGCTTCAAGAATTGACGAGTACTCGGGATCTGATGGATAATCACTCAGTCCTACCCGGTTTCGTATCCTTTTGATATCTTCCCGGGCTTCATTTTCAAGGCCCAGTTCTGCACAAGCTTCTGCATGGATGAGGATGACATCCGCAAGCCTGAGAATGGTTATATTAAAACCAGACTGAGTGGAAGGAAAAGTTCCGCCTCCTCCGTAAAGTTCATTGGGAAGAGGACGGATCTTTCCCTGTCCATAGCCGGTTGGTGATTGCTTATGATCGCACATACACCATTGAATGGAATCGTTGTAGGTCCATAAAATGGAGTCATTATCTGTCGTTATGGTTGTAGAAAAACGTATGTTATCTTCCGGTTCAAATTCATCAACGAGGTCCTGGGTTGGACAATTAAATCCGAAGCCCGGTTTGGGGATAGGGGTTCCGTCGGGGGCTATGGCATCCCTGACCAGGCACCATTTGGCAATGTCATTTCCTTCATTGTAATTAGCACCTGTACCCGAATGTCCGTCATAATGCTGAACCTGGAAGATCATTTCTTTGCAGTTATTCCCTTCAAGCGTGAATATCCACCTGAAAGCGGGCACCTCGATTTCATAGTATTCCCCATCATAAATATTATAATTCCCCTGTATCAGCTCATAAGGACCATCCATAACAAGTTCTGCTGCTTCTTTAGCCATCTGGAAATATTCTTCTGGATTTACCTTATCTTCATGATCAAAACCTTTCCCATGCCATTCAGTATAGTTGTCGTATTTCTTCATTGTTGCCACAAACAGGCAGGTTTTTGCGAGAAGAGCATTTGCAGCTCCCCTGGTAGCTCGGCCGAGATCGGTTGACTGGTATTCTTCCGGCAAATCATTTCTCAGATCTGATAGTTCATCGATAATAAACTGGTATACTTCATAGCGTGTCGATCTGTCGAGGTTATAATATTCATGCTGGGTAAGCGGATGACCGGCTAAAGGAACACCACCGTATGTATTGTTGAGGTTAAAGTGGTATAATGCTCGCAGGAATCTTGCTTCAGCAATTATTCTTTTTTTCAGTTCTTCATCCATATCAATATCAGGCACTCTCAATATCACATCATTGCATCGGGCAATACCACGGTAATTGTATTTCCAATAATCGGCGGAGACCTCATTATCCGAAGTACCTATAAATCTGCTGAGATCCTGGGAAGCAGCGTGTTCATAGTTTCCGGCCTTTCCTCCTACTTCTGAATCGTCCGAAAGGCAATCACCTATTTCGTAGTGAAGCCTGCGATAAAGCTCCATTCTTCCCATCATGTCATAGCAAGCATTAAGAGCCTGGATAGCTCCTTGCTCTGAGGAAAATAAAACATTATCGCCGACTCGTGACAATGGCTCCCTATCAATAAAATCAGATTCACAGGATGTTATCAGGAGGAGCAAAAAAACAGATATTAATGATGTATTTTTCATGGCTTATTATTTTTGATCTTTAAAATGTTATGTTAACACCAATCATGTAGGATCTTGCCTGGGGATAAACCCCTCTGTCAATACCTATTTCCAGAGATCTCTGATTAAATTTCTCCTGGGCCAGACCATAATTATTATAGGCACGGCCTATTTCAGGATCATATCCATATTTGTAGTTAGTGAATGTGATCAGATTCTGGGCAGCAAGGTATATTCTGAATTGTGACATGCCTAATCTTGAAATGATCTTAGGTGGTATGGAGTATCCAAGTTGTATATTTTTCAATCGTAAATAGGAACCATCCTGAATATACAAATCCGATGGACGAAAATTACTGTTTTTCTGTTTGGCATCTACCCTGGGAACATTGGTGTCGATAAAGGCAAGATTATCACCTTCCGTTAGTTTATATGCGTTCAGTGCATCCCTGTGAAAATTAGTAGTTGGTTCTCCCCCGAGAAAATCCTCTGTAAGCGTTGAATATATATCATTACCATAAACTCCCTGCCAGAACAAATTGAGATCGAATCCCCGGAATTCACAATTAAAGCTTATTCCAAAAGTAAAATCCGGATGGGGATTTCCGATTATGGTCTTATCTTCAGAGCTTAACAGTGTGTCACCATTTATATCTACAAACTTCAGGTCGCCCGGTCGTGCATTTCTCTGCGTATACAGAGTGTCATTTCTTTCATTTATTATGAAAGGCTGATTTTCTGCAAAATCGTCCCCATCCTTGTCATCCTCAACAGTAAATAAGCCATCTGTTACATAACCATAGAAGGAAGCGATGGGATCGCCGGGTCGGGTAATTGAAACCATGCCACCCGAAGCATCTCCGGTCTGTATAATTTCATTACCGGTACCCAGGCTGAGTACTTCATTATAGTTTCGTGTGAAATTAAGACTGAATTCATAATTGAATTCTGATTCCTTGTTTCTGACTGAAGCAATAAATTCAAATCCCTGGTTTAAAACTTCTCCGGCATTTAACAATGGATCTGATCCCAGTTTAGTGTCTTCAGGATTATTAAATACTCCAACTATCCATGGCAGTGGAACAGCGACTAGCTGGTCCTCGGTGATTTTTCTGTAAACATCTGCGATGAGGCTAAAACGATTATCAAACAAATAAAGGTCGATTCCGAGGTTCGACTGGGTTGACCTTTCCCAGCGTATATCACGTATTGCTTTACCAACTATAGCCCCACCGGTTACGATCTGCCCTCCAAACACATAATTTTGAAGATTTCTGTTTGTTTCCACTGCTGAGAACCAGGGATAATCATTTCCTTTGACTGTTCTGTCATTTCCTAGCTGCCCCCAGCCAAAACGTAGTTTCAAGAAGCTAATTGCATCAATATTGTCGGCAAGAAAACTCTCTTCCGATATTTTCCAGGCCACTGCTGCTGAAGGGAAGTAATCGTACCGTGGCGTGTTCCCGAATAATGGCTGGCTGTCGGGTCCGAACCTGGAAGATCCATCCCTTCTCACACTTGCTGTAAGTAAATACTTATTACGGAAAGCATAATGTAATCTTCCAAACATAGATTCTATAGCCGATTCTGTTTTAGTTCCTGTTACATCAGAAGGCAAAATTATTTCTGTACCAAAGGTCATATAACGATAGGCCTCATCATTACCCGGAAATTCTATCTTCTTGGCCATAAAATCCTCTATGCTGCTGTACTGCCGCGAGAAGCCGGCTAATGCACTGAAGTTGTGGTCTTCGGCAATTGTCCTTGAGTATTTTAAGGTGGATTCGAACAACCAGCTCATGTTCTTCCATGTTCTGACATTCATAGTGGTTAATTCATTTTTTGAGAAACCACCTTCATAATATGTCTGAGTAAAATCCTCATATTCATGGAATAATAAATTTACACCTCCGTTCACCCGGAATTCCAGGCCCTCAATAATCTCATAATTAAGGAAGCTATTCAGAATAAGGGGAGTTTTTAAGCGCTCATTATCCATTCTTTCGATCACACCCACCGGATTAGGTTTTTTACTGTAACCAAGTTCTCCCCAGCGGGCGGTTTCGTAATCGTAATCAGGATCATCCTCATCACGATAAACCGGGGAAAGCGGATCTCCCAGAAGCGCAACCAGGTGCGGAGAATTTCCCCCGCCTCTTGGCACTTCATGTGCTGTGGAAGAGCCTACTGAAAATCTTTCCCCGAAAGTCAATTTGTCATTAATCCTGATATCGGTATTTGCCCTGAAGCTGATTCTCCGGTAATCGCTTCCTCTCATAATTCCGTCCTGTTCAAAATAGTCTCCGGAAATATTGTAAGTGATTCGATTATTGCCGCCCGTAAAGCTCAAATCATAATTTTGTATCCTTGCAGGGCGGAATAATTCTTCCTGCCAATTGGTCGATTCTTCTGTGAGTGAGTCATGAATAAAAAACCAGGGTTGGGTTTCTGGGTCTCTTCCAAAAGTGGTCTGTATATCATTATAAACTGAAGCATAGCCTGCAGCATCAGTAACATCGACCTGCCTCCACAGACTTTGCATTCCGGTATAAGCATTGAAAGATACATTGTTTTTTCCTTCACTCCCCATCCTGGTTGTTATGAGGATAACCCCGTTTGCCGCTCTTGCACCATAGATTGCTGCAGCCGATGCATCCTTAAGTACTTCGATAGTTTCAATATCAGAAGGATCGAGAAAGGAAATATCATTTTCCACTGGCATACCGTCTATTACATAGAGAGGGTCCGAATCGTTCCAGGTTCCCATTCCTCGTATAGTTACCATAACACCGGCACCGGGCATACCCGAATTGTTGGTAACCTGTACTCCTGCTGCCCTGCCTTGCAGTATCTGATCAATTCCGGGTACCGCTGCTTCATTGAAGTCTTCGCTTTTCACCTGTGTAATAGCCCCTGTGAGATCACTTTTTTTCCTCACTCCATATCCAATAACAACCACTTCGTCGAGCTGACTTATTTCTTCTTCAAGTTCTATATTAATTACAGACCTCTCACCCACGGTTACTTCTTCGGAATGATAACCTATGAAGGAAAAAACAAGAACGGCCCCCGGTCCGGAAACCTGAATGCTATATTCTCCTTCAACATTTGTAATTGTACCTGTAACCGTTCCCCTCACCGACACATTTACCCCGGGTATACCTTCCCCGCTGCTCTCGGAAATCACCTTTCCGCTGACCATCCTCTGTCCTGACAGGTGCAGGACAGAAAAGAATATGGCCAGGGAAAAAAGAATTACAGTTCTGAATACTTTTTTCATAATTAGT
>CAZGTU010000170.1:0-7362 GCA_964528675.1 uncultured Bacteroidaceae bacterium
GATACTTCAAATAAATTTTCAGAAATTTAGGTTTATGAATTAATCAGGCTAAATTGTCATCTAAACTCCAAGGTAATTACAAACTGAAAGCATACCTGCTTTTTACCCCTCCCAAACCCTAAAACCTCAGGGGTTGATAAAAAGACTAATAATCCGCTGCAGTTAGCTCCACCAATAACCGATAACAATTAGCATTATCACATTTCACCAATATTGATTTTCATCATGTTAAGGTCAACCTTTTTATTCTAAATTTGTCTTACATCTTGAATTGTAATGCACTGCTTTTTACATATTCATATTATTCATACCTTCATTTTTTTTGTGCTCCAGTTTAAATTTTTCTTAACTTTATCCTTCTACCGGCTATCATGAAACCACACAATGTAACCATAAAAGATATTGCCAGGGAACTTGGAGTTTCTCCCTCAACCGTTTCCAGGGCGCTGAAAGATCATCCCGACATCAGCCAGGAAACCAAAAAAATGGTGAAGGAACTTGTTGAGAAGTTACGTTATAAGCCCAATTCGGTAGCGCTTAGCCTTCGCAACAGAAAAACCAATATTATCGGCGTCATAGTGCCCCAGATGGTGCATCATTTTTTCTCCTCTGTTATTTCGGGTATTGAAGAAGCATCTGTTTCAGCCGGTTATAATGTGATGATCTTTCAGTCGAACGAGGATTATGACCGGGAAGTGCTGAATGTACAGTCACTAATGTCAAGCCGCGTAGACGGTGCGCTTGCCTCTATATCCAAAACATCCAAAAAATTCGGGCATTTTAAAGAACTCCTTGAGAATGACACCCCCCTGGTTCTTTTTGACCGGGTATGCGATGATCTCGAAACAGATAAAGTAATTGTTGATGATTTTAACGGAGCTTTTACCGCTACAGAATACCTCATAAAAACAGGTTGTAAAAGAATTGCCCATCTGGCAGCCCCGCAGCATTTGCTCATCGGTTACCAGCGCCAGCGTGGTTATATAACGGCACTGGAGAAAAACGGACTTGAAGTGGATTATGACCTTATCATTAAATGCGATACTCATGACGAGGCCCTGGATATCACACCAGGGTTAATGAAACTTGACAATCCTCCCGATGCAATTTTTGCTGTCAATGATATGACCGCTACAGGAGTGCTCAAAGCTCTCAAAAAACTGAATATTAAAGTGCCGGATGATATTTCCGTAATCGGATTCACCGACGGTCTCGTTGCAACTGTTACCGATCCTCCCCTGACCACCGTCAGCCAGCATGGCTTCGACCTGGGGAAAAAGGCTGCCGAAATCCTTCTGGACCGGATCAATTCAGGCTTCGAAATCAAAATCCCCGTCACTGAGGTTATTCCTACAACACTCGTGATCAGAGAATCGACACGAAAAATTGCTTTCGAGGAAAAGAAAGCGTCCATTGCCGGATTGAAGAGTTAAAGCGGTTCCCGCCTGCAATCTTTCAACCATTCAATTCTTAAACCCATAAACCCTTCAACCCATAAACCCATAAACCCATAAACCCATAAACCCTTCAACCATCAACTTCCCCAACATGCTCAAAAATATTCCCCCTCCGCAAACGTTTGAAATAAGGCCTGCAAAGGATCAGCCCTTTATAACATATTAATATCCAGTAAAAAATTTGCTTTCTATACTTCTTTTTTCCTATTTTTGGGTCAGAAACAAATATTTCCCGATAATACATTCTCTGATCTCCCAGATTGTTTCAGGAGACAATTCCATTGTTTCCGGATTTTCCATTTTATAATATTTTAATCCCCATGCATACGTAAATGCGCCGTAATTATGCAATTGCGTTATTTACCGGGCACAGGAATTTTTAAATAATAAGCAATGAAAAGAAAACCAAAACTTTCATTCTGGCAGATCTGGAACATGAGTTTCGGATTTTTCGGTATTCAATTTGGATTTGGATTACAGAATGGGAATGTAAGCCGGATATTCCAGACCCTGGGCGCAGAGATTGACCAAATCCCTATTCTTTGGATCGCCGCTCCGGTTACTGGATTAATCGTTCAACCCATTATTGGGCATATGAGTGATAATACCTGGAATAAACTGGGAAGGAGAAGGCCTTATTTCCTTATTGGTGCCATTTTCGCATCCATTTCTCTGATTTTTATGCCAAATTCGCCCAGCTTATGGATAGCAGCAGGGATGTTGTGGATCATGGATGCATCCATCAATATTTCCATGGAACCTTTCCGGGCATTCGTTGGGGATATGCTTCCCAATCAACAACGAACGCTTGGCTTTACCATGCAGAGTTTCTTTATCGGCGTGGGAGCCTTTATCGCCAGTTGGATGCCCTATGTTATGGCCAACTGGTTTAATTTTTCCAATACAGCTCCTGAAGGCCAGATCCCGGAAACAGTGAAATATTCCTTTTATTTCGGCGGTGCAGTCTTTTTGCTTGCTGTACTATGGACGGTGATAAAAACAAAAGAATATCCGCCGGAAGAACTTGCCTCTTTTACAGATGAAGAAAACATCCCTGAAAAAAAGGTGGTTGAATCTACCGAACCTTTTAATAAATATTTGAGAAGAGGAATAATCTGGACCCTGGTGGGGGCAATATCTACCTGGCCAATTGTTCGTTATAATCTCGATGATGAATTGTACATTTTATCCGGAGGTTTTGCGCTTTTCGGAATTCTTCAGCTAATCAGTGCAGCCCTCATCAAGGGTAAAAAAGAACGCTCCGGACTGGTGAGTATCATAACTGATCTTTACCGGATGCCCCTCACCATGAAACAACTGGCAGTGGTGCAATTCTTTTCCTGGTTCGCCCTGTTTTCCATGTGGATCTACACCACCCCCGCAGTAACCAGTCATATTTACGGTACAACAGATCCCACTTCACATCTTTATAATACAGGTGCCGATCTGGTAAGCGGAATGTTTGGCTGGTATAATCTGTTTGCCGCTGGCTTTGGATTGCTTATTCTTCCTTATTTAGCCAGACTAACCAACAGGAAAATCACTCATATGATCGCGCTTGTCATAGGAGGACTGGGACTTGCATCTATCTATTACCTTGCAACTCCCCAGCAGATGATATTCTCCATGATCGGCGTAGGATTGGGATGGGCCAGTATTCTTGCCTTGCCTTATGCTATTCTTACCGGCTCTCTACCTCAGCATAAAATGGGTGTGTACATGGGTATTTTTAATTTTTTTATAGTGATACCCCAGATACTTGCTGCTACCATCCTGGGTTTCCTTGTGAAAGATGTATTTAATGAACAAAGTATCTACGCGCTTCTTACAGGTGGCGCTGCTATGATTGTTGCTGCCATACTCGTGCTTTTTGTAAAGGACGTGGCAAGTGAAAAATAGCAAGTCTTTTGGATAAATAACCGGAATGCAAAATTTTGGATTAGATGAAAAATTACTATAAAACAAATGAATGGAAGGTTATTGAAGAAGGTTTTAATCCTTCCATGCAAAAAGCTTCGGAAAGCATTTTCAGCCTTGGGAATGGCAGAATGGGTCAAAGAGCTTTTTTTGAAGAAAAATACTCCGGTGAAAGCCTCCATGGCATCTATATTGCCGGGGTGTATTATCCGGATAAAACACGCGTGGGATGGTGGAAAAACGGTTACCCTGAATATTTTGCCAAGGTCCCGAACGCTCCCAACTGGATCGGTATTAATATTATAATTGACGGAGAAGAACTCGATCTGCATAATTGTGAGGTACATGATTTCTATCGCGAGCTGAACATGAAAGAAGGTTTTCTGTTAAGAAAATTCACCGCCAGCCTTCCGGGTGATAAAAAAGTGGCAGTAGAAGCAAAACGTTTCCTCAGCATTGCCAACGATAATATTGGGGCCATAAGCTATGCAGTGAAATCCCTGAATTTTACAGGGAAGATTACAATTGTTCCTTATATTGACGGAAATATAAGAAACGAAGATGCCAATTACGATGAAATATTCTGGGACATTGAGGAAGAACATGCCCATGAAGGTCATGCCTGCCTGGTTTCAACCACTAAAAAATCAGGTTTCAATGTTTGTATGTGCATGGAATATGAGATCAGCAAAAATAATAGTACAATAAAAGTATCACCGGAAATAATCAAAAAGCCCGGATTAGTTGGAAATAGCATAAGTACAGACATCGCTGAAAATGAAGAAGTAGTTTTTTATAAATATGTTTCGGTCCTGAATTCCATGAATCATAAAAGGGATGAAATCGTCAGAAACGGACAGAAAATGGTCCGGGAAGCTGCAGAAAAGAAATTTGACAGACTCTTCGCAGAGCATTCGGAAATATGGAAAGAAAAATGGTCACACAGCGATATCATCATCGAAGGCGATGATGCCGCCCAACAGGGAATACGCTTTAATATATTTCACCTGAACCAGACTTACACCGGGCAGGATGAGCGGTTGAACATAGGACCAAAAGGATTTACAGGTGAAAAGTATGGCGGAAGTACTTACTGGGATACGGAAGCATACCTCATCCCTTTTTACCTGAGCACCGCACCGCAGGAGGTCTCCCGTAACTTACTGGTATATCGTTACAAGCATCTTGAAAAAGCAATTGAAAATGCGGAGAAGCTGGGGTTTCACTCCGGCGCAGCCCTCTACCCCATGGTTACCATGAATGGTGAGGAATCGCATAATGAATGGGAAATTACTTTTGAAGAAATTCACAGAAATGGTGCTATTGCTTATGCTATTTACAATTATATCAATTACACGAAGGATAAGAAGTATCTGGCTGAATACGGGCTCGAAGTGTTAATAGCCATCTCCCGTTTCTGGAGGCAAAGGGTCAACTGGTCGGATGTGAAAGGCAAATATGTTATGCTGGGTATAACCGGTCCGAATGAGTACGAGAATAATGTCAATAATAACTGGTATACCAATAAGATGGCCGTATGGACACTGGAATACACTCTTGAAGCACTGGAATTTGTGATGCAGGAATATCCTGCACAATATACTGAGATTATTGAAAAAACCGGTTTTCAGAATGAGGTCGAAATAAAAGCCTGGAAGGATATCATTGATAATATGTACTTTCCTTATTCCGAGACTTTCCAGGTATTTCTGCAGCAGGAAGGATTCCTTGACAAAGATCAATTGAAAGTAACGGCACTTCCTCCGGAAGAAAGGCCCTTGAACCAGCACTGGTCATGGGACAGGATACTCCGTTCCGTATTTATCAAACAGGCCGATGTTCTCCAGGGAATTTTCAATTTTGAAAAAGATTATGACATGGAAACCATCCGGAGGAATTACGACTTTTATGAACCCCGCACCGTGCATGAATCCAGTCTTTCCCCCTGCATTCATTCCATTCTTGCTGCAAGGCTTGGTAAGAAAGAGGATGCATACAACCTCTATTTGCGAACCTCCCGGCTCGATCTTGATGATTATAACCATGAGGTTCATGAAGGCCTTCACATTACCAGCATGGGCGGCACATGGATGTCTGTTGTTTATGGCTTTGGAGGCCTGAGAGTCAGGGATGATATGCTTAACTTTAATCCTTTTGTCCCGGAAAACTGGGAAACCATCTCATTCCGGATCATGTTCAGGAAAAATGTCCTGAGAATTAAGATCTCAAAAAATAGTTTTGAGATGCATAACGAGGAAGGTCCGGACATAGACTTTATCCTAAAAGGTGAAAAGTATTTCTGCGGAGAAAGAGATGTTTTTAGTACGGGTTTGGTAGTGGTGTGAAATCTAATCAATTATTCCCAGCCAATGAGTGCCAGGTGGTGTTTTTATCCTGGATAAATCAGTGCTTTCAATCTTTTGAACTACTCTTTCACCTGTGGAGACATTTACCCATTCAAGGCTTGTTTTTTTACTAAACATCCTGAGATCTATCAATATATTACCTTCAGCCGGGAAATACATACAGATCTTATTATCATCGCTACAGGCATAAACTTCATTTTCTTCCCGGTCTGTGATAAGTTCCATACAGGGTGATGACTCCCATGGATGCATCTCTTCCAATAACCATTTTGCAGCTTTCAATGAGAAAATCGATTTTGGTGAAAATCCCAGTCCGTATTTTCCGCTTTCATTCCTGTGAAACCTGGAGGAAGCGCATCCTCCCAGAAGATTTCTCCAGAATCGGTCTATTGCTTCATCGTCGGTTCCCGGCCATTTTTCTTCTCCGGATTTCCCATATATCTTAACAGAATTAATCGGCCTGGGATCATCGGCAAGATATTCTCTTATATATTGAAGATTATCCCAGTTTTTCTGACCGCTTACTGCGGAATTTTGCGATGCTTCGAAAAAGGTATAAAATTCCGGATGATCAAGAGAGTATTTATGTTGATCATCTCTCATGTCGGGTGCCCAGTACATTTCCGTAACTTCTGTTTTTTTTCCATTTCCTGAAAAATATTTTTGTATGAAATCAGCCCAGTACCAGCTCCATTCCGGACTTTGTGCATGCTGGATCTCATTGGTGATACAATATAAAACATGATCAAATTTCAAAGTTCTTTTCAGGATCTCCTGTGCAAATTTCTCCTGGTAAAACAATAATATTGAGTCATTATTGGCACCGGGAACCGAATTAAAGAACGGATGTTTTTTATTGGGCTTTTCAGGAACAACTGAATCAAGCTGAGTGTCCAAAAAACTGTAGTTAGTATTGTTTTCCGGATTCCATGGATCCTTTTTCCATCTCGAATCAGGAAAATGATCATGAGTAGCCCAGATCTCCACCTGGACAAAAATACCCAGCTCCAAGGTCCACTCTAATAAACTATCCAGCCGATTCCAGTATTCAGGATTAAAATTCAGAAGATCGTACATACCATCTGCGTTTTTTTTGAAAGCCCTCACCTCATTTCCTCCCCCAACGTCCCGACTGCTCATGGTGTTTCGGACATAATTGCCCCCAGCTTCATGGATCTCTTCAAGATGGGCCTTCAGTTCCCTCTGCTGAAAAAGATTATCATCCTTCGATGCTCCGATTAGCATGACAGGCTTGCCCCTGTATTGCCAGTAGAAGGGATTTTCTGACCAGGGTTTAATCCTGTTTTTCTCATAGGAATTGCATGAAATTACAAACGAAAACAGGAGAAATAAGAACAGACAGGTCCTCATAATTTTTATTGCTTGATAAATTTATAGATATACACCCTCTTTTCTCCGCCAATTTTAATGAAATAAATGCCTTCTTTCAATTCTGAAATATCAATATTAGCTGAATGATCACTATAAGACTTCCTCATAACAAGCTTTCCAGATAAACTAAAAATTTCAACATGATTGATTTTTTCGAGGTCGGTCCACAATCCCAGACACCAATTGCCCTCCGCCAGGTGATTTTTCAATTTTATATTCCGGGTATGATG
>CAZGTU010000171.1:0-7347 GCA_964528675.1 uncultured Bacteroidaceae bacterium
ATAGGCTGCAGGTGTAAAGGCAGTAATGTCAAAGCCGAGCAGTACTAATTACCCGAACACTTTTTTCAAAATCAAATTAAAAAGTCAAGCTTCCAGCATGTTTAATGATATTTCCCGCAAAAACGCGGGATAAAGATTTTAGGTGACTTTAGCAATGGGGAACCACCTCTTACCATCCCGAACAGAGAAGTTAAGCCCATTAGCGCCGATGGTACTGCATACCGTGGGAGAGTAGGTCGTCGCCAATCTTTTAAGCCCCGGATTTTAATTCGGGGCTTTTTTTTTAGATCATTATGCTTAAAAAACTCAATATAATCACTTTCCTCAGCCTCGCCCTATGCAACCTGTCTTTCTCCCAGGAGGAAGAGACAGAATTGGATACCTCCATTATCATACGTTCATACTCCATCGATAAGCTTACAAATGTATCAAACCCCGCACAATATGATACCAGCCTTAAAGTTGTGCATGATTATAATCCTATATATTATCATAGTTTCTCGCAAACATTCCTCGGAAATACCGGCCAGCCCAGTATTTCCAATAACCTTGCGCAAAGGAATATGAATCCGCCTTTTGTATTCTCTATCCCCTATGAATATTATTTATACACTCCTTATAATATCCTGCACTATAATACCCGAAAGCCTTTTACCGAGTTGCAATATACCTCCTCAGGATCACGTGATGACAGCGAACAGGTGCTCTCCGCTCTCCATACACAGAATATAAATCCGGATGCAAATGTGGGTGTCCTCTACGACCTGATCGCTTCTAAAGGAATTTACAATAATCAGAATACCGGACTCAACAGAATTGTCCTCTTTGGAAGCTATAAGAAGAATGATTATTCCATGCATACCTCTCTTCATTTTAATGGATTGAAATACCAGGAAAATGGTGGAATTAAAAACCTTGGTGAATTTGAAAACCGTGAGAGTGATGCCTTAAATTATCTTACAAACCTGGATGAAGCTTCTTCAAGACTGCGTAATATTAACTTGTACCTAACACAGAATATACAATTATCTGCACTTTTTAAAGATTCCGCTACCAAAGAGAAATTCAAAAACATCAATATCCAGCATACCATCGATTATAACAGATTTACCAGGATCTATTCTGATTTCACCAATCGACAGGATTCACTTACATTTTATGAAAGAAATTATTATAGCAGCGATCAAATAACTGATTCAGCTTTTTATCATAACCTCTCCAATCGGATAGATCTTAATGTTACACTGGCAGGAACACAAAAACTGAGAACCTATATTAAGCATGAATATAAAAAATACAGTTACATTCTACCATCCGAGGAATCAACCAGGTTCAGGTATTATTCCTCTATGGAACTCAATTATGCTCCGGACTCTGCAATCAGACGCACTGTTGTACAAAAATATCCGACAGAAAGGTTTCATGAGATCTCAGTGGGAGGTATTTACCAGGGTGAACTAAAGAACTGGAAATACACTGCCCTCGGTAATTTTTATCTGACCGGATATAATGCAGGAAATCTGCTCGCAAAAGGAGAATTTACCCGATATTTTAATAACCGGGCCTTTTATCTTACCATGGGGGGTAAATTGTCTAGCGAAACACCTTCATTCTTTCTTAATCAGTACGGCGGAGCTCATTTTATCTGGGATAATAATTTTAAGAATATTGAAAATATCACCGCCTATTCTTCATTTGGAAATGAAAAAAATTTCGGTGTGAATGTTTCCCTGGACTTTTACACAGATTATATATACATAAATCCTGAAGGAATACCCGAACAGGCTGGAAAAGAGATTTTTACAGCAACACTCAGGCTTGATAAACATTTTTCATGGGGTCCTGTGAATCATACTCATGATATTTTACTTCAAAAAGGGGCTAAGGATTATATTCATGTACCCACTCTTGCCTATCAAAATTCTACATGGTATGAGAACCAGGTATTTAATAAAGTGTTAAAATTTAAGATCGGTTTTGATCTTTACTATTTTACCTCTTATTTCGCGGATGCATTTATGCCTGCAACAGCTATGTTTCATAATCAGAACAGATCAAAAATTGGGAACTTTCCTTTTTTAACAGGATTTGTAGATTTTAAATTAAAACGAACACGTTTTTCAATTCAATATACAAATGCACTTTCAGAATTACTTCCAACAGCTAATTATTTCATGGCATATGGTCATCCGAATTTCAACGGAACACTGAGATTCGGACTTGCATGGACTTTTTACGATTGAAAAATTTTCATTAAACACTTTGGTATACTTATTGTTAATAACTGGGTGCTTTTGCTTTCATTAGCATTAAGTATTTTTAAATTATGAAAAAGAACAGCCATACATACAAGATTTTGACAATTGTCCTACTGCTGGCATTGCCTTTATTTTATTCTTGCAGAAAGCAGGAAATTGCCACAGTTGAGGAAGAGACATTTGTGCGCGACCTTGGTGATATACGAAAGTCTGGCAAAATGGTAGTGGTAACAGACTTTAATTCAATTAATTACTTTATCTACAAAGGTCAACCTCTCGGCTTTCAGTACGAAATGCTGCAGGAATTATCCGACCATCTCGATCTCGAGATTGAGCTGAGGGTGAATAATGACCTGGAAAAGAATTTTGATGATCTGGTGCAGGGAAAAGTAGACCTTATTGCATCTAATCTCACTGTTTCCAGGGAAAGAAAAGAAATTGCAGCTTTTACTGTGCCACATAGTCAGACACGACAGGTGCTCGTGCAGAAAAAACCGCAACGACAGGAACGATTTTCAGAGGTTAAAGAACTTATCCGTAATCCTTTGAACCTCTCGGGAAAAACGGTTTATGTCCAGAGAAATTCTTCTCATGCTACAAGGCTGAAAAACCTTGCCGAGGAAATTGGTGATAATATTAACATTGTTGAAGTACCTATTGAAACCGAACAACTTATTCGCATGGTTTCAAAAGGTGAAATAGAATATACTGTTGCAGATGAAGATATTGCAAGGGTGAATAGTTCTTATTTTCCCGATCTTGATGTGGAAACGGCAGTTAGTTTCTCCCAGAATCAGGCATGGGCTTTAAGAGAGAACTCCATCGAGTTAAAAAGGGAAATTGATATGTGGATGGAAGAATTTAAACAAACCCGTATGTATGCAATACTTTATAATAAGTATTTCAATAGCAACCGGCTGGCGGGAATTTTCAAAAGTGATTATTATTATACTGAAACGGGAAGAATATCCCCATATGATGAAATTTTTAAGAGCGAAGCTGAAAAGATTGGCTGGGACTGGCGTTTGATTGCGTCTATGGTTTACCAGGAATCTCGTTTCAACCCCGATGCAGTATCCTGGGCAGGAGCTTTTGGTTTGATGCAGTTAATGCCGGGAACCGCAAACAGCTTCGGCGTGAATCAAAACTCATCAACAATAGCACAGATCAGGGCAGGAATTCGGTTTATCCACTGGCTCGATATGCAACTGGATGATTATATTGAAGATGAAGAGGAAAGGATCAAATTTATCCTGGGCTCATACAATGTTGGCCTGGGGCACGTGCTCGACGCAATGCGACTTGCCGAAAAGTATGGAAAAGATCCTAAAATATGGGAAGATAATGTGGAATTTTTTCTACTTAAGAAATCTGATCCACAGTTTTTCAGCGATCCTGTAGTGAGAAACGGATATGCCAGGGGAACTGAGACGTTCAAATACGTAAGAGACATTATGTACCGATACAATCATTATCGTAACATAGATGAAACTACAGATCTGGCTCAAGCTCTTCAATAATATCGAGAAACTCGCTTAAGATCATAGCTGTAGCACCCCATATCTTATATTTTTTAAAAGAATAAAATGGAACCCAAACTCCCTCACCGGATAGGTTCCATTTTTCTTTTTTCAGGTTCTCTTCTTTCAAAAAATGCCTCAAAGGTACGGTGATCATATGGTCTACCTCCACGGGATCAGGATGAAATTCAGGGGTATGCTTCAGATATCCAACAAATGGTTTGACCTCGAAATTACTGACTGGAATATATAGCGGACTTATTTCCCCAAGGATGTTGATGTCTTTACCAACTATTCCTGTTTCTTCCGATGTTTCTCTTATCGAAGTGTGAAGCAAATCCTTGTCTGAAGATTCTTTCATGCCTCCGGGAAAGCTGATCTGGCCGCTGTGGACTCCCTCATATTCAGTTCTCTTAATGAAGGTGATTTTGATCTCTGAATTTTCCTGGAATAATAAGATCAGAACAGCAGCGCTTTTATCCTTGATTTTCTTTTTATATGATTTCCTGACCGAAGGAATCATCTTTAAATGGGAGCGTTCACCGGGTAATTCGGATTGAAGAAGATCGGAAATTATGTATGAGAGCTTATTGATGTGTTTTGCCATTGAATTTATATCCCTGCTTATTATTTGATCTAAGCTTTTAACAAATTATTTATCAACATGTTTGTTCTTCTGTAGGTGCGTATTTCAGGCATAGGGCCTAAATTTTGACTATATCCATGCATAGATAAAATTTTATTTTTGATTTTCACTCTATAACTTGGAAAGAAAAATGCGGAGATCATTTCTTATATTATTCCTGTTTATCAGCCTGCCCTGTTTTTCGCAAACAGAGAGCGATTCTGCAGTATTCATGGACTTACTGCGTAATACGCAGAATGAGCTTCAGGAGATGAGCCGGCAATACAACCTTCTCCGGGATAGCTTTGATTATTATAAAAATGAAACTCGTGGTGAGCTTAACAGGCTACGTGAAGAAGATAGTATAAGAATGCTCTATATTGAAGAATTAAATCTTGCAGTTGACAGTCTTCAATACAAAATGCAGGAAACCAGGGAGGTTTTACGCAAGGAGAAGGAAGATCTTAAGCAGGAAATTCACCGTATCCGTAAAGGTAATGCCACCTTGTTAATTATTATCTTTTCTTTACTGGTTATCAATTTTGTTTATCTTCTCTACAGGAATTATCGCCTTAAACTTTTCGTTAACAATGAATTGCTGAACACATCGCTTGAAATTGAACGGAAGCATAATAAACAGCAAAAAAAGCTGAAGAAAAAGTTCAATTCATTTTCCAATTCCATGGATAAAAAACTTAAAAAGTGGAGGAAAAAGAAAAAATAACCAGGATTTCCTGATACCTATCAATCAAATGCTATTTTGTCAATACTTGTGTATTCTAATTGAACCGAATTACTTTGGCAGGTGAGATCCTTGCTACAAGAACGGAGGGCAGAACCAGGAATAACATGATAGCCAGCATGGCTCCAAGGTTGATCAGAATCAGATGTATAATATCAATATTGATAGGGACGGTGGTTAGATAATAGTTTGCCGGATCAAGGCTGATAATTTCATATTTCTTCTGCAGGAAACTTAACCCGATACCGATCAGATTCCCCCATAGCAAGCCTCTGATGATCAAAAACGCAGACTGATACAGGAAAATTTTTCTGATCATAAGATTCCTTCCTCCAAGGGCTTTTAAAACACCTATCAGGTATGTTCGGTCCAGGATCAGGATCAATAATCCGGAAATCATGTTGAAGCCGGCTACAATCAGCATCAGGATAATTATGATCATTACATTGAGGTCCTGGAGCTCCAGCCAGTCAAAGATCTGGGGGTAGCGTTCCACAATGTTCCTGACTTTGAATCTTACATCCCTGTTTAACACTGAAGCTGCGGTGATATCTCTTGCTTCCCAGGTAATCTCTTCAATATCATTAAAATCATCAATGGTAAGCTCTAATCCGCTTACCTGGTTATCTTCCCAGTTATTGAGCCTCTGTATGTGTTTGATATCCACGAGAGCAATGGTCTCATCAAATTCGGCAAGACTGGTTTCGTATATTCCTCTGACTGTGAAATTCCGCATGCGTGGTGTTTTGTCGATGAACCACATGCGGAAAGTATCCCCGGTATCCAGCCGCATTTTATTGGCAAGAAAGGAGGAGATGAGAATATCATTAATAAAAGCCGAATCAGGAACTGAAAAAATGTCGCCCTTTATAAGTGATTTTTTAAAGAATGACCAGTCGAACTGATCATCAATTCCTTTCAAAACCAATCCCTGGATCTGATCTGCTGTTTTAACGATTCCTGCCTTAATGGCAAATGGCTGGATATGATTTATACCTTCAATATTTCGCAAATCATCAAGAAACTCAGGATTTTCCGGAATGGCTTCGGTCTGATAACTCAGGTTTGAGTCGAAATTAAGTATCTGGATATGAGATCCAAATCCAATTACCTTATTTCGAATTTCCTGCTTGAAACCTGTCACAATGGCAACGGCTGCAATCATTACAGCAATGCTCAGACTGATGCCAATAACAGCAATGCCGTTTATGGTTCCTGTAAAGCGACGTTTTCCGGATCCGGAACTTGCAAGGGTTTTCGCTATGTAATACTCAAGGTTCAAAAGGATTTTTTTAAGTACAGCAAAAGTAATAAATTCGCAGACTAAGCCCATTATAGCATGCGAAATTTCTGTTTGATAATATCTTTTCTGTTGTTGCCGGCCTCCTGCAAGTCTCAGCCGGGTGAAGTAATTCTTCCCGGCGCAGAAAGAAGTACAGCGTATTTGAAATTGCTGGAAGGTAAAAATACAGGGGTTGTAGCCAACCACACCAGCCTTGTGGGAGAAATTCATCTTGTCGATTTTTTGATTTCAAGGAAAATAAACATTGAGAGGATATATTCACCGGAGCATGGCTTCAGGGGAACAGAAGATGCCGGAGCGGCGATAGAAAGCGGTGTCGATAAAAAAACAGGCATTCAAATCGTTTCTCTTTATGGTAAAAGAAAAAAACCGGCTGCGAAAGACATGGAAGGGATCGATGTCATGATCTTTGATCTTCAGGATGTTGGCGTGAGGTTTTACACCTACATATCAACCATGCATTATGTAATGGAGGCCTGTGCGGAAAACAGTATTCCGGTAATTGTGCTTGACCGGCCAAATCCAAACGGCAACTATATTGATGGTCCTGTTCTCGAACCAGAATACAGATCTTTTGTAGGCATGCATCCCGTACCCGTGGTTTATGGGATGACCATCGGGGAATACGCTTGTATGATTAACGGAGAGAAATGGTTAAAAGGAGGTTTGCAATGTGATTTGAAAGTGATTAAATGCGAAAATTATTCTCGCTCTTCTGTTTATAAGCTCCCGGTCAGACCGTCACCCAACCTTCCCAATTACCATTCGGTAAGATTATATCCTTCCCTGTGCTTTTTTGAAGGTACGGTTATTAGCGTCGGCCGCGGTACCGATTTTCCTTTCCAGGTATTCGGTCACCCCGAACTTCAAACAGGGGATTTTTATTTCACGCCTGAAAG
>CAZGTU010000172.1:0-7319 GCA_964528675.1 uncultured Bacteroidaceae bacterium
CCTATGTTATTTTCTTCAAGCACCTGTCTGAAATCGGAATACCAGGCAAGGCGATCTTCTTCAGGAACGGTGGGAAGACATCCCCACTCACCGCAGTAAAGCGGAAGATTGTGCTCTCTTGCAAATTCAAGAGGGGGTTGTATTTCAGCTCGCATGGAATCAATATTGTAATTTCCACCCCAATTTTCCACCCTTGCTCTGAGGTCTCCGGACAGATTTTCAATTGCGCTGTCGGGAACAACCTTTCCGGGATAATTTACCGGGCCGGTATATTGACCAACCGGAGTCCACGATGCTTTATAATGGGTAAGTACCATAGGATGATAAAAATGAAAGCTCAACAGGATATTGGGATCACCACCGGGAACTTTAAGATCCGGAAAAGTATTAACCGACTGCCATCTGTTCGAGCCGATTACAATAACCCTTTCCGGTTCGTTTTTTCTGATTTCATTATATGCTCTTTCGATGAGCTTATTCCAGTCTTCCGGATCATCGGCTACAGCCTCGTTCATTAATTCATACGCCATTTCGCTCACCGGATATTTCCCGAGTTCTTCCGACAATTGACGCCAGAGCTCAATAAATTCATCCTGTTCAGTAAGCTCGGTCCACAGGGGCCTGTCTCCTTCATTAAAATGGTGTGATCGAATGATATGAAGATCGACAACCACTTTCAGATCACGTTCAATAGCCCAGGCTATAGCATTATGCAAGAGATCGAACGCTTCGAGTTCTTTTTCACCGGCTTCATTCCAAAGTTGTTCCTCGTCAACAGGAAGTCGTATATGATCATAGCCTGCTTCTGCAATCAAATCCATATCTTTTTCAGTGAACCACTCCCCCCTTTCCTGACCTCGCCGGTCGCTCTGGGAAAGCCAGTGGGAAATATTGGTGCCACGATAAACTTCAAATTTTTCTGTTACAGGCTGCTTGCATGAAGCAACAATAAGCAATAAGAAAAAAATGCTAATGGTAGTCAGATGTTTCATAGTTCAGGTTTTTTTCTGCAAGATAGCAAAGGACAGAAAATAAAAAGTTCATATGCATCAAAATGTTGGATTAATACACATATGAACTTTCTGTGGTATTCAGGTCGGTTATTCCTCATCCATAAACTTCATACACCGCACACTCATCCCAAATGGTTTTGGTTTATGCCCTGATGATAATAATGGGAAATCAGATGCGATATAAAAGAAATATGCCTCTGAAGCAGGGGCTGTATCAGATTCATCATCGTATCTAAACTCGGTTGAGGTCCAGAAAGAAGCAATATCTTCATTGATATAAACATTATATCCCCAGTTCCCGGCAACAAGAGCATCAAAGCCTGAGGTACTTCCCTCACCCAGCATTTTCCTTCCTGAATCCAGTTGATCACCATAGTTACCGGGAATGGAAAGAATTGAATCCAGATCATTGAATACCCTTCGAGAAGGTATATACCAGCCTTCGGGGCAAATTCCCTGTACAAGAGAATACGGATTCTCAGGATCAACAGACTCACCATTCATCATCGCATCCCATGTATAGTGAGCTCCTTCTTTCCTCAGACAGTTTGAACCTGCGCAAAAACGTCCTTCAATTAAAGTGGTCTTATCATCGGGTAAATGCTCTGTTTTGAGATTCTGAGCGAACCAGCACTGATTTTCGATCAGGACGGTAGGATACAGGTTTCCGTCCACATCTGCTATACTATCCGTTCCACAGATGAAATCCGGCTGGGTAAGCTCTACAAATGTTGAATCTGATATTGTATAAGGGGAAGAACCATCAATTACTTTTACCTTATAAGTACCTGCAGGGATTCCTTCTATCTCCATAGTGGTATCAGTATCATTCCAGATAACTGTGTAGGGTTCGGTTCCACCGGTAACTGAAATGCTGATGGAGCCATCGGACTTTCCATAGCGGCTAACATCATTCACATCGAAATTAAACTGTAGTTCTTCAGGTTCGGGTTGACCCACAGTTATGGTTTCTTCAAGCAAACCATCATTCCCAAAAACAACCCTGAGGGTATAATCTCCTGCTGTTAACCCTGTGATATCGGGTGTATCTGCTCCGGTGGACCAGAAATAGTAATAGGGTTCTTCTGCTCCGATGAGTGTAGTTTCGATAGCTCCATTGGAACCATTAAAAGTGCTCACATCAGTGACCGTGTATTCAAGGATCACCTGTTCGGCTACTTCAATGGTTTCCTTTTTACATCCTGAAAACAGAATGCTCAGGCCAAGAAAAATGTATATCCCTGATTTTATCTTCATGATTTATATTATTTTAATTATTTCTTTAATCTAAAATCGATCTCAGTTTGATGGATTGGCCAGTACATACCCTCATAAGGAAAAGGAACTTCATCAACATTCTCCCTATCGCCCGGTGGGATGGGTAATTGAAGAGCCATCAGGTAAGGCATACGGTCTCCCTCAAACCCCAGCTCCTTAATTCTTTCATTATGAATCATTTCCTCTGTAATATTGGAAGAGGTCACATATTGATCAGATGAGCTGTAAGGAGTCCCCGCGGCTACCTCATCCCAGGCTCTTTCTCTGATCACATTGAGGTCATCAGCAGCACCTGCAAGATCACCGTCTCTGAACCGGATAATGGAACGGGTAAGGTACATTTCAGCAAGTCTGATCACAGGAACGTTAGTATGCATTCCTTCAACACCCCGATAATATTTATTACCCCATATCCTGGGTTCTTTCACACTGGTATATTGTTGTTCATAAGTCTGAGGATCATCATCGGCTATCCCTCGATTACCTTCAAGCCTGTAATAAAGTTGCTTATAACGCTTGTCAAACCGGGCCAGATCAGTTTCAGCCAATTCGCTGTCCATCCACCCGATTTGCTGAGCAATAGTATTACTCATTGAAAAAACATGCCAGGTAGATCTTCTGAAAAACTCACCCAGCCCACCGTTGGTTGCGCGATAATCGAGAAATGTGAAAAGAGTGGCATCTTTGGCTACCACTGTTTGACCGTGACTTTCATCATAAGCAATATATTGCCAGATCACTTCATTTCCTCTGGTATTATCACTCCTGTTAAAGGCTTCTATCGGATCCTGATCCAGGGTAAATCTGCCCCCGTTCATTTCAATAACCGTATCCAACTCGGCTTCTGCAAGCTCCCATTCTCCTAACTGAAAATAAACCTTTGCCAGCATGGCATGGGTGGTAAATTTATCCACCCTGCCATATTGATAAGAAGGATGGTGTAATCCGTCAAGATACTTCTCCGGTAATAATTGTTTTGCCGCTTGCAGATCGGAAAGTACGAATTCATAAATTTCTTCAGTGCTAACAAATTCAGCATTCAAAGCAGCTTCCGCATCGGTAAACTCCCTTCTTATCGGAAGTAATTCTTCTGTACTGAATCCCGGAGTACCGGGAGGAGGGCAATGCCTGTAGCAGTGATGCAGATAGGAAAATGCCCTCATAAAGTGCAGTTCACCGGCTATTCTGTCTACATTATTCTTCTTCTCAACGGGATCAACTTCAGGAAAAGGGTCCCCATCATTATTATAATAAAAATCAAGAGCCATATTAATAACCCCGATAGCATCATAACCGGCTGAAAAAGAACTCCTGTTTCTCCCATCATCAATAGTGGTCTGACGCTGGTAAACCGGTTCGATGAAAAAGTTGGCCGAAGCGCCGGGTATACGATATACCAGGTCAGTCATGCAGTCACGAACCACCCTGTCGGCCATAAAAAAGTGTCCGCCCCAGCCAGAAAAAAATGCATAATGATAGGGTGAAACGGCCGCACGTTCATACTCGCTAACATTCAGCCATGGGAATTCCGGAGGATTTGTCAGTTCAAAAAAATCTTCGGTGCAGGCCTGGAAAACAAAAGAGCCTGCAAAGATCAGTACTATTAGCTGTAATTTCTTCATATCTCGATAATTTCTATATTTACTAAAAAGTAACATTCAACCCGAAAGTATAAATTTTTGGTATGGGTAGCTGGCCACCTCCCGATTCGGGATCCCATCCTTCATACTCAAGTGTCCATAACCATAAATTGGATGCAGAGAGATAAACCCTCATTTTTTGCAATTTCAGTTTCTCTGTTACTGTGAGAGGAAAATTGTAACCCAACTGCAATGTCCTTAATCGAATGTAATCACCCTTATAAAGGTATTTCGAATAAGCGGAAGTTTCATTGTTGTAGATTCCAACTTCTTCGCCCTCATCGGTATGGGTCCAGTAACCTGTAGCGCGCGGGTCATCCGTATCCCCGGTCCATTCAGGATTAGGCTTATTGATATTCCATCCCCAGTCATATTCAGAATTCCATCTTAACTCAGGATATCTCGCCTCATCACCCGGTTTTACCCAGGTATTGCCAAACAGATCATCCCGAAGAACAACCTGTCCGTATTGAATACTGGTGGTTCTTTGTTCTTCGTAATCATATATATAATGACCACCGGTGAATGTAAAAAATATACTCAGATCAAATCCTTTATACTCGAAAGTATTATCGAATCCTCCAAAATACTTGGGTTGTGAGGTCTTTCCTTCCATGATTATCCGGTTCCGGCCCAGATTGGTTTGTGTTGCCGGTATGATCCTGCCGGTTTTCACCGTTTCTCCTGTTTCTTCCCAGTGCTCATAATCAATTTCATAGATCATATCCACGCCCCTCTCCGGATCTACACCGGCCCATTCATTGATATAATAATTCCAAAGATTCATACCGGTTTTTGAAATTGTCCTGCCCTTGTTAACCCCTAATCCTTCTTCATCATATCTTGGTGTAAGAGAGAGGACTTCATCATCACTCAATGTAATATTGAACCTTGTAGTCCACTTAAATCCGGCACCTGCATTATGAATATTGACAGAATTTACAGAAAATTCTATACCTTCATTTCTCATATCCCCGATATTGTTCCATATACCACTTACCCCGGATGATGGAGGAAGTACTGAAAAAAGCAAGAGATCGGTAATGTCCTGGCGGTAATAAGCAATAGAACCGTTTATTTTATTCTGGAGAAACCCAAAATCGATTCCAAAGTCAAGACTATTGGTAGTTTCCCATGTCAATGTCGGGGTTCCGAGGTTACTTATTCTTGTTCCTCCTGATATCAGGCTTGCATCTCCGTAACGATCCCCCAGGTCATTGGTGAGTATGGTTTGAAAGACGTTGGGAGGAATATCTTTGTTTCCTGTTTCTCCATAAGATCCTCTTAATTTCAGGAAATTGACAAATTGAATGCCGGAAAAGAAACTTTCTTCAGAAATGATCCATCCCAGTGAAAAGGAAGGAAAAGTTTCCCAGCGATAATCCTCATCGAATCTTGAGGAAGCATCTCTACGCAGACTGAATCCGGCAAGGTACTTTTCTTTAAATTTGTATTGCCCTCTTCCTATATAGCCCCACATATACTCTTCTCTGTTGAGTCCGGCATAAACACCCAGTATATCAGAAGGAGAACCCAGTTGCTGGTATGTTCCTGTAAGATCCTGGCCTTCTGAATTCCTCAGATATTGATTTTGCTGAAACCACTCTGATCCAAATGTAAGAGCAATGCTATGATTTTCTGCAAAAGTTCTATTATAGTTTGCATAAACATTATAATTAAAACCTCTGCGGGTAACGGCCCGGTCGGCAGCAAAAGATCCATCTTCCCTTATCACATCAGATACCCAGAATACGCTGTTATTCTGAATAAAATCGACACCAGCCTCACTGCGGATCCTCAATCCTTTTATAAGTGGCACGTTATATTCCGCGAATAAATTTCCCAGCACCCGGTAAGCATCCACTTCATCAAAGTGATTATCCGGATCCATACTGGCAACCAGGTTGGCCCCTGACATCGGATTCCAATATCCGCTGGGGTGACTTGGATTATAAATGGGCATCCAGGGAAGGGCAACCCTGTTGGCATTCCCGAAGCCCGCGTTTGCTCCTCCGCTATTATTGCCTGTAGCTCCTCCCACCTGTTGCTGTACCCTGTTATTATTTGTATATGTAAGATTGATCCTTGACCCCATGGTAAGGTTTTCAAGGGGATTAAAATCAACATTGGCCCGTGCTGAAAAACGCTTGAAAAAGTTTTTCATGGGATTTCCTTCTGTATTGTTATAATTTAAGGAGATATAATGGCTCGATTTTTCTGTGCCTCTTGAAGAAGATACATTTATATCCTGGTAATATCCGGTACGGAGTATCTGGTCAAACCAGTCTATGTTTACCAGTTCAGCCTCTTCCCTGGTGATCTCTGCCACAGGGTCATCCCTGAAAAATTTATAAATATCAAAAGGATCAAAAGGGCTAAGCCCCGAATTAGATCTTGCAGAATCAACAAGTGTAAACCATTCTGTGGTATTCGCAAATCCAATTTCTTCAGGTTGTTTACCCAGTTGAATAATTCCGGATTTAATATTCACGCTGGTTGTACTTCTTCCCTGCTCACCACGCTTGGTTGTAACAATGATTACCCCGTTGGAACCTCTTGAGCCGTAAATTGAAGTTGCTTCAGCATCTTTCAACACCTGAATGGATTCAATATCGTTCATATTGATCATCGACATGGGATCCTGTCCTGTAGAACCAATGGTCCTTTCCAGTCCACCACCGGAATAAACCGGCATGCCGTCAATAATCCACAAAGGAGAGGTATTGATAGAAATGGAGCTGTTTCCGCGTATTCTTACGGTGGTAGGTGCACCGGGAACTCCACTGGAAGTGGATACCTGCACACCGGCAGCTTTTCCCTGCAGAGCCTCCGTGAAAGAGGCGGTGGGTGTGCGACCCAATTCATCCGAAGTTACAGAAGACACCGATCCGATAATATCCCGTTTTTTTCGCGTCCCGTAGCCGATAACCACCACCTCATCAAGTTCTTCTGTTTCGGCACTTAATACAATTTCATAATAGTCCTTTTCTCCGACCTGGAATGAGAATTTTTCCATCCCGACAAAACTCACAACAATGGTAGCACCAGCCGGAGCTTCCATTTGAAATTCTCCCTGAACATCTGTAATGGTACCTTTGGTAGTACCTTCCTGCATCACTGTGGCCCCGATTACCGGTTGTCCGTCTTCTTCGCCGGTTACTTTTCCTTCAATGGTCTTTTCCTGTGCCAGCACCGGAAACGTAATCCAGCTAAACAATAGAAAGGCAGTTATAGTTAGCTTCATAATTATAAGGTATTATTAGAAATTCATCATCAAAAATACAATCTCCAAATATTTCTTGCATGTAACTTTGTGTCATATTGATGGAAATTTTGTATTAATTGGGTTGGGGAGAGTGGGGAAGTTTGGAGTTTGGAGTTTGGAGTT
>CAZGTU010000173.1:0-7252 GCA_964528675.1 uncultured Bacteroidaceae bacterium
CACAGACCACGCCTTACAGGTAATTTTCTTCCGGAATTTGGCTGGAAAGTACGAGTTCTGACAGTGGAGGAAAAATATTTCGAAGAAAAACCTGATCCGGATTTCTATAAAACCTTCCGGGACAGTTTTGAAGTTACCCGTGTACCGGCAAAGAAGGTGAGAAAACCCCGGATTATAGGCGATATCGGCCTCAGGGCATATAAGAATATGAAAAGAAAAGCCCTTGAAATTCTTAAAAATGAACAAATAGATTTTATCTGGATCCCTGTTCCATCCTTTTATACGGCATTGCTGGGACCCTTCCTTTATAAAAAAACCGGAGTCCCTTATGGAATAGACTACATAGATCCCTGGGTAAGGGACCTGACTAACCAGAAAAATATAAGGGCAGTTTTGAGTCAGTGGATAGCAAGAAAACTTGAACCGCGGGCACTTAAAAAAGCTGCCTTGATCACCGGTGTTAGTGAAAATTACTATATGCCGGCCATTCACCGGAATAAACTCTTCGATCGTAAACCCAAACCGGTGAAACATGCAGCTTTCCCATACGGATTCGACCCGAATGATCATAATGTCAAAATCGATAAAATTGACTTCCCCTGGCAATCCGGGAAAAAAATCTGGCTCTATACCGGTGCATTTCTTCCCAACAGCCATTACTTTGTAAATAATTTGTTTAAAGCAATTTCTGAATTGAGAGCAGAAAATGATCCGGGAATAGAAGAAGTACAATTCTGGTTCCTTGGAACCGGCCCTTACCCTGCCAAAAGAATTACCCAATATGCAGAAGATCATGGCATATCCGACCTGGTTTTCGAGATCCGCGAACGCTTCCCCTTTTTACATACGCTCAATTTCCAATCTTCAGCAAACACAGTTATGATCATCGGCAGTACAGAAAAACATTACACGGCCAGTAAAACATACCAGTCACTGCTCAGTGAAAAGCCGGTTTTTTCTATCCTCCATGAAGAAAGTCAGGCAATGGAGGTCCTGAAGGAATGTAATGCGGATAAACACACCATTGCATTCAGGGAAAATATGACCTCAGATGAGCTGGTTTATAAAATGAAGAAAATCATTTCAAGCCGTTTGGAAGACGATCATTGGTCGCCCGATCTAAAAAAACTGGATAAATACTCTGCAAAAGCCTCATCTGAAAAACTATCCGCAGCTATGGAAAATATTCTGGAACAAAGGAGTTCCATAATTTAGATTTTTTGACTAAAAAACAAAAATGGAAGTAAAGACCTTATTTCACCAAATCTATTGGAGACCGGGGAGTTATATTAAAAAAATAATTGCAAATTATTTTTCTCTCTGTGTCCTGACGTCATGCTATTCACTATTTCTCTGTGATCTCTGTGAAAAACACTCTGTGCACCCTGTGATTCAAAAATGTTTAAGCACTTAAAAGAGCATTTTTATTAAAAGTTTATATATTTCTATAAGAGCCCACAATACATGCGGATATTACTCCGAGAATGACTCATCCATAGAAAAAAATAAGAATTGGTTTAAAAAATAATATCAGATTAAAGCTAAAGACATCAAATTTAATTAATGCCCTCCATCAACAATTTAATAAGTACAAATATAATCTCATCAGCAGATACCCCCCGCCTCGCCATCATCTCCACCCACCCCATCCAGTACAATGCCCCCTGGTTCAAACTCCTGGGAGAAAGAGACGACATTGAACTAAAGGTATTTTACACCTGGAGCCAGCGTCAGGAAGATTTCTACGATGCTAAATTCGGACGGACTGTTCAATGGGACATACCTCTTCTCGAAGGTTATGAATACAGCTTTGTGGATAACCCTTCAAAAGATCCTGGCAATCATCACTTCTTCGGCATTACCTGCCCCTTATTGATTAAAGAAATAGAGGATTGGCAAGCTACGCATGTCCTTGTCTTCGGCTGGAATTTCAAGGCTCACCTCTCCACAATGAGATATTTTAAAGGGAAAATTCCGGTGCTGTTCAGAGGCGATAGTACTCTCCTCGATGAAAAAAGTGGATACAAAACTATACTCAGGAGAATTCTTTTAAAATGGGTCTATCGTCAAGTTGATACTGCTCTCTATGTTGGGAGTTCCAATAAAGAGTATTATCGTAAACATGGCTTAAAGGAAAATCAACTGGTTTTTTCTCCACATGCTATAGATAATAAAAGATTTATGGATGATGCGGATAATACATATAAAGCTGAATCCGGAAAATGGAGGATTGCATTAGGTTTCAATAGGGATGATCATGTTATCCTATTTGTAGGAAAATTAGAAAACAAGAAAAATCCCCTATTACTTTTAGAAGCTTTTAAGAAAGTTCAGGAAAGAAACAGCACAGGAGAAAAAGACAGGCTTAAGCTTCTTTTTGTGGGCAATGGAGAGTTGGAAGAAGAACTCAAAAAAAACTCAGCCGGATATGATGTCAGTTTCTTAGACTTTCAAAATCAATCGAAAATGCCTGTTGTATACAGATTAGGAGATACACTTTGCCTGCCTTCAAAAGGACCGGGAGAAACCTGGGGACTGGCAGTAAATGAAGCCCTGGCAAGCGGCACAAAATGTATTATTTCAGATAAAGCGGGATGTGCAAGGGATATGAATTTTGACGGGAACCAGGTATTTTCTTCAGCTAATGTTGAAGAGCTTGCCGATTGCCTGGAAAAATCACCCGAACTCTCTCCTCGCAATCCCGAAGAATTTCTGAATACCTTTAATTATGAAAAGCTTATTGAATCTGTAATTGAAGCAGTAAATCGATGAACAGGCTATACCTCAATATTGGCTTTCTTGTTTTCTTCACCTTTCTGTGGCTTTCGGGAATTTATTTCTGGACAGCCTTCGGTCTTGCTTTTACCGCTTACATCTTTATTCATCTTCTGGATGGAATGGGAAAAAAAATCCCTATCATAGAACTTATTACAGCACTGGCCTCTCTTCAATGGATATTGGGACCCTTCATTGAATATCAGAAAGAATTTCATCACTACAGGTACAGGATGTACGTTGATGAAGAAACCTATATGTCCTTCATTGTACCGGCCATACTTGCCTTCTGGGCGGGATGCAATTTTTTTAGATCCAGAGTTGATCTGGATGACCTCAGGGAAAGTGTCAATAAATTGCTTGATGAACACCCCGGATTTCCATATGTATTAATCATAACCGGAATTATTGCACCCTACTTATCACCTCTGTTTCCAGCCAGTCTGGGATTCGTATTCTTCCTGGTATCAAATATTAAATATATCGGAGTCATCTATCTCATTCACTCCAAACACAAATACCGCTGGTTGATATTCTCTTCCATTCTGTTATTAACGGCAGTTTCTTCAATAGCTGCAGGAATGTTTCATGACCTCCTTTTATGGAGCATGCTATTATTTACCTTTCTTGCAAGAGAATGGAATTTGAAATTTTCTCAAAAGCTTTTATTTGCGGTCGCAGGAATATTGCTGGCTGTCACCATTCAATCTGTAAAAAGCCAGTATAGAATGCATACCTGGGGGAAAAATTATCAAGGCAATAAAACCGGACTTTTTCTCTCAATTGCTTTTCAGGAATGGGCAAGGGGAGACATTTTCATGCCAAAATCGGAAGTGGACATGAATGTCAGGCTCAACCAGGGATGGATTATCTCTGCAGTCATGTACAACGTTCCTGACAATATACCATTCGTTAAAGGTGAAACCATTAAAGAAGGAATCATTGCCAGTCTCGTGCCCCGAATGCTTGCACCTGACAAAAAAATCGCCGGAGGAAGAGAGAATTTCAGACGATTTACAGGTTTGCCTATTAGTGATGGTACCTCGATGGGAATAAGCATTGCGGGAGAAGGTTATGCCAATTATGGCTGGATTGGAGGAATTGTATTCATGTTTCTGTGGGGCCTATTCATCAGTGCTTTCTGGCGGATACTCGAGAAATGGAGTGATCATTTTCCGACTCTTCTTCTCTGGAGTCCTATATTATTCTTACAGGTGGTAAAAGCAGAAACAGAATTCGCAGTGGTGCTCAACCACTTAATAAAATCATCAGTAGTGGTATTTGGATTGATATGGGCAGTCAGATTGATCTGGGGAGATAATTTTCATAAACAATATGAGATTGAAGAGGAACAAACGATTCTTACAGAGAAATAGAAAATCAAAAAAAATACACAATTTTAAAAAAGATAGGACTTACTTAATTGGAGCAAAAGCTCTCCCTCTTGGGCTACTCTTTATACACAAGTCTAAAAAATTGAGTCCTCCAAACATAGACGTATTGCAATCCCGGTTATGCAATTCCGGCCTGAAAGGCCAGAATTGCATTATCAGGAATGGACGAATCCAGGAGAATTTGATAGCATGTATGAAGGCTAAACTCTGTTTGACCGAAACCGACTTATATATAAAGAATAGCCTCTGGGGGGAGGATTTGGGAGGGGCAAACAGAAGGATGCTTTCAATTTGTAATGAGAATAATTATTAAAGAAACTCTTTAGACCAGCCTCTTTGGGAGGAACAAACAAAGGGTTGCTTTAAAATTTAGATATAAACAGTTTCCTTTCTTTATGAATAAAATTCTACTCATAATCCTGATATTAATATCCGGATCGATAAAGGCTCAGTATCTGCCTGTTCATACCTCCGATCCTGTATATGATTTTCTGTTTGAACTGAATAATGAAAATCTAATAAATATAAATACAGCCGTCCTGCCCTACAGTCATAAGGAGATCGCCGCATGGCTGGGAGAAGTTGAATCAAACAAATTGAACAGACGTCAGCTAAAGGATCTGGAATTTTATAGAAGAGCTTTTAACAATAGAAAATATGAAAAAAACAGTCGGAAAAGCTATTTGCTTAAATCTAAACCAGGCTCGCGTTTTCATTTTTACCATTACTCCGATTCACTTTTTACCTTCACTTTGAACCCGGTGTATGGAGGAAATTATTACCTAAACAAAAACGACTCTGCTTATCATTGGTGGAATGGCGCTACCGCCTCTGCAACCCTTGGAAAATGGGCTTTCTATGGAAGATTACGCGACAACCATGAAAGTCAGCATCTTACTCAACCCGACTTTATGAATCAGAATTACGGAGGATCTAATTTTAAAACCTTCAGTGATGGCAAGGTAGACTACTGGGAGTATCGTGGAGGAGTAAGCTATGACTTTGACATAGGAAATATTGGCCTCTATAAAGACCACTTTGCCTGGGGAAATAATTATAATGGTTCAAATATTTTTTCCGGACGGACACCTTCCTTTACCAATCTTGCCTTCAACATTCAACCGGCAAAATGGTTTGAATACCGTTATGTTCATGGCTGGCTGGTCTCGGAACTTGTTGACAGTACCCGGTCTTTTAATGTGTATAACAATTATGGCGTAGATTACAGGGAAGTTTATCACAAAAAATACCTGGCCGCCAACTTCTTCACATTCAAACCATTTAAAAACCTTAAACTTTCTGTGGGAAATAGTATCATCTATGATTACGAAAATCCTCACATAGCCTACTTTATACCGGCAATATTTTACAAGGCTGTAGATCACCATTTAAGCTCGGGAATAGACAATATGAATGAGCAGTTGTTCTTTGATTTTTCGATGAATTTTTTCCCGAAAACGCACATATATGGAACATTATTCATTGATGAGCTGGCAGTAGGAAGGATATTCAATCCTGATGAATATAATTTCATCAGTTCAAAGGCAGGAATCCGTTTTGAGAATATTATTCCTAATCTTTATGCCGGAGCTGAATATACCAGCACAAATGCACTTTGCTTTCAACATTTTGTACCCACGACTACTTTTGAATCCAATCGCTTTAATCTTGGACACTATCTGGAAGATAACGCCAAAGAATTATATTTATATGCAGGTATAAGACCCGCAAGAGCTACATCTCTGCACGTTTCGTATACTTCAGCCAAAAAAGGTCCCGACCACACTTTCCTCGGTACTGAACCCAGAATATATATAGATCCCCTTGACCCTCCAGTCTGGGAATCCGATAAACTTTCCATTCAATTCACCTGGCAAATTATTCATGATCTTTTCTTTAGGCTATCTTTTGTTCAAAGCAACATCAGGGGAGAAGAAGATTACCTCCTTAAATACACCCCCGAAATGTACCATGGCAAAGTGAACAGATTTAGTTTTGGACTTAATTATGGATTTTAGGATGGGGTGATGGGTGATGCGTGATGCGTAATGGGTGATGCGTGATGGGAAGATGGATTAACCCCCCTGTAAAAAAAGTGTGTCACTAGAAGTTTTCAGAAAATTGTGTCACTGGCATTTTTCCCATGTGCGTCTCTTGACTTCAGAACCCAAACGCAATACAATAAAGCACACCTTCCCCAATCCCTACTTTTTCCTATCTTTGCATAAAATTTAAAACTATATTTATGTTTTCAGGAATTGTTGAAGAAGCGGCCAAAGTGGTCAAACTGGAGAGAGACCAGGAGAATCTGCATATCACCCTCGAATGCTCATTTGTAGATGAATTGAAAATAGATCAGAGCATCTCTCATAATGGTGTCTGTTTAACAGTTGTAAAAAAGGACAATACCACTTACACCGTTACAGCGATTAAAGAAACCCTTGAGAAATCCAACCTTGGACTCCTGAAGCTTGGAGATAAAGTCAACCTTGAAAGAAGTACTCCGCTTAACGGGCGTCTTGACGGACACATTGTACAGGGTCATGTAGACCAGACAGCCACCTGCACCGAAGTGAGAGAGGCTGAAGGTAGCTGGTATTTTAAATTTACATATGAGCCCAGCCAGGATGACTATATCACTGTGGAAAAAGGTTCGGTATCAGTGAATGGTGTGAGTCTTACAGTGGTAAATTCCAAAGACAATTCTTTTGAAGTTGCCATTATCCCATATACCTATGAAATCACCAATTTCCATCAGTTCAAGCCGGGAACCATTGTGAACCTGGAATTTGATATTATTGGGAAATACATTGCGAAAGTGGTGAAGCAGATGCAGGGGGGAGGAAGTGAACGGTGAACGGTAATCGGTAATCGGTGAATGGTGAATGGTAGACGGTGAACGGTGTTTGACAGGTACCACAAACTATAGGCTATGAAAGGATATAGATTATAGGGGACGACCAAGGATATGCTTTTCTGGAAAGTACTTTTCTGAACACTGCCTGCTATCATATAAGATACGGCCCCTGCCGTGGCAAACTTTTATCTAACTAAATCCCGTAAAAGTCTGACTTATTGCAGTG